>NZ_CP029190.1:6189381-6857351 GCF_008642295.1 Streptomyces venezuelae | reverse complement strand
GAGCTCGGGCGGGGGCGGTGGGGTTGGGGGCAGGGACGGGGGCGGGGGCGGGGGGCTGAGGGTGGTTGGGGCGGACGGCGTGGCGGTTGGGGTCTCCCCGGTCAGGCCGGGTGGCTTCGATGTGGTGGTGGCCGAGGTCGGGGGTGGGGTGGGCGTTGGGGTTGGGGAGGGGGTGTTCGGTGCGGGCTCCGTCGTTGGGGGTGGGGAGGCCGGGTGTACCGGGGCCGGCGGGCGGGGGACGGGCTTGTCCGGCTCCGGGGCGTGCCCTCGCTCGCGTTCGTACCAACCGCGGCTCTGGTGGTCGTAGATCACGATCTTCTTGACCGTCTTCGGGGCGGGCGCGATCACCACCGTGTTCTGTGGGTGGTACGCCGCCCAGGGCTTCCCGTGCCGCGTCGAGTTCGGCTTCAGCGCCACCGGCTCCCCCAGCGGGTTCCCGCAGGCGCACCGCACCCGCGGCACCCCCCGGTCGTCGACCAGCACCGCCGTCCCCGCCTCGAGTACGGCCTGGTAGGCGGTGGCCCGGCCGTCCTCGTAGCCGTGGTTGGTGACCCTGGTGTCCACCCGCAGCTGGACCGGGGTGAGGGACCGCAGGTAGCCGGGCACCTCCGCCGGCTGCCTGCCGAGCGCCGCGGCGAAGGCCGCGTTCTTCGCGGGCTGCTCGCCCAGCACCCGGATCTGCTTCTCGACGTCGCAGCTGGCAGTGTCCCTGGTACCGCCGTACAGGCCGGGCTGATCGCCGGTGTGGGGGCGGGTGGCGACGGTGGCCGTGCCGGTCGGCTGGGCGGCCGTGACGGCCGGCCGGGGCTCCTGCTCGCCGCTGGTGGTGGCGGTGGACTCGGTGAACGGTGCCCGGCCGGCCGATCCCGCGGGCTCGAGGAAGAGCTCTCCGCCGGTGACCGCGGGCTTCCCGTCGGGCCGGGTGAGCACTACCGCCAGCACCACGGCGACGGCCAGGGCCACGATCACGGTCGCCAGCCGGGGAACCGACCGCCACCAGGGCGTTCCGCCGGGCCGCCGCGGCTCCGGCGGGCCCGGCGGCTCCGGCTGCTCTGGTGGCCCCGGCGGGCCGGTGGGCCCTCCGGGGCCAGGGGGCCCGCCCGGGCCGCCGGCCGCACCTCTGGCACCGCCACCGCCGCCGCTCGCCGCGCCACCGCCCGACAACGGCCCGGACGGCGGACCGGTGGGGCGCTCCGGCGGCGGCGTGCCCGAGGGTTGCGTCGTCACGGTGCTCTCCCGTTCGGAGGATCGGAGGAGGTGCGTTCCCTGAAGTCTCCGGACAACCGTCACTCCCCCGCACCCGTGCCTGCGCCGTTCAGGTGGTGCCACGGAGCGGAGGCTGCCTACGGTGGCCGTGTGAGCCGTTCCTGGCGTGACGCCGTGCTCGCGGTGCTGGCGGGGTTCGTTGCGATGACCGCGGTCGCCGCGGCCGGTCTGGCCTTCGCGGGCGCCGGTGACCTGCCCGGCGGGGCCTATCCGAAGGTGGTGGCCGCGGTCGTGGTGATGGCCGCCGGCGGCTCGGTGGAGCTGTCCGGCGGGGCCGGATTCCTGGCCGAGGCCCAGGCCGGCCTCGCGGTGCTGCCGCTGTCCGTGAGCCTGGCCGGCGCCCTGGCCGTCGGATCCGGCTTCCTGCGTCCGCTGCGCGGCCGGGCCGTGGCCGGCGGCGGCGAGCTCCTCGCCCGAGCCGCCCCGCTGGTACTGCTGTGGCTGCTGGCCCTGACCGGCTTCGCCCTGTTCGCCCACCACACCTTCGGAATCTCCACCGGCGACTCCCCGATCGGCGAGATCGGCGAACTCCTCGACTCCGGACCGACAGTGGCCTTCCGGGCGGATCTGCCCGGCACCCTGCTGTTCGGCCTGCTGTGGATCCTGGGCCTGCTGGTGATCACCCTGCTGGTGTCGCGCAGCGCTCCGCTGCCCGCCGGGCTGGTCCGCTTCCATGCGGCGGTCCGCCCGGCCGCCCATGCGGCGGTGGTACTGCTCCTGGCGTACGTGGTGCTGGGCGCGGTGATCGGGCTGGTGGTGGCGCTGACCCGGGGCCGGGCCCCGGAGACCCTCGCCGTCCTGCTGCTCGGGCTGCCGAACCTGGTCTGGCTCGCGCTCACCGTGGGCCTCGGCGGCGCCTGGCAGGGCAGGGTGGAGGGCCCCTTCGGGCTGCCGATGCCGCGGCTGCTGGACGAGGTGCTGCGGACGCCCGACCTGTCCATGGTGGATGTGGGCACCCTGGCCGAACGGGATCCGCGGGCCTGGTGGCTGGTGGCCGTGGCGGCCGTGCTGCTGCTCGGTACGGGCTTCCTGGCCGCCGTACGCTCCCCTGCGCGGGTGCGGCCCTGGCAGCATGCGCTGCACCTGGCGGTGACCCTGGCCCTGACCGTACTGACGGTGTGCCTGCTGGGACGGGTCCAGGCCCAGTTCGGGCTGTCGGTGCTGGGCATCGGCGAGGTCGAGGGACTCAACGCCTCGGTGGAACTGTACGCGGTGCTGTGGCGCACGGTCGGCCTGGCCCTGGTGTGGGGCGCGGTGGCGGGGTTCCTCGGTGCCCTGCTGGCGAAGCCCGTGCAGCGTCGGGGCGGCAGCGTCTAGTGGGCCTGGTGCGGTGACCCGGGGGCGCGGGCGCCGAACACCGGCAGGGCCCAGTCCGGCGGCGGGGGCGGCGGGGAGTCCGGCGGGGTGTCCGGCGGGCGTGTGCCCGCCTGCGCGGTGTCCACGACCACGGTGTCCGCCGGGCCGTGGTCCGGGGTCCGGGGCGGCGCGTGTCCGCCGGGCGTGGTGGCGGCCCCGCGGAAGGCCACCGCGAACTCCAGGCAGGTGGGCCAGCGGTCCTCCGGGGACTTCGCGAGGGCGCGCGCCAGGACTTCGTCCACGGCGGGCGGCAGCTCGGGCCGCTGCTCGGTGACCGGCGGCGGCGGATCGTACTGGTGCGCCCAGAGCAGGGCCATGTCGTCGTCCCGCCGGAAGGGCGGGCCGCCGGTGAGGGTCTCGTACACCACGCAGCCGAGGCTGTAGACGTCGCAGCGGCCGTCGACGGGCTTGCCCGAGATCTGCTCGGGGGCCACGTAGTCGAGGGTGCCGACGAACTGGCCGACGCTGGTGAAACCGGTCAGCGAGAGCGACTTCTTGGTCAGCCCGAAGTCGGTGAGGTAGGCGTGCTCGGGGTGGTCGGTGTCGGTGCCCGCGGCGATCAGGACGTTGCCGGGTTTCACGTCCCGGTGGACCAGGTTGTGGTCGTGGGCGGCGTCCAGGGCCGAGGCGATCTGTACGGCGATCCGGGCGGCGGTTTCCACGGGCAGCGGTCCGCTGCGGTCCAGCAGGGCCCGCAGGTCGAGTCCGGGGACGTAGCGCATGGCGATGTAGAGGATGCCCTCCGTCTCGCCGGCCTCGAACACGGGCACGATGTGCGGGTGGTCGATGGCCGCGGCCACCTTCGATTCGTGTACGAAACGTCGTCGGAAGGTGTCGTTGCGGGCCAGTTCGGGGGCGAGCAGTTTGAGGGCGACGGTGCGGTCCAGGCGCAGGTCGGTGGCCCGGTAGACGACGGCCATGCCGCCGCGGCCGATCTCGGCCTCCACCCGGTAGTCGGCGATCCGCCGCCCGTGGAGGTCGGAGGGGCGGCCCACCGGAAGCCCGGAGGATTCGGGCGGCTCGCGGAGCCCACCCGCATCACCGGGCCCGGCGGACCCGTTCGGCTCGTTCGGCTCGTTCGGCTCTGTGGGCCCGCGGAGCTCGGTGGGGCCACGCAGCTCGGTGGGCCCGACCGGCCCGGTCGGCTCGTCAGGCCCGGTCGGCTCGTTAGGCCCGGTCGGCTCGTTAGGCCCGGTCGGCTCGGCCGGCTCGGGGGGCTTGGGGAGGTCGTCGGTCATCAGGGTGCACCGGGCCCGACGATGCGGGTGGGCGGGTGGGTGGGCGGGCTCGGCTCCGGGGTTTCGGATGTGGCCGGGTGTGGTGCGGCGGGTTCGTCCGGGTGGCTGCCCGGTCCGGCCGCGACGGCGTAGGTGGCCAGCCGGGCTCCGTCCCCGTACATCCAGCGGCCGGCCGTGTCGTCGTAGAGCCAGACGCGTTCCCCGTCCAGCACCACTCCGGCCCGCAGGCCGTGGGTGGCCTGCCGGAAGGTCTCGGTGTCGCAGCGGCCGGCGGTACGGTCCCGGCTGGCCTGGCGGTAGCGGTCGAGGGCTTCGGCGGTACGGTCCAGCAGCGGCCGGGGGTCCTCGGCCCGGGTGAGCGGCCGGCCGGCCGTGGGCGGCGGCTGCGGGACGGCCACCAGGAGCCGCCCGTCGACCCAGGCGGTCCAGCCGTTGGCGCACCGGATCTCGCCCCATTCGCCGCGCCGGGCGAGCAGCTCGACCGGCAGGAAGGGGTCGAGGGGCGAGGTGGGCCGCGACAGGTCGGGGCCCTCCCAGGCTGGCAGCCCGTCCTGGGGGACCACATGCGTGGGGTGGAAGCCCGACAGCGGGTCGGCGGGAGCGACGGGGGCGGCAGGCGCGGCGGGGGCGGCAGCGGCACGGACGGTGGGAGTGCCGGTGTCGGCGTTCCGGGGCTGGGTCATGTCCGGCGCTACTTCCGCATGATCGCGGGCTCGTGCCGGCGCAGCAGCCGCAGCACCAGGACGCCGAACAGGACGGACAGCGCGATCAGCATGCCCATGTTGAGCAGCCAGACGCCGGCGTCATGGGCGAACAGCGGGTCCTGGGTGAGCTTGCCGGGCACGATCGCACCGAGGTCGATGGTGCCCGCCATGGCGCCGAGCGCCCACCGGGACGGCACCAGCCAGGCCAGTTGTTCGATCACCGGTACTCCGTCGAGTTTGAGCAGGGCGCCGCAGAAGACGACCTGGACGATGGCGAGGAGGACCAGCAGCGGCATGGTGACCTCCTCCTTGCGGACGAGTGCGGAGACCAGCAGGCCGAGCATCATCGCGGTGAAGGCCAGCAGGGCCACCGCGAGGGTGATCTCGATCAGGGGTGGGAACAGGACGCCCCGGCCGTCCGGGGCGTTGAGATCGACCCCGTAAAGGCCCACCAGGGTGAGGACCACGGCCTGGGCGACGGTGATGGCGCCGAGGACCACGACCTTGGACATCAGATAGGCGGAGCGGGACAGCCCGACGGCCCGTTCCCGCTGGTAGATGACCCGTTCCTTGACGAGTTCACGGACCGCGTTGGCGGCGCCGGTGAGTACTCCGCCGACGCACAGGATGAGCAGGGCGTTCATCGCGGTCTCGACGGTGAGGGCGGATCCGGCGAGAGCCCGGGCCATCGCGCCCATCACGAACGGCAGGGCGATCATGATGACGAGGAAGGTGCGGTCGGCGCTCAGCGCGGCGGCATAGCGGCGCACCAGGGTGGAGAGCTGGGCGCCCCAGCTCTGCGCCTTGGGCGGCGGGGACACGGTACCGGTGCCGGTGCCGGTGCCGGACTCCCGGCCGCCGGGCAGGTCAGCCGGCGCGGACGGCGCCGGCTGCCGTCCGGGGCCGGCGACGTACCTGTGGTGGTAGGAGGAGGCCCGGTACTCCCCCGCCCAGTCCCGGTCCCGCCGGTTCTCGAAGGCCTCGAAGGCCTCCGGCCACTGCTCGAAGCCGAAGAAGCGGAGGGTCTCGGCCGGAGGTCCGTAGTAGGCGATCCGCCCGCCGGGCGCCAGGACCAGGAGCCGGTCGCAGACGTCGAGGCTGAGCACGCTGTGGGTGACCACGATGACCGTGCGGCCGTCGTCGGCCAGGCCGCGCAGCATGTGCATCACGGACCGGTCCATGCCGGGGTCGAGGCCGGAGGTGGGCTCGTCCAGGAACAGCAGGGAGGGCTTCGTCAGCAGCTCCAGGGCGACCGAGACGCGTTTGCGCTGGCCGCCGGAGAGGCTGTGGATCGGCTGGTCGGAGCGCTGCTCCAAACCGAGCTCACCGATCACTTCGTCGACCCGTGCTTCCCGTTCGGCCGCCGCGGTGTCCTGCGGGAAGCGGAGCTCGGCGGCGTACGAGAGGGCGCGGCGGACGGTGAGCTGGGAGTGCAGGATGTCGTCCTGCGGCACCAGGCCGATCCGGCTGCGGAGTTCGGCGTAGTCGCGGTAGAGGTCGCGGCCGTCGTAGAGGACGGCGCCGCGGTCGGCGGGGCGCAGCCCGGTGAGGGCGCCGAGCAGCGTGGACTTCCCGGCCCCGCTGGGCCCGACGACGGCGAGCAGGCATCTGGCGCCGACCGGGAAGGAGACCTGGTCGAGGAGGGTCTTGCGGCCGTGGTCGACGGCCACGGTGAGGTCCTGGACGTCGAGGGAGACCTCGCCGGTGTCAATGAACTCCTGGAGTTCGTCGCCGACCAGGCAGAAGGCGGAGTGGCCGATGCCGATGATGTCGCCGTCGGCGACGCGGGCGGTTTCGACGGGCGCGCCGTTGAGGTAGGTGCCGTTGTGGCTGCCGAGGTCGGCGATCTCGTGGCTGCCGTCGGCGAGGGAGCGGAGTTCGGCGTGCCGGCGGGAGACCACCAGATCCTCGATGACCAGGTCGTTCCCGGGGTCGCGGCCGATCCGTACGGTGGTCCGCGCGGGCAGCGGCCGGACGGCGGTGGGCTGTCGGAAGGTGCTGGTCAGGGAGGGGTTGCCGACGCCCGCGGGCCCGGCGGTCCCGACGGCCCCGGCGGCCCCTGCGGGCCCGGCACCGTCCGGTGGCCCGAGCAGGACGGCGCGCGGTCCGTCGAGGGCGCTGCCGAAGCGGAGTTCGCTGCCGGGGCCGATCTCCCAGGCGTGGATGCGGCGGCCGTCGGCCCAGGTTCCGTTGGTGCTGTCCTCGTCCTCCACGGTCCAGTGGTCCCCGTCGATGTGGAGGTTCGCGTGGTGCCAGGAGACCCGGGCGTCGTCGAGGAAGATCTCGCTCAGCGGGTCCCGGCCGACGCGGTAGGTCCGGCCCGGACTCATCACGGTGGAGCCCGTGTCCGTCTCCAGGACGAGCTCGGGCGCGGTCGGCACACCAGGGCGCTGGACCATGACCAGATTTTCCCACGATCCGTCCGACCCGGCATAACCGCAGGTCAGAGCCTTCTTATGGGTAATGACAACGGTCCCCGTTGCAGCCTTTGCCGATCTCGGAAAGGTGCGCTTCACTTCACGCGTCGGTAACCGAACACACGGGGGACGCCATGGGTGCACACGACCGCGCACACGACCACGGGCACGACCAGGGGCACGGACACGACCGCGGACACGACCACCGGCCCGGACACGGACACGACCACGGAGTGGCCGCGGACGCCGACCGCCGCTGGCTGGCCATCGCCCTGTCACTGATCTGTGCCTTCATGGCCGTCGAGGTGGTCATCGGCATCGTGGCGCAGTCCCTGGCCCTGATCTCGGACGCCGCGCACATGCTGACCGACGCCGTCTCCATCGTGCTGGCGCTGATCGCGATGCGGCTGGCGGCCCGGCCGGCCCGTGGCGGCTATACGTACGGGCTGAAGCGCGCGGAGATACTCTCCGCCCAGGCCAATGGACTGACCCTGCTGCTGCTGGCGGTCTGGCTCGCGTACGAGGCGGTCCGGCGGCTGCTCGATCCGCCCGAGGTGGAGGGCGGGCTGGTGCTGGTGACGGCGCTGGCCGGCATCGTGGTGAACGTTCTGGCGGCCTGGTGCATCTCGAGGGCGAACCGCACCTCGCTCAATGTCGAGGGCGCCTACCAGCACATCCTCAACGACCTGTTCGCGTTCATCGGCACCGCGGTGGCCGGCCTGATCGTCCTGACCACCGGATTCGTCCAGGCCGACGCCATCGCCACCCTGGTCGTGGTGGCGCTGATGGTGAAGGCGGGCTACGGACTGGTCCGCGAATCCGGGCGGATCCTCCTGGAGGCGGCCCCCGCCCATGTGGACCCGGATGCGGTCGGCGACCGGCTGGTCGCCCACGGGCCGGTCACCGAAGTCCACGACCTGCACATCTGGACGATCACCTCGGGGGAGGCGGCCCTGTCCGCGCACGTCCTGGTGGAGCCCGAGGGCGACTGCCACGCCGTCCGGCGCGACCTGGAGAAGCTGCTGGGCGCCGACTACGGGATCACCCACACCACCCTGCAGGTGGACCACGCCCAGGAGACCCTGCTCCGAGTGGGCCGGGCGGGTAAGGAACCGGACGACGCGCACTGCTCCGCCCCGCACGGCCCGGTGCACCGCGAGGGCCCGCACCACCACTGAACCGCCGCCACTGAACCGCCGCCGCGCGGGGAAGGCATGGCCCATGACGCAGAAGCGCAGTGCCGGGCTGCTCCTGTTCCGCCGTACCGGGCCGGAGGCGGCGGTGGAGGTCCTGCTGGGCCATATGGGCGGGCCGTTCTGGGAGCGCCGGGACGCCGGGGCCTGGTCGATCCCGAAGGGCGAGTACGAGCCGGACGAGACCCCGCGGGCCGCGGCCCGCCGGGAGTTCACGGAGGAGATCGGGCTGCCGCCGCCGGACGGCCCGTACCTGCCGCTCGGCGAGGTGCGGCAGGCCAACGGGAAACTGGTGACGGTCTGGGCGGTGGAAGCGGACCTGGATCCGGCCCTGATGCAGCCGGGCACGTTCACGCTGGAGTGGCCGCAGGGCTCGGGACGGACCGAGGAGTTCCCGGAACTGGACCGGGTGGCCTGGTTCACCCCCGCAGCGGCCCGCAGTCGGCTGATCGTGTCCCAAGTAGCCTTTCTGGAGCGGCTGTTGGGACTGTTGGCCGATTGATCGCGGGCGGGGTTGCCAGCCGTGCCGTCCCCGTGGACATTGCACACATGACGAACGTCGTGCTGGTGGGAACCCTGGACACCAAGGGTGTGGAGTACGGCTGGTTGCGCGAACGGCTGCTGCGCGCCGGCGTCGATGTGATCCTGGTCGACACAGGAGTGATGGGCGACCCCCGGGTGCCCGCCGATGTGCCCCGCGAAGCGGTGGCCCGGGCAGCCGGAACGGAACTGTCGGAACTACGGGCGGCGGCCGACCGGGGCGCCGCCGTCACCACGATGGCCCGCGGGGCCGAGGCCACCGTGTTACGCCTGCACGCCGAGGGGCGGCTGGACGCGATACTCGCCATCGGAGGCAGCGGCGGCACCTCCATCGCGACCCGCGCCATGCGGGCCCTGCCCCTGGGCGTGCCGAAGCTGATGGTGTCCTCGATGGCCTCCGGGGACGTGTCCGTGTACGTCGGCTCCTCGGACATCACCATGATGTACAGCGTGGTGGACATCGCAGGCATCAACACGGTGTCGGCGCCAGTGCTGGCGAATGCGGCGGACGCGGCGGCCGGGATGGCGAAGGGCTTCGCCCAGGCCTCCTCCCAGGCCTCCTCCCGGGCCGTCCGGCCGGGCCTGCGCAGCTCTGGCGAGCGGCCCCTGATAGCGGCCAGCATGGCGGGGGTGACCACGGTCGGGGTGGACGCGGCCCGCGAACGACTCACCGAACTCGGCTACGAGGTCCTGGTCTTCCATGTCAGCGGCACCGGGGGCCGCACCCTGGAGTCCCTGGCGGGCCAGGGGGTGTTCGCGGGGGTCCTGGACCTGACCCTGAGCGAGCTGGCGGACGAGCTGTGCGGGGGCAGCCTGAGCGCCGGCCCCGACCGGCTCACCGCGGCCGGGCGGGCCGGCGTCCCGCAGGTGGTGAGCCTGGGGGCGCTGGACATGGTGAAGTTCGGGCCGCTGGAGAAGCTGCCCGAGCGGGTCCGCTACCGGCGGGTCCGGGTCCACAATCCGTCCATCACGGTGATCCGTACCACCGAGGCGGAGTGCACCGAACTGGGCCGGCTGGTGGCGGCCAAACTGCGGGCGGCCACCGGGCCGACCGCCGTGTGCGTACCGCTGCACGGGCTGTCCACCCTGGGCGCGCCGGATGGCCCGTACCACGATCCGGCTGCGGACTCGGCCCTGTTCACGGCGCTGCGGGAGGGGCTGCGGGGTGCCTCCGCCGAACTGTTCGACTACGACACCCACATCAACGATCCGGCCTTCGGGCGGGCCGCCGCCGACCGGCTGCACGCCATGATCACCGCACGGGAGGAGCGGGCGACCGCGGCCTGACCCACTGGCCGGGGAGGTCCGGGAAGCCGGACCTCCCCGGCTCCGGGGCGGCGCCTCCCCGGCCGGGGCGCCGCCGTGGCATCCCACTCGTTTCCGCCATCGCGCGGATACAGTGAGTCATGAATCTGTCGCCGGTCAATTCGCACAATGAGTGGGACCCGCTGGAGGAGGTCATCGTCGGGCGCCTCGAAGGCGCGACGATTCCCTCCAAGCACCCGGTCGTGGCCTGCAACATTCCGCCCTGGGGTGCCCGGTTGCAGGGGCTCGCGGCCGGCTTCGGCTATCCGCGCCGGCTGGTCGAACCGGCACAGCAGGAGCTCGACCGGTTCATCGAACTCCTGGAATCCCTCGGTGTCACCGTCCGCCGCCCGGACCCGGTCGACCACCGGCGGCGCTTCGGCACCCCCGACTGGTCCTCACGCGGCTTCACCAGCACCTGTCCGCGCGACAGCATGCTGGTGATCGGCGACGAGATCATCGAGACCCCGATGGCCTGGCCGTGCCGGTATTTCGAGACACACCCCTATCGGTCGATCCTGAAGGACTATTTCCGGCGCGGCGCCCGCTGGACGGCGGCCCCGAAACCCCAGCTCACCGACGAACTCTTCGAGCCGGATTTCCGCATCCCCGCGGTCGGTGAACCGATGCGCCACATCCTCACCGAATTCGAGCCGGTATTCGACGCGGCGGATTTCGTGCGCGCGGGACGCGACCTGTTCGTGACGCGGAGCAATGTCACCAACCGGATGGGCATCGAATGGCTGCGCCGCCATCTCGGGCCCGGCTACCGCATCCACGAGATCGAGAGCCGCTGCCGCACGCCCATGCACATCGACACCACCTTCGTCCCGCTCGGGCCGGGCAGGGTGCTCGTCAATCCCGAATACATCGACGTCGACCGGCTTCCCGAGGCCATCGGTTCCTGGGACATCCTGGTCGCGCCCGAGCCCGACCCGATCCACGAGCACCTGCTGAAAGTCACCTCGATGTGCGGCAAATGGCTCAGCATGAACGTTCTGGTGATCGACGAAAAACGGGTGATCGCGGAGCGGCACCACACCGGCATGCTGCGCGCGCTCGAAGGCTGGGGGTTCGAGCCGATCCCGTGCGACCTGCTGCACTACGCGCCGTTCGCGGGCTCGTTCCACTGCGCCACCCTCGACGTGCGGCGCCGCGGCACCCTCGAATCGTACGTGGACTGATCCGTGGACTGCTCCGTGGACTGCTCCGTGGACTGATCATCCGTGCCGCGGGCAGGAGGCCTCAGACCCGGGCGTGCGCCGTGATGTCCGCCGCGAACTCGCCCGTCATCGCCGGGGTGACCGTCGGCCGGCACTGGGCCACCGCCGCCAGGTAGTCCTCCGTGCTCGCGCCCGGCGGAACCGCCACCGCCGCCCGCGCCCCCACCGACTCCAGGTCCCGCTCGAACGACACCTGTGCCGCGATCCGTGCCGCGTGCTCGATGTCCGCCGGGGTGAACAGCTCGCTTGCCCCGACCAGCGCCGCAACGTCCACATCCGTACGCCCCGCCGTGTAGCGGGACCAGATCGCGGCCCGCGCCCCCGCATCCGGCGTACCGATCGGGATCAGGTAGTCGAACCGGCCGGGCCGCAGGAACGCCGGGTCCAGCGAGCGGATCGAGTTGGTGGCGCACACCAGCAGCCGCTCATCCCCCTCCCGGAATCCGGGTATCAGCTTGAGCAGCTCGTTCGTCACCCCGTGGATTCCGCCCGGCTGCGCCGGCTCCGTCCGCACCGGGGCGATCTCCTCCACCTCGTCGATGAAGACCAGGACCCGCTCCAGTTCCGCGATCCGCGAGAAGGCGGAGCGCAGCGCCGCCGCCAGGTTGCCCTCGTCGGCGAGCCGGGACGGCAGCAGTTCGACGAAGGGCCAGCCCAGCCGGGAGGCGATGGCGCGGGCGAAGGTGGTCTTGCCGGTGCCGGGCGGCCCGAAGAGGGTGATGGCCCGCGGCGGCCGGACCCCGTGCTGTGCCGCCCGCTCGGGCTCGGCGAGCGGCAGCACCACGCGCCGCTCGATGAGGTCCTTCTCGGTCTCCATGCCCGCGACCTTGTCCCACAGGTCGTTGGCGAGGAACCGGCCGCCGAGGTCGTCGAGGAGCCCGGCCGCGGGTCCGTGCAGCGGTTCGGTCTTCTCGAAGTAGGCGACGGCGGGCTGCCGGGTGTAGCCCGCGTTCAGCAGGCCCTCGCCGAGCAGGTCCTCTTCCGGGAGCACGTACGAGATCCGGCCGACACGGGCGGCGATCAGCCGCCGCTCCAGCTCGACCAGCAGGGCGCTGGCGAGACCGCGCCCGCGCCACCCGGAGGCGATGGCGATCCGCATCACCCAGGCCCGCTCCCCCGAGACGGTGGCGAGGGCCGCGCCGATCGGGACGCCCTGGTGGACGGCGACCACGGCGGGCTGCCGGTCGGTGAGTGCCGTGATGCACTCGGCCAGGGAGAAGACGGATTCCTGGCCGAGTTCGGCCGTGGTGTCGATCAGGTGGACGACGGATGCGAGATCGCTCTCGCGGTAGTCGTGAATGAGCCAGTTCACCGGGTACCGCCCCTCGATTCGTACAGCGCGTGCGCCTTGCGGTGAGGCTAGGGGCGGCGGCCCGGGGCGATCACGCTCCGCCGTGCACAACAGCCGGGGCGGAATCCCTCCGCGGCGTCCATAGACTGGTGGCTTCCGCCGACAACCCTGCGCCGAGGATCCGAACAGTTCATGACTTCGCACATAACCGGTCCCCGGCGGCGGCAGCTACAGCATGCGGTGTGGGTGGTGCCGGCCCTGTGGACGGTCGCACTCGGCCTGTGGGGGCTGTCCCGGCAGGACAGTGTGTGGCGGGACGAGGCGGCGACCTGGCAGGTGGCCGGGCGGTCGGTGGGCGAGATCTGGCACATGCTGGGCCAGGTGGACGCCGTGCACGGCCTCTACTACCTGCTGATGCACGGACTCTTCGAGCTGTTCGGGGCGGGCACGGCCACCCTGCGGCTGCCGTCGGTGCTCGCCATGGCCGTGGCAGCGGCCTGTGTGGGACTGCTTGGGCAGCGGCTGGCCGGGTTCTGGGCCGGGCTGGGCGGCGGGCTGGCGCTGGGACTGCTGCCGGCCGTGCAGTTCCACCTCCAGGAGGGCCGGCCGTACGCGCTGGTCGCGGCGGGGGCCGGGCTGTCCACCCTGCTGCTGGTGACCCTGCTCCAGCGGCCGGGCGGGTGGCCGCGCTGGACGGCGTACGGGCTGCTGGTGCTGGTGTGCGCGCTGCTGAACTGGCTGTCCCTGCTGATCCTGCCCGCGCACGCGGCCACCCTGCTGTGGGTGCGGGCGGGGCGGCGGGTGTACGGGCGCTGGGCGGTGGCGGCGGCCGGCGCCGGCTGCGGGGCGCTGCCGTTGATCCTGTTCAGCCGCGGGCAGTCCGGGCAGGTGTCCTGGATCCCGCCGCTGACCTGGCACATGCTGATCGGCCCGGCGGTGCTGCTGGCGATCGGCGGGCTCGGCGCATGGGCGGGCCGGTCCCGGGGCGGCCGGGGGCTGTCGGCCACCGCGGTGGGGCTTCCGCTGCTCGCCGTCCCGCAGCTGGGGCTGATCGGGCTCTCCCTGGTCCAGCCGCTGTTCCTGGACCGGTACGTGCTGTTCAGCCTGCTGGGTCTGGCGCTGCTGATCGGCGCGGGGCTGGGGGCGGGCGTACGGCTTGCCGCGCGCCGCACGCCGAGGACGGCGGGGCTGCTGGTGCCGGGGGTGGTGGGGGTGGCCGTGGTCGCGCTGCTGCCGGTGGAGCTGGGGAAGCGGGCTCCGGAGAGCCGGGTGGACGATGTGCTGGCGGTGTCGGCGGAGGTGGCCCGGCTCAAGGAGGGCGGGGACGCGGTGCTGTTCATACCGGCCGCCCGGCGCGACACCGCGCTGGTCTCCCCCGGTGCCTTCAGCGGGCTGGCGGACATCGCGCTGGCCGAGTCCCCGCAGGCGTCCGGCACCCTCAAGGGCGAGGAGGCGGATCCGGCCCGGATCCGGGAGGCGCTGCTCGGGCAGCGGCGGGTCCTGCTGGTGACGGACGCGGCGCGGGTGGCCAAGCCGGCCTCGGCGGAGCGGGACCGGGTGAAGCTGGCGGTCCTGCGGGAGCGGTTCACCGCGGTGGCGGACGAGCAGGTCCGCGGCCGGCGGGTGACGGTGTACGAACGCCGTCCGTGATCCGCCCGGCGGGCCGGCCGGTCCGCCCGGTCCTGCCGGTCCGCGCGGTCCTGCCGGTCCGCGCGGTCCTGCCGGTCCGCGCGGTCCTGCCGGTCCGCGCGGTGGCGATTCACAGCACTTTCACAGGGAATCCGGGGCTCCGCTCACAGCCTGGGGTCGCAGGCTCGGAGCATGATCGACCGTACCCTCCGGCGTCGCACCGTCCGCATCACCGCGGCGATGGCCGCGATGGCCGCACTGCTCTCCGTGGACCTGCCGGCCGCCACGGCCTCGGCCGGGGCGGGCCGCACGGCCCCGGCCCCGCCCGGCGAGACCGCGGACCGGGTGGGCGCCCTGTTCGCGGGCGGCCTGGACGGCGGCCACTTCTGCACCGCATCGGTGGTGCAGAGCGCGGGCCGTGATCTGATCGCCACCGCCGCGCACTGCCTCGGCGACGATGTGTCCGGGACGGTGTTCGTCCCCGGCTACCGCGACGGCACCGCACCGTACGGGATCTGGCAGCTCACCGGTGCGTCCGTGGACCCGGCCTGGCGGCGCGCCCAGGACCCGGACGCGGACCTCGCGTTCGCCACGGTCGCCCCGGTCGGCGGGCGTGCCGTACAGGACGTGGTGGGCGGGTTCCCGGTGGTCACCGACCGGCCGGACGGTGCCGAGGTCACCGTCCTCGGCTACCCGAGCGACCGGGAAACCCCGCTGACCTGCACCCACACCGCCGAACTGTGGTCGGACACGCAGCGCCGCATCGCCTGCCCCGACCTGGGGGGCGGCACCAGCGGCAGCCCCTGGCTGGTGGACGGTGCGCTGGCCGGGGTGCTCGGCGGGCACGAGGGCGGCGGCACGGTCCCGGACGTCTCGTACAGCGCGGTCATGGGCCCCGCCGCCCGGAACCTCTACCGGTCCGCGGGCGGGGAGGTCACCGCTTCCGGGGCTGGCTGAAGCGCAGCATGTTGCCGGCGGGATCGCGGAAGGCGCAGTCGCGGACGCCGTACGGCTGGTCGACCGGTTCCTGGAGCACCTCGCCCCCGGCGGCGCGGATGCGTTCGAAGGCGGCGTCGCAGTCGTCGGTGCTGAAGATGACACCGCGCAGCAGGCCCTTCGCCAGCAGTTCCGCCATGGTCTTCCGGTCGGCGGGCGAGGCGTTCGGGTCCGCGAGCGGCGGTTCGAGGACGATCTCCACGTCCGGCTGTGAGGGCGCGCCCAGGGTCACCCAGCGCATCCCCTCGAAGCCGACGTCGTTGCGCACCTCGAGGCCGAGGGCGTCCCGGTAGAAGGTGAGCGCCTTGTCGTGGTCGTCAACGGCGATGAAGCACTGCGAAAGCTTGATTTCCATGTGCTTCACGCTAGGCGCGGGGTGCGGGTTTCGCTTCTCCGTTCCTGACCGGTCGCGTGTGGACCTTGGCGACGCAGGCCGGGATGGCGGCACCCTCGTCATGGCTGCGGGCCCGGTACGCGCTGGGGGTCTCGCCGACCAGTTCGGTGAACCGCGAGCTGAACGAACCCAGCGAGGTACAGCCGACGGCGAAGCAGACCTCCGTGACCGTGAGGTCGCCGCGCCGCAGCAGCGCCTTGGCGCGCTCGATGCGGCGGGTCATCAGGTAGCTGTACGGGGTCTCGCCGTAGGCGGCGCGGAAGCTGCGGGAGAAGTGGCCCGGGGACATCAGGGCGGTGCGGGCGAGCGCCGCGACGTCGAGCGGCTCCGCGTACTCGCGGTCCATCAGGTCACGGGCCCGGCGCAGCCGGACGAGGTCTTCCAGGGTGGTCACCCGACCACGATCGCACAGGCGGTGGCGCCGGCAGGGACCTACGGGCCGTCGGGGTGCCCGGCGGGGTTCCCGTCGGGGTTCACGGCAGGGTTCCCGGCGGGGGCGAACCAGGTGGGCTCGTCCGTCAGCGCCTGCCGGATCCGGTGCAGGGCGAACGGTTCGAGCCGGGGCAGCCGGTCCACCTCGAACCAGGCCACGTCCAGGGATTCCGCGTCGTTCACCCGTGCCCGGCCGCCGGTGGCCCGGCAGCGGAAGGTGACGTCGGAGAACTGGCAGACGTCCCCGTTCGGGTAGGTCACCGGCTCCAGCATCTCCACCAGCACCACCCGCTCGACGACGCACCGCACGGCCGTCTCCTCGTACACCTCCCGGACGGCAGTCTCCGCGGGCTGCTCGCCCGGCTCGGGGATCCCCCCGACGACGGACCACCGTCCGGTGTCCGTCCGCCGGCCGAGCAGGACCCGGCCCCGGTCGTCGAAGACAACGGCCGTCACGCCGGGGAGCACCAGCAGCTGGTGCCCGGCCGTGGCGCGGATCTTGCGGATGAACTCCGGTGTGGTCATCCTCAGACCCTATGCGCTGCGACCCTATGCGCTGCGGCGGGCACGGACCCGGCGCAGCAGCGGCCAGCCGAGGGCGCCGGCGGCGAGGGCGAGGAGGAGGTATTCGGGCAGCGGGCCGAGCCGGGTGGCCGGGGTCTCGGTGGTGCGCAGCGGGATCTCGGCGACCAGGGCGTCCGGGGTGAACATCTCCGTCTGCTGGACGATCTTCCCGTCGGGCCGGATGACGGCGCTGACCCCGCTGGTGACGGGGACGAGGACGGTGCGGCTGTGCTCCACGGCGCGGACCCGGTCCATGGCCAGCTGCTGGTAGGTCATCTGGCTCCGCCCGAAGGTGGCGTTGTTGCTGGGGACCGCGATCACCTGGGCGCCGGCCCGGACGGTGGAGCGGACGGCGTCGTCGAAGGCGGCTTCGAAGCAGGTGACCATGCCGATCCGGCTGCCGGCCATGTCGAAGACGCCGGGTTCCTTGCCGGGTCCGAAGTCACGGCGGACCCGGTCCACGTCGGAGCTGAAGAGCCGGACCACCGAGCGCATCGGGATGCGTTCGCCGAAGGGCTGGATCTTCCGCTTGTCGTAGGTGGTGGTGGGGCCCTCGACCGGGTCCCAGAGGATCATCGTGTTGCGCAGCGGGCCGGTCGGCGGAGCGAGCACGGAGCCGATCGCCACGGGCACGCCGATCTTCTTGACCGCCTTGTCGATGACCCCGTACGCGTCGGGCTCGGTGAACGGGTCGAGGTCGGAGGAGTTCTCCGGCCAGACCACGAAGTCGGGCTTGGGGACCCGGCCGGCCTTCACGTCCTCGGCGAGCTGGATGGTGCGGTTGGCGTGGTTGTCGAGGACCTGGCGGCGCTGGGAGTTGAAGTCGAGGCCGAGCCGGGGCACGTTGCCCTGGATGACGGCGGCGGTGGCGGTGCCGGCCTGCGGGCTGTCGGAGACCAGCGGCCGGGCGGCGAGGGCGGCACCGATCGGGGCGGCGACGGTGAGGGCGGCGAGGGCGGCGGTGGTCCGCCGGGGGGCGGTACGGGCGATGCGGGCGGTGGCGTAGAGGCCGAATCCGCAGAGGGCGACGGCGAAGGAGAGGAGCGGGGTGCCGCCGAGGGCGGCGAGGGGCAGGAAGATGCCGTCGGCTTGGCCGAAGGCGAGTTTGCCCCAGGGGAATCCGCCGAACGGGAACCGGGCACGCAGTGCCTCGCCGGCGATCCAGACGGCGGCGGCCCACAGCGGCCATGCGGGGAGCCGGCTGACCAGGGCGATGCCGAGCCCGGTGAGGCCGATGAACAGGGATTCGGCGGCGACCAGCGCCAGCCAGGGCACCGGGCCGACCTCCTCGCCCGTCCAGATGAGCAGCGGCAGCAGGTAGCCGAGCCCGGCGACCAGGCCGAGGCCGAAGCCGGCCCGCGCGCGCCGCCCGTACAGGCAGCCGGCCAGCAGGGCGAGGGCGAAGGGGGCCAGCCACCAGAGCGGGCGGGGCGGGAAGCTGAGGTAGAGCAGGGCCCCGGAGAGGACGGCGCCGGCGGTCCGCGGCAGCCAGGCGGCCTTCCGGGGGGCGGCGGCAGGGGTGGCCTCGCCGGGCGCGGCGGAGCCGTCGGCCGGGCCGGGGGACTGCGGGGGCTCGTTCTCGGCCACGCGGGCGGTGCTGCTGCTCATTGGCGGAGTGTACGTCGCCGGGCTGTGCGGCTGGCGGGCACCAGGCCCTGTCCGGGCGGTCTGCGGGGCGGAGCCCGCGCGGGCGGGAGACGCGCATCGCAGGACGAAACGTCGCCGCCGTACGTGGCGCAGGTGGCCGTACGTGCGCATGGGACAGCGGCGTGGCACCCGCAGGGGGCCGCGCCGGGGCAGCCCGGGCAGGAGGCGCGCTACCGCGCCAAGGCGCGGAGGTGGGCGCGGATGACCCGGACGGCGTTCTCCGCGTCGTCGACGGTGACGATGAAGATCTTTCCGCTCTCGAGCTTCAGCTCCAGGCCCATGCCGCTCCGGACCACGACCGCGGTGCCCTTCTCGGGGCGCCAGCGCAGGCCCCAGCCGCCCCATTCGTGGGGGCTGATCCGGGGCAGGAACACCACCGAGACGATGTCGGTGAAGGCGAAGCGGCGGCGGGGCAGGCCGACGTGGCCGCAGCGGACTTCCACCGCCTCGGCGTCGACGGTGACGTGCACATGAACAAACGCAAGGGTGCCGTAGAGGATCAGCAGGCCGGCCGCCACGCAGCCGACCACGGACATGACCAGCGGAACCATCCCCGAGCTCCATGCGGAGTCGACCGCGAGCACGATGCCGAGCACGATGCACGCGACACCCGCACCGGCGAGCAGCCATTGCGCGCGGTTGGAGGCACGGCCGGTCCAGAGCGGCCCCGGAGGGTGACCCGTCATGTATCGCAGCGTACTCACGTTCCGCACGCGCGCCACCGCCTCTCCGCCACTCGGTGCAGCGGGCTGGCAGGGGGCACCTGCCCGCGCCGGCCGCGGCCAAACTCGCGGTTCCGCGAGGCGACCGGTCAGCCGGCCGGGACCGGCCGGCGGTTCCGGTGGGTCAGGTCGAGCCGGTGTCCGGCGAATGCGGTGCGCAGCCGGCGGTCGTGGGTGACCAGGACCAGGGTGCCGGTGTAGTGGGCCAGTGCCGCCTCCAGGTCCTCCACCACGGACGGGGCCAGGTGGTTGGTCGGCTCGTCGAGCAGCAGCAGGTCGTACGGGGCGTCCGTGACCAGCCGGGCCAGTTCCAGCTTGCGCCGCTGGCCGGCCGACAGGATGCGCAGGGGTTTGTCCAGGTCTGTCCGGCCGAGCAGGCCGAGACCGGAGACCCGGTCCGCATACTCCGCACCGAACAGCTCGGCGACGGACCGGGCTTCACGACCCCAGGGGTCGTCCTGGCGCAGAAACCCGATCCGCGCGGGCACCGTCACGGCACCCTGCGTCGCGGGGAGTTCCCCGGCCAGGAGCTGCAACAGGGTGGACTTGCCCACCCCGTTGGGGCCGGTGACCAGGAGCCGCTCCCCCGCCTCGAGGCGAAAGGACACCGGCTCCAGCCGTCCGGGCAGGGCCAGGTCCGCCACCTCGACGGTGCCGGCCCCGGCGCCCGTCCCGGCGGCTGCCGGTCCGGATTCGATCCGCCCGGTGAACCGGAGCGGTTCCGGCGGCACCGGCACCGGGTTCGCGGTCAGCCGCTCCAGCCGTTCCCGCGCGGCGCGGATCCGGCTCATCGCGCCGTGCGCCCGGGACCGGGCCCGGAACGCGCCCGCCCCGCTGAACCCGCGCGGCAGCTTGCGCGGGATCTCGCCGATCCGCCCGATATTGGCCTCGGCGAGCCGCTCGGCCCGGGCGAACTCGGTCCGCCATTCCTCGTACTCCCGCTCCCAGCGCGCCCGGGCCGCCGCGCGGGCGGCCAGGTGGCCGGCGTAGCCGTTGCCGTAGCGGTGCAGGGTGTGCCGTTCGTGGTCCACCTCCAGGATGGTGGTCGTGACCCGGTCCAGAAAGAGCCGGTCGTGGGTGACGGCGATGACGGTGCCGCGGCGGGCGCGGAGGTGTTCCTCCAGCCAGTGCACGACCTCGTCGTCGAGGTCGTTGGTGGGTTCGTCGAGCAGCAGCAGTTCCGGCTCGGCCGCGAGCGCGGCGGCGAGGGCGAGCCGGGAGCGCTGACCGCCGGAGAGGGTGCCGAGCCGGCGGTCCGGGTCGAGCGCGGTGCGCTCGCCGAGCCGGCGGAGGGTGGTGGCGACCCGGCGTTCGGCGTCCCGGCCGCCGCGCGCCTCGTAGGCGGCGAGCAGGTCGGCGTACGCGCCGAGTTCCTCGGGGCCGGCCTGGTGCAGCCGGGCCTCGGCGGCGGAGATCCGGCGCTCCAGATCGCGGAGTCCGGCGAGCGCGAGATCGACGGCATCGCCGACGCGGGCGGTGGCGGGCAGGTCGAGGGTCTGGGCGAGGTGGCCGATACCGCCGGGGGCGGTGACGTGCACCTGGCCGTGGTCGGGGCGCTCCAGGCCGGCCAGCAGCCGGAGCAGGGTGGATTTCCCGGATCCGTTGTCCCCGACGACGCCGACCCGCTCACCGGGCCGGACCGTGCAGTCGACGCGGTCCAGGACGGTGTGGCCGTCGTATGCCTTGGTGACCTCGGACAGGACGATCTGGGTGGCGGCGAGTGGAGTGCGCAAGGGCGGCTTCCTCATTCGGTCGGCGATTCGGTGACGAGACGGAACGCCCCGTCTCGTCACCACACTAAACGCACAACCGGACCTTCGCAAGACGTTCCGTCTCGTTCAGCCGATGGCGGGAGCGTTCTCCCCGGCTGCCAGGAGGCGCCCCTCGACATAGGCCAGGGCCTCGGGCGGCAGCTCGGCGGGACGGCCGCTGAGGAGTACGGTGAGCCGGCCGGTGGCCGGGAGCTCCGGCTCCGGGCGGGCGCCGAGGCGGCGCAGGGCCTGGGTGGCGACGGGCAGGGCGGAGCCGTGGAAGGTGAGCTCGGCCCCGTCGGTACGGTCGGCCAGGGCGGCCCGTACGGCCTCCTCGACCAGCTCGTAGTGGGTGCAGCCGAGCACCACGTCCGTGACGTCGGGCGGGGTCAGCGCAGCGGCGGCGGCCACGGTCCGGGCGATGGCCTCCTCGTCGGCCCACTGCACGGCGTCGGCGAGCCCCGGGCACGGCACTTCGGTGACCCGGGCGCCGGCGGCGAAGTCGCGGATCAGCCCGCGCTGGTAGGGGCTGCCGGTGGTGGCGGGGGTGGCCCAGATGGCGACCTTGCCGCCGGCCGCGGCGGCGGGCTTGATGGCGGGCACGGTCCCGATGACCGGGATACCGGGCTCCAGCCGAGCGCGGAGCGCGGTCAGGGCGTGCACGGTGGCGGTGTTGCAGGCGACGATCATCGCGTCGGGGGCGTGCGATGCGGCGGCCCCGGCCACGTACAGGGCCCGCTCGGCGATGCCCTGGGGGGTACGGGGGCCCCAGGGCATGCCCTCGGGGTCCGAGGAGAGCACGAGGTCGGCGTCGGGCCGCAGCCGCCGCATCACGGCGGCGGCTGCGAGGAGGCCGATTCCGGAGTCCATGAGCGCGATCTTCACCCGGTCACTTTAATCGACGCACCCCCCGCCCCCGCCGCACCCGGGCGGGCCCGGGCGCCTTGCGCGGGGCGGCGCCCGCGTCCGGCGTCCGGGCCGGGTCGGCGCAAGGCGCGCCGCGCAGCCCGGCCGCCCCGGCGCCGCGCGGGCACGGCGGAGCGCAGGTGCCGGCCGCCGCCGCGGGCCGGCCCGACGCCGCCCGCACGAGCACGGCAGGCCACGGGGCGGTGCGCGGCGGCGGGCAGCCACCCGCCTCCGGCCCGCGCGGCGGGGCCGCGGCCGGGCGGGCCGCGCCGGCGGCTACCGGCGGTCGGCCGGTCGACGGAGCGCCTCGTGCAGGTGACCCGGTGCGGAAGCACCCCGCGTGCAGCGCGGGGCAACCCAGCCGGCGCGGCGGCGGGCAACCGCCCGCATCCGGACCGCGCAGCCCGGCCGCGCCGGTCGCCGGGCCGGCTCGTGCAGGCGGCACGCCGCGCGTAGCGCCCGGCAACCCGCCCCCGCTGCGGCACACTGCAGCGATGGGCCTC
This sequence comes from Streptomyces venezuelae, assembly GCF_008642295.1. Lineage (GTDB taxonomy): Bacteria > Actinomycetota > Actinomycetes > Streptomycetales > Streptomycetaceae > Streptomyces > Streptomyces venezuelae_C. The sequence continues at coordinate 6,835,274 of NZ_CP029190.1, read as the reverse complement.
CTCACCCTCGCCACCGTGTCCCTCGCCGTCTGGCTCTGGCTCCTCCTCGGCCACGGCATGTTCTGGCGGACCGACATCCGGCTCCCGCACTCCCCCGCGGACCCGCCCGCCCCCGCCCACTGGCCGTCCGTCGCCATCCTCGTGCCCGCCCGCGACGAGGCCGAGATGCTGCCCCTGACCCTCCCCTCCCTCCTCGCCCAGGACTATCCCGGCGAAGCCGAGGTCCTCCTCGTCGACGACAACAGCACCGACGGCACCGCCGACCTCGCCCGCCGTCTCGCCGGACAGCAGCCCGGCCTGCCGCTCACCGTGACCTCGCCCGGCGAGCCCGCGCCCGGCTGGACCGGGAAGCTGTGGGCGCTGCGGCACGGTATCGCGCTGGCCCGTCGCGGCCGGCCGCCCGCATACCTGCTGTTCACCGACGCGGACATCGCGCACGAACCGGACAGTCTGCGCCGGCTGGTCGCCGCCGCCGAGTCCGGCGGCCTCGACCTGGTCTCCCAGATGGCCCGGCTCCGGGTGGCCGGGTTCTGGGAGCGGATCGTCGTACCGGCCTTCGTGTACTTCTTCGCTCAGCTGTACCCGTTCCGGTGGGTCAACCGCCCGTCCGCCCGGACCGCCGCCGCGGCCGGCGGCTGCGTGCTGCTGCGGACCGCCGCCGCCGAGCGGGCCGGCGTACCGGATGTGATCCGGCAGGCCGTCATCGACGACGTGTCACTGGCCCGCGCGGTCCAGCGGTCCGGGGGCCGGATCTGGCTGGGGCTGGCCGAGCGGGTGGACAGCGTGCGGCCGTATCCGCGGCTGGCGGACCTCTGGCGGATGGTGTCGCGCAGTGCGTACGCGCAGCTCCGGCACCAACCCCTGCTGCTGGCCGGGACGGTGGCCGGGCTGGCGCTCGTCTACCTGGTGCCGCCGTTCGCCCTGGCCGCCGGGCTCCTGGCCGGCCCGACCGCCACCGCCACCGCCACCGCCACCGCCACCGCCGCGGCCGGCGGCCTGGCGTGGCTGCTGATGGCGGGCAGCTACCTCCCCATGCTGCGCTACTACCGGCAGTCCCCGGCGCTCGCGCCGCTGCTTCCGTTCACCGCACTGCTGTACCTCCTGATGACCGTGGACTCCGCGGTCCAGCACCACCGGGGACGCGGAGCGGCCTGGAAGGGACGCACCTACGCGCGGCCGAGTGACGCCTGAGCAGGCATCATGCCGGTTTGACGAGCCGTCAGGCCGCAGGGCCGCCCAGGGGTGCGAGAAGTGGCAATCAGGGGTGGAAGTGACGAATCGTGCACGTGAACGTCAAGTGAAAGCTGAGGCGCTGACCTGCGAATATGCAGGTCAGCGCGGTGTTGACGGCACCTTGCTATGGACCCGGTGAATTCGTGGGCTTAACTTATGTCCCATGACCTCCCCCCGCTCCACTTATGGCGGCGGTTACTACTCCGCGCCCTCCTTCCCGGACACCCCCATCTACGACTCTCTCGTCGCCGAACGCGGGACCCCGCAGATCGCCCCGATCCGCGTGCCCGCGGCGTACGACTCGGTCGGCAGCGGCTACCCCGCCGGTGCCGGCAGCACGGGTGGCTCGAGTGGATACCTGCCCGCCCTGCCGGCGGCTCTGCCCGCCCTGCCGTCGGCTCCGGTGCCGGCCCAGCAGAGCGCTCCCGCGTACGGGTACCCGTACCAGCAGCAGTCCCAGCAGCCGATGCCGCTCCAGCAGGCGGCGGCTCCCTACGTCCCGCAGCAGGCGGTCGCGGCCCGGGGCTACACGCCCCAGCCCCAGCCGCAGCGGCCCTCGATGACGGCCGGCGGGTACGAGGCGATGCGCCCGGGCCAGCCGCGGCCGGTGCAGGTGCCCGTCCCGGTCCAGATCCCGGCACAGGTGCCGGCGTACGAGGACCAGTACGGCCGCCCCTATCCGGGGCGCGGCTACTGATCCGGAGCGGGATGCCGGCCGGCGCGGCTGGCAGGATGATCCCATGTCGAAGATGTTGGTCCAGGCGCTTCACGTCCATCCCGTCAAGTCGGTAGCGGGGACAGCTCCCGACGAGGTGGCCGTGGAGCCCTGGGGCCTGTCGGGAGACCGCCGGTGGGCCGTGGTCGACGTCGACGGCAATGTCATCACCCAACGCCAGCAGCCGAGGCTGGCCTTGGCGCGAGCCCGTCCGCTGGGGGGCGGCGGGATCGCGCTCTCGGCACCGGGCATGGACGGGCTGACCGTGGCCGTGCCCGAGCCCGGCGTGCTCGAACCGGTGCTGCTGTTCGGGAAGAAGTGCGAGGTCGCACTCGCGGACACGGCGGCACACGACTGGTTCGGCACCTACCTCGGGGAGCCGGCCCGGCTGGTCCACATGGACGACCCGGCCGCCCGGCGGTCCGTGGACCCGGAGTACGCGCTGCCCGGCGAGTCGGTGAGCCTGGCCGACGGGTATCCGCTGCTGATCACCACCCTGGCCTCGCTGGACGCCCTGAACACGCTGATCGCCCAGGGCGAACACCCGGAGGAGGGGCCGCTGCCGATGAGCCGGTTCCGGCCCAATGTGGTGGTGTCCGGAGCCTCCGCCTGGGAAGAGGACCACTGGCAGACGGTCGCGATCGGCGACGCCGTCTTCCGCGGGGCCAAGGCCTGCGGTCGCTGCATCGTCACCACCACCGACCAGGAGACCGCACAGCGGGGCCGGGAGCCGCTGCGGACCCTGGCACTGCACCGCCGGATCGGCCGGTCGCTCGTCTTCGGGCGGCTGCTGGTGCCGGTCCGGCTGGGCACGGTGCGGGTGGGAGACGAGGTACGCGTACTCGAGTAGACCCGGATTCCCGCCCCGCGGCGCGGCCCGGCACTGCGGAACGACACCTTCGAGGTGTCCTTGAGCGGACGCGGAACCAGCCCGCCCCGCCCGTGCGTTGCTCCGGAGGAGACGTGCCCGCCGACGGCCGCCGAGGACCCCTGACCAGGGTCCGGCCGACGGCCAAGGCCTGTGCAAAGGCCTGCCGGGGCACAGGCAGACGGAGGCGAAGGGGGTGCCCGACCGTGCGAACGGCTGCGGGGGTCTGGCGTTGGCGTCGCAATGCACTGCGCCGGCCCACCGATCTGATCGAGGCGTGGCTGGCGTTGGGCGGAATCCTGTGCCTGCTGGTGGTGGCTCCCGCGATCGGCTGGGTCGCCGGGCTCCAGGTGGACGCCACGCTCCAGCGTGCCGCGCGGGAGCAGCGGCAGGAGCGGCACCTGGTCCCGGCGGTCGTGGTCCGGCCGGCGCACGCCGCCGGCCCGGCAGGCGTTGCCCTCGAGGCGGCGGCGCCACCGCAGACCCCGCAGCGGACCCGGATCGTGGCCTCCTGGACGGCGCCCGACGGCAGCAGCCATCAGGGGTCGGTACCGGCGGCGGAGGAACCACCACGGCCCGGCGACCGGTTCCGGATATGGACCGACGGGCAGGGACGGCTGGTGGGCCGGCCACTGGAGCCGTCGACGGCCGTGATGCATGCGGGTCTGGCCGGGCTGGCGGCCATGCTGGGCACCGGTGCGCTGGTCGAGACGGTCCGGCGGATGGTCGTACGCCGCCTCGTGCATCGGCGGTACATCCGTCTGGACCAGGCCTGGGCCGCGGCCGGTCCGGACTGGGGCCGTGCGGGCGCGGGCAGCTGACCTGGCAACTCCCGGGGCCGGCGCGCGCTACGGTGGACCGGCGGACGGCAATGCAGCCGGAACGGCCGCTTCGGCCGCGCGAGGACGAAGGTGGGGGCACGACAGCACCATGGCTCAGGGCACGGTCCAGGTGACGCACGGCGGGACCTCCCGGTGGCGGCGCCGCTCCGGGGAATATCCGACGCTGGCCGCCGCCCTCGCCGCGGCGGGGGACGGCGACGTCCTGTCCATCGCGCCCGGCACGTACCGGGAGAACCTGGTGCTGCGTCATGCCGTCACCCTCCGCGGGCCGGAGGGCTCGGTCGGATCGGTGCGGATCGCCCCGGCCGACGGGGTGGCCCTGACCGTGTACGCCTCGGCCGTCGTCCAGGACCTGCACCTGGAGGGGCAGGACCGGGCGGCGCCCGCGCTGCTCGTCGAGGACGGCGCCCCCGAGCTGACCGACCTGCGGGTCAGCACCCGGTCGGCGGCCGGCATCGAAGTCCGCGGCGGGGCCCGGCCCGTGGTGCGCCGCTGCACGGTGGAGAACCCGTCCGGGGTGGGTATCGCGGTGCTCGACGGCGGCGGCGGGGTCTTCGAGGAGTGCGAGGTGGTCGCCTCCGGGCAGACCGGGCTCTCGGTGCGCGGCGGCGGACATCCCCGCCTGGAGCGCTGCCGAATCCACCACAGCAGCGGAGCGGGCATCGCCGTCACCGGAGAGGGCTCCGGGCTGGAGGCGCTGGGCTGCGAGGTGTACGAGATCAAGGGCACCGGGGTGCAGATCGCGGCCCGCGCCGCGGCCCGGTTCACCGACTGCTCGGTGCACCGCACCACCTCCGACGGGATCACCCTGGACACCGATGCCGTCCTCGCCCTGGACGGCTGCGACATCCACGACCTCCCCGAGAACGCGGTGGACCTGCGCTCCCGTTCCGTGCTCACGCTCAGCCGCACCACGATCCGCCGGTTCGGCCGCAACGGCCTGTCCGTGTGGGACCCGGGAACCCGGGTGAACGCCGAGTCCTGCGAGATCCACGACAGCACCGGCGACTACCCGGCGGTCTGGATCAGCGACGGTGCCTCGGCCGCCCTGGACTCCTGCCGGGTGCACGACGTACCGGACGCCCTGTTCGTCCTGGACCGGGGTTCGAGCGCCGACGTGGTCGACAGCGACCTCTCCCAGGTCGCCCGGACCGCCGTCTCGGTCAGCGACGGGGCCACCGCCAACCTGGCCGACTGCCGGATCCGGGAGGCCGCGACCGGTGCCTGGTTCCGCGACCACGGCAGCGGCGGTGGCCTCACGGACTGCACCGTGGACGCGGTGCAGACCGGGGTGATCGTCACCAAGGGCGCCGATCCGGTGGTGGAGCGGTGCGCGGTCGGCTCGGCGGTGGAAGCCGGGTTCTACGTGTCCGCCGGCGGGCGGGGCAGTTTCACCGACTGCCGGGTGACCGGGAGCAGCGGCTTCGGCTTCCATGTCATCGACGGCTGCCGTACGGCGCTGACCGGCTGCCGCACCGAGCGGTGTGCGCGCGGGGGGTACGAGTTCGCGGAGGACGGCCCGGTCGTCCTGGAGTGCACCGGCGACGAACTGCCGCAGCGCCCGGGGGTCCTGGGCCTGCCGGGGGCGGCCGGGACCGGGGAGGGGCGGGTCTCCGTGCACGATGCGGCACCGCTGCCCGCGCCCGCCCGGGAGGCGGTGCCGGCGCCGGCCGGGGCGCGGGCGGCCGGGGTGACGGGCCCGGCCGTAACGGCGTATCCCGCCGGGGCCACCGGACCTGCCGGAGCCGCCGGGCGGGAGCCGGCCGGGCGCGGGTCCTCGGAAGTCCTGGGGCAGCTCGACGCCTTGGTGGGACTGGACAGCGTGAAGCGCGAGGTGCGGGCGCTGACGGACATGATCGAGGTCGGGCGCCGGCGGCAGCAGGCGGGCCTGAAGGCGGCCTCGGTCCGCCGGCATCTGGTCTTCACCGGCTCCCCCGGCACCGGCAAGACCACCGTGGCCCGGCTGTACGGGGAGATCCTCGCCTCCCTCGGGGTGCTGGAACGCGGCCACCTGGTGGAGGTGTCCCGGGTGGACCTGGTCGGCGAGCACATCGGTTCCACGGCGATCCGCACCCAGGAGGCCTTCGAACGGGCCCGCGGCGGGGTGCTGTTCATCGACGAGGCGTACGCCCTGGCACCGGAGGACTCGGGCCGGGACTTCGGCCGGGAGGCCATCGACACGCTGGTGAAGCTGATGGAGGACCACCGGGACGCGGTGGTCGTCATCGTCGCCGGGTACACGGCCGAGATGGAGCGTTTCCTGACCGTCAACCCTGGTGTGGCCTCGCGGTTCTCCCGGACCATCACCTTCGGCGACTACGGGCCGGAGGAACTGCTGCGGATCGTCGAACAGCAGGCGGAGGAGCACGAGTACCGGCTGGGCCTGGGCACCCGTGAGGCCCTGCTGGGGTACTTCACCGAGCTGCCCAAGGGGCCCGCCTTCGGCAACGGCCGGACCGCCCGGCAGACCTTCGAGTCGATGGTCGAGCGGCATGCCGGGCGGGTGGCCCAGCTGTCCGAGGCCGGGACCGACGAGCTCACCCTGTTGTTCCCGGAGGACCTGCCAAATCGGTCGGGTCTCTCCGGTCTGGCGGCTCCTTGCTGAGCCCGCCGGGCCGGCCGGGCCCCGGTACGGACCTCGGTACGGGCGGTGGGATGCGCGGGGCCGGCAGGGCCGTGGTCTCCGGGGGCTCTGGTTCGGCCCGCCGGGCCAGCCTGGCCAGCAGGGCATCGCGTTCGGCGGCGAAGGCCGGGTCCGCCTGGTAGTCGGCGTGGCCGAGGATCGGCGCGGGCAGCGGGTGCCGTTCGGTACGCCCGTAGGCGAGCGGGTCGGCCAGCATTGCGCCGTCGACACCGGGGAGCACGGGGCCACCGATCGGGTCGGTGGCCCGCCACAGGTTGCGCCAGCAGTCCACTTCCCGGTGCAGGGCGGACAGGTCGGCCGGGCCGAAGTAGGCGGGGAACCAGTGGCCGTAGAGGCGGGCCAGCGGGGAGCCGTAGGTGAGCAGGGCCACCCGGCGCCGGACGGCCGGGGGCAGCTGCCATACGGCGGCGGCTGCCAGCACGCTGCCCTGGGAATGGCCGGAGAGGACGAGCCGGCCGCCGGTCCGGCCGGTCCAGCCGGTCATCCGCCAGGTCAGGTCGGGCACGGCCCGCTCGGCGTAACAGGGCGGGGCGAAGGGGTGGGCGGCCCGCGGCCAGAAGGTGCCGACGTCCCAGAGGATGCCGATGGTGCGGCGGGCGCCTGCGTCGCGGTAGGCGCGCCGTCCCCAGCCGACGAAGAGCAGGAACCCGAGGCCGATCAGCCAGGAGCCGCTGTCCTGGGCGGCCCGGGCAGCGGCGGCCACCAGCGGATGGGCGTCCCGGGCCGCCTCGCCGGGGACCTGGCCGGTGAGCCGGGCTCCGGCCAGGGCGACCGCTCCGAGCAGCAGGGTCAGCCCGGAGACGGCGGCCACGAACCAGGGCGTGGAGTCGGTGAGGGCGGCGGTGGCACGGGCCCCGCCGATCTGCCGGCTGCGGGCCTTGTCGTAGCCCTCGCCCGGGTATTCGGCCGCGACGGTGGCGGCGATCCGGCGCCGGGCGACTGCGCCGCGCACCCCGAACCGCACGGCCAGCAGGAGCAGGGCGAGCAGCAGCGGGGGCAGTACGGCGGCCTGCCAGGACAGCAGGACCGGCGGGCCGGGCAGTGCGGCGGCGGCATCGGCGGCATCGGCGGCGTACATGCCGGGGGTGGCTCCGCCGTCGAGCCAGTCGGCGACCCGCTGGGCCACTCCGCCGGACATCACTCCGCCCAGTGCACAGCCCAGCAGGGCGACGGCGGGACCGCCGAGCCCGCCGAGGGCGGCCGGCGCCGCCGGACGGCCCGCGGCGGCGGTGTGGCGGCGCAGCCGTACCGCCACCGCCGCGAGGGCCAGCGCGCAGCCGCCCTGGGCGAGCATCAGCAGGCCGAAGCCGAGGTCTCCGGGGAGCCGGCCGGTGGCAGTCCAGCCGGGCCGGGACCAGCAGGTGTAGCCCGCGCACAGCACCAGCAGGGCGAGGGCGCAGCCGGGCAGCAGGGTGACCACGGCCCGGTCGAGCCTCAGGTCGAGCCGCGACTCGGTCCGGCCGCGCCGGCAGACCACCCAGAGCACGGTGGCGGCACCGGCGGCCACCCCCGCCAGCGCACATCCGCCCACCAGCTCGGCCGTGCCGCCGGTCCGCCGGTCGTACGCGGCGGTCGGTACGGTGATCGCCGCGGCAACGGTGAGCAGTCCGGCGGCGGTGTGCGCGGCGCGGAGCCGGGCCACCAGGCGGCGCCCGTACCAGAATCCGGGCCGGCCGAGCGCCGGAGTGCCGTCGTCGAGGTCGGGGTCGGTGCCTCCGGTGGGCGGCGGGGGCTGGGACTCGTACGCGCTCCAGGTGCGGTTGGACAGGTACCAGAGCAGTCCGGTCAGCCCGGCCGGCACCAGGGCGGCGAGCGCGAGCCGGCGGCCGGGTTCGGTGTCCGCGAGGAAGCCCAGCCAGGAGCGGGAGTCCGTGCAGTGCGGTGAGGCGGCGCACTGCCAGGCGATCAGGTCGAGCGCGACCTCGCAGGCGGCGGCGATGAGCAGCACGGTCAGGCTGAGGGCGACGAGCCGGACCAGGACGCCATACCCGCGAACGGCGCGGTCTGCACGCCCGGCGCGGGCCGCTCCGGCCGGTGCCGGGGGCCGGGCCCAGTGCGCGAGGTTGACCACCATGAAGGGCAGGAGCAGCAGCCACAGCGCCCGGGTCCCGTTCCCGGAGGTGAGCCGCGACCAGCAGTAGGCCTCGGGGACTGGCCGGCCGGCGTACCGCTCGGGATGTGCCTCGGCGTCGGCGTCCTCGGTGCGGCGGAACACGGCGGCGGTGGAGTCCCCGGTGATGCGGACGGTGCGGGGATCGCCGAGCAGTTCTTCGGGAGCGGCACCGGCCACCCCGTGCACCAGGAGTTCGAGGGCGAGCGGTGCCGGCACGGGGGGTGGTTCGGGTGCGGTGGTCAAGGCGGCGGCTCCCTCCGGAACGGACCGTCGGTCTCTGCCGGCTCTCTGCCCGTTCCGGGCCTGCCGGAGACATCTGACGCCCCGCCAGTTAAGGTGTCCGCACCCATTCGGCGGAATCCTCCGCCCCACCGCACGAGGAGCACTGGCCATGGCTCGCGCACTCCGCCCCGTCGGGCTCGATTTCACCGAAACCGCCCCGGTCCGGCTGGTCTTCACGACCCGGACGACGGCCGCGCCGGAGGCGGTGTACCAGGCGCTGGCGGAGGATGTGACGGGCTGGCCGCGATGGTTCAAGGCGGTGACCCTGGCCCGGCCGACCCATGGCGGGGCCGGCCGCGAGGTCCGGCTGAAGGGCGGGGTCCGCTTCCAGGAGACGATCATGGCCGCGGATCCGGAACAGCGGTACGCCTACCGGGTGGACGAGACCAACGCACCCGGGGTGCAGGCCCTGCTGGAGGAGTGGCGGCTCACCCCGGACGGCACCGGCACCGGGATCCGCTGGACCTTCGCGGCGGCCGGCCCTGCGCCGTTCCGGCTGGCCCTCACCGCCGCGCGCCCGGGCCTGGGGCACTCCTTCCGGACGGCCGTCCGTACCCTGGACGGCCTGCTGGCGGCCCGCTCCGCGGGCCGCCCCTGACAGGTTTCCGGGTTCCGGGTCAGACCTTGCGGCCGTTGGCCTCCTTGAAGGCCTCGGTCATATCGGCCGTCTCCGACGCCGGCGGGACCGGGATGTCCTTGGCGGCGCCGAAGGAGTAGAAGTCCGTGTGGACGGTCATGGCGCCGATGGTCTGGTTCAGCCGGACCGGCATGTTCTGGTCGTCCACCCAGACGTCGGTGACGAGTTCGGTGCCGCCCCCCAGGGCCGTGAACGCCGCGCCGCTCTCGCCGAGTTTGTCCTTGGGGATGGTGGCGCGGTAGTGGACGGCCTCCTTGCCGAGGACGTTCTCCTTGCCGACCTTGGTGACGCCGGCCGCGTACTTGACCATCTTCAGTCCGGCCGTCGGGTCGTTCTGGGACCCCTCCAGGGAGGCCACGCCCTTCTCCCCCAGCACTGCGCTGGCATCCACCTTCAGCCAGGTCTTGCCCTTGAAGGGGCCGGAGGGCGCCGCGTCGACCTCGTAGTAGTAGGCGCCCTGGACCATCCGGTAGGTGATCGTGCCGTCGCTGACCAGGTCCTGCATCTGAAGGTCCGCGGCCGGGACCTCGGCCTGCATGGCGAGGCCGTTGCCCCACGAGTAGGTGCCGGTCATCGTGGTCGGCTTGCCGCCGGTGTCCGGGGTGGTCACGGTCATCTTGACCTCGGCCGAGCCGGCCGCGGACGCCGCGTCCGAAGCCTTGCCGAGCGTGGCGACCATCGACTCGACGGTGTCGACGACCTGCGCGCCGGCACCGGCGGCGGCCTTCTTCGCCGGCTCCCCGTCCGAACACCCGGCCGTCGCCGCGGCGATCACCGCCACGACCACGGCCCCGGCCGCAACCCTCCCCGCACTGCCCGCACTGCGTGCCTTCATGCCCCCCACCCCTGACCACCGAGACGCCGAACCCCCGGGCCCCCGCCCGAAGTTCCCTACCCGTGCAGGCTCGCACACTCCTTCGCCTCACGCCCCGGATTTGCGCGCGTCCCGGACCGTATCGGTCAGATCCGTGGTGTCTGCGGCCGACGGGGCCTCGACCGGACCCGACACCCCGAAGGAGAGGAAATCGAGGGTGAGGTTGGTGGTGCCCGCCCGGTACCGCAGGCGGACCGGCAGGTTACGGTCGTCCACCCACACATCCGTGACGAGTTCACCGGCGCCCTGGGGGAACCGGAAGGAGCGCAGTGCATCCTCGTACCGGCCCTGGGGCGTGACGACCCTGTAGTGCACGGCCCGCCGGTCGAGCGGCGTGCCCTCACCGACCCGTGACACGCCTGTCGCACCCTTCAGCAGCTCCAGTCCGGCCATGGGGTCGAGCTCCACGTCCGTGGGCCCGCCCTTCGCCTCCCCCCGCAGGCTGCCGAAGTCGAGGGTGAACCAGGCTTTGCCCTGGCCCGCGCCCGCGCCCGGGCCCTTCCCCTGGCCCAGTCCGCCAACGGAAGCACCCAGTTGGTAGTAGTACCTGCCCTGCACGAACCGGTAGGTGGTACGCCCGTCGGGGTCCAGCCCGGCCCCGGACCCTTCCGGCATCGACATCTCGGACTCGACCGCGAGCCCACCGTGCCAGCTGTAGCGGCCGGTGCGGTCCTCCTCGCCTCCGGCCCCCTCCTCGCCCCGGGCCGTGACCCTGATCTCGGCCGGCCCGGCCTTACGCACCGCCTCCGCCATCCGGTCGAGCTGCTGCCCCGCGGCGGCTGCGGCCTCGGAGTTCCGCTCGACCACCTCCGACTTCGCGCATCCGGCCGCGCCCATCGTGACCGCCATCAGCACCGCCACGGCCGCAGCCGCTCGAACCGCCCTCATGCCCCGCCCCGCCCCTCACAGTCCGTATACGAGCGCGAACGATACCCCCGGCGCGTCGGGCCGGGTTCAGGCGCCCGGTTCGCGCCAGACCCCCGTCGTCAGCAGGGTGTCGATGGTCTTTGCGTACGGGGCGATGTCCAGGCCCTGGGCCGCCAGCCAGTCGTCCGCGTAGTACTTGTCCAGGTAGCGCTCGCCCGGGTCGCACAGCAGCGTGACCACGCTGCCCTTGCGGCCCTCCGCCACCATCTCGGAGACGATCTTGAGTGCGCTCCACAGGCCGGTGCCGGTCGAGCCGCCCGCCTTGCGGCCGATGGCCGTTTCCAGCGCGCGGCAGGCGGCCACGCTGGCCGCGTCCGGAACCTTCATCATCCGGTCGATCGCCCCCGGCACGAAGCTCGGTTCCATCCGCGGACGGCCGATGCCCTCGATCCGGGAGCCGCAGTCGGTGGTGGCGTCCGGGTTGTCGGTCGTCCAGCCCTCGAAGAACACGGAGTTCTCCGGGTCCGGCACACAGACCCGGGTGTCGTGCTGCATGTAGTGCACGTACCGGGCGATGGTCGCGGAGGTGCCGCCGGTGCCGGCGGTGGCCACGATCCAGGCCGGTTCGGGGTACCGCTCCAGCCGGAGCTGCTGGTACATCGATTCTGCGATGTTGTTGTTGCCGCGCCAGTCCGTGGCCCGCTCGGCATAGGTGAACTGGTCCATGTAGTGGCCGCCGGTGCGCTGTGCGAGCGCGGCCGACTCCTCGTACACCCGCATCGGATCGTCCACGAAGTGGCATGCGCCGCCGTGGAATTCGATCAGCCGGCACTTCTCCGGGCTGGTGGTCCGCGGCATCACGGCGACGAACGGCACCCCGATCAGCTTGGCGAAGTACGCCTCGGAGACCGCCGTCGAACCGGAGGACGCCTCGATGACCGGCCGGCCCGGCCGGACCCACCCGTTGCACAGGGCGTAGAGGAAGAGCGACCGGGCGAGGCGGTGCTTGAGCGAGCCCGTGGGATGGGTGGACTCGTCCTTCAGGTAGAGGTCGATGCCCCACGCTTCGGGCAGCGGGAAGCGCAGCAGGTGGGTGTCCGCGGAGCGGTTGGCGTCTGCCTGGACCTTCCGGACGGCTTCTTTCAGCCAGGCCCGGTAGTCCGCGTCGCTGCGGTCCACATCGAGGGTGGTGCCGGTGGTGCTCATCTGCCGTGCTCCTTGCTGTCCGGTGCGCCCATTCCTTCGCAATGTACCTCTGCCACCTGCACAAACAGTCACTTTGGGGATCTATGCGGAGGGCTTTCGGTCAGCCATTCGGTCAGGGTGCCGGTCAGGCATTCGGCCGGGCCTTCCGGACAGGCTTTCGGTTGCGCACGGGGCGGCGCGGGGTGACCCTGGTACCGCGTCACAGAGGGTGCAGCACCCGTAACACTCATGTCGGGGAGTCGCAGCCGTGATCAGTCCTTCTCGCAGGCACTGCACCGTCGAGTTGCAGGCCGTGCCGTCGCGGATCGGCCAGGTCCGCCGCATCGTCTCCGCGCAATTGCGCCACTGGCAGCTGGATCCGCTCATAGACCGGGCCTCGCTCGGCGTGACGGAGCTCCTGAGCAACGTCCACCGCCATGCACAGCCGGACAAGAGCTGTACGGTCGAGATCGAGCTGCGCCTGGGCCGGCTCACCGTCTCGGTGCACGACAACGACCCCCGCCTGCCGGTCCTGAAAGCGGCCGATCCGCTGGAAACCTGCGGACGCGGGCTCGCGCTGGTCGAGGCGGTGAGTGAGAACTGGGGCGCCCAGCACCTGGAGGGCATCGCCGGGAAGATGGTCTGGTTCTCCCTGCACGCCGCGGACCCGCCGGCCCCACCGCTGCGCCCGGTCCGCCTCCAGGCGACCGCGCCGAGCCCGCTGGTCGATGCCCCGACCACTGATTTCGTACGCCGGATCGCGACGGCCACGGCCCCTGCCCCGGCCCCGCCGGGCTGACCGCGGAGCCCCGCCGGGCCGCGGCCACCGCCCCGGCCCCGCCGCGCCCCGCACCGCCCCTTCAGGCGACCGGGCCCAGCGTCCCCAGGGGATCGTCCAGCACCGGCTGCCAGGCCAGTTCGGCCGCGCCCACCAGGCTGTTGTGGTCCAGCGTGCACGGCAGGATCGGGACTCCCCCGCTCCGCCCCCACAGGCTGCGGTCCGCGACCACCGCCCGCAGCCGCTCCGGATCGGCGTGCAGCAGCTCCCGGTGCAGGCCGCCCAGGATGATCCGGTCCGGGTTGAGGATGTTCACCAGCCCGGCCAGACCGAGCCCGAGCCGGTCGACGATCTCCTCGGCGGCGGCCCGGACGGCCGGATCCGCGTACTCCACGCGCAACAGATCGCGGGCCTGCTGGAGCAGCGACACCTCCGGTCCCGGGGTGCGGCCGGCCGCGGTCAGGAAGGCCAGCGGATCGGCCTCCACGTCCAGGCAGCCGCGGCTCCCGCAGTGGCAGGGCCTGCCTTCCGGGTTCACGGTCAGATGGCCGACCTCCAGGGCCAGGCCGGAACTCCCGCTGTGCAGGCGGCCGTCCAGGACCAGCGCCCCGCCGACCCCACGGTGGCCGGTGGCCACGCACAGCAGGTGCTGGGCGCTGCGCCCGGCGCCGTGCCGGTGCTCGGCCAGTGCGGCCAGGTTGATGTCGTTGCCGGTGAGGGCCGGGCCGTCGATTCCGGCCGCCTTCACACACTGCTCGAATACGGTCCGGACCGGGGAGCCGGCCGGCCAGGACAGGTGCAGCGGGTTGAGCGCCGTGCCCTCGGGCTCGGCGATCGCGGAGGGCACGGCCAGCCCCGCGCCCACGCAGCGACGGCCGCTCTCGGCCAGCAGGGCCGCGCCCGCGTCCACCACCGCGGCAAGCACGGTCGCCGGGTCCGCCGAGACCGTCCGGCCGGGCGCGGTGGCCACGATCCGGCCGCCGAGTCCGACCAGCGCCGCCCGGAACCCGTCCGGGTGGATCTGGGCCGCCAGCACCACCGGGCCGTTCTCGTCGACGGACAGGCGGTGCGAGGGCCGGCCCTGGGCGCCGCCCGCGCCGCGGGGACGGGAGTCGACCCGGATCAGGCCCAGGGCTTCGAGTTCGGCGGCGACGGCTCCGGCAGTGGCCCGGGTCACCCCGAGCTCGGCGGTGAGCACGGCCCGGGTCGGGGCCCTGCCGGTGTGCACCAGCTCCAGCGCCGGCCCGAGGGCGCCGCGGCCCCGCTCCAGCTTGCTGCGCGTGGAGGCCGTACTGCCGTTGCCGATGCCGTTCATAGAGGCGATCCTCCCATGATCGGCGCAGGGGCCGGATTCCAGGCCGCCGAGTCGGCCGGGCCGGCCGGGTCAGCCGGGTCGGCCGGGCCGGCCGGGTCAGCCGGGTCGGCCGGGTCGGCCGGGCCGGCCGAGCCCGCTGCGGTCGAGTCCGCCGACCCGCAGGGTGAGATTGAGGCGGCCGGTCAGCCCGAGGGCCGGGGGCGCGGTGCCCGCGTACACCTTCGGCACCCCGTGGTAGGCGAGCCGCGACGGCCCGCCGAACACGAACAGATCCCCGCTGCGCAGCTCCACGTCACGGTACGGGCGGCCTCGCGAGGCCGTGTTGCCGAACCGGAAGACACAGGTGTCGCCGAGGCTGAGCGAGACGACCGGGGCGCCGGACTTCTCCTCGGCGTCCCGGTGCATGCCCATCCGGGCGCCGGCCTCGTAGAAGTTGACCAGCGCGATGTCGTACCGGGCCGGCTCCGCGCTGCTCCCCTCGTACGCCGCACCGACCGCGGCCCGGCCCAGTTCCGCCAGCCACCGGGGCATCGGCTTCACGGGGGCGCCGTCCCCGTCCACGGCGGTGGTCGCGTATCCGTACGGGTACCAGTGGAGCCCGAGGCACACCTGGCGGGCGGTCATGGTGCCGCCGCCGGAGGTCCGTACCGTACGCAGCCCGGCCGGCGGGCGCGCCCAGGCCCGGCAGGCCTCCACCAGCTCCCGCTGGCGGTCCGGCGCCAGCCAGTCGGGCACGTGCACCGCGCCCGGCGCGATCTCCGTACGCACCCGGGGGAACAGCTCGAACAATTCCTCGTCCACCCCTCCATGGTGCGTGACACACTGCCGCGCATGGAGATCTCCGAGTACCTGAAGACGCTGGAGCGGGACGGCGAGCTGCTGGCCGAGGCGGCCGAGCGGGCGGGGACGTCGGCCCCGGTCCCGACCTGCCCGGGGTGGCGGATGGCCGATCTGCTGCAGCACACCGGGGCGGTCCACCGGTGGGCGACGAGCTATGTCGCCGAGGGGCATGCGGAACCGATGCCGATCCCGGGCGGGCCGGAGTTCACCGGGGCGGAGCTGCTGGCCTGGTTCCGGGAGGGGCATGCGGATCTGGTGCGGGTGCTGTCCGAAGCCCCGGCGGACGTACAGTGCTGGAGCTTCCTGCCCACCGCCCCCACCCCGCTGGGCTTCTGGGCGCGCCGGCAGGCGCATGAGACGGCGATCCACCGCCTGGACGCGGAATCGGCGCTGGGGCACGGATTCGGGCCGGTGGAACCGGCGTTCGCGGAGGACGGCGTGGACGAGCTGCTGACCGGCTTCCATGCGCGCGGCCGGAGCCGGGTACGGACGCCCGAGCCGCGGCTGCTGCGGATCCGGGCCGCCGACACGGGCGCGGTGTGGTCGGTGCACCTGTCGGCCGAGCCGCCGCGCACGGTCCTGGACGATGCGGGCCGGGCCGACTGCGAGGTGACCGCCGAGGCGGCCTGGCTGTACGCGGCACTGTGGAACCGGATCCCCCTGGAGGGGCCCGCGGTGACGGGCGACCACGCCCTGGCCCGGCTCTGGAACGAGACCTCGGAGATCTGATGGGGCGCCGGAGCCAGGCCGACCGGGACGCCATCACCGTCGAGATCGGCTACGCCGTGTTCAGCGGGGCGTTTGCGGCGGCACTGGTGTTCGGCGCGGTGGCGGGGCCGGCGTTGCTGTTCGAGCTGCCGCACCGGTTGGAGCGGGTCCTGACGACGGCCGGCGGCGTCCTGGCGGCGGCGGTGTTCGCCCTGCGCGCCGCCCACCTGCTGTGGCGCTTCGCCCGCTGGCCGGAGAACGACGGCGGGTAGGCGGGGGCGCGGAGGCGGAGGAGGCGGCGCCGGAGGTCAGGGTGCCGGTACGGCCGGGAGGCCCACCTCGTGGGCGAGGCGGGTCGTGTTGTGGGTGAAGAAGCGGTCGCGTTCCGATGGTGCGACCACGCCCTGGAACTGGCCGAACAGTTCGAAGGAGATCAGGCCGACGAGCTGGGCGCAGGCCGCCACCAGGGCCGCCGTCACCTGGGGCGGCAGGCCGTGGGCGAAGGTCTCGGTCATCCGGGTGGCTTCGGCGCGGAGTTCTCCGGGCAGGGGCGGCAGGGCGAGGCCGGGGCCGGCGTGGGCCTCGCGGAGGATGGCGATGAGGGTGTTGGCGACCCGGGAGGCCGGGCCGACCGTGTCCTGAGGGGCGCTGTAGCCGGGGACCGGAGAGCCGTAGATGAGGGCGTACTCGTGCGGGTGGGCCAGCGCCCAGGTGCGGACGGACGCGCACACGGCGGTCCAGCGGTCGCGGGGGGCCGCCCCCGCGGTGTCGGCCAGGGCGGCCTCGGCCGCCGCGCCGACGCTGTCGTACGCATCGATGATCAGGGCGGTGAGCAGGTCGTCCCGGCTGGGGAAGTAGCGGTACAGGGCCGAGGAGACCATGCCGAGCTCGCGGGCGACCGCGCGCAGCGACAGTTTCGCGGCTCCCTCGTCGGCCAGCCGACGGCGCGCCTCGTCCTTGATGGCTGCGGTGACCTCGATTCGGGCCCGTTCCCGGGCGCCTCGCACGGTGTTCATACCGTTCAGTATGCCATGAAGAGAGAGCACTGCTCTTGAATTGATGCAGCGATCCGTGCACACTGATCTCAAGCGAGAGCACCGCTCTCCAAATGGATCAGCGATCACCGATCACCGATTTGGGAGAAGATCATGACTGCCGGCAGCCCGAACAGTTCGCACAGCTCGCACAGCCCGCACTACTACGCCAAGGCCAACCGGTTCGACCTCGGCCTCAACTCCCTCATCGGCAAGCTGGCCCGGCTCGGGATCAGCCTGGCCGGCAGCGCCGAGCTCTCCGTACGCGGCCGGTCCTCCGGGACCATGCAGCGCATCCCGGTCAACCCCTACGTCCACTCCGGCGCCCGGTACCTGGTCTCGGCGCGCGGCCACTCCCAGTGGGTCCGGAACATGCGGGTCGCCGGCGGCGGTGAGCTGCGGGTGGGCCGCAAGGTCCGCACCTTCACCGCCGTCGAGCTGACCGACCCCGCCGAGAAGGCCGTCGTCCTGCGCGGCTATCTGAAGAAGTGGGGCTGGGAGGTCAACCGGTTCTTCAAGGGGGTGACCGCGGACTCCTCCGACGCGGACCTGCTCGCCGCCACCCCCGACCACCCGGTCTTCCGCATCACGGTGTCGGACTGACCGGCCCCTGCCGCCGCCCTTCCTGCTCCCGCCCCGTGTCCTCGGGTCCGTCCTGGTCAGGCCCCTCCCGGCCCACCGTGGCCCGGGCGCCCTGCTCCGCGCGCGCCTGCCGTCCGTCCAGCAGCTGGAGCGCCTTGCGGGCCAGCGGGTACGTGCGCACCAGCTCGCCCAGCGTGGTGGAGCCCCGGGTGATCCGGGCGAAGGCCCGCCAGGCCGGCCGCAGACCGGTGATCACCGCGTGCAACAGCCCCGGCCGGGCCTCGAAGGCGGTCAGCATCCGCCGCCCGACCGCCATCTCCACACCCAGCCCGGCCTTGATCGCGAAGGCGTAGTTCAGGGCCTGCCGCCGGGCGTCCACCGCATCCTGCGCCTCGGCGATCCGTACGGCCCACTCCCCCGCCAGCCGCCCGGAGCGCAGCGCGAAGGAGATGCCCTCCCGGGTCCACGGCTCCAGCAGCCCCGCCGCGTCTCCCGCGACCAGGACCCGGCCGCGCGAAAGCGGCGAAGCCTCCGTCCGGCAGCGGGTCAGATGCCCCGAGGAGATGGCGGGCTCGAACCCCGCCAGCCCCAGCCGGGCGATGAAGTCCTCCAGATAGCGCTTGGTCGCGGCGCCGTCCCCGCGCGCCGAGATGACCCCCACCGTGAGGGTGTCGCCCTTGGGGAAGACCCATCCGTAACTGCCGGGCAGCGGGCCCCAGTCGATGAGGACCCGGCCCTTCCAGTCCGCGGCCACCGTCCGCGGAACCGGGATTTCCGCCTCCAGGCCGAGGTCCACCTGGCCCATCTCCACCCCGACATGGGCGCCGATCCGGCTCGCGCTGCCGTCCGCACCGACCACGGCCCGGGCCAGCACGGTCTCCCCGTCCGCGAGGACCACCGCGACCGTACGCCGGTCGGGAACGGTCGGGCCGTGCTGCTCGACCCGGGCCACCGCCGTGCCCGTCCGCACCCGGGCACCCGCCTTCTCGGCCGCCGCCACCAGCCCGGCGTCGAACTCCGGCCGGTTGACCAGTCCGAACAGCATGTGCTTGGAGCGGCGGGTGCGGGCCAGCCTGCCGTTCATGGAGAAGGTGACGGCATGCACCCGGTCCTGCAGGGGCAGCACGAACCCCGGCGGCAGCGAGTCCCGCGAGGGGCCGATGATGCCTCCTCCGCAGGTCTTGTAACGCGGCAGCTCGGCCTTCTCCAGCAGCAGCACCCGCCGCCCGGCGACGGCTGCCGCATGCGCCGCGGAGGCGCCGGCCGGACCGGCCCCGACCACCACGACGTCCCAGACCTCGACCTCACCGCTCCCTGCGGCGCCACCCCCGGCTGCGCTCCCGGTCCCGGCTGCGCTCCCGGTCCCCTCGTCCCCCGCCTGCCCTGCCCCGTCGCGTACGTCGTCGCTGCTCACGTGTGCTGCTGCTCCTGATCACCCGGTTGCTCCGATGCCGGGCAAATCCTACGGCGAGTCGCCGCTCCGTCCCGCTGTGCGAGGATCGGACGCGTCGTCCGCCGTACCCGGCTACGTATCACAACGTCGCACCCAAGAGGAGCGTGCCCATGTCGCCCAACCCGATCGCCGAGACCATCGCCTCGCTGATGCCCCGTGCCAAGTCGGAGCTGACGGAGCTGGTGGCCTTCCAGTCGGTGGCGGACTGGGCCCAGTTCCCGAAGAGCGAGAGCGAGGGCGCGGCGAACTGGGTGGCGGACGCGCTGCGCGCCGAGGGCTTCCAGGACGTGGCCCTGCTCGACACCCCGGACGACACCCAGTCCGTGTACGGTTTCCTGCCCGGACCGGCCGGGGCGCCGACCGTCCTGCTCTACGCGCACTACGACGTGCAGCCGCCGCTGGACGATGCCGCCTGGATCTCCCCGGCCTTCGAGCTGACCGAGCGGGACGGCCGCTGGTACGGCCGCGGCGCCGCGGACTGCAAGGGCGGGTTCATCATGCACCTGCTGGCGCTGCGGGCCCTGAAGGCCAACGGCGGGGTGCCGGTGAACATCAAGGTGATCGTGGAGGGTTCGGAGGAGCAGGGCACCGGCGGCCTCCAGCAGTACGCGCTGGCCCACCCGGAGCTGCTGACCGCCGACACCATCGTCATCGGCGACGCCGGCAACTTCCGTCTCGGCCTGCCCACGGTCACCGCGACCCTGCGCGGGATGTGCCTGCTGCGGGTGGAGATCGACACCCTGGGCGGGAACCTGCACTCCGGCATGTTCGGCGGGGCCGCCCCGGACGCGCTGGCCGCGCTGATCCGGCTACTGGACTCGCTGCGCGCGGCGGACGGTTCGACCACCGTGGACGGGCTCGCCTCGGATGCGGTCTGGGAGGGGCTCCAGTACCCGGAGGCCGACTTCCGGGCCGACGCGAAGGTGCTGGACGGGGTCGAGCTGATCGGCGCGGGCTCGATCGCGGACCGGCTGTGGTCCCGTCCCGCGGTCACCGTCCTGGGCATCGACTGCCCGCCGGTGGTCGGCGCCACCCCGTCGGTGCACGCGAGCGCGGGCGCGCTGATCAGCCTGCGGGTGCCGCCGGGCGTGGACACCTCGGAGGCCATCAAGCTGCTGGAGGCGCACCTGGTGGCGCACACCCCGTGGCAGGCGCGGCTGGAGGTGGAGGTGGTCGGCCAGGGGCAGCCGTTCAAGGCGGACACCGACAGCCCGGCGTACGCGTCGATGCGGGCCGCGCTGGAAGCCGCGTACCCGGGGCAGGAGATGCAGATCAGCGGGATGGGCGGATCAATTCCGCTGTGCAACACGCTGACCTCGCTCTACCCGCAGGCGGAGATGCTGCTGATCGGGCTGAGCGAGCCGGAGGCGCAGATCCACGCGGTGAACGAGAGCGTGTCGCCGGAGGAACTGGAGCGGCTGTCGGTGGCGGAGGCCCTGTTCCTCGTCAACTACGCGGAATCCAGCCGCCGGTAGGGTTCCCTGCACCGGCTTTGTACGCCCAGGGCGCACTGCGCTCTGGGCGTACTCCGCTCCCGGCGAAGTCATGTGCTGCGGGCGGGCGGCGGTGCGTACGTTCGCCGGTATGGATCTTGTAGAAGTGCTCCCGGACCGGCTCCACATGCTCCGCTTCCCGATCGGCCAGGCCTATCTCTGGCAGGACTCGGGGGCGCTGACCCTGATCGACTCCGGCAACGTCGGATCGGCCGCCGCCATCGAGGAGGCGATACGTTCCCTCGGCCTGCGGCCCGAGCGGCTGGAGCGGATCGTGCTGACCCACTGCCACCGCGACCACATCGGTGCGGCGGGCGAACTCGCGGCCCGCTGGAACGCCGAGGTGCTGGCGCACCGTCTGGACGCGCCCGTCATCCGGGGCGAGGCCCCGGTCCCCGAACCGGTCCTACTGGACTGGGAGGTCCCGCTGTACGCGCACGGTCTGACGGTGCCGGAGGCCCCGCCGACCCGGGTGGACCGCGAGCTGGAGGACGGCGAGGAACTCCCCTTCGGGGACGGCGCGTACGTGGTCCACGCGCCCGGCCACACCGAGGGCAGCATCGCCGTCCACCTGCCGGCGCACGGGGTGCTGTTCACCGGCGACTGTGTGGCGGGGGTGGGCCAGGTGATGCTGGGCGTCTTCAACGTCGACCGCGCCCGGGCCGTGGACACCTTCCGCCGCCTGGCCGCTCTGGCCCCCTCGGTGGCCTGCTTCGGCCATGGCGACCCGCTGACCTCGGAGACCGCCGCCACGCTGAAGGCGGCCTCCGACGCCACGGTGTGAGGGCAGGGCTCAGGGAACGGGGGTGCTCGACTCCAGATTGAGCACCGTGCCCCGTTCCCGGGCCCGCAGGGCCCAGTGCAGCCGGGCGTAGCGCTCGGGCGGCAGCAGTCCGGCCGCCTCCTCCTCGGTCACGAAGCGCCATTCCCGCAGCTCCGGCCCGGGCAGCCGGAGGGCGGCGATCGCCCGGTCCGGGAGCCGTCCACCGTCGAAGAGGAAGCGCAGGCCCCCGTACGCAGGATGCTTCGGCGGTTCCCAGTCGATCACGAGGAGTCCGGGCGCGCGGTCCAGTGCGACGCCGAGTTCCTCCTCGACCTCGCGGACCCCGGCCCGGGCGGGGGGCTCGCCGGCCTCGACGACTCCGCCGGGGAACTCCCAGTCCGGCTTGTACGTGGGATCGACGAGCAGCACCCGGTCCTGTGCGTCGAAGAGCAGCACCCCGGCCGCCACCGTCTCGCGGGTGGGTTCCGGGGTCTGCACGATCTCGCAGACGGCGGCGGTGTCCGTGCGGATCGCCTCGGCGATCCGCAGGGCCGTCTGCCGGGGGGTGAGGGTGCTGTTGTCGACCACGTACGCATCGGCGGTGAGCCAGTCCAGGGCCTCCCGGTACGGCGCCAGGTGCCTGTCGGGCCCGTCGGCCGCCCGCCCTGTCCGGTCGGTCTGGCCGTTCCGGCCGTTCCGGTCGCTCCGGCCGGCCTCCTCACGGCGGGCGATCCGCTCATGCAGGATCGTTTCCGCCGGGGCGAGCAGCACATGCCGGACCGGTATCCGCCGGGCCGCCAGCGCGCCGAAGATCTCGTCGCGGTGCTCCTGCCGCAGCAGGGTCATCGGGACCACCAGCACCCCGCCGACCTCCGCGAACAACGCCGCCGCCGTCTCCACCACGAGCCGCCGCCAACTGGGCAGGTCCTGATGGTCCGCCACCTCGTCGAGCCGTTTGCGCGGCAGCAGCGCGCGCAGTGCGTCGCCGATCAGCGCGGGGTCGTACAGGACGCTGTCCGGGACGATTCCGGTCAGTTCGCGAGCCGTGCTGGTCTTCCCGGCGCCGAAGGCGCCGTTGATCCAGACAATCACGATTACCCCTCTTCCGATGCCCCCAGTGGCTTGCCCGGAACACCCTGCCACGGAAACCCGATGACCGGCGGAGTGCTTATCCTCAAGGTCAGGGGCCGTCGCCGGCCCCGCCCGTCCCCGCCCGTCCCCGCCCGTCCCCGCTCTGCTCCCAGCCCTTCCCGGAGGTTCACACACCGTGCCGCACTCCCGCCGCCCGTCCGAGCCCCGTTACGGCAACCGGCCGACGATGAAGGACGTGGCGGCCCGCGCCGGGGTGGGCCTGAAGACGGTGTCCCGGGTGGTGAACGGCGAGCCGGGGGTGACCCCGGACACCGAGCGGCGCGTCCAAGAGGCCATCGACGCCCTCGGGTTCCGCCGCAACGACAGCGCGCGGGTGCTGCGCAAAGGGCGGACCGCCACCGTCGGCCTGGTCCTGGAGGACCTCGCGGACCCCTTCTACGGCCCGCTGAACCGGGCCGTGGAAGAGGTCGCGCGGGCGCACGGCGCGCTCCTGATCAACGGCTCCAGCGCCGAGGACCCGGACCGGGAAAGGGAGTTGGCCCTGGCGCTGTGCGCGCGCCGGGTGGACGGCCTGATCGTGATCCCGGCCGGCGAGGACCACCGCTATCTGGAACCGGAGATCCGGGCCGGGGTGGCCACCGTGTTCGTGGACCGCCCGGCGGGCCGGATCGACGCGGACGTGGTGCTTTCGGACAGCTTCGGCGGCGCCCGCGAGGGGGTGGCCCATCTGATCGCCCACGGCCACCGCCGGATCGGCTTCATCGGCGACCACCCCCGCATCCACACCGCCACCGAACGGCTGCGCGGCTACCGCGCGGCCATGGCCGGGGCCGGCCTGCCGGTGGACGAGTCCTGGGTCGCGCTCGGCTCCACCGCCGCCGACCGGGTCTCGGCGGCGGCGGTGGCCATGCTGGCCGGGCCGGACCCGGTGACCGCGGTGTTCGCGGGCAACAACCGGGTGACGGTGACGCTGGTCCGGGTGCTGGCCGCCGCCGGCCGGCCGGTCGCCCTCGTCGGCTTCGACGACTTCGAACTGGCCGACCTGCTGCGGCCGGGGGTCACCGTGGTCGCCCAGGACGCGGCGGCCCTGGGCCGGGTGGCCACGGACCGCCTCTTCCGCCGCCTGTCGGGCGCATCGCTGCCTCCCGAACGCATCGAACTCCCCACCCGGTTGATCCCCCGCGGCTCGGGCGAACTGCCGCCGGTGGTCTAACGGATCAGCCCGCGCAGTACGGGCACGCTGACGCCGGCGGCGGTCAGCCCGCCGAGTACCGACAGCGCGGCACCGCTGCCGCCGAGGAAGGTCAGGCCGCCGGCCACCAGGCCGATGAAGAGCGAGCCGAACAGGACGACGGCGGTGTGCAGGGTCAGGAAGGGCGGTTCCCCGCCCGGAGCTGTGGTCATGCCCTGATGACAACGCCGGCCGGGGTGGTACGGGGCATCCGCCGGACGAATCCGGATCATCCCCGGACACCACCGGACTCCGCCGGAATCCGCCGGAATCCGCCGGGCACCGGTCTCGTTCCGCCCTGTTCGGAATCGTCCGGCGGCGCGCCGTCACCGCCCCTAACCTGTGCGGTGATGAACACCGTGCCTGCATTCACCGAAGAACTCGCGGCGTTCGCGGCGGACTTGCGCAAACTGCGCCTGGACCGCGGCAATCGGTCGTACCGCGATCTGGCCGCGCGCGCGGCCAAGTCCGCCACGGGCATCCGGCTTCCGGTGTCCACCCAGAGCGACGCGTTCCGCGGAGAGCGGCTGCCGGGGCTGGACCGGCTCATGGGGCTCGTCCGGATCCTGCACTCCTACGACGAGTTCGGGCAGGAGCGCCCCATTCCGCCGCACAATTCGGCCGAGTTGGAGCCCTGGCGCCGCCGGTGGCGGGCGCTGGCCGCCCTCGAAGCCGAAACCACCCGGCGGGAGGCCCCGCCCACTGCCCCAACGGCTGTCACGCCCACTGCCCCGCCCGCTGCCACGCCTCCGGTTCCGTCCCCGCCGGCGACCGCGGCCGGCGAGGCCGAGTTCGCGATCGCCCACCGGCTCGTGGGCCACACCCGTCTGGTGTGGCGGCTCGCGTTCTCCCCCGACGGCCGCACGCTGGCGTCCGCGGGGAACGACGGGTCGGTACGGCTGTGGAACACGGCCGCCGGCCGGGCCGAGGGCGTACTGACGAGCGGCAACGAGACCACCGCGGTGCTCCACGTGGGATTCTCCCCGGACGGGGACCGGCTGGCTTCCCTCTCCGACGACGGCCGCCCGCACCTGTGGGACACCGGCACGCTCATGCCCGCTCCGCTTCGCGGGCAGGACCGCCGCCTGGCCGGCGGCCTGGCCTTCACCGAGAACGGCCGTCTGCTCGGTGCAGCCATGGAGTACCCGGACCTCTCGGTGGTGGACCTCTGCACCGATGTCCGGCGGGGCCCGGCCGGCGCCCGGTACAGCGGACGGGCCGACGCACTGGCCTTCTCCCCGGACGGCCGGCTGCTGGTGGTCGCCGCCGGGTTCGAGGACGTCCAGCAGTGGGACATCGCTTCCGGCGGTCCGGTCGGCGCGGCCCTGGCCGGTCACTCGGACAATGTGGAGGCCCTCGCCTACTCTCCCGACGGCCGCCTGCTGGCCACCGGGAGCCATGACACCACCGCCCGGCTGTGGCACGTCGCGACCGGCCGGCCCCTCGGGCCGCCGCTGGCCGGGCACGACGGCGCGGTGAACGCAGTGGCCTTCTCCCCGGACGGCCGGCTGCTCGCCACCGCCAGTGGAGACCGGACGGTGCGGCTGTGGGACACGTCCACCGGACTCCCGGCGGGCCCACCGCTGACCGGACACACCCTTGCCGTCAATGCCGTCGCCTTCTCCCCTGACGGCCGGCTGCTCGCCACCGCCGGCGACGACAGGACCGTCCTGCTGCACCGGCGCGGCCCGGTCGTCGAGCGCCCGGCGTCCCTGGCCTCGGCCGCCCTGTCGGCGGCCCTGCGCGACGGGCACGCCGTGGCCCTGCCGGCCGTGAGCAGCCGGACCGGGGCTCCGCTGCGCCGGCTGGTCTTCTCCCCGGACGGCGGCCGACTCCTCGTCCACACCGCGGACCGGACCGTGCTGACCCTGGACGCGGAGACCTGCGAGCCGCTGCCGGAGGTGCTGGCGGTGCCGGGATTCGACCCCTGGGGACTGGAGTTCCCCGAGGAGGGCGGCCCGGCGCGGCTGTGGACCGCGGGCACGGCCCGGCGGGACCCGATGGTCCATCCCGTGTCGCTGATGTCGAACGTCGCATTCCGGGCCGATGGCGTCCTGGTGGCCGTGGCCGGCCGGGACGGCGCGTGGACGACCGTCCGGACCAACGCCGCCCAGGAGCTGGCGGACGTCGCCCCCCAGCGGGTGTGGGGCGCGTCCCCCGTTGCCATGTCCGCCGACGGACGGCTGGCGGTCGGCACGGACCGGTCCGTGGCCCTGTGGGAGCTGGCCCTGCCGGCACCCGTCGAGTCCGCTCTGAGCGCCCACGACTCGGAGGTACGCACGATCGTCTTCTCCCCCGACGGCGGCCTGCTGGCCAGCGGCGACCTCGGCGGGGAGATCCGGCTGTGGGACCTCACCTCCCGGCCGACGCTCGGCCGGCAGCTCGTCGGGCACCGCGGCCCGGTGTACGGACTGACCTTCTCCCCCGACGGCAGGCTGCTGGCCAGTGCGGGCGCCGACGGCACCGCCCAACTGTGGGACGTCCGGACCGGCGGGCCCGCCGTCGCCCTGCCGTTGACCGGGCACACCTCCGCGGTGTGGGGCGTCGCCTTCTCCCCCGACGGGAGCCTGCTCGCCGCGTCAGGGGACGACGGCACCCTGCGGCGCTGGGTGCTGCCGGATCCGCAGACGGCGACGGCCCGGCCCCGCTGAGAACGGGGCCGGGCCGGTCACTCCGGCGGTCACACTCAGGCGGTCGCCGTCAGGGTGGCCGAACGGCGCGGGATCGCGAACGCGTCGAGCTCGGCGCGGCTCAGCCCGGTCAGGGCGGTGACCTCGTCGGAGCCGACCGCCCCGCAGTCCAGGCCGCGGACCAGGTAACCGGCCAGTGCCTTGGCGGTGGCGGGCTCGTCCATGACATCGCCCTCGATCTTGGCCACGTACGCCTTCAGGCGCGCGGCGGCGGCCTCGAGGCCCTCGCGGTAGAAGGTGAAGACGGCCGCGTAGCGGGTCGGCAGGTGGCCCGGGTGCATGTCCCAGCCCTGGTAGTAGGCGCGGGCCAGGGCGCGGCGGGTCAGGCCGTAGTGCAGCTTCCAGGCCTCGTGGACGTGCTCGGTGGTGCCGATCGGCAGGACGTTGGTCGAGCCGTCGGAGACCCGTACGCCGGTGCCCGCGGCGGCCACCTGCATGATCGCCTTGGCGTGGTCGGCGGCCGGGTGGTCGCTGGACTGGTAGGCGGCGGAGACGCCGACGCAGGCGCTGTAGTCGAAGGTGCCGTAGTGCAGGCCGGTGGCGCGGCCCTTGGCGGCGTCGATCATCCGGGCCACCGTCGCGGTGCCGTCGGAGGCGAGGATGGACTGGCTGGTCTCGATCTGGATCTCGAAGCCGATCCGGCCCGGGCGCAGGCCGCGGGTGGTCTCGAAGGCCTCCAGCAGCTTGACGAAGGCGGAGACCTGCTCGGCGTACGTCACCTTGGGGAGGGTCAGCACCAGGTTCTCCGGGAGGCCGCCGTGGGCGAGCAGGCCGGAGAGGAAGACGTCGGTGGTGCGCAGGCCGCGGTCGCGGACGTTGGACTCCATGCACTTCATGCGGATGCCCATGTACGGCGCGTTGGTGCCGTTGGAGTAGGCCTCCGAGACGAGGCGGGCGGCGCGGGCCGCGGCCTGGTCCTCCTCCTCGTCGGAGCGGACGCCGAAGCCGTCCTCGAAGTCGATGCGGAGGTCTTCGATGGGCTCGCTGGCGAGCTTGGCGCGGACCCGCTCGTAGACGGTCGCGGCGCGCGCGTCGTCGATGCCGAGCACCTTGCCGAAGGTGCCGGCGTCGGGGGCGTGCTCGTCCAGGGCGGCCAGGGCCTGGTCGCCCCAGCTGCGGATGGTGTCCGCGGCGAAGACGTCACCGGGAACGTAGACCGTGTGGATCGGCTGGCGGGTGCCGGGGTCGCCCGGGTACCGGCGCGCGAGTTCCGCGTCCACCGGGGCGAGGGAAGCGCTGATGCCCTCGCTGACCGCTCCTGCGAGGCTCGTCGCCACCTTCTCCTGCTGACCCATCCTGCACTCTCCTCTTTTCCGCTTCACGGAAGCATTGATCCGCATAGCAGAATTTAGTCAGGGCATTCCGCTCAGTCAATGCTTGCAGCAAACGGCCCGGGGCCGCGTGGTGAGCATCACCACGCGGCCCCGGGACCGACTGTCTGCGCAGGTCAGGCGATTAGCCCTTGCGCGCCTTGATCTCTTCGGTCAGCTGCGGGACGACCGCGAAGAGGTCGCCGACCACGCCGTAGTCGACCAGGTCGAAGATCGGGGCCTCGGCGTCCTTGTTGATGGCCACGATGGTCTTCGAGGTCTGCATGCCGGCCCGGTGCTGGATCGCGCCGGAGATGCCGGAGGCGATGTACAGCTGCGGGGAGACCGACTTGCCGGTCTGGCCGACCTGGTTGGAGTGCGGGTACCAGCCGGCGTCGACGGCGGCGCGGGAAGCGCCGACGGCGGCACCGAGGGAGTCCGCGAGGTCCTCGATGATGTGGAAGTTCTCGGCACCGTTGACGCCACGGCCGCCGGAGACCACGATCGCGGCCTCGGTCAGCTCGGGGCGGCCGGTCGACTCGCGCGGGGTGCGGGAGACGATCTTGGTGCCGGTGGCCAGGGCGCCGAAGGAGACGGCGAGCGCCTCGACGGCACCGGCGGCCGGGGCGGCCTCCACCGGAGCCGAGTTCGGCTTGACGGTGATGACCGGGGTGCCCTTGGAGACACGGGACTTGGTGGTGAACGACGCGGCGAAGGCGGACTGGGTCGCGACCGGGCCCTCGTCACCCGCCTCCAGGTCGATGGCGTCGGTGATGATGCCGGAGCCGATGCGGACGGCCAGACGGGCGGCGATCTCCTTGCCCTCGGCGGAGGACGGGACGAGTACGGCGGCCGGGGAAACAGCCTCGTACGCGGCCTGGAGCGCGTCCACCTTCGGGACGACGAGGTACTCGGCGAACTCGGGCGCGTCGGCGGTCAGGACCTTGACCGCGCCGTGCTCGGCGAGGGTCGCCGCGGTGGCCTCGGCGCCGGCGCCCAGGGCGACGGCGACGGGCTCGCCGATGCGGCGGGCGAGCGTCAGGAGCTCGAGGGTGGGCTTGCGGACGGCGCCGTCCACGTGGTCGACGTAGACGAGAACTTCAGCCATGGGACTGCTCTCCTGCGATTGCGAAGTATGAGGGGGCGGTGGTGGTGATGGCCGAAGCTCTTAGATGAACTTCTGGCCGGCCAGGAACTCGGCCAGCTGCTTGCCGCCCTCGCCCTCGTCCTTGACGATCGTGCCGGCGGTGCGGGCCGGACGCTGCGCCGCGGAGTCCACCGCGGTCCAGGCGCCCTCGAGGCCGACCTCGTCC
This sequence comes from Streptomyces venezuelae, assembly GCF_008642295.1. GTDB lineage: Bacteria > Actinomycetota > Actinomycetes > Streptomycetales > Streptomycetaceae > Streptomyces > Streptomyces venezuelae_C. The sequence goes on along the minus strand of NZ_CP029190.1, from coordinate 6,806,412 downwards.
GCCTCGATCTCCAGCTCCTCGAGGTCCCAGGACTCGACCGGCTTCTTCTTCGCGGCCATGATGCCCTTGAAGGACGGGTAGCGGGCCTCGCCCGACTGGTCCGTCACGGAGACCAGGGCCGGCAGGGACGCCTCGAGCTGCTCGCTCGCGGAGTCGCCGTCACGGCGGCCGGTCACGGTGCCGTCCTCGACCTTGACCTCGGAGAGCAGCGTGACCTGCGGGACGCCCAGACGCTCGGCCAGGATCGCCGGGAGGACACCCATGGTGCCGTCCGTCGAGGCCATACCGGTGATGACCAGGTCGTAGCCGGCCTTCTCGACGGCCTTGGCCAGCACCAGCGAGGTGCCCATGACGTCGGTGCCGTGCAGGTCGTCGTCCTCGACGTGGATGGCCTTGTCGGCGCCCATGGACAGCGCCTTGCGCAGGGCGTCCTTGGCGTCCTCCGGACCGACCGTCAGCACGGTGACCTCGGCGTCGTCGGCCTCTTCGGCGATCTGCAGCGCCTGCTCGACGGCGTACTCGTCGAGCTCCGACAGCAGGCCGTCGACGTCGTCGCGTTCCACGGTCAGGTCATCGGCGAAGTGCCGGTCGCCGGTGGCGTCGGGCACGTACTTCACACAGACAACGATCCTCAAGCTCACGCCGGCTCTCCTACTGCATCGTCTTTTCTGGCTGCTGCCTTGTGTGGGCAGCATAGGCGCCTTGTCGGCCGTCTCCCGGTCGGGGCGGTCCGCGCTCCGACCGAAATGTTACTCGTCAGTACAGCGTGCGTTTCGCCAGGTTGCAAGGTCGGTCGACTGTGACCTGGGCAACGGGACGATTCAGTCGCGCAAAGCGTTGAAGCGCCCCTGGTGATACAGCAGGGGACGCCCCTGACCTCGGCCTTCCCCCAGAGGATCCCCCGCAACCGCCTCCGCGATGACCACCCGGTGCTCCCCCGCCGGAACCCGGGCCACCACCCGGCACGCCAGCCAGGCCAACACCCCGTCCAGCAAAGGCACTCCGTGCGGCCCGGGCCGCCATGCGGTCTCCGGACCGAACCGGTCCGCTCCGCTACGGGCGAACAGTTGTGCCAGATCGCGCTGGTGCTCACCCAGTATGTGGACACCGAGGTACTCGGACCCGGCCAGCACGGGCCAGCTGGAGGAGCCGGTGCCGACCGAGAAGGACAGCAGCGGAGGATCGGCCGAGACCGAGTTCAGGGAGGTGGCGGTGAAGCCGACGGGCCGGTTGGCCGCATCGGCAGCCGTGATCACCGCTACGCCCGCGGCATGCTGCCGGAAGACCGAGCGGAGCAGCTCGGGCGAGCCCAGCTGGGTGGTGGCGAGCACGGACGGCGCCGTCATCTGAAAGTCCTTCTGTTCGTACCGCGTCCCGCCAGCCTGGCGATCACCGACAGGCGTCGTCAAGCGGCTGTTGCCAGATGTCAGGCGTGTCACTAGCGGCGCGGGCGCGTGCACCGGCGGTCGCGCATCGGAATTCACACGGCAGCCCCGAGGGCGGCGATCACATCGGCCTTGCGGGGCATGCCCACGGCCCGGCGGACGATCCGGCCGGCCGCGTCCAGCACCAGCACGGTCGGGGTCTGCTCGATCCCGAGGCTGCGGGTCAGGGCGAGCCGCTCCTCGGCGTCGATCTCGATGTGGGCCACGCCCTCGACCATGGCCGCGACCTCGGCGAGGATCCGCCGGGTGGCCACACAGGGCCGGCAGAAGGCACTGGAGAACTGGACCAGGGTGGCCCGCTCCCCCGGGGCCGCACCGAGGTCCCCCGCCCCCAGCCGCCGTCCGTCCCGCTCTGTTCCCACCTGCGCCGCCCTCCTTGCCGCCGGCCTGCTCGTACGGTGATCCGAGCGCCCCCGGTACGCGCCGCATTCCCGGCGTGACGAGAATCTCCCCTGGTACCGGCGCCGGGACTGGCCAGGCGGGCGCGTATGGGGCACGATCCCCATGCACGTAACCTACGTGTGCGTAACTTGTGATCCGGCGGCCGTCACGGCAGCCGCGGCCACACCACCCTCACAGCAGCACCTACAGCCGGGAGCACCTCCCACCTCCCCAGGCAGAAAGCGGGATGTCCCCACGATGGCTGAACTCGTCTACCCGCCGGTGATCGGCGCCGCGCACACCCTTTTCAAGGCGCTGGACATCCGGATCGACATGAAGGGCACCGAGAACATCCCGCGCAAGGGCGGGGCGGTGCTGGTCTCCAACCACATCGGGTACCTCGACTTCATCTTCGCGGGACTGACGGCGCGGCCGTCGAAGCGGCTGGTCCGCTTCATGGCGAAGGAGTCGGTGTTCCGGCACAAGGTCTCCGGTCCGCTGATGCGGGCGATGAAGCACATCCCGGTGGACCGCACCCAGGGCGAGGCCGCCTACCAGCAGGCGCTGACCGCCCTGCGCAACGGCGAGATCATCGGGGTGTTCCCGGAGGCGACCATCTCGCAGTCCTTCACCCTGAAGAGCTTCAAGTCGGGCGCGGCGCGGATGGCGCAGGAGGCGGGCGTGCCGCTGATTCCGGTGGCGCTGTGGGGCACCCAGCGGCTGTGGACCAAGGGCCGCCCCAAGGACCTCAAGCGCAGCCACATCCCGGTGACGATGCGGGTGGGCGAGCCCATCGAGGCACCGACCGACCAGTACGCCGGTGCCATCACCCGGCGTCTGCGCGAGCGGGTGCAGGAGCTGCTGGAAGCGGCCCAGCGCGCCTACCCGGCCCGGCCCAAGGGCACCGAGGACTCCTGGTGGCTGCCGGCCCACCTGGGCGGCACCGCGCCCACCCCCGCGCAGGTCAAGGAGGCGGGCGCGTCCTGAGCGCCGCCCAGGCCGGCTAGTTCGGGTTCTTGGCGTGGGTGAGGGTCTCCCAGGCCACGAAGTAGTTGTCGGCGCCGGCCGGGCGGCGGCTCTCGGTCAGCTGCCGGGTCTTCTCCATGGGGATGCCGAGCCGGTTGCCCAGGGCGTTGTAGCCGACCTCGGTGGTCGGCCCGAGGCTCCGGGTGACCGTGCCGCCGCACAGCCAGGAGGGCACGGCCTCGCCGAGCGCGTAGCGGGCGTGGAAGCCGAGCGCGTGCCGGAACCGGTCCTTGAGCTCGGGGTAGAGGTCGCGGCCCTGGATGCGTGAGGTCTCGGCGACGTGCAGGGCGGCGGCGATGCCCCATCCGGTGTGGCCGAAGTCCCGGCAGGTCTCCTGGGCGAGGCCGTCGACGAAGGTGTCCTGGCCGTGCCAGTACGTGATCAGCTCGCTCCTGGTGTCGATCGAGGAGCGCGGCGGGTATTTCGGCTGGGCACCGTCGGACTTCAGGTGGAGATAGGCGGGGAGCCGGCCGAGGTAGATGCCCATGGCCTTGTCGTAGCTCGCCTTGTCGTCGAGGTGGACGGAGATGCCGATGGCCGCGTCCATCATGATCAGTTCCCAGTTGCCGTTCTTGCGCGGCGCCCCGTTGACCACCTCGGGGAGATAGACGTTCCGCAGCATCGTGGCGAAGCGGCCCTGGTGGGGCCAGCCTCCGGTGTAGGTGTGTTTGATGAGCTCGGCGGCGCGCGGCCAGGTGGAGCCGGACCAGCCGCTCTGCAGCGGGGCGTTGCTGTTGGTGTGGTCCTTGATGACCCCCGACCACGCGTCCATCAGCTGGATGGACTTCTTGGCGTACTTGGCGTCGCGGGTGATGTACCAGGCGAGGGCCTGGGTGTAGGCGGCGACGGCGTCCTGGCGCTCGTCGGTACAGCCGTGGTTGGGGTTGGAGCTGGAGCCGCATTCGACGATCGCACGCGGTTTGGGCGTACGGGACAGTGAGGCGTACTCGCTGGCGAGCATCTGGTCGAACGCGGCTTTCCAGGGCTGCTCGCCGGCCTGCACCTTGGCACGTACGAAGTCCAGTTGGGCCCGGCTGCTGAGGACACCGGGGTGGGTGAACTGCGCGGGAGCGGCCTGGGCGGAGGGGGCGGCGATCGTGGGTGCGGGGACCAGGGTCGCTGCTAATCCGAGGGCCAGGGCGGCGAGCCCGGCCGGGGGTCCGAAACGCATGGGGGGGCCTTCCGGTAGGAGGGGTTCCGGCGGCCCGAAGATACTCATGCTCATGTCAACCTGACAACGTCAACCGACAAGAAAGTTTCCTATCACCTCCGGCCCTCAGGCCTCCCGCTTGCGGCGGCGGTGGGCCGCGACCCGCTCCCGGGTGGCACACCCGGTGGAGCAGTAACGGCGGGGGCTGCCGGGGCCGGTGCCGGTGAAGTAACGGCCACAGCCCGCCGCCGGACAGGCCCCCCAGGCCACCCGGCCATGGGCGGTGAGCAGCTGGGCGAGGGCGAGCGCCCCCGAGGCCAGGAACCAGCTGCCCCAGCCCGCGTCCTCCCGGTCCACATGCAGATGCCAGGGGTGGTCCTCGTGGCGGACCAGGCGCGGCCGGGCGCCGCAGTCCGCGAACACGGCATTGAGGGCCTCGGCGGCGAGGTCGGCGTCGGTCTCGGCGAGCACCTGGCCCATCCGGCGGGCGGCGTCCCGCAGTTCGGCGGCGTCGGCCGCGGAGAAGGCCGTCTCGGTGAGGTCGGCCGGCCGCTCGCCGTGCCGGGCGAGCAGGGCCGCAAGGGCCTCCCGGGGGGCCTGCGGGTCCGTGCGGACCGCTTCGGCGAGATCGATCAGCCGCTGCGCGGGGTGGAAACCGTTCACCCTCCGACTGTAACGTCTTACGCCATGAAGACGTTACGCATGGGCGGCGGGGACACCGAGGCCGGCTTCGGACGCTATCTGGCAGCCGCCCTGGCCGCGCGCTTCGCCTCGGAGGGGGTCGGCATCGCCCTGGTGCTGCTGGCCCTGGAGCGCACGGGTGACGCGGCGTACGGCGCCTTCGTACTGACCGCCTGGCTGGCGCCGAACGTCCTGGCCGCCCCGGTGGCGGGCGCGGCGGCGGCCCGGGTGCGGCGGCCACGCCTGTTCTACGTCGGCTCGCTGGCCGGATTCACCACCGCGGTGGCGACGCTGGCGGTGCTGCTGGGCCGGGCCCCGACCCCGGTGGTGCTGGCCGTGGCGGTGGCCGGCGGGTGCTGCGGCCCGATGGTGACCGGCGGGCTGTCCAGCCTGGTGGCCGGGCTGGTCCCGGCCGGGCCCGGGCGGGACCGCGCCTACGCCTGGGACGCCTCCACCTACAACGCGGCTGCGGTGACCGCGCCGGCGGCGGTGAGCCTGGTCGCGGCCACCGGTTCGCCGGGCCCGGCGATGGGGCTGCTGGCGGGCTCGGGCGCGCTGGCCGCCGTATGCGCCACCACCCTGCGGTACGCGAGGCCCGAGCGCCCGGAGCCGGGCGGGGCGGCGGCACCCGCCGGGCCGGGGCTCGGGGCCGGGCTGGTGGCCCTCTGGCGGGTCCCGGAGCTGCGGGCGATCACCGGTGCGACCACCCTCGCCTTCGTCGGGATCGGGGCCTTGACCACGACCTCGGTGCTGTTCGCGACGGAGCTGGGCAGCCCCGGCGCCGGCGGGGTCCTGATGACGGCCTTCGCCCTCGGCGCCCTGGCCGGCTCGCTCGGCATCGCGCGGCTGAGCGCGGTCCGGTCCCCGTTCGCCCCCGGGCTGCTGGCCCGCTGGGCCCTGGCGGGAACCGGGGTCGCGCTGGCCGGGGCGGCGTTCGCGCCCTCGCTGCCGGTGGCCGCGGTGGGCTTCGCCGTGGCCGGGGTGTGCGACGGGCCGCTGCTGACGGCCACCCTGCGAATCCGGGCCGGGTACGCCCCCGAGGCGGTGCGGACCCAGGTGTTCACCCTCGGCGCGGGGCTGAAGGTGACCGCGGCCTCGGCCGGCGCGGCCCTGGTGGGGCTCGCCGCAGGCGCGCCGCCCCAGGTGCTGGTGCTCGCCATCGCCGGGCTCCAGCTGGCCGCCGCGGCCCTGCATGTGTCGGTGCGGCCCGGGGCGGCCCGGACTGCGGGTGCCGCTAGGTCGTCTCTTTCGGATCTTGCCGGTTAAGCCCGCGTCGCCCGGTGTCGTGCATCGCAAGGCGGAGAGGCTCCCGATTACTGGACGTCCTCGGGTGCCTCGACAACGCGGCGAGGTGCGGTGCCGGGCGGCGCGGGTCTGGGGGCACCTCCCAGCGGTAGCTGGGGGAGCAAGATCCGGAAGAGACGGCCTACAGCCCCGTCGGAAGGTTCCGCCACAGCTCCGGCCGGTCAGCGGACTCCCGGAGCGCCTTGAGCACGGCCGGGTGCGGGGCCGCGTACAGCTCCGGGTAGTCGATCTCGCCGAGCTCCGGGCGTACGGGGAAGGCGAGTTGCTCGCGGTCGAGGGCGAACCGGGCGTCCACGCCGGGCTTGTTGCCCCGCGGGTCCTGCCGAGCCCAGCGGTCCTCGCCGGGCAGCAGCACCGCGACCAGCCCGTGCACCACCGCACCGGACCCGTCGTCCTCGGCCAGCCGCTGGTAGCAGAGCGCCGTGGGAATGCCCTTGGCCCGCAGCAGGGCGGCGAGCGCATGGGACTTGGCGTAGCAGATGCCATTGCGGGTGGCGAGCACGTCGGAGGCGCGCCAGCTGACCCTCGGGTCCCCGGAGTCGGCGGAGTGCGGGACGGTGTCCCGGACGAACTCAAAGGCCACCTTGGCGTATGAATATGCGTCGCCGGTCGTGGCCCAGAGGGCCTCGGCGGTCTCCTGGACCAACGGATGCCCATGGTCGACGGCTTCATTCGCCGCGAGGTAGGCGGACACATCGGAATGCTCCTGGATCAGTTCCATGATCCAGGAGCATACCTATGCAGATTTTCACATGCCTATGTTTTAGCGCGCCATCTCTTCCTTGAGCGCCTGGAGGAAGCCGTCCACGTCCTCCACCTGGGTGTCGAAACCGCACATCCAGCGGACGTGCCCGGCGGCCTCGTCCCAGAAGTAGAACCGGTAGCGCTGCTGGAGCCGCCGCGACACCTCGTGCGGCAGCTTCGCGAACACCGCGTTCGCCTGGACCGGGTAGAGGATCTCCACCCCGTCCACCGCGCGCACACCGGCCGCGAGCCGCTGCGCCATCTCGTTGGCGTGCCGGGCGTTGCGCAGCCACAGGTCCTTGGCGAGCAGCGCCTCCAACTGCACCGAGACGAAGCGCATCTTGGACGCCAGCTGCATCGACATCTTGCGGATGTGCTTCATCTGCCGGACCGCGTCCGGGTTGAGCACCACCACGGCCTCGCCGAACATCATGCCGTTCTTGGTGCCGCCGTACGACAGCACGTCGACGCCCACGGCATTGGTGAACGCGCGCATCGGCACGTCCAGGGAGGCCGCGGCGTTGGCTATCCGGGCGCCGTCGAGGTGCACCTTCATGCCCAGCGCGTGCGCGTGCTCGCAGATCGCCCGGATCTCCTCCGGGGTGTAGACCGTGCCCAGTTCGGTGTTCTGGGTGATCGACACGACCTGCGGCATGGCCCGGTGCTCGTCCTCGAAGCCCCAGGCCTCCTGGTCGATCAGCTCGGGGGTGAGCTTGCCGTCCGGGGTGGGGACGGCCAGCAGCTTGATGCCGGCCATCCGCTCCGGCGCGCCGCCCTCGTCCACGTTGATGTGGGCGGTCTTGGCGCAGATCACCGCACCCCAGCGGTCGGTCATCGCCTGCAGGGCGGTGACGTTCGCGCCGGTGCCGTTGAAGACCGGGAAGGCTTCCGCGTACGGGCCGAAGTGGCTGCGGATGATCTTCTGCAGGTGTTCGGTGTACTCGTCCTCGCCGTACGCGACCTGGTGGCCCTCGTTGGCGACGGCGATGGCCGCCAGGACCTCCGGGTGCACTCCCGCATAGTTGTCGCTCGCGAAACCGCGCACCGCCGGGTCGTGGTGCCGGCGGGCATCGGTCCTCAGGGTTGCGGGGTGAGCCACAGACGCTGTCCGTTCACTTCCGGGGCGGGCCGCTCCCAGACGCCGGCAATGGCCTCGGCCAGTTCCTTGACGTCGGTGAAACCCGCGAACTTCGCATTCGGACGCTCGGCGCGCATGGCGTCGTGCACGAGTGCCTTGATGACCAGGATCGCAGCCGCGGCGCGCGGGCCGTCCTCGCCCCCGGCCTTGCGGAAGGAGTCCGCCATGGCCAGGGTCCAGGCCTCGGCCGCCGCCTTGCCCGCGTTGTACGCCGCGTTGTTCGCCACCGGCTTGTGCGCACCGGCCTGGCTGACCAGGACGTAACGGCCGCGGTCACTGCGGAGCAGGCCGTCGTGGAAGGCGATCGAGGTGTGCTGGACGGTGCGGATGAGCAGCTTCTCCAGGAAGTCCCAGTCCCCGAGGTCGGTCTCGGTGAAGGAGTTGCTGCCCCGCCAGCCGCCGACCAGATGGACCAGGCCGTCGATCCGCCCGAATTCCTTCTCGGTGCGGGCCGCCCATTCCTTGGTCGCATCGAGGTCGAGGAGGTCCACGGTGTCCCCGGTGACGGTGGCGCCGCCGTGGGCGTAGCGGGCCGCGTCCACGGCCTCGGCCAGGCGGGCCGGGTCCGCGTCGGACGCGACGACCACGGCGCCCGCCTCGGCGAGCCGGATCAGGGCGGCGCGGCCCGCGGGCCCGCCGGCCCCGGCCACTGCCACCACTGCTCCGCTGAGCTTCCCGTTCCCGTTGCCGTTCCCGGAGCCGTTCATGCTGTAAGCCTCCTGTGGGCGAGGGCTCACGCGGCGGCCTCGGCCTTCTGCTGGGTCTCTTCGGTCCGCGCGGTGATGCCCTTCGTGGAGGCGATCACTCCCTTGAGCTTCTTGGCGAGCGCCTCAAAGAACATGCTGAGCGGAAACTCGTCCGGAAGCACGTCGTCCACAAGCTTCCGCGGCGGCTGCGTCAGGTCGAGGGCGTCGGGGCCCTTGGCCCACTTGGAGCCCGGGTGCGGGGCCAGGTAGGTGGAGACCAGCTCGTACGCCTTGAACCAGTGCACCAGCTTCGGACGGTCGATGCCGGCCCGGTAGAGGTCCTCGATCTCACCGCACAGCTGGTTGGTGATCTGCGGGGCGCGCTCCCAGTCGATGCGCAGCTTGTTGTCCGTCCAGCGGACCACATCGTGCTTGTGCAGGTAGGCGAAGAGCAGCTGGCCGCCGAGGCCGTCGTAGTTGCGGACCCGGTCGCCGGTGAGCGGGAAGCGGAACATCCGGTCGAACAGCACGGCGTACTGGACGTCGCGGCCGTGCTCGTTGCCCTCGGCCTGGAGCTTCACGGCCTCCTTGAAGGCGGTGAGGTCACAGCGCAGCTCCTCCAGGCCGTACATCCAGAACGGCTGGCGCTGCTTGATCATGAAGGGGTCGAACGGCAGGTCGCCGTGGCTGTGGGTGCGGTCGTGGACCATGTCCCACAGGACGAAGGCCTTCTCGCAGCGCTCCTGGTCGGTGATCATCGCGGCGATGTCGGCGGGCAGCTCCATGCCCAGGGTCTCCACGGCCGCCTCGGTGACCTTGCGGAAGCGGGCCGCCTCGCGGTCGCAGAAGATGCCGCCCCAGGTGAAGCGCTCGGGGGCCTCGCGGACGGCGATGGTCTCCGGGAAGAGCACGGCGGAGTTGGTGTCGTAGCCCGCGGTGAAGTCCTCGAAGGTGATGCCGAGGAAGAGCGGGTTGTCGTACCGGGTGCGCTCCAGCTCGGCGAGCCACTCGGGCCACACCATCTTGAGCGCGACGGCCTCCAGGTTGCGGTCCGGGTTGCCGTTCTGCGTGTACATGGGGAACACGACGAGGTGCTGCAGGCCGTCGGCGCGCTCGGCGGCGGGCTGGAAGGCCAGCAGGGAGTCCAGGAAGTCCGGCACCCGGAACCCGGTCTCGGCCCACTTGCGCAGGTCGGAGACGAGGGCCTGGTGGTACGCGGTGGCGTGCGGCAGCAGCGGGGAGAGCTCCTCGACGGCGGCGATCACCCGGATCACGGCGTCCTGGGCGACGGACGGGGCGGGGGCGCCCTCCGCCTCGAAGTCGATCGAACCGTCCTTGGACTGCCAAGGCCGAATCTCTTCCACGGCGGCCTTGAGCGCGGGCCACGCGGGGTGGTCCACCACCCGCGCACCGGCGGTTATCGCGGCCCCGCCGATTCCCGGCACAAGAGTTTCCGTCATGTCACTTCCTCCACAGGAGAACCTCACGTCAAGACAGCGTATGCATGCGAGGCTCTCCTGCTCAAGAGGGGATGCCGAAAATTATCCTGCCGACCCCCCAGATCCACCGGAAGTCTTCCCGTGTTTCACGGTGGAAGCGATGGCTCCGCCCAGTCTTTCCCATGCGGTCCGGGCCGCCGGGAGTGCGCGGGACAGTGCGAGGAAACCGTGGAACATCCCGGGGTGGTCGTCAAGGGCCGACGGGACACCGGCGGCGGTCAGCTTCCGGTGCCAGACCGTCCCGTCGTCGTGCAGCGGATCACATCCGGCCACCACCACATGGGCCGCGGGCAGGCGTACCAGGGCCTCGGGGGCGGCGTTCAGCGGCGAGGCCAGCGGGTCCCGGCCGTCGCCCGCCGGGCCGAGGTACTGCTGCCAGAACCAGCGCAGGTGCGCGGTGGTGAGGTAGTAGCCCTCGGCGTTGCGGGTGTACGAACCGGAATCCATGGCGGCGGACAGTGCGGGGTAGATCAGCACCTGGAGCGCGACCGGCGGTCCGCCGCGCTCGGCGGCGAGCAGCAGTGCGGCCACGACGAGGCTGCCGCCCGCGCTGTCCCCGGCGACGACCAGGGCGTCCGGGTCGCCGCCGAGCTCGGCGAGGTGCGCCCCGGCCCAGCAGAGGGCGGCGTGGACGTCCTCCACGGGGGCCGGGAAGGGGTGCTCGGGGGCGCGCCGGTAGTCCACCGAGACCACGGCCGCGCCGGCCGCCCGGCAGAGGGTGCGGGCGGTGCCGTCGTGGGTGTCGAGGTCGCAGAGGACGAAGCCGCCGCCGTGGGCGAACACCACGGTGGGGCGGGGGCCGGGCCATTCCCCGGGGTCGGGCAGGTAGACCCGGACCGGCACCGGCGGGGCTCCGGGCGGCCCGGGCACGGTCCGGTCCTCCACGGCGCCCACCCGGGGCGGGAGCCCGGGCAGCGGGGGCGCGGCGGCGAGGATGCGGCGGGCCTCGGCGGCGTCGGTGACGCTTCCGCCCACGTCCGGGAAGACGGCGGCGAGGGCCGCCACAAAGGGCCGGGCCCCCGGGTCCAGCCGGTCGGCGGCAGCGGAGCGGGCCGGGGGCTCCGGCACGGAGCCCGACGCGGGCGGCAGCACAGCGCCGGCGCTCCGCCGGTCACGATCGGCCCCGACGCCGTCGGCCGGGGCAGCATCCGCCCGGCCGACATCCGCCCGGCCGACATCCGCCTGGCCGACATCCGCCCGGCTGGCATGCGCCCCTGCGGCTCCGTCGGGCGCGCCCGCGTGGACGCCCGCCCCCTCCGGATCGGCCCCGCCAGGACGCCCGAGCCCGCTCATGCCCGGTTCCCGGGGGTGGCCGCGACCGGTTCGCGGAAGTGCGGGATGACCTTCTCGCCCCACTGCCGCAGGGTCTCCAGACAGGCCTCCTGCGGCACCGTGCCCATCTGGATCAGGCACATGATCTCGTCGGCGCCCGCGTCCCGCAGCCGCTCCACGTAGGCGATCGCGTCGTCGGCGCTGCCGTAGGCGTGGTCCGCCCGGAAGGTGGCCGTGGAGGTGGGCCGGACCGGGATGTTCTGTTCGTGCAGCCGGGCCACCACCTGTTCGGCGGCCTGCCGCATGGCGGCGGCCTCGTCGGCGCCCGGCACCACCGCCTCGTCGGGGATGCCGGCGCCCCCGTACCAATGGCCGATGGACTGGGCGAAGAAGCGCTGGCCGCGGATGCCGATGCGGCGGGCCTCGTCCGGATCGTCCAGGACGATGGTGGGGCAGAGCACCGAGAAGTGGTCGTTGACCACGGTGGAGACCAGCCGGCTGCCGTCCCGCCCCGCGATCGCCCGGTCGTACACCGCCCGCATCCCGGCGATCGATTCCGGCCCCGCGAAGCCCATGACCAGCGCGCCGATGCCGAGCTCGGCGGCCTGCACCAGGGTCTCCTCGCGGCTGCACGCCAGGAAGAGCGGCGGGTGCGGGGTCTGCGCGGGGCGCGGCAGGATCGGATGGGGATCGATGTCAATCAGCTCGCCGTGGTACTCCAGCTCCTCCTCCTGCCAGGCCTTGCCGATGATCCGCAGGGCCTCCTCCACCTCCTGGGTGGTGCGGTTCCGGTCAACCCCGCACAGCGAGGTCTCCTGTTCGGTTCCGCCCCGGCCGGCGCCGAGGTCGAGGCGGCCTCCGGAGAGGAGGTCGAGCATGGCGGCCCGCTCGGCCACCCGGGCCGGGTGATTGAAGTTGAAGGGCATGCACACGACGCCATGGCCGATGCGTATGGTGTTCGTCCTGGCCGCGACCCAGGTCAGGAAGATCTCGGGAGCACTCATGTGGGCGTACCACTTCAGCGAGTGGTGCTCGACCGCCCAGATGCGGTCGAAGCCCATGCGTTCGGCGAGAACGGCCTGCTCAACGCAGTCGCGGATGACCTGGTGCTCGCGTTCGACGGTTGGGTCTGCCAGCTGAGCTTCGAAGATGACGGAGAATTTCAACGGTGCCTCCAGGGTTGCGTCCCACGTCCGGCCTCACTTCAATTCGAAATATGACTAGTAGTCAGAAGCCGAAGAAGCAAGACCTTCCGCCGACCGCCTGGGCCGTTCTCGGTCTGCTCTCCTTCCCGGGCGAGCGGACCGGGTACGAGCTGAAGAAGTGGGCCGACTCCTCCCTCCGCTTCTTCTACTGGTCTCCGGCCATCAGCCAGATCTACGCAGAACTGCGCCGGCTGGAGGAGCTGGGCTACGCCGCCTCCGAGCGCTCCGGCCCCGAGGAGGCCCGGGCCAAGCGCCGGTACGCCATCACCGATGCGGGCCGGCAGGCCCTGGCCGGCTGGGCGGCGGACACCGAAGACGCCGGCCCGCCGGTGCTCAAGCACGGGCTGCTGCTGCGGGTCTGGCTGGGGCACCTGGCCGAGCCGGAGCGGCTGCGGGCCATGGTGTCGGAGCACCGCGAGCGCACCCTGGCCGAGCTGGCGGCCGTCCGCGAGGCCATGGAGCAGGCGGCCGACGTACGGGAATGGGCGTTCCCGGTGCTCGCGCTGCGCTGGAGCGAGCGGCAGCACCTGGCCGAGCTGGAACTGGCGGAGGCGCTGCTCTCCGACATCACCGTGCTGGAAGCCTCCGCGACCCACCCGGCGGCGGCCGGAACCGGGGAGGCCGGGGCGGCCGGGGGTCCCGGTCAAGGCGATGGGGACGCGCCCACGGCCGGGTGACACGGCCGGGCCGCCGGGGCGGCCCGGGGGCCGTACCGAGGGCGGGACGCCCTTGGCGGGAACCGGCCGGACGGCCCTGCCGGGCCGCTGCACGCACGGTCTCATCGCACGCCGGGCGGACTAGCATGCCTCCTCCATGGGGCGGACCGGTCGGGACACCGGCCCGCTCCCGGGAGCCGCCGTCGACGGAAGCGAGAGAACCTTGACTTTCCTCACCATCGGTCACCGCGGGGTCATGGGTGTCGAACCGGAGAACACCCTGCGGTCCTTCGTTCGCGCGGAACGTTCCGGCATGGACGTCATCGCCCTGGATGTGCAGCTCAGCAAGGACGGCGCGCTGGTCGTCCTGCACGACCCCGAGGTGGACCGCACCACGGACGGTTCGGGCGCCGTCGCCGATCTCACGCTGGCCGAGCTGCGGGAGCTCGACGCCGGGCACGGTGAGCGGATCCCGCTGTTCGAAGAGGTGCTGGACGCGGTGCGGGCCCCGCTCCAGGTCGGGATCGCGGACCGGACCGTGGCCCGGGCCCTCGCCACGCTGATGCTGCGCCGCGACCTGACCACCCGGGTGGAGGTCGCCTCCGTGCAGGACGCCTCGATCGCCGAGATCGCCCGCCTGGTACCGGGCGTACGGACCACGCTGACCGCGAGCCGCTACGGCGAGGACATCGTGGACCGGGCCCTGGCGGCCGGTGCGGAAACGGTCGCTCTCAACATCCGGCGGCTCACCCTGGAGACGGTGGAGTCCGCGCACACGGCGGGGCTGCGGGTGACCGGGTGGACGGTGAACACCCAGGAGCAGCTGCGGCTGGTACGGGCCCTGGAACTGGACGGCGCGGCCACCGACTTCCCGGAGATCCGGCTGACCGGCCGGTTCACCGCCTGAGCCGCCCGCTTCCGGCTCTTTTTCGGAGCGAGCTGTCTAGAGCGGCTTGACCAGCAGTTCGAAGGCGAGGTCGTCGCGGCGCGGGAGGCCGAACCGCTCGTCCCCGTACGGGAAGGGGCTCATCTCGCCGGTGCGGCGGTACCCGCGCCGTACGTAGTAGGCGATGAGCTCCTCCCGGACGTTGATGACGGTCATCCGCATCTCCTTGGCGCCCCAGTCCTCCCCGGCGCGCCGCTCGGCCTCGGCCAGTATCTCCTTGCCGAGGCCGGCGCCCTGGAGTCCGGGGCGGACCGCGAACATGCCGAAGTAGACGTGGTCTCCGCGGTGTTCGAGCTGGCAGCAGGCGACCAGCTCGCCCTCCCGCTCGACCACCAGGAGCAGGGAGTCCGGCTTCTCTATGACCTCGCGCACGCCCGCCTCGTCGGTGCGCCTGCCGTCCAGGTAGTCCGCCTCGGTGGTCCAGCCGCCCCGGCTGGCCTCGCCCCGGTACGCCGACTCCACCAGGCCGACCAGGGCCGGCACGTCGGCGTCGACGGCGCTGCGGAAAGTGAGGGCGGCGGGAGTGGTCATCGGTGGCTCCGTTCGTGCGGTCCGGCTTGCCGAAGCCTAACCCGGCCCGGCGTGCGCCCGACGCCGTGCGGGCATCTCTTCCGGTGTCACCGTCGAACCGGGAGGTTCTGCCGTGCACCATTCCGCCGGCTCCCTCGCCCCCGTGCTGTCCTGGCTGCTGGCGCTGCTGTGCGCGGTCAGCGGCGGGTACTGCCTGCTGCGGGGGCGCAGAGCCGGGGGCCGGGCGGATGCCGTGATGGGCTTCGGGATGGCGGCAATGGCCCTGCCCCTGGGCGGCGCGGGGCGGCCGGTCCACCTGGCCTTGGGTGCGGTGTTCTGCGCGGCCTCCGTACAGGCGGCGTGGCGGCTGCGCGGCGGCCGTCACCATGTGCACCATCTGGTGGGTTCGCTGGCGATGGTGCACATGACGCTGTGGCCGGGGGTGCCACCGCTGACCGGGGGGCTGCTGGTCTACTACTCCGGCTATGTGCTGTGGGGCGGTTCGCGGCTGGCGGGCGGACCGGCCGGGCTGACCGGGGCCTGCCGGCTGGCCATGGGGATCGGGATGTTCGCCATGCTGCTCACGCTGTGAGGCCGCCGGCGGTGCGGGTGGGGCGGGTGGGGTCGAGGGGGGCTGTGGTGTCTGGGGGTGCGGCCCGGCAAACGTGTCCTGCGTCACCAATGTGTCCGTGTGATACCGGCAGGTAGCCGTGCGCTCGTAGGCTGGCGGCCATGATGGTCCCCGCCGTTCTCCTGCTGCTCGGCTTGCTGACCGCTGTGCTGGCTCCACGCCTGCTGGCCCGCGCCGACTGGCCCGAGCGGGAACCCGTGGTGGCCTTGTGGGTGTGGCAGTGCGTGGTGGCCGCGGTGCTGCTGTGCCTGGGGCTGTCGATGGTGCTGAGCGCCGCCGCGGCCTGGCAGGCGGTGCGCGGGCGGCTGTTCGCCTCCGCCCCGCACGGGGTGGTCGAGGCCTACGCGCTGAATCCGGGCGGGCCGTGGGCGGCCGTGACCGCGCTGCTGCTGGCCGGCGGGGCGGTGTGGACGGCGACGGTGCTGACCGGTGAGGTGCTGCGGGCCCGGGCCCGGCGCCGGGCGCGCCACTCCGAACTGCTGTTGAAGGCCCCGCTGTTGCCCGGGGAGGACCCGGACGGGGTGCGGCTGGTGCTGCTGGAGGGCGACCGGCCGGACGCCTGGTGGCTGCCGGGTGCGGCGCCGCAGCTGGTGGTGACCACGGCTGCGCTGCGCCGGCTGAAGGGCCGTCAGCTGGATGCCGTACTGGCGCACGAGCAGGGGCATGCGGCGGCCCGGCACGACTGGCTGCTGCACTGCTCGAGGGCGCTGTCCGGGGCGTTCCCCCAGGTGCCGGTGTTCGCGGCGTTCCGGGACGGGATGCACCACCTGGTGGAGCTGGCGGCCGACGACGTGGCCTCGCGCCGGTTCGGGCGGCTGACGGTGGCGCTGGCGCTGGTCGGGCTGAACGAGGACCGCGGGGTGTTCGGGCCCGGCGGGACCCCCGAGGCCGATGTCCCGCAGCGGGTGCGCCGGCTGCTGGCGGCGGCCCCGCGGCTGACGGCGGGCCGCCGGCTGGGGCTGACCGCCACGGCTGCCCTGGTGCCCGCGGTGCCGCTGCTGGTGGCTTTCGTGCCGGGGCTGTCGGCGCTGACGTAGCGGTGCGGTCGCCGGCCGGTGCGAGGATCCGCCCCATGGGATTCCGTGGGGACCGGGCCGGAGGTCCGCGGCGGGCCGGGGCCGGCCCGGTGGCCGCGGCGGGGTGGTGTGCGGCGGTGGCGGCGGCCGTGCTGACGCTGCTGGTGGCAGTGGGGTGGGGGCCGCTGGTCCGGTACGACGGGCGGATCGCGGTGGCCTGGCATGCGCAGGCGCTCGCCCATCCGGGGCTGGTCTCGGCCAGCCGGGTGCTGACCGACTGGGTCTGGGATCCGTGGACCATGCGGGCGGTGCTGCTCGTGGCCTGCTGGCTGCTGTGGTGGCGCGGGGAACGGGCCCTGGCGGTGCGGTTCCTGCTGGCCCTGGTGGTGGCGGCGGTGGTGCAGCAGGGGGTGAAGCTGCTGGTGGCGCGGGAGCGGCCGGTGTGGCCGGACCCGGTGGACTCGGCCGACTACGCGGCGTATCCCTCGGGGCATGCGCTGACCGCGACGATGGTGTGCGGACTGCTGCTGTGGCTGGTGCCGCGGGCGCGGGCGGACGGGGGCGGCGCCTGGATGCTGTGGGCGGCCGGAGCGGCGGCGGTGCTCTCGGTCCTCGGGGTCGGGTTCACCCGGATCTTCCTCGGCGTGCACTGGGCGTCCGATGTGCTGGGCGGCTGGCTGCTGGGAGCCGCGATCGCAGCACTGGCGCTGTCGGGGCATGCCGGAACGGCACGCACCGGTGCTCGGCGATCCCCCGCGTCGCCGAGCACCGATGGGCCGGTGCGCTGAGTATATTGGCTGGGAGCCAGTCAACGCAGGAGTAAGCATGTCCCCGCGCAGCGCACCGGTCAATGAAGAATTGCGGAGACGCTCACGGGAGCGGCTGCTCCAGGCCACCGTCGAGCTCGTCGCCGAACGCGGGTACGAGGCCACGACCCTGGGGGACATCGCCGACCGGGCGGGTTCCGCCCGCGGCCTGGTCTCGTACTACTTCCCCGGCAAGCGGCAGCTGTTGCAGTCGGCGGTGCACCGGCTGATGCACCAGACCCTGTACGCCGCCCTGGAGCAGGAGCCGCGGACCGAGGACGGGCGGGAGCGGCTGGCCCGGGCCATCGACGCGATCCTGGGGCTGGCCCTGGCGCAGCCGCTGCTGATGCGCACCCATATGGCGGGCATCCTGCAGGCCGAGGGTTTCGTGCAGTGCCCGGAGCAGCAGCGGCTGGCGGAGCTGCTGCGGGACACCGTGGCCCGGCACGGCTCGGCGGACGCGGACCGGGACTATCCGATGCTCCGCGCCCTGCTGATGGGCGCGGTGTTCGCGGTGCTGCTGCCGGGGGCGGCCATGGAGGCGGCCCGGCTGCGGGCGGAGCTGTTCCAGCGCTACGGGCTGGACTGGGGGATGGGGGTTCCGCCGGACGGGTGCACCCCGCCTGACGGAACGTTGCCTCAGGGCGGCCGGGCGGAGTGACGGTCGCCCCGGACCCGCCCCGCTCCGCCCCGCCCCACCGGTGATCGTGCTCCCGGCGGAACGGGTCGGACCGGACCGGCCGGCCTGCGGGCCGGCCGGCCGCGGTGCGCTGCGCTACCAGCGGTAGTCGGGCTGCGTCTGGACGTTGAGCCGGTCCAGGCGCACCCGCTTGGCACTGTCGGTGCGCCAGTCGTCGATCCTCAGCACATCGAGGCCCTTGACGATGTCGTTCGAGTAGATGTGCCCGTTGTAGTAGTACGCCGACCAGGAGCCGCCCAGGGTGAGCGCACTCGGGTCGACGGGTCCGCGCTCGAAGAAGGCGATCTCCTTCGGCCGGGCCGAGTCGGTGAAGTCCCACACCGACAGGCCGCCCTGGTACCAGGCCTGGACCATGATGTCGCGACCGCCGCCGACCGGGATCAGCGAGCCGTTGTGGGCCACGCAGTTCTCGGTGTCGGCCTGGTGCCGCGGGATCTTGAAGTAGCTGCGGAAGACGAGCTTGCGGGCGTCCCCGCGGCCGGTGATGTCGTAGATGCCGTCCGCACCCCGGGTGGGGCCGGTGGCCTCGTTGCAGGTGGCACCGACACCGCCGCCGAGCTCATCGGTGAACACCACCTTGTTCGCCCGCTCGTTGAAGGTGGCCGAGTGCCAGAACGCGAAGTTCGTGTTGTCCTGCACCCGGTCGATCACCCGGGGCTGTTCCGGCCTGCTGATGTCGAAGAGGATGCCGTCGCCCATGCAGGCGCCGGCCGCGAGGTTCTTCGAGGGCAGCACGGTGATGTCGTGGCAGCCGGTGGTCTTCGACACGCCCGGGTTGGTGGGCGCGCCCGGGTTTCCGCCGTCCGGGAAGAGGACGGGGAAGGCGACGACCGCGGCCTTGGTCGGGGCCTTCTTCGGGACCTTGACCACGGAGATGCCGTCGTGCGGGGGCTTGCAGTCCGGGAAGGTCTCGTTGGGCGAGTACGAGGCCACGTAGAGGTAGATGTCGCGGCCGTCCGGCACCAGGCTGTGGGTGTGCGAACCACAGGCCGTCTCGACCGACTTGATGTACTTGGGGTTCTTCTTGTCGCTGATGTCGAAGATCTTGATGCCCTCCCAGGAGGACTTCTCGGTGGCGGGCTGCGAGACGCTGTTGCAGGAGTCGTCGCTGCGCGAGGAGTCGGTGGAGAGGAAGAGCAGGTCCCCGGCGACCGAGATGTCGTTCTGGCCACCCGGGCAGAGCACCTGGGTGACCGTCTTGGGGGCCTTCGGGTTGCGGATGTCGTAGATGGTGAAACCGTCGTAGCTGCCCGCGTAGGCGTAGCCGCTCTGGAAGGCGATGTCGGTCTCGATGCCGTCCGGGTTGGTGCTCGGGATGTTCGCAAGGTGCTTGATGTTGCGGCTGTGCACGATCTCGTCCTGGCCGGGTGCGCCGGGCGCCGCGTCGGCGCCGATCCGGGCGCCCGGGGACCGCTGCGCATCTCCGGGGTCCGGAGTGGCCGCCGCCGGTCCGGCAGCCAGAAGCGTGGCCAGAAGCCCGGCCGCCGCGGCGGCCACCCCCAGCCTCCTGCGTCGCACACGGGTGTGGTGCGTCGAGGTCACTGTGCCCTCCCTTGGAGTCCCTTCAATCCGTGTCCTCTTGGGAACGGAACGTGGACCACGGCAGTATCTTCCCCTTCATGGACATGGCAAAGGGGTTTCTCAGGGGTTTCGCAGGTGCGGCCATGGCCGCGGGGTTCCTGCTCGGTCTCACCGCATGCCAGGACGAGGACCGCAAGGACGCCTCCGGGCCTGCGGTCATCGCCCCGGGCAAGCCCGGCGAGAAGTCCCGCACCCTCTCCCCCGAACAGGCCGCCCGGGAACGCCCCGACGACAGTCCCAATGCCGCCGACTTCGGCTACGTACAGGGCATGATCGAGCACCACCGGCAGGCGCTGACCATGAGCGCGCTGGCGCCCGAGCGGGCCTCGGCCGACCCTGTCAAGCGGCTCGCGGAACGGATCGCGGCGGCCCAGAAGCCCGAAATCGGGGCCATGGAAGGGTGGTTGCAGAAGCATCCGGCCCCCGGCGGCGACGGCACCGGCGGCGGCCACCGGCACGGGGGCATGCCGGGGATGGCGACCGAGGCGCAGCTGGCGGAGCTCCGGGAGGCCCGGGGCGAGGCCTTCGACCGGCTGTTCCTGCGCCTGATGATCGCGCACCACGAGGGGGCGCTGAAGATGGCGGGCGAGGCGCTGACCGGCGGCAACAACGTGGCGGTGGAGGAGATGGCCAACGACGTGGTCGCCCAGCAGAGCGCGGAGATCCACCGGATGCGGGGCATGGGCTGATCCCGGGCCGCCCCTTCCCCCTCGCGTCCGGTCCGATCCGATCCGGTCCCGTGCGGTCCGGCGGGCTGACGCGCCGGGGCCGCGGTGTCATGCTGGGAGGCACCTGCGAAAAGGAGCTCCGCCGTGCTTCGTGTCGCCGTCGTCGGTTCCGGTCCCAGCGGGGTCTATGCCGCGCAGACGCTGGTCCAGCAGCGTGAGGTGCCGGGCGTGCGGGTCGACGTACTCGACCGCCTGCCGGCCCCGTACGGCCTGGTCAGGTATGGAGTGGCCCCCGACCACGAGAAGATCAAGTCGCTGCAGGGCAATCTCCGCGGGGTCCTGGAGGACGAGCGGATCAGGTTCCTCGGCAATGTCGAGGTCGGCGGGGAGCGGCTGCCCACCGGGCGGCTGCTGGAGCTGTACCACGCGGTGGTCTACTGCGTGGGCGCGGCCCGGGACCGGCTGCTCGGCATTCCCGGCGAGGAGCTGGCGGGGGTGCATTCGGCCACCGCGTTCGTCAACTGGTACAGCGCGCACCCGGATGCCGAGACGGAGGACTTCCGGCTTGCCGGGGTGCGCTCGGCGGTGGTGATCGGAGCGGGCAATGTCGCGGTGGACGTGACCCGCATCCTGGCCCGCGGCGAGGCGGAGCTGCTGCCCACGGACATGCCGCAGCCCGCCCTCGGGGCGCTGGCCGGCAGCGGGGTGCGCACGGTCCGGATGGTGGCCCGGCGCGGGCCCTCCCAGGGCAAGTTCACCACCAAGGAGCTCCGCGAGCTGGGCACCCTGCCGGGGGTGGCGGTCGGTGTGGACCCGGCCGAGCTGGCCCTCGATCCGGCGTACGCGGGCCAGGGCGCCGCACTGCCCGCGGTGAACCGGCGCAATGTGGAGGTGCTGCGGGGCTGGGCGCAGGACCCGCCCGAGGACCCTTCGGGGGGCCCGGACCGGCGGATCGAGCTGCGGTTCTTCCTCCGCCCGGCGGAGCTGCTGTCCGACGGCTCCGGCCAGGTCCGGGCGGTGCGGTTCGAGCGGACCGTACCGGCCGACGACGGGCGCGGCGGGGTGACCGGCACCGGTACGTACGAGGAGATCGAGGCCCAGCTGGTGCTGCGGTCGGTGGGGTACAAGGGGGCCGCTCTGCCCGGCCTGCCGTTCGACGCGGGCCGCGGCACGGTGCCGCACGCGGCGGGGCGGGTGCTCCGGGACGGCCGGGCCTCGGTCGGCGAGTACGTGGCGGGCTGGATCAAGCGCGGCCCGACCGGGGTGATCGGCACCAACCGCCCGTGCGCGAAGGAGACGGCCTCCTCGCTGCTCCAGGACGCCGCGGCACTGGCCGCCCGGGACCTCCCGGCGGACCCGCTGCCCGCCCTGCGCGCGGCGGGGCTGCGGCCGGTGGAGTGGCCGGGCTGGCTGGCGATCGAGCAGGCGGAGGCGGCGCTGGGCAGCTCCCTGGGACGCCGCTCGGTCAAGATCCCCGACTGGCCGACCCTGCTCCACGCAGCGGAGCCGCCGACGGGTGACTAGTCTTGGCCGGGTCCGGGGGGATGACGTCCGGAGGTGGACCGGCCATGACCGAGGTACTGCTGCTCGCGGGCACCCGCAAAGGACTCTTCATCGGGCGCCACAGAGACGGCGGCCCCTGGGAGTTCGATGGGCCCCATTTCAACGCCCAGGCCGTCTACGCGGTCGCCGTGGACCGGCGCGGCCCGGTGCCCCGACTGCTGGCCGGCGGGGACAGCGCGCACTGGGGCCCCTCCGTGTTCACCTCGGACGACCTCGGCGCGACCTGGCAGGAGCCCCCGACCCCGGCGGTGAAGTTCCCCCAGGACACCGGCGCCTCCCTGGAGCGGGTCTGGCAGCTCCACCCGGCCGGACCGGAGGCTCCGGACGTGGTGTACGCCGGGACGGAGCCGGCGGCGCTGTTCCGCTCCACCGACCGCGGCGCGTCCTTCGAGCTGGTGCGGCCCCTGTGGGAGCACCCCAGCCGCAAGGACTGGGAGCCCGGCGGCGGCGGTGAGGGGCTGCACACGGTGATCACCGACCCTGCCGACCCGGACGCGGTCACCGTCGCGGTGTCCGCTGCCGGGGTGTTCCGGACCACCGACGGCGGAGCCGGCTGGACCCCGTCCAACCACGGGGTCTCCGCGGTGTTCCTCCCCGACCCGAACCCGGAGTTCGGGCAGTGCGTACACAAGATCGCCCAGGATGCCGGGGACACCCGGCGCCTGTACCTGCAGAACCACTGGGGCGTGTACCGCAGCGACGACGGCGGCCGGGAGTGGACCGACATCGGGTCGGGGCTCCCCTCGGACTTCGGGTTCGCGGTCGCCGCCCACCCGCACCGCCCGGACACGGCGTACGTGTTCCCGCTGAACGCCGACTCCGACCGGGTGCCGGCCGGACACCGCTGCCGGGTCTTCCGCACCCGGGACGCGGGAGCCACCTGGGAGCCGCTGACCGCGGGACTGCCGGCCGGGGACCACTACGGCACCGTGCTGCGGGACGCGCTGTGCACGGACGACGCCGACCCGGCGGGCATCTACTTCGGCAACCGCAACGGCGAGCTGTACGCGAGCCGGGACGACGGGGACAGCTGGCAGCTGCTCCTCTCCCACCTGCCCGACGTCCTCTGTGTGCGGGCAGCGGTGATCGGCCACTAGAGTGATCGTCCGTGGCACCACGACCTCTGAACGAAATCGTCGAAGCGGGCTGGGCTCGGGCCCTGGAACCGGTGGCCGGACAGATCGCCGCGATGGGCGACTTCCTGCGCGCCGAGATCGCGGCCGGCCGGACCTACGTCCCCGCCGGCGCGAACGTCCTGCGCGCCTTCCAGCAGCCCTTCGAAGAAGTGAAGGTGCTGATCGTCGGCCAGGACCCCTATCCCACCCCCGGTCATGCCGTCGGGCTGTCCTTCTCGGTGGCCCCGGAGGTCAGTCCGGTGCCGCCGAGCCTGGACAACATCTTCCTGGAGCTGCACCGGGACCTCGGCACCGGACGGCCCGCCAACGGCGACCTGACCCCGTGGACCCGGCAGGGCGTGCTGCTGCTGAACCGTTCGCTGACCACCGCTCCGCGCCGGTCCAACGCCCATCAGGGCAAGGGCTGGGAGGCCGTCACGGACCAGGCGATCCGGGCGCTGGCCGCCCGCGGGAAGCCGCTGGTGTCCATCCTGTGGGGGCGGGCGGCCCGCAATCTGCGTCCGCTGCTCGGCGAGCTGCCGGTGGTCGAGTCCTCGCACCCCTCCCCCAAGTCCGCCGACTACGGCTTCTTCGGGTCCAGGCCGTTCAGCAGGACCAACGACCTGCTCGTCCGTCAGGGCGCGCAGCCGGTGGAGTGGGGTCTGCCGTCCGTCGGTTGACCGTCGTCGCTGCTGGTTGACCGTTGAATTCTTGACTGTATGCATTGACCATGTGTGCTGACCGTATGTGATATTCACCGGATAAATACGGACAGATGCCGCTCGTGTGAACCCTGCCCGAACAGCCGGACCGGGAAAGCCAGTAGCATGCGGCGCCATGAGCACCCCCACTGGGCCCGCGAACGGCCTGCCCGTACGAATGCCGCGACCCCGCCCGAGCGGACGGCACCGCCGTCCCGAGCCCGCGGTGGCGCCCGAGAACGCGCCCGCGCTGGTGCTCGCCGTGCCCGGTGTACCGTCGGCCGCCTCCCGGGGCCTGGCCGAGGAGATCCTCAGCATCGGCCGCTCCGAGCTGCCCGGGCTGGACGCCCGCATCGGCTACCTCGAGGGTGAGCTGCCCGGGGAGAACGGCACCCCGGAGTTCCCGGCGCTCTCCGCCGTGCTGACCGCGGTCGCCGACGAGCGGAACGCCCGCGCCGAGTTCGCCCGCGCCACCGGCCAGGAGGTGCCCGCGCCCACCGGCCCGGACGCCGTGGTCGTACCGCTGCTGGCCGGCCCCGACGGCGACCTGCTGCGCCGGATCCGCCAGGCGCTGATGGACTCCACGGCCGCCGCCGAACTGGCCGACGTCCTCGGCCCGCACCCGCTGCTGGCCGAGGCCCTGCACGTCCGGCTGTCCGAGGCCGGGCTGGCCCGCGCCGACCGGGCCCGGCTGTTCACCGTGGCGACCGCGGCCGACGGCATCATCCTGGCCACCACCGGCGGCGAGGAGGCGGTCCAGGCCGCCGGGATCACCGGCATGCTGCTGGCCGCCCGTCTCGCGGTGCCGGTCATCGCCGCCGCACTGGACCAGGAGGGCTCGGTGGCCTCGGTCGCCGAGCAGCTGCGCGGTTCCGGCTCGGCCCAGCTGGCGCTGGCCCCGTACCTGATCGGCCCGGAGGCGGCCGAGGGCCTGCTGGACACGGCCTGCAAGGAGGCCGACTGCGCGACCGCCGAGGTGCTCGGCGCCTACCCGGCGCTGGGCAAGCTGGCGGTGGCCCAGTACTCCGCCGCGCTCGGCATCGCCCAGGGCGCCGCGGCGCACTGACCCCGCCGCCCGCAGCGCTGCGTGGGCCCGCCGCCGGATTCCGGGGGCGGGCCCTCCTGCGTACTGGCCCTCGTACGTACCGGGCCCTCGTACGTACCGAGGCCCTCCGACGCGTCCGGCGCCGGACGGCTCAGCCGAAGAGCACGCAGCTCGCGGCCGGCACCGGCACCGATCCGGCGCGGCGGGGCAGCCCGTTGCGCGGGTCGACCGTGAACCAGGTGACGTCCCCGGAGCGCTCGTTGGCCGCGTAGAGCCGCTGCCCGGACGGGTCCAGGGCCAGGTCGCGGGGCCATCGGCCGGCCGTCGGTACGGTGGCCGTGAGCCGTGGCTGCGCCGGGTCCCCGGCCGTGTCGAGCACGGCGATCGCGTCCGGGCCGCGGACCGCGGCCCAGACGAACCGGCCGTCCGGTGCGGCGACGATCGCCGAAGGATAGGCCCGTACGGACCCTGGAGCGCCCTCTGGAGCCACCGGAACCTCTCCGACCGGTTCCAGGGACCCGGCGGCGGCGTCCCAGCGGCAGACGGTCAGCAGCGGCCTCAGCTCGTTGAGGACGTAGACCAGCGCACCGGAGGCGTGGAAGGCGAGGTGCCGGGGACCGTTCCCCGGCGGCAGCCGCAGCTCCGTGTGCACGCTCAGGGCACCGGTCCCCCGGTCGGCGGCACAGACCCGCACCGAGTCGGTGCCGAGGTCCACGCTCAGCACCCAGCGGCCCGACGGGTCGGCCAGCACCTGGTGGGCGTGCGGCGCCTGCTGGCGTTCCGGGTCGGGCCCGGAACCGCGGTGGGCAAGCACCGAGGCGGGTCCGCCGAGGGTGCCCTCCGGGCGGACTCGGAGCGCACTGACGCTGCCCGAGGTGTAGTTCGCGGTCAGCAGCCAGGACCCGGCCAGGCCGAGGTGGGTGGGGCCGGCGCCCGCCACCGGGACCGGCGGGCCGGCCGGGTGCGGCAGCCCGGCCGCATCGAGGGCGAAGGCCCGGACGAGGCCGTGCTCGGCCTCGCTGACCGCATAGAGGTGGTGCGGCCCGCGGGCCAGGTACGAGGGGTCGGGCACCGCGTCGGTGCTGCCGAGGACGGTGAGCGCCCCGGTGCGGCCGTCGACGGCCGCGGTGGTGATCCCGCGACCGCCTGCCGATGTGAACGAGCCGATGTAGACCCGGCCTTCCCCGACCCGGTCTTCCCGTCCAGTCACCCTGAGCCCCTCTCCACGTCTCCACCCGGTGGACGTCAGGAGCCGACGGTAACAGAAGGTCTAGACCAAATCCCGCCCCCGGGCCCGGTCCTCCGCACCCTCGTGGTGGACATAGGCCGGGTTCTGCTGCCGGTCCTCGTAGGTCCGGTGGAATACGGGGGTCGCCGAGCCGGAGATCGGCGGCACGATCCAGGACCAGTCGGCCCCCACCTCGCGTCCTCTGCGCTCCTCCCGCTCCAGGTGGGTGAGGAAGCGCCGGGACTCGGTGTGGTGGTCGGCGATGGTCACCCCGGCCCGGTCGAAGGAGTGCAGTACAGCCCGGTTGAGCTCGACCAGCGCCCGGTCCTTCCACAGCGAGCGGTCGTTGGAGGTGTCCAGCCCCATCCGGCGGGCCACCCCGGGCAGCAGGTGGTAGCGGTCCTCGTCGCCGAGGTTGCGGGCGCCGATCTCGGTGCCCATGTACCAGCCGTTGAAGGGCGCCGCGGGATAGTGGATCCCGCCGATCTCCAGGCACATGTTGGAGATGGCGGGCACCGCGTGCCAGCGCAGCCCCCAGTCCGTCCAGTGGTCGTCGTCCGGGTGCTCGATGGGCACTTCGAGGACGGCGTCGGCGGGGACCTCGAACCACCGGGGCTTGTCGTCGCAGCCCTGGACGACCAGCGGGAGCAGGTCGAAGGGGGTGCCGGGGCCGCCGGGCCAGCCGCGTTCACGCAGGGCCTCGGTGAGCTCCCGGTTGCGGGGGTCCCCGACGGTGACGGAGGGGTGGTCACCGTATCCGGCGTACCGGATGAGCTGCTCGCTCCAGATGAGCGGGCCGGGCCGGTCCGGGGTTTCCGGGGCGAAGACCGTGATGGTGGGCCGGACCCGGCCGCCGTTGGTGGCGTCGCGCAGGTGCTCGAAGCACTCGGCGGCTATCTCGTCGCCGCCCGTGAGTTCCCTGCGGTCGCGCACCCGAAGGGAGTTCCAGTACAGCCGCCCTATGCAGCGGTTGCTGTTCCGCCAGGCCACCCGGGCGCCGTGCACGAGCTCTTCGTGGGTGTGCCGGTAGGTGCCGGTGTCCTCGAGCTCCTGCCGTACGGCGGCGAGCCGGTCCCGCGGATCGCCGGAACCGGGGTTCTCGCGGTGGAAGAGGCGGATGAACTCCTCGGCCTCTGCCCACACCTGAGCGGTCGTCGAGAGCTGTTGCAGTATTTCCATTCCGGGCGGTTACCCCCTGTCCGGCCAGATCCACCCTGTACGTGCCGGATGAATGTGCGCTTCACCATCACCCGTTGTACAGGCCGCAGGTCAGCAGCGTCAGAGGGACGGACAGGGACCACCCCTTGGAGTGACGGTCAGCTCAACGGGCGTGCCATGTAGAGGG
This sequence comes from Streptomyces venezuelae, assembly GCF_008642295.1. Classification (GTDB taxonomy): domain Bacteria; phylum Actinomycetota; class Actinomycetes; order Streptomycetales; family Streptomycetaceae; genus Streptomyces; species Streptomyces venezuelae_C. The sequence goes on along the minus strand of NZ_CP029190.1, from coordinate 6,779,369 downwards.
CTTGCTCACCGGCTGCCGGGGTGCCGTCGTAGAGGGTGGTGTCGAGGCCGCAGAACGCGAACCCCATCCGCCGGTAGGCGTGCACGGCGGGGACGTTGACGCTGGAGACCTCCAGCCAGAGGTGGCGGGCGCCGCGCTCGCGGGCGAAGCCGGCGGCGTGTTCCATCAGGGTGCGGCCGATGCCGATGCCCCGGTAGGCGGGGGCGACTTCGATGTCCTCGATGGTGAGCCGGCGGTTCCAGGAGCTGTAGCCGACCGCCGCGAACCCGCAGAGCCGGCCGCCGTCGGCCTCGTCGACGGCCACGAAGGTGCGGCGGTCGGCGGCGGTGTCCTCGCCGATCTCCTGCTCGTCGTGCTCCTCGGGCGGGAACACCTTGTGCAGCGGCGGGTCGACGGGGACCTCGCGGAGGAGGAACCCGGTGTCGGATGCGGTGGCCTCGAAGACGCTGAGGGTGGTGAAGGAGCCGTCGAGGGATTCGATGTCGGGCGCGTCCTCGGGGCGGGCGAGCCGGTAGCCGATGATCGGTGCGATGGTCATCCGACGACCGTACGCGTCACAGGGCGGCGGCGAGGAACTCCGCGAGTCCGGCGTGGTCCAGGGCGCCGGCGTGGGAGGCCACCGCCACGCCGTCCTTGATCAGCACGACGGTGGGCGCGGAGGCCACCTCGTAGCGCCGGGTGGCGGCGGGGCAGCGGGTCATGTCCACCCGGACCGCGGTCAGCCGGCCGCCGTGGGCGTGGGCGGCGTCGCCGACCACCGGGTCCATGGTGCGGCAGGCCGCCACCGCCTTGGGCCAGCTGCCGCGGAAGAAGGCCAGGACGGGGGTGCCGGCCGCCGCCGCGAGGATGAACTCGAATTCGGCGTCCTCGAGCGGCTGGTGGACATGGCTCACCATCGGCATACTCCCGGGTCCCACGGCATAAAAATACCCCGACCGATATTGACGGCCAGGGCAATCATCTGCGTATATTTGATGTTTCACACCCCGTCAAAACCGGGCATGTGAAGAGGCTTACGAGGACACTGTATCGCGGTGGGAGTGGAATTGTCAACCGAGGAATTCCGGAATGAACAACGTTTCGTCACGGAGCTCTACGCACGCCTCGACGACCTGCGCGACCAGGCCGAACGGGCGATGAAAGAGGCCCTGCTGGCGGACGGCGAGGGCTTTCAGGCGCGCTTGGAACGCGATGTCCAGGTGGCCGAGCAATCCGGTCTGATTTCAGCGCTGAATGCGGGCGAGAACGGTCTCTGTTTCGGCCGCCTCACCTTCTCCGACGGTCGCGACCACCACATCGGACGTATCGGAATCAGGCGGGACGACGCCGAGCGGACCCCGCTCGTCCTGGACTGGCGGGCGGATGTCGCGCGGCCGTTCTATCTGGCCACCGGCTATTCCCCGATGGGCCTGCGCCGGCGCCGGCACCTGACCACCCGGGGCCGCGAGGTGACGGCCCTGCACGACGAGATCCTGGACCTGACCGACGCCGAGCGCACCGGCCACGAGGGGGCCGATGCGGACGCCGTGCTGCTCGCCGCGCTGGATGCCGCCCGGACCGGCCGGATGCACGACATCGTGCGGACCATCCAGGCCGAGCAGGACCACATCATCCGGTCCCCGCACCGCGGGGTGCTCGTGGTGGAGGGCGGGCCGGGCACCGGGAAGACGGCGGTCGCCCTGCACCGGGCCGCCTACCTGCTGTACGCGCACCGCGAGTCCCTCGCCCGGCGCGGGGTGCTGATCGTCGGCCCCAATCCGGCCTTCCTCGGCTACATCGGCGAGGTGCTGCCCGCCCTCGGCGAGACCGGGGTGCTGCTGGCCACCCTGGGCGAGCTGTTCCCCGGGGTCCGGGCCACCGCGACCGACCGGCCGGGCGCCGCGGCCGTCAAGGGCCGGGCCTCGATGGCCGAGGTGCTGGCCGCGGTGGTGCGCGACCGGCAGACCCTGCCGGAGACGGTGCCCGCCGGAGCGGGCGAGGACAGCGAGGTGCTGCCGGAGCCGGCCGTGGAGATCGACCACGACGACTACGGGACCCTGCTGCTGGACCGCTCGATGGCGTACGAGGCCCGGGACCGGGCCCGGTCCACCGGACTGCCGCACAACCTGGCCCGCCCCTACTTCGCCTTCCGGATCATCGACTCGCTCACCGAGCAGCTCGCCGACCGGCTCGGCGGGGACCCGTACGGCGGGCCCAATCTGCTCGGTCCGGACGATATCGCCCAGCTCGGCAAGGAGATCGCGACCAGCGCCACCGTCCACGCCGCCATCGACACCCTGTGGCCCGCGCTCACCCCGCAGCAGCTGGTCGCCGGGTTCCTCGCGGACCCCACCCACCTGTCCGAGGCGGAGGCCGAGCTGATCCGCCGGCCGGCCGGGGCCGGGTGGACGGTGGCCGACATCCCGCTGCTGGACGAGGCCGCCGAGCTCCTCGGGTACGACGACAGCGCGGAGCAGGCGGCGGCCGAACGGGAGCGGCAGGAGCGGATCGCCTATGCCCAGGGCGTGCTCGACCTGTCCGAGGGCTCGAAGTCGTACGAGTTCGAGGACCAGGAGAGCGAGTACCTGGCCGCGCACGACATCATCGACGCCGAGCGGATGGCCGAGCGGCAGGAGGAGGCGGACCACCGCACCACGGCCGAGCGGGCCGCCGCCGACCGTACCTGGGCCTTCGGGCACCTGATCGTGGACGAGGCGCAGGAGCTGTCGGCGATGGCGTGGCGGCTGCTGATGCGGCGTTGCCCCACCCGGTCGATGACCCTGGTCGGCGATCCGGCGCAGACGGGTGACGAGGCGGGGCTCGGGTCCTGGGAGCGGATTCTCGCGCCGTATGTCGGGGACCGCTGGGAGCTGGTGCGGCTGGGCGTGAACTACCGGACGCCGGCCGAGATCATGGAGCTGGCGGCGGGGGTGCTGCGGGCCCGGCAGCCCGGTTTCGAGCCGCCGAGCTCGGTGCGGTCCACCGGGGTCCGGCCGTGGGTGCGGGCCGTGCCGGCCGCCGCGGACCTGGCCGGGGCGGTGGCGGCGGCCGTGGCGGAGGGGATGCCGGCCGAGGGGCGGCTCGCGGTGATCGCGCCGCGCGGGCTGCACGGCGTACTGGCCGGGGCGCTGCCGGGGGTACGGGCGGGCGCGGAGCCGGACCTGAAGCGGAGCGTGGTCCTCCTGGATCCGCGCCAGTCCAAGGGCCTGGAGTTCGACACGGTGATCGTGGTGGAGCCGGCCGATCAGCAGCCGAGCGATCTGTACGTGGCCCTGACCCGGGCGACTCAGCGGCTGGGCGTGCTGCACACCGGCCGGCTGCCGGCGGGCCTCGGCTGAGCCGTGGGCCCCGGCCCACGGCTCAGCCGGCTACGCGCCGACCAGGGGGGACCTCGGGTCGGTGCGCAGCGGGTCGGCGAGGGCGGCGAGGGCGTGCTCCAGGCCGTGCAGGTGGGCCAGGGCGGGGGCGTCGGCGGCGGGGCGCTGCTGCGGTACGGCGGGGGCGTCGGCGTTGGGCCGCTGCTGCGGTGTGGCGGGGGTGCCGTTGCCGGTGAGGGCCTCCACGGCCGCCTCGACCCGCCAGCAGGCGGCGGCCAGCCGGGCGTCGTGGGAGGCCTGCGGGTCGGCGGCGACGGCTGCCAGGCCGCGTACCTCGCGGGCGCAGTCGTCGAGCAGGACGAGTACCCGGCGGGCCCGTGCCTTGCGGGCCCGCAGCGGGCTCAGCGGGTGCACCAGCGGGGCCAGGGCCATCCGTACCCGGCCGAGCAGCAGCTCCAGCTCGGCGGCGTGCGGGGCCGGGTCGGCCTCGGGGTCCCCGTCGAGCCGCCGGAGGGAGGCCGCGGTGGCCGCCCGTACGCAGTGCAGGGCGCGCTGGATCCAGGCGTCGTTGGCGGCGTGGGTGGTCACGGGCAGGATCAGGGCCACGGCCAGGGCGGCGCCGAGCGCGCCGAGCGCGGTCTCCTCGAAGCGGAGCAGCAGCAGGCCGGGGTGGAGCACGCCGAGCAGCCCGTACAGCAGGCCCGCCATCACGGTGACGAAGAACATCATCCACGAGTAGGAGGGGGCGGCGGTGTAGAAGATGCCGAAGACGCAGACGGCGACGAGGGCGGCGGTGGGGGCGGGGGCGCCGTGCAGCGGCACGGCGATCAGCAGGCCGCCGGCGATCCCGGTGACGGTGCCGAGGACCCGGCGGAAGCCGCGCACCAGGGTCTCGCCGCGGGAGGCGGTGTTGACGAAGATCCACCAGGCGGTGCCGACGGCCCAGTACCAGCGGTCCGCGGAGACGAGCTGGCCGACGGTGAGGGCGAAGGCGCATGCTGCGGTGGCCTGGAAGGCCTGCCGGGTGGTGGGCCGGGCCAGGCCGGTACCGGGCAGGCCGGGGGGCGCGGCGGCGGGCGGGGTGCGCCGCTCGATGGGCCAGAGGAGGTAGCGCACGGTTCCGGCCGCGACGAGGGCGAGAGTGACGGCGGTGTAGAGCTCGGGCAGCTGGGCGGGGGCGGCGTGCAGGAACTGCGTCACGAAGAACTGCATGAACGCGAAGATGCCGAGCGCATGGCCGCGCGGGCCCCAGCGGCGGGCGTAGACCCCGCAGAAGACCACGGCGAGGAAGGTGGCGTCGCGCAGCAGCGGTGTGCCGTGGAGGGTGGTGGCAAGGGCCAGGACGGGGAAGCCGACGGCGGGGAGCAGTGCGGTGGTGACGCGCTGGGCGGGCACGGTGGCGTCGGTGACGGTGAACAGAGCCAGCAGGGCCGCGAGTCCTCCGGTGATGGAGGCGGTGAGGGAGAGTCCGGCGAGTTCCGCCAGGGCGACGGCGAGCGCGACGCCGAGCACGGCACGGGACGAGTTCCTCAGTCTGAACAGCCCCGGGTCCGGAGCCACGAACATCCTCTTCACGGCGGTGTGCCGCCCCCCTTGCAGGTGATGCGCGCCGCCCCGGCCGCCGCCCGGGGTGGTGGGCGGGCGTGCAGGCACGACGAAGGCACCGCGGTCCGGTCCGGCCTCGTCGCCGGCCCGGCGCTGCGCGGCGCCGAAGATACATGGATACGACACAGATAAACATGTAGAGGGCAATGGCTCAAGCGGGGTCGGTTCGACTGGGCCATTGGCCCAGTCGAAGCGGGTGCCGGTCGGCCAACGGTGCGCCAACGGCCGGTGGACAGGGTGGGGCGGGGGTGGGGCCGTGGTCAGCGGGTAGGCGCGGGGCCCGAGTACGGGCGGCTCCCGAGTGCGGGCGGCCGGCGGTGGGAGGTGGGCGTGGAACACACCGACTGGCTGCTGACGTCCGGGGAACGCGGCAATCCCGCGACGCGGCTGGACTCGCGCCGCTCCGACGGCATGGCGTGGTCACGGGGCAACCGGGCCCACGCCCTGGTCCACGGTGCCCCGTATTTCCAGGAGCTCCTGGCGGGGATCCGGGCGCTGCGGAAAGGCGACCTGCTCCTGTTCACCGACTGGCGCGGCGATCCCGACGAGCGGCTCGACGGTCCCGGCACCGAGGTTGGCGCGGTCCTGGCGGCGGCGGCCGAGCGCGGGGTGATCGTCAAAGGCCTGGTCTGGCGCTCCCACCTGGACGTCTTTCGGTTCAGCGAGCAGGAGAACCTCCACTTGGGCAAGGAGATCGAGGCGGCCGGCGGTGAATGCCTGCTCGACATGCGGGTGCGCCCCGGCGGCTCGCACCACCAGAAGCTGGTGGTACTGCGCCATCCCGGACGCCCCGAGCTCGATGTCGCGTACGTCGGCGGGATCGACCTCTGCCACAACCGCAAGGACGATGCCGGCCACCACGGCGACCGCCAGTCACTGGCCATGGCCGCCGCCTACGGACCGCACCCGCCCTGGCACGATGTCCAGCTCGCACTGCGCGGGCCGGTGGTCGGTGATGTCGAGGCGGTCTTCCGCGAGCGCTGGAACGATCCCTCGCCGCTCACCCGCAGCCCGCTCACCCGGCTGCGGGAGCTGCTGCACCACGAGGACATCGAGGCCGACCCGCTGCCGTCGCAGCTGCCCGATCCGGCGCCCTGCGGCACGCACACCGTGCAACTGCTGCGCACCTATCCCAACCGGCTGCTGCGCGGGTACCCCTTCGCCCCCGACGGTGAGCGCAGCATCGCCCTCGGCTATCTGAAGGCCCTGCGGCGGGCCCGGGCGCTGATCTATCTGGAGGACCAGTACCTCTGGTCGGCGCGGGTGGTGGAGCACTTCGCCCGGACCCTGGCCACCCATCCGGAGCTGCGGCTGATCGCGGTCATCCCGTCCCTCCCCGAGGAGGACGGCCGGCTCACCCTGCCGATGCATCTGATCGGGCGGATCACCGCCCTGGAACGGCTGCGCCGGGCGGCCGGCGGGCGGGTCGCGGTCTACGCGCTGGAGAACCCCGCGGGCACGCCCGTCTATGTCCACGCCAAGGTGTGCGTGATCGACGACGTGTGGGCCTCCATCGGATCCGACAACATCAACCTGCGGTCCTGGACGCACGATTCGGAGCTCGGCTGCGCCGTGCTCGACGAGACCCCGGACCCGCGGCAGCCGTCCGACCCGGGCGGGCTCTCCGACGGCGCTCGCGTGTTCGCCCGGCAGCTGCGCCTGGAGCTCTCCCTCGAGCACCTGGACGCTCCGCCGGAGGCCGCCGGGACGCTGTGCGATCCGGTGGCCGCCTTCGACGCCTTCGCGGGGACCGCCGCGGCACTGGACGACTGGTACGCCGGCGGCTGCCGCGGGCCCAGGCCGCCGGGGCGGCTGCGCACGTACGTCCCGCCCGCCCTGTCGTACCCGGCGAGGGTGCTCGCCCGGCCGCTGCACCACCTGCTGGTCGACCCGGACGGCCGGCCGCTGGGGCTGCGGATCCGCGACGCCTACTGACGGATCCGTACGATGGCGGGCATGACGGTGGACGAGCTCGACACCCGCATCCTGCGGCTTCTGATCGAGCAGCCGCGTACCAGCGTGCGCGAGTACGCCCGGCAGCTGGGTATCGCGCGGGGCACGCTCCAGGCCCGGCTGGACCGGCTGGAGCGGACCGGGGTGATCACCGGAAGCGGTCCCGTGCTCTCCCCCGCCGCGCTGGGCCATCCGGTGCTGGCCTTCGTGCACATCGAGGTGACCCAGGGCCGTCTGGACGAGGTCGGGGACGCACTGGCGGCCGTACCGGAGATCATCGAGGCCTTCTCGATCACGGGGGGCGGGGATCTGCTGACCCGGGTGGCGGCCCGCGACAACGCACATCTGGAGGACGTCATCCAGCGGCTGATCCGGCTGCCCGGCGTGGTCCGCACCCGGACCGAGGTGGCGCTGCGCGAACGGGTGCCGCACCGGCTGCTGCCGCTGGTGGAATCGGTGGGACGGGCCGCCCGTATTTCCTGACAGGATGGCCGGTAAGGCATACGACCGGCAGAACGGGCACAGCGGATGATCTCCGTCATATTCGATCTCGACGGCACTCTCGTGGACAGCGAGCCCCATTACTACGAGTCCGGACGGCGCATTCTGGAGCGCCATGGCGTCCCGGACTTCAGCTGGGAGCAGCATGCCGCCTTCATCGGGATCGGAACGCGGGAGACGCTGGAGGTCCTGCGCGAGCGGTACGCGATCGCGGCACCCGTGGACCGGCTGCTGGCCGAGCAGAACGCGGTCTATCTGGACCTGGCCCGCGCCGGTACCGAGGTCTACCCGGAGATGCGGAAGCTGGTGAAGCGGCTGTATGCGGAGGGGGTGCCGATGGCGGTGGCCTCGGGCTCCTCGCGGGCGGCGATCGATGCGGTGCTGGCCGGCACGGGCCTGGACGCCGTGCTGACCACGACGGTCTCGGCGGAGGAGGTCGCGCACGGCAAGCCCGCGCCGGACGTGTTCCTGGAGGCGGCCCGCCGGCTGGGGGCGGACCCTGCGGCCTGCGTGGTGGTGGAGGATGCCGCCCCGGGGGCCCGGGCCGCCCATGCGGCCCGGATGGACTGTGTGGCGGTCCCCTATGCCGCCGCCATCGCCGGTGATCCGGCGTTCGCGACGGCGGGGCTGCTGTTCCGGGCCGGGCAGCAGGAGTTCAGCGCGGACGCGGCGTACGCGTACCTGACCGGACCGCGCGCCGGCCGCTGAGGGGCGGTCGGGCTGGGCGGAGGACCGGCTGGGCGGGCGGACGGGCGGGCGAGCCGGGAAGATCCCGGGGAGCGGCCGAGTTAGTAGAACCGTGAACGAATTGGTGCGGGATGCGGACGTGGTGGTCATCGGGGCCGGGCAGGCCGGGCTGTCCAGCGCGTACCACCTGAAGCGGGCGGGGCTGGACTTCACGGTGCTGGACCATGCCCCGCAGCCGGGCGGGGCATGGCAGTTCCGGTGGCCCACGCTGACCTACGGCAAGGTGCACGGGATGCACGCCCTGCCGGGGCTGGAGCTGACCGGGGCCGATCCGCTGCGTCCGTCCTCCGAGGTGATCGGGGAGTACTTCGACCGGTACGAGCGGACCTTCGGGCTGGCGGTCCGGCGGCCGGTGGACGTGAGCGCGGTGCGGGCGGGCGACGGGGGCCGGCTGCTGGTCGAGACCTCGGCCGGCACCTGGTCCGCGCGGGCCCTGATCAACGCCACCGGGACCTGGGACCGGCCCTTCTGGCCGCGCTATTCGGGCCAGGAGACCTTCCGCGGACGCCAGCTGCACACCTCGGGCTATCCCGGGCCCGGCGCCTTCGCCGGAGCGCGGGTGGTCGTGGTGGGCGGCGGCACCTCCGGGGTGCAGCATCTGCTGGAGATCGCCGGGGTGGCCGCGGAGACCACCTGGGTGACGCGCCGGCCGCCGGTGTTCCGGGACGGCTCCTTCGGTGAGGCCGAGGGGCGGGCGGCGGTGGCTCTGGTGGCGGACCGGGTCAGGCAGGGGCTGCCGCCGCAGAGCGTGGTGAGTGTGACCGGGCTGCCGCTGAACGAGGCGGTCCGGGCCGGGCTGGACTCCGGGGTGCTGGACCGGCGGCCCATGTTCGACCGGATCACCCCGGACGGGGTGGCCTGGGCGGACGGGTCCGCGGTCGCGGCCGATGTGATCCTGTGGGCCACCGGCTTCCGGGCGGCAATCGACCACCTGGCTCCGCTCCGGCTGCGCGAGCCGGGCGGCGGAATCCGGGTGGAGGGCACCCGCGCGGTCCGCGATCCGCGGGTCCACCTGGTCGGGTACGGGCCTTCGGCGAGCACCGTCGGCGCGAACCGCGCCGGGGGTGCGGCGGTCCGCGAGATCCGCCGCCTGCTGGCCCCGGCGCCGGCCGCGATGGCCACGGTGGCCGGCTGAGACTCCGTACGGCCCTGCGGTTCTGCTACGTGCTGCGGTCCGGCTAGGTACTGCGGTTCTGTGCGCGGAGCCGGTTGAACTCCGCGACATGGCGCTTGTGTTCTTCGTAGGTTGCGGAGAAGCGGGTGTCGCCCGGCTTGACGGTGACGAAGAACAGCCATTTCCCCGGGGTGGGCGCCACCGCCGCGGCCATGGCGTGCAGGCCGGGGCTGTCGATGGGGGTGGGTGGGAGGCCCTGCCGTGCATAGGTGTTGAAGGGGCTGTCGATTCGAGTGTCGGCCAGCGAGGTGTCCACGGTGCTGCGGTTCAGCGCGTAGTTGAGGGTGGAGTCCATCTGCAGCGGCATGGACCGGGCCAGCCGGTTGTGCACCACCCGGGAGACCTTGCCCATATCGGCGGGGGATTCGGCCTCCGCCTGGATGATGCTCGCCAGCGTCGCGGTCTGATAGGGGGTCATGCCGTGCGCCCTGGCACCGTCGGCTACGGCCTTGGTGGCCAGGTTCCGCCCTGCGGTCTGCACCATGTACCCCAGCAGGTCGGCCGGGGTGGTCTGGGAGGTGACGGGATAGGTGGCGGGGAAGAGGTACCCCTCCGGGTTGCCCCTCGCCTCCTGCGGCAGGGCCAGCCCTGCCGTCCGCGCGGCCGTCTTGGTGGTGCCCGGCGGCACCTCGAGTTCGCGGTCGATCGCCGCATACACCTGGGAGGCCCGCCAGCCTTCGGGGATCAGCAGCCGGCGCGGCTGCTCCGGTTTCTCCTCGGGCAGCAGCAGCGGGACCAGGACCGCTGCACCGGTGACGAGGAGCAGGCCGAGAAAGATCGCCAGCCGGCCGCGGCGGGTGAGACGGGTCCGGCCTTTCTTCGGCCGGTATTCATAAGACATATGGGCACGCTAACCCGCGAAACACCAGATTCCCGGCATCCACCCCGTGCGCCAGTCATACGATCACACGCTCATGGGATGGCGGGACCGGTCGGGCATCCCGCCGGATCAGGGCCGCATACCGTCCGCCGGCATCCAGCAGTTCCTCATGGGTACCGCGCTCCGCGATCCGGCCCCCGTCCAGGACGACGATCTGGTCGGCGCCGCGGACGGTGGAGAGGCGGTGGGCGATGGTGATGGTGGTGCGGCCCGCCGAGAGGGCATCGATGGCCTGCTGGACGGCGTGTTCGGTACGGGTGTCCAGGGCGCTGGTGGCCTCGTCGAGGATCAGCACGGGCGGATCGCGGAGGATGGTTCGCGCAATGGCCAGGCGCTGCTTCTCGCCTCCGGAGAACCGGTACCCGCGCTCGCCGACCAGGGTGTCGTATCCATCGGGCAGGGAGGCGATGTGGTCGTGGATCTGGGCCGCCCGGGCGGCCTCGGCGATCTCCTCGTCGGTGGCGTCCGGCTTGGCGAACCGCAGGTTGTCGGCGACGGAGGCGTGAAAGAGGTAGGTCTCCTGGGAGACCACTCCGACGGAGCGGGCCAGCGAGTCGAAGTCGAGATCCCGGACGTCGACCCCGTCGAGGGTGACCCGCCCGCCCGTGACGTCGTACAGCCGGGGCACCAGATAGCTCAGGGTGCTCTTGCCGGAGCCGGTCGGGCCGACCACGGCGAGGGAGGTGCCGGCCGGGACGGTGATGTCGAGGCCGGACAGGGTGCTGCGCACATCCGGCTGCCCGGTGTCGTATGCGAAGTCGACTCCTTCGAGGCGTACCTCGCCCTTGGCCCGCTCGAGCCGCACCGGGTCCTCCCGTTCGGTGATCTCCACCGGCAGGTCGAGGTATTCGAAGATGCGGGCGAACAACGCGAGCGAGGTCTGGATCTGCACACCGGTCGACAGCAGGCTCACCGCCGGCCGGAACAGGCCCTGCTGGAGGGTGACGAAGGCGACCAGGGTGCCGACCGAAAGAGAGGGCGCACCTGACTGGAGGGCCAGGCCGGCCGCCCAGTAGATGAGGGCGGGCATGGCGGCCATCACGATGCCGATGGTCGACATCCGCCAGCGCCCGGCCATGCTGGAGCGCACCTCCAGACCGACGAGCTTCTCGGACTCCTCGGCGAAGGACCGGGTCAGGGAGTCGGCCCGCCCCATGGTGCGGCCGAGCAGGATGCCACTGACCGAGAGGGACTCGGTGACCGTGGCGGCCATCGCGGCCATCTGTTTCTGCCGCTGGGTGGTGATCTTCTTGCGCTCGCGGCCGACCCGGCGGCTGATCCAGACGAACACCGGCAGCAGGAGCAGGGAGACGAGGGTGAGCCGCCAGTCGAGCGCGAGCATCGCGACCACGGAGGCGGTCACCGCGGTCAGGTTGGAGACCAGCGAGGTGGCGGTGGAGGTGACGGTGGCCTGCATCCCGCCGATGTCGTTGGCGATGCGGGACTGCACCTCGCCGGTGCGGGTGCGGGTGAAGAAGGCCAGCGGCATCCGCTGCAGCCGGGCATAGACGGCGGTGCGCAGGTCGTGCATGACGCGCTGGCCCACGGTGGTGGAGATCAGGGTCTGCAGCACACCGAACACGCCGGTGACCACCGCGGTGAGGATCATGCCGAGGGCGAGCAGGCTGAGCAGCCCGGTGCGGCCTTCGGGGATCGCGGTGTCGAGTATCTCCTTCAGCAGGAACGGCGAGGCGACGCCGACCAGGGAGGAGGCTGCGACGAGCAGCCCCACGACGGCGAGCCGCCCACGGTAGGGGCGGAACAGGCGCACGATGCGCCGGAGCTCACGCGGCTGCTCCGCCGGGGCGGGCCGGCTGGGATCGAGCGGGCGTTGGGGCGGGGTCCAGTTCGGTTCTTCAGGGCGCATGGGCTCCCTCGGGATTCTCGGTCACTGTGTCCATTGGAGCATAGTTCATTGTTACCTATACTCACAATGAACGGGGTCTTGATATGGTTCCCGGTATGAGCACCGATGCCGACCGTCTCCTCGCCGAGCAGCTGCTCCGTCTGACCCGCCGGCTCCACCGCATTCAGAAGCGCCACATCGAGCCGATCGGCATCACCCCCGCCCAGAGCCGCCTGCTGCGCGTGGTCGCCCACGACGAGCGGGAACAGCCGCCCCGGATGGCCGATATCGCGGCCCGGCTCGAGGTGGTCCCGCGCCAGGTGACCACGCTGGTCGACGGCCTGGAGGCGGCCGGCTGCGTGCGCCGGGTCCCCGACCCGGCCAACCGGCGGGTGATCCGGATCGAGCTCACCGACACCGGGCGCGCCACGCTGCGGCAGCTGCGCAACGCGCGGACCGACGCGGCAGAGGAGATCCTGGCTCCATTGACCGCCGATCAGCGCGAGGTGCTCGGCGGTCTGCTGAACGCTCTGGCGGACGTCCCGGCGGAGCGCAGCTGCTGAGCGGAGCGCCGAGCCGAGGGGGCATGCCATGCCGCTGCTGGAGCCGAGACCGGAAGCCCTGCGCCCGAGCACCCTCGGCGGCCCCTCCCCCGACCGGCTGCCCGAGCACCGGGCCGCCGGCACCCCCGAGGTGCTGCGCAGCGAACTGACCGGCCTGCTCGGCGCCGAGAAGGTGCTGTGGAAGGTCTCCGACCTGGTCCGCTATGCCTCGGACGCCTCGCCCTACCGCTTCGTGCCCCAGGTCGTGGTGATCGCCGAGGACATCGACGACATCTCCGCCGTGCTCTCCTACGCGCACGGCAGACAGCGCGAGGTGGTGTTCCGCGCGGCCGGCACCTCGCTCAACGGGCAGGCCCAGGGCGAGGACATCCTGGTCGACGTACGCCGCCACTGGGCGGGCATCGAGGTACTGGAGGACGGCCGCCGGGCCCGGATCCGGCCCGGCACCACGGTCCTGCGGGCCAATGCCGCGCTCGCCCGGCACGGCCGGGTGCTGGGGCCCGACCCGGCCAGCGCCCTCGCCTGCACCCTGGGCGGGGTGGTCGCCAACAACGCGTCCGGAATGACCGCGGGGACCACCCGGAACTCCTACCGCACCCTGTCCTCCCTCACCTTCGTGCTGCCCGGCGGCACCGTGGTGGACACCGCCGACCCGCTGGCCGACGAGGAGCTCGCCCGCGCCGAACCGGCCCTGTGCCGCGGCCTCCTCGCGGTGAAGGCCGAGATCGAGTCCGACCCCGCACTGGTCGCCCGGATCCGCGCCAAGTACGAGATCAAGAACACCAACGGGTACCGGCTGGACGCCTATCTGGACGGGAACACCCCGGTCGAGATCCTGCGCGGACTCATGGTCGGCTCGGAGGGCACCTTCGGGTTCATCGCGGAGCTCGTCTTCGACACCCTGCCGCTGGACCGCGAGGTCTGCTCCGCGCTGCTGTTCTTTCCCTCCCTGCCGCTGGCGGCAGCCGCCGTCCCGCAGTTCGGCGAGGCCGGAGCGCTCGCCGTGGAGCTGATGGACGGCAACACCCTGCGCGCCTCGGTGGCCGTCGAGGGCGTACCCGCCGACTGGGCGGACCTGCCCAAGGACACCACCGCCCTGCTGGTGGAGTTCCGGGTGCCCGACGAAGCCGCCCTGGACTCCTGCGAGCAGGCCGCCGCCGCGATCGTGGCGGGCCTGCCGCTGGTGGCCCCGGTTCCCTCGGTCACCAATGCCTTCACCCGGGACCGGCACACCATCGCCGGGTACTGGAAGGCCCGCAAGGCCTTTGTCACCGCCGTCGGCGGCGCCCGTGCCCCGGGCACCACCCTGATCACCGAGGACTTCGCGGTGCCGCCCGGCCGGCTCGCCGAGGCCTGCGAGGCCCTGCTCGCACTGCAGGCCGAGTACGGGTTCGATGCCGCGGTCGCCGGCCACGCCGCCCACGGCAACCTGCACTTCCTGCTGGCCTTCGACGCCGCCCGGCCGGCCGATGTCGAACGGTACGCGGCCTTTATGGACGCCTTCTGCTGCCTCGTGGTGGAGGGTTTCGACGGCTCGCTGAAGGCAGAGCACGCCACCGGCCGCAATATCGCCCCCTATCTCGAACTGGAATGGGGGCCGCAGGCCACCGAACTGATGTGGCGCACCAAGAAGCTCATCGACCCGGACGGGGTACTGGCCCCGCGGATCGTCCTCGACCGCGACCCGCAGGCGCATCTGCGCGGGCTGAAGACCATCCCCCGGGTGGAGGCGGTGGGCGACCCCTGCATCGAGTGCGGGTTCTGCGAACCCGCCTGCCCCAGCAAGGACCTGACCACCACTCCGCGCCAGCGGATCGTCCTGCGCCGGGAGATGATGCGGCAGCCGCCCGGCTCCCCGGTACTGGACGGCCTGCTGGCCGCCTACGGGTATGACGCGGTGGACACCTGCGCGGGCGACTCCGCCTGCAAGCAGGCCTGCCCGGTCGGCATCGACACCGGTGCGCTGATGAAGGAGTTCCGGCACCGCCGGCACAGCCCCCGCGAGGAGCGGGCGGCAGAGTTCACCGCCCGGCACTTCGCCGCCGTCGAGAAGGCGGCCCGGCTGGCGGTCGCCGCCGCAGACCGGATCAGCGGCCGGATCGGGGACGGGCCGCTGCGGGCCGTGACCGGGGCCGCGCGCAGGGCCGTACGCCCCGACCTGGTGCCCGAGTGGCTCCCGCAGATCCCGGGCGCTGCCGCCCCCGGGCTCCCGGGGACCCGGCGGGCGGGCGCCGCGGCGGTCTACTACCCGGCCTGTACCAACCGCATCTTCGGCGGACCGGACGGACGGCACGCGCCGGGCCGGCGGATGCGGCCGTCGCTGCCGGAGGCGGTGGTCGCGGTCTCGGCGCGGGCCGGAAAGCCCGTATGGATCCCCCCGGATGTGGCGGGTACCTGCTGTGCGACGATCTGGCACTCCAAGGGCTACGAGGCCGGCGCCCGGGTGATGGCCAACCGGATCGTGGAAGCGGCCTGGGGCTGGACGGCCGGCGGCCGGCTCCCGCTGGTGGTCGACGCCTCCTCCTGCACCCTGGGCATCGCCCGGGAGGTCGTCCCGTACCTGACCGCGGACAACCGCGCCCTGCATGCCGAACTCACCGTCCTCGACTCGGTCGTGTGGGCCGCCCGGCATCTGCTGCCCGATCTGGACATTCTTCGCACGGTGGGGAGCGCGGTACTGCACCCGACCTGTTCGATGCGCCACCTGGGGGACGAGGACGAACTCCGGGCCGTCGCCGGGGCCTGTGCCGACGAGGTGGTGGTCCCGGAGGACCTGGGCTGCTGCGCCTTCGCAGGTGACCGGGGCATGCTGCACCCGGAACTGACCGCCTCGGCCACCGCCCGGGAGGCCGCCGAGGTCACGGCCCGGCCGTTCGACGCACACCTGTCGGCCAACCGGATGTGCGAAGTGGGCATGGACCGGGCCACCGGCCGTTCCTACCACTCGGTCCTGCTGGAACTGGAACGCGCGACCCGCCCCTGAAACCGCCCCGGAACTGGCCGGTATGCCCCTTGCCGTACGGAAAATCGATTGCCTCACGGCATCCCGGAAGGCGAACCTTGCACGGTTTGAACCACTCACCGAGTCATGGGGCGTTATGCAGATCAGCGATCTTCCGCATCCGGACCCCGGGGTCCCGGATGCTCGTTCAGGCCCCCGCTTCCTCCTGTGGCTCGGGCGCAACCAACTCGGCGGCCAGGTCAAGAGCCTGTGCTGGGGCCTGCTGCACTTCTGCGGCATCGCCGGGCTGCCGTTCGCGGTCGGCATGGGCGTGGAGGCCGTCGTGCACCGCGACGGCACCCGGCTGCTGCTGGTGGGCGCCCTGCTCGTGGTGATCGGCATCGGCATCGCTCTGGGCGACACCATGCTGCACCGGACCGCCGTGACCAACTGGATCACCGCCGCCGCCCGGGTGCAGCAGCTGCTCGCCCGCAAGACTGCCGAACTGGGCTCCGCCCTGACCCGGCGGGTGGCGGCCGGTGAGGTGGTCGCCGTGTCCACCGGTGACGTGGAGAAGATCGGCTGGTTCGTGGAGGCGGTGTCCCGTTTCCTGGCAGCCGCCTTCGCCGTCGTGGTGATCTGCGTCGGGCTGCTGCTGTACGCGCCCGCGCTCGGCGTGATCGTGGCCATCGGGGTGCCCGCCCTGGCCCTCGCGGTGCTGCCGCTGCTGCCGCTCGCCACCAAACGGGCCGACATCCAGCGCGAGAAGGCCGGCCGGGCCACCGAACTGGCCTCGGACACCGTGGCGGGCCTGCGGGTGCTGCGCGGTATCGGCGGCGAGGAGCTCTTCCTCAGCCGCTACCGCGAGGCCTCCCAGGAGGTCCGCCGGGCTGCCGTCCGCAGCGCCCGCATGTGGGCGCTGATCTCGGCGATCCAGGTGCTGCTGCCCGGCATCCTGCTGATCACGGTGGCCTGGTACGGCGCCACGCTGGTCCTGGACGGCCGGATCGCGGTGGGTGAACTGGTCGCGGTGTTCAGCGCGGTGGCCACGATGATGTACCCGCTCCGGCACTTCGAGGAGATCGCCATGGCGTACTCCTTCTCCCGTCCGTCGGCGAAGCGGGCCGCCCGGGTGCTGTCGCTGGTACGGACGGAGTCCGGCCCGGCGGGGCACGTCGAGGCCCCGCAGCCCGGCGGGGACCTGTACGACCCGCAGACCGGACTGCTGGCCCCGGCCGGCCTGTTCACCGCCGTGGTGTGCGGCGATCCGGACCTGGCGGGCCGGCTCGCCGAGCGGCTCGGCGGGCATCCCGCCCTGGACGAGGAGCCGGAGGACCGGCCTTCTGTGCTGCTCGGCGGGGTGGCGCTGGACGAACTCGCCCTGGACACCGCGCGCACCCTGGTGCTCGTGCAGGACAAGGACCCGGTGCTGCTGTCCGGGACCCTGCGCGAGCTGTTCGACGTACCGGCCTCCCGGACGGTCGAGGCCCGATCGGCGCTGGCCGCGGCCCAGTGCGGGGACGTGCTGGACGCCCTGCTCCAGTCCGCGCCGGACGGGGTGACCGATCCGATGGACGCCCGGATCACCGAGCGCGGGCGGTCGCTGTCCGGCGGGCAGCGTCAGCGGCTGGCACTGGCGCGTTCGCTGGTCACCGACCCGGAGGTGCTGGTGCTGGACGAGCCGACCTCGGCGGTCGACTCGCACACGGAGGCGCGGATCGCCGAGGGGATCGCCGGCCTGCGGGCCGGCCGGACCACCGTGGTCCTGGCCTCCTCCCCGCTGCTGCTGGACCGCGCGGACCGGGTGGTGCTGGTCCACGACGGCGCGGTGGCGGCGGTCGGTACGCACCGCGAGCTGCTGCACGACGAACCCCGCTACCGGGCCGTGGTCACCCGGGAGACCGACGAGGAACGGCGACTGGCCCAACTCGCGGAAGCACTCACAGAGATCGAGGAGTCGGCATGATCGGCGTGGCAGCGCCGGAATACGATCCGGCGGCCCCGGAGACGGCCGCCACCCTCCCGGTGGGAACCGGGGCGACGGTACGCGGCTATGTGAGCGGGCTGCTGCGCCGGCACCGGCGGGCGTTCGTGCTGCTGGTGGTGGTCAATGCGATCGCCGTGATCTCCTCCATGGTCGGCCCGTACCTGCTGGGCAGGGTGGTGGACGATCTCGCGGCGGGGGCGCGCGATCTGCATCTGGGGCGGGTGGGGCTGCTGTTCGCGCTGGCACTCGGCGTGCAGACGCTGTTCGTGCGGATGGTCCGGCTGCGCGGGGCCATGCTCGGCGAGGAGATGCTGGCCGATCTGCGGGAGGACTTCCTGGTGCGGTCGGTGGGACTGCCGCCGGGCGTGCTGGAGCGGGCCGGTACCGGCGATCTGCTGTCGCGGATCACCACCGACATCGACCGGCTGGCCAATGCGATGCGCGAGGCGGTACCCCAGCTGGCCATCGGTGTGGTGTGGGCGGGACTGCTCTTCGGGGCGCTCACCGTGACCGCGCCACCGCTGGCGCTGGCCGCGCTGGTGGCGCTGCCGGTGCTGGTGTTCGGCTGCCGCTGGTACTTCAAGCGGGCGCCGTCGGCGTACCGCTCGGAGGCGGCCGGGTACGCGGCGGTCGCGGCGGCGCTCACCGAGACGGTGGACGCCGGCCGCACGGTGGAGGCGCACCGGCTCGGCCGGCGCCGGATCGCCCTGTCCGAGCAGCGGATCAAGGAGTGGACGGCCTGGGAGCGGTACACCCTGTTCCTGCGGTCGGTGCTGTTCCCGGTCATCAACGTCACCTATGTGACGATCCTGGGGTCGGTGCTGCTGATCGGGGGCTGGTGTGTGCTGCAGGGCTGGATGTCGGTGGGTCAGCTGACCACGGGCGCGCTGCTGGCGCAGATGATGGTCGACCCGATCGGGATCATCCTGCGCTGGTACGACGAGCTGCAGATCGCGCAGGTGTCGTTGGCCCGGCTGGTGGGCGTCCGGGACATCGAGCCGGACGCGGGCGACCCCGCGGTGCTGCCGGACGGCCGGGATGTCCGGGCGGAGCAGGTCCGGTTCGGCTACCGGGAGGGTGTGGACGTCCTGCACCAGGTGTCGATGTCGGTGCCGCCGGGGACCCGGATGGCGCTGGTCGGGCCGTCGGGCGCGGGCAAGTCCACGCTGGGCCGGCTGCTGGCGGGCATCTATGCGCCGCGGGCGGGGGAGGTCACCCTCGGCGGGGCGCGGCTGTCGGAGATGCCGGCGGAGCGGGTCCGCGAGCACGTGGCCCTGGTGAACCAGGAGCACCATGTGTTCGTGGGCACGCTGCGGGACAATCTGCTGCTGGCCCGGACGGATGCCGAGGACGCCGAGCTGTGGGCGGCGCTGGGCTCGGTGGACGCCGACGGCTGGGCCCGGGCGCTGGAGGACGGCCTGGACACCGAGGTGGGGTCGGGGAGCACGGCCCTGACTCCGGCGCAGGCCCAGCAGATCGCGCTGGCCCGGCTGGTGCTGGCCGATCCGCACACGCTGGTGCTGGACGAGGCCACCTCGCTGCTGGATCCGCGGGCGGCCCGCCATCTGGAGCGGTCGCTGGCCGGGGTGCTGGACGGGCGCACGGTCATCGCGATCGCGCACCGGCTGCACACCGCGCACGACGCCGATGTGATCGCGGTGGTCGAGAACGGGCGGATCAGCGAGCTGGGCAGCCATGACGAACTCGTGGCGGCGGACGGCGCGTACGCGGCGCTGTGGCGGTCCTGGCACGGCTGAGCCGTCCGGTCCGGCCCCGGTGGGCTTCGGCGGGCCCGCACCCCGGGAGGGGTGCGGGCCCTTCGCGGTCAGATGAAGCCGAGGGCGGAGGCGCCGCCGACCCCGCCGAGCAGCATGAACACCGGCATCAGGACCTTGAGCTCGACCCAGCTGCCGGCCCGGAAGCGCATGCCCTTGGGCGGGCCGACGGGGTACCAGCGCTTGCCCGCTATCGGGATGGGCCACAGGACCGGGCAGCCGGAGACGGTCAGGGCGTCGCCGATGTCGTGGACCAGGGCACCGAGCATGATCGGCAGTCCCAGCCAGAGGTACTCCTGGCCGGGGCCGAACAGCCAGTCCGAGCCGTTGCCGGGCTGGTCGAGGACTCCTGCGAGTATCCACGCGCTGGTGGCGCCCAGCAGCCAGACCAGGATGTCGCTGGACATCCGGGCGGCCCGCCACAGCAGGCCCTCGACGGCCAGCACCAGGTGGATGAAGAGCAGGACGAGTACTCCCCACCGGTCGGCGCTGATCGCCAGCGCCGAGGCGCCCGCTCCGATGAGGACCGCCCACAGCCAGGTGTGGGTCAGCGTCCGGTGGCCGCCGGACCGGCGCGCGTCGCGCGGCGAGCGGGTGGCCTTGTAGACGGAGTAGGAGATCTTGTCGACGACCTCGCAGAGCCCGCGGGAGAGCGGTCCGAAGGCGCGCGAGATGGTCGCGGACTTGTGGTCGAGGTCGGGTGCGAGGGCTGCACCGGCGCAGATCAGTGCGCCTACCACCAGGACCGGCCAGGGCATGGGGTGTCCCGCGGCTGCGGTCGCCGCCCCCACCCCCAGCCAGGCTGCCGCCCCGGACAGTGAGTGCGCCGGACCCATCATGCTCGTTCCCGCCCCAGTCTGTGGTTGATCGTCGACGGCCCAGAGTACCGGCGGTGATCTTCTTTCGGCCGCCGGTTCCCTCTTCGGGGCGGAAGCCAGGCAAGATGGGGGCGTGACCCTCATTGATCAGCTTCCGCCGAATGCCGACCCCGATGCCCTCTTCGAGGCTTTCTCCTCGTGGGCGGAGGGCCAGGGCATCGCCCTGTACCCGGCTCAGGAGGAGGCGCTGATCGAGGTGGTCTCCGGCGCGAATGTGATCCTTTCCACTCCGACGGGCTCCGGAAAGAGCCTGGTGGCCGCGGGTGCGCACTTCACCGCGCTGGCCCAGGACAAGGTCACCTTCTACACCGCGCCGATCAAGGCGCTGGTGTCGGAGAAGTTCTTCGACCTGTGCAAGCTGTTCGGTACCGAGAACGTCGGCATGCTGACCGGTGACGCTTCCGTCAACGCGGACGCCCCGGTGATCTGCTGCACCGCCGAGGTGCTGGCCTCGATCGCGCTGCGCGATGGCAAGGATGCCGACATCGGCCAGGTCGTGATGGACGAGTTCCACTTCTATGCGGAGCCGGACCGGGGCTGGGCCTGGCAGATTCCGCTGCTGGAGCTCCCCCAGGCACAGTTCGTGCTGATGTCGGCGACCCTCGGCGACGTGTCCCGGTTCGAGGCGGACCTGACCCGGCGCACCGGCTGGCCCACCTCGGTGGTCCGCTCGGCGACCCGGCCGGTCCCGCTGTCCTACGAGTACGTCACCACCCCGATCACCGACACCCTCACCGAGCTGCTGCAGACCAAGCAGGCCCCGGTCTACATCGTGCACTTCACCCAGGCCCAGGCGGTGGAGCGGGCCCAGTCGCTGATGAGCATCAACATGTGCTCGCGCGAGGAGAAGGACCGGATCGCCGAGCTGATCGGCAATTTCCGCTTCACCACCAAGTTCGGCAAGAACCTCTCCCGCTACGTGCGGCACGGGATCGGCGTGCACCACGCGGGCATGCTGCCCAAGTACCGGCGGCTGGTGGAGAAGCTGGCCCAGGCCGGGCTGCTGAAGGTGATCTGCGGCACCGACACCCTGGGTGTGGGTGTCAACGTCCCGATCCGCACCGTGCTGTTCACGGCGCTCACCAAGTACGACGGCACCCGGGTGCGGACGCTGCGCGCCCGCGAGTTCCACCAGATCGCCGGCCGGGCCGGGCGGGCGGGCTTCGACACGGCGGGCTTCGTGGTGGCGCAGGCGCCGGAGCATGTGATCGAGAACGAGAAGGCGCTGGCGAAGGCGGGCGACGACCCGAAGAAGCGCCGCAAGGTGGTCCGCAAGAAGGCCCCCGAGGGCTTCGTCGCCTGGTCCGACACCACCTTCGAGAAGCTCATCGGATCCGAACCGGAGCCGCTCACCTCCCGGTTCAAGGTCACCAACATCATGCTGCTGTCGGTGATCGCGCGGCCCGGCAACGCCTTCGAGGCCATGCGCCGGCTCCTGGAGGACAACCACGAGCCGCGCAAGAACCAGCTGCGGCACATCCGCCGGGCCATCGCCATCTACCGCTCGCTGCTGGACGGCGGCGTGGTGGAGCAGCTGGACACCCCGGACGCGGAGGGCCGGACCATCCGGCTCACCGTCGACCTCCAGCAGGACTTCGCCCTCAACCAGCCGCTGTCCACCTTCGCGCTGGCCTCCTTCGACCTGCTCGACCCCGAGTCGCCTTCCTACGCGCTGGACATGGTGTCCGTGGTCGAGTCCACCCTCGACGACCCTCGCCAGATCCTGGCCGCCCAGCAGAACAAGGCGCGGGGCGAGGCCGTCGGCGCGATGAAGGCGGACGGGATCGAGTACGAGGAGCGGATGGAGCGGCTGCAGGAGGTCACCTATCCCAAGCCGCTGGAGGAGCTCCTGCTGCACGCCTACGGCGTGTACCGCAAGAGCCACCCGTGGGTCGGAGACCACCCGGTCTCGCCGAAGTCGATCATCCGGGACATGTTCGAGCGGGCGCTGTCCTTCACCGAGTTCACCTCCTTCTACGAACTGGCCCGCACCGAGGGCATCGTGCTGCGCTACCTGGCGAGTGCGTACAAGGCGCTGGACCACACCATCCCGGACGACCTCAAGTCCGAGGATCTGGTGGACCTGATCGAGTGGCTGGGCGAGATGGTGCGCCAGGTGGACTCCAGCCTGCTCGACGAGTGGGAGCAGCTGGCCAACCCGGAGATCGAGACGGCGGAGCAGGCGCAGGAGAAGGCCGACCAGGTCAAGCCCGTCACCGCGAATGCGCGCGCCTTCCGGGTGCTGGTCCGCAACGCCATGTTCCGGCGGGTGGAGCTGGCGGCGCTGGACCACGTCGAGGAGCTCGGCGAGCTGGACGGGGAATCCGGCTGGGACGCCGACGCCTGGGGCGAGGCGATGGACGCCTACTGGGACGAGTACGAGGATCTGGGCACCGGTCCGGACGCCCGCGGCCCGAAGCTGCTGATGATCGAGGAGGATCCGGCGCACGGTCTGTGGCGGGTTCGGCAGACGTTCGCCGACCCGAACGGGGATCATGACTGGGGCATCAGTGCCGAGGTCGATCTCGCGGCCTCCGACGAGGAGGGCCGGGCAGTGGTCCGGGTCACCTCGGTCGGCCAGCTCTGACCGCCCCCGGACCGCCGCAACCGACAGCAGTGGAGATGCTCTGATGACGAACCCCGCCGAGAGACTCGTCGATCTGCTCGACCTGGAGCAGATCGAGGTCAACATCTTCCGCGGTCTCAGCCCGCAGGAGTCGCTGCAGCGGGTGTTCGGCGGCCAGGTGGCCGGCCAGGCCCTGGTGGCGGCGGGCCGCACCACCGAGGGCGACCGGCCGGTGCACTCGCTGCACGCGTACTTCCTGCGCCCCGGCATTCCCGGGGTGCCCATCGTGTACCAGGTGGAGCGGGTCCGGGACGGGCGTTCCTTCACCACGCGCCGGGTCACCGCGGTCCAGCAGGGCCGTACGATCTTCAATCTCACCGCCTCCTTCCATCAGCCGGAGGAGGGCAGCATCGAGCACCAGCTGCCTCCTCGTCTGGACTTTCCGCGCCCGGAGACGCTCCCCAAGGTCGCGGACGAGATCCGCGAGCACCTGGGCGCGCTGCCCGAGGCACTGGAGCGGATGGCGCGCCGCCAGCCGTTCGACATCCGCTATGTGGACCGGTTGCGCTGGACTCCCGAGGAGCTCAAGGACGCCGATCCGCGCAGCGCGGTGTGGATGCGCGCGGTCGGCCCGCTGGGCGACGACCCGCTGGTGCACACCTGTGCCCTCACCTATGCCAGTGACATGACCCTCCTCGATGCCGTGCGCATCCCCGTGGAACCGCTGTGGGGGGTCCGCGGGTTCGACATGGCGAGCCTCGATCACGCCATGTGGTTCCACCGGCCCTTCCGGGCCGACGAGTGGTTCCTGTACGACCAGGAGTCGCCCGTCGCCCATGGCGGCCGTGGCCTGGCCCGCGGCCGGATCTACGACCTCGAGGGCCGGCTGCTGGTGTCTGTGGTCCAGGAGGGCCTGTTCCGTCCGTACGCCTCCCCGAAGGGCTGATCCCGCCGTGCCCACCCCGCTCCCCTGCCCCTGTGGGCTGCCCGCCGCCTACCCGGACTGCTGCGGCCGTTTCCACTCCGGAGCCCAGCAGGCGCCCACCGCCGAGCTGTTGATGCGTTCCCGGTTCAGCGCCTTCGCCGTCGGGGACACCGCCTACCTGCTGCGGTCCTGGCATTCCTCCACCCGGCCGGCCGTGCTGGACCTGGATCCCGGGCAGCGCTGGGAGCGGCTGGAGATTCTGGGGACCGAGCGCGGCGGGATGTTCGAGACAGAGGGCGCGGTGGAGTTCCGGGCGCACTACCGGGAGGGCCGGCATGCCGGTTCGCTGCACGAACACAGCAGCTTTGCCCGGGAGGGCGGTGCCTGGGTCTATGTCGGCCCCCTCTCCCCCGTCGTCTTCGACTGAGCACGCGCCCCGGTGAGGGCGAAGTCGAGGCTGGTCCGGTACCAGAGGATCTCTTCCTCCTGTTCCGCGTGCAGCAGGCGGTTCGCCACGGCGACGGCGGCCGGGTGGTGCGGATGCCCGTACGGCGGTGGCGGCGCGAGCCCGGCGAGCCGGGTCCGCTCTGCCGGATCGGGCACGGCTTCGTCCAGCTGCTCACCGGGGAGGACGGACGCGAGCACCGCCGCGCGCTCCCAGGGATCGGCGGTTCGTCTCAGCAACAGCCCGACATGCCGGCCCCGCCACCGGCGCGGCCTCTGGTCCTCCCGGGCGGCCAGCCGCTCCCGGTCCTCGTCGGGGGCGGCACCGCTCAGCAGGTCGGGCCGGCGAGCGGCGAACTCCTTGAGGTCCGCGGCGAGGTAGAGCCACACCACGGCCCGGTAGCGGTTGATCCGATAGCCGACCGGTGTCACATGGCCGCAGCGCGCGAGCCGGGTGAACCGGCCGGGGCTGACAGCGAGCAGTTCGGCCGCGCCGGCCGCCGTCAGCGTTCTGATCTGCTCCCGCAGGGACTCCGGGAATCCCTGCCCCGACCTGATCCGGTCGAGCTCCTTCCGGGCGAACCGGGTCGTCCTGGCCTGACCGGGCGGTCCGGAGAGTCCGGGCGGTCCGGACGGTCCGGCCCGGACGATTCCGAGCTGCACCGCCCAGGCGAACTCACCCCGCCTCAAACCCAGTTCGCCCGCCGCCCGGGCGCCGCCCACCATGGTGTCCTCACTCGTCCGCATGCCGGTCCTCCCCCTTGCCGCACTCCACGCCATCGATGACGTCGATTACTCTGCGTGAAGAACGTAACCCGCTGCGACAACACCCCGCGAGCCCTGTGGATAACCGGGGCTGTCGACGGGGATGCCTATCCTGGCGCTCATGACGACCCCCCTGCCCACCTTCGAGGACGTCTCCGAAGCCGCCGCCCGGATCTCCGGCCATGCCCACCGCACACCGGTCCTGCGATCCCGGATGATCGACCGGGAGCTGGGCGTCCAGGTGCTGTTCAAGTGCGAGAACCTGCAGCGCATGGGGGCGTTCAAGTTCCGCGGGGCCTTCAACGCCCTGTCGCGCTTCACTCCGGAGCAGCGCCGCGCGGGCGTGGTCGCCTACTCCTCCGGCAACCACGCGCAGGCGGTCGCGCTCTCCGCCCGCATCCTCGGCATTCCGGCGACGATCGTGATGCCGCGGGACGCCCCGGCCGTGAAGGTGGCCGCCACCCAGGGGTACGGCGGCCGGGTGGTGACGTACGACCGGTACGGCGAGGACCGGGAGGCCATCGGAGCAGCGCTGGTGGAGCGGCACGGCCTGACCCTGGTGCCGCCGTACGACCACCCCGACGTGGTGGCCGGGCAGGGCACCGCGGCCATGGAGCTCTTCGAGGAAACGGGCCCGCTGGACGCGCTGTTCGTACCGCTGGGCGGCGGGGGCCTGCTCTCCGGCACCGTGCTCGCGGCGGGCGCGCTGGCTCCCGGCTGCCGGCTGTACGGCGTGGAACCGGCGGCGGGCAACGACGCCCAGCAGTCCCTGCGCGAGGGCCGGATCGTGCACATCCCGACGCCGCACACCATCGCGGACGGCGCCCAGGTCACCCACATCGGCGCACTGAACTTCAGGATCCTGCGGGCCGCGGCGCCGGAGGTCGTCACGGCCGAGGACGCAGGACTGGTGGAGGCCATGCGGATGTTCGCCATGTACATGAAGCTGATCGTGGAGCCCACCGGCTGTCTGGGGCTGGCCGCGCTGCGCACCCATGCGGAGGCGCTGCACGGCCGCCGCGTGGGCGTCCTGGTCAGCGGCGGCAACATCGATCCGGCCCGGTTCGCCGAACTCCTCGCCGCCCCGACCGCACCCTGAACCGCCCTGAGCCGCGCCTGAACCGGCCTGAGCCGCGCCTTCGGGCTCCGCTCAGCCGCCGGTGGTGCGCCGCTCCGCGACTCCCAGGTGTTCCCCGACCCGGTTCACCAGCAGGGTCATCTCGTACGCGACCTGGCCGATGTCGGATTCGGCGGCGCTGAGGACGCACAGGCAGCTGCCGGCGCCGGCGCCCATGACGAAGAGCACGCCCTCGTCGTACTCGACCATGGTCTGCCGGACCTCACCGGCCCGGAAGTGCCGTCCCGAGCCCTTCGCCAGGCTCTGCAGGCCGGCCGAAACGGCGGCCAGGTGCTCCGCGTCCTCCCGGGCCAGACCGGCGCTCGCGCCGGTGACCAGCCCGTCGTTGGAGAGCACGACCGCGTGCCGGACCTGCTGGACCCTGCGTGTCAGGTCGTCCAGCAGCCAGTCGAGCTGCTTGTCCAGTGCCATATGAGTCCCCTCCCCGTTCACGCGGTGTTCCCGCCCCGCGTCGTCCCGCGCCGTCGTTCCGCCAGCCTTCCCCACCAGGGGCTTTCCGGCAAGGAGGATGTCCTCATGGCGAAGAAGATGACTGAAGAGGAATGGCGGGGGTTCGTCTCGCACTCCACCCGGACCGGCAAGCTGGCGACGGTCCGGGCGGACGGCAGCCCGCACACCGCGCCGGTGTGGTTCGTCCTGGACGGTGATTCCTTCCTGTTCACCACGGGGAAGGAGACGGTGAAGGGCCGGAATCTGATCCGGGACGGCAGGGTCGCCCTGTGCGTGGACGACGACCGGCCGCCGTTCTCGTACGTCGTGCTGCAGGGCCACGCGGAGATCCGCGACCATGACGCCGACCCGGAGGAGATGCTGCGGTGGGCGAGCCGGATCGCCGGCCGGTACATGGGGGCGGAGCAGGCGGAGGCGTATGGGCGCCGCAATGCGGTTCCGGGTGAACTGCTGGTCCGGGTCCGCATCGAGAAGGTGGTCTCCGAGTCTGGGGTGGCCGAGTAGGCGCCCGGGCACGCACCACCGGACACCACATGACACCGCACTACCGGTGCTGTGACCGGGGCGATCGGGGCCGGTTCGAGCGGCGCAGGCGGGAACGGAGGCGGGAGCGCAGGCGGACCGGCCACGGCTGCCCCGGTCGGCGGGGCGCCGGACTGCGGGGCAGGCGGCGGCCCAGGAACAGGCTCCGATCCAGGCGCCGGTGGCTCCGCTCGTCCAGGGCGGTGAGCGCGGGGTGCCGTTGCTGCAGGCGGCAGTACGCACCCACCGGGTCGGGATCGGAGGGAAACGGCAGCCGCTCCCAGACCGTTTGCGCGGATCCGATCAGCGCGATCGCCAGGGCGGTGCCCGTCGCAGCCGCCCATTCGGTGCCGCCCTCGGGTACCGAGCTCAGCACGGCCGGCACCATGAAGGCCACGAAGCCGATCAGAGCACCGATCAGCAGGACGCCCAGGCAGTTGAGGCAGCCCGAACCGCCCCCGCCCCCGCTCCTGCCGGGCCGGGGCGGCAGCTGCGCCTCCTGCTCCGCCCGGAAGGCGCGTATTCGCTCGCCGAATTCCGCGTCGCGCTGCACGATCCGGCCGAGCGGGACGGGTTTGGGGTGCCGCCGCCGCACGGCCTCCAGAAGGGCGGCGGGCACCGGGTGTCCGGCCACCACCCCGTCCGCTCCACCGCCACCACCACTGCCACCGGCAGCGGCTGCGGCTGCGACGCCCGCCTCCGTGAGGCGGAGCACGCAGTGGTTGTCGATCTCCAACAGCCCGGCGAGCAGCAGCTCGGCCGCCGCGGCCGGCGCCACCTCGCCGGTCTCGCCCGCCGCGTAGTACGGGTCGACGCCACGGGCCGCGAGCTCCGCTTCGACCCGGCGCCGGCTGCGCAGGCGCCGCAGGTGCAGGGCACCCAGCGCCCCGTACACGGCCACCGTGACGGGCAGCGCCACGAGGAAGAGGGTGACGTGGTCCATGACCGAAGACTACGGCCCGTCTCCGACAACGCCCCGGGTCCCGGGGCGGGTTCGCCATCCCCGATCCGCCGTCCCCGCGCCGCCGTACCCCCTAAGCAGGGTCGGTCTGCGGGGCGACGGAGTCGAGGAGGCGGGCCGTGTGGACGCGGCCCGCGTATTCGACCAGGCGGATCAGCACCTCCTTGCCGGAGTCCTTGTCCCGGGCATCGCACAGGACCACCGGGGTTCCCTGGTCGAGGTCGAGCGCGCGGGACACCTCGTGGGCACCGTAGCCGCGGGCCCCGGGGAAGCAGTTGACGGCGACCACGAAGGGGATGCGCCGGTGTTCGAAGTAGTCGACGGCCGGGAAGCAGTCCTCCAGCCGTCGGGTGTCGGCGAGGACCACCGCTCCCAGGGCGCCCTGGGAGAGTTCGTCCCAGAGGAACCAGAAACGGTCCTGGCCCGGGGTGCCGAACAGGTAGAGGGACAGGCCGGAGCGGATGGTGATGCGGCCGAAGTCCATGGCGACCGTCGTGGTGGTCTTGTGGTCCACGCCGCCGGTGTCATCGACCAGTTCGCCCGCCTCACTGAGCAGTTCCTCGGTGCGCAGCGGCCTGATCTCGCTGACCGCGCCGACGAGGGTGGTCTTGCCGACGCCGAATCCGCCGGCCACCAGGATCTTCAGGGCGAGGGCGGCCAGTTCGCCGTCGCCCGTCCCGGGGGGTTCGGGTGCCATCACAGTGCTCGCAATCCCTCGATGACTTCACGGAGAATCCGCTCGTCCGGCAGCTGGGCCGGCGGTACGGGGCGACTGACCCGGACGTGACCGGCTTCGAGCAGGTCGCCGAGCAGTACGCGGACGACACCGACGGGCAGGTCGGCGTCGGCGGCGAGTTCGGCGACCGACTGGGTTTCGGCACGGCAGAGGCCGAGCAGAGCCCGGTGTTCGGGGCCGAGCAGCGACTCGTCGGAGCCGGCGCCGCCGGGGTCGACGGCGACCAGTGCGATCAGGTCGAACCGGACCCCGTGGGGTCCGGGTTTGGTGCGCCCGCCGGTCACGGCGTACGGACGGACGAGCGGGCCCGCGTCGGCGTCGTACCACTGGCCGTTCATGTTCCGGTCCGTCCTCAGCCCGCGGTCGGGGGGTGCGCCGCGAACCGCGGCGGGGTGTACAGGTGCTCGCCGACCCGTTTGACCAGGCGCGCCATCTCATAGGCGATCAGCCCGATGTCGGCCGATGCCGAGCTGAGCACGGCGAGGCAGGAGCCGTCGCCCGCCGCGGCGACGAACAGGAAGCCCTCGTCCATCTCGACCATGGTCTGGCGGACGCCCCCGGCGTGGAAGTGCCGTCCGGCGCCCTTGGCGAGGCTGTGGAACCCGGAGGCGACGGCGGCCAGGTGTTCTGCGTCCTCGCGGCTGAGCGCGCTGGAGGATCCGACGGCCAGGCCGTCGTTGGACAGGACGACGGCGTGCCGGACCTCGCGGACCCGGTGGACCAGGTCGTCCAGCAGCCAGTCCAGTTCGCCCCCGCGGCGGGTGGTGCCTTCGAGGTCGATCCTGCGGTGTTCGATCACGGCTGTTCTCCTTCGCTGCTGTGTGCGTGCGTCGTGGCGTCCTCGGTGCCGCGGGTCCAGCCCGCCCGGTAGGCCGTCATCCGGTCGCGGACCTCTTCGGGGCTGCGGCCGGGCGGGTCCTGCGGGGTACGGGGGCCGGCCGGGGCGGCGGACCGGTCGGGGACCTCGCGCAGCTGGGGGACGAGGCTGGCCTGCCGGACCCGCCGGGGCAGTTCGGTGACCTCGGCGAGGGGGGTGGCGGGGGCGGTGGTCCTGGCGGTGGGTCCGGTACGGGGGGAGGCCGGGCCGGCGGGACCGCGCAACCGGAGGGTGGTCACCGGGGCGCCGCCCGCGGGCCGGAGTGCGGGCGACCGCTCCGGTGCCGGGCCCGCGGCCGGCCCGGGGCCGGGTTCACCCTCGGGTTCCGGTTCAACTGCTGGTTCCGGTCGGGGCCGGGGCGGGCCGGCGGCGCGTACGGGTTCCCGTATCGCGCGTGGCGGCGGCAGGGGCGGCGTGGCACCGCGGACGGATTCCGGTACGCCGGACCGGGCGGCCCGTTCCAGGACGGCCAGTTCCGGTTCCAGTTCCGGTTCCGGTTCCGAAGCGGCGGCTTCCGGCGCGGGCCGGCCTGCCGGGAGGGCGGCCTGGAGCAGGGAGTTGGGCAACAGCACCACGGCGGTGGTGCCCCCGTACGGCGAGGTGCGCAGGTGGACCCGGATGGCGTGGCGGGCGGCGAGCCGGCTGACCACGAACAGACCGAGCCGGTCGCTGTCGAAGAGGTCGAGCGCCTCGGACTGTTCGATGCGGCGGTTGGCGTCGGCGAGGGTGTCGCGGCCCATGCCCAGTCCGCGGTCCTCCACTTCGAGGGCGTATCCGGTGCCCACCGGCTCGCCGGTGACCCGGACTTTGGTGTGGGGCGGGGAGAACTGGGTGGCGTTCTCGATGAGTTCGGCGAGCAGGTGGGTGAGGTCGGCGACGGCGGCACCGACGACGGCCGCTTCGGCGAGCCGGCTGACCTCGACGCGCGGGTAGTCCTCGATCTCGGAGACGGCGGCACGGACGACGGTGGTGAGCGGGACCGGCATCCGCCAGGCGCGGCCGGGGGCGGCCCCGGACAGGATGATCAGGCTTTCCGCGTGGCGGCGCATGCGGGTGGTGAGGTGGTCGAGCCGGAAGAGGTCGCCGAGTTCGCCGGGGTCGTCGGCGCGGCGTTCCATGGAGTCGAGCAGGGTGAGCTGGCGGTGGACGAGGACCTGGCTGCGGCGGGCGAGGTTGACGAACACCCCGGAGATCCCGCTGGCGAGTTCGGCGCGTTCGACGGCAGCGGAGAGGGCGGCCCGGTGCACGGTGGAGAGCGCCTCGCCGACCTGGGCGATCTCGTCCTCTGCGGGGGCCGGGGCCGGGGTTTCGGCGAGGACGTCGATGTCCTCGCCGGCCCGGAGGCGTTCCATGGCGTGCGGGAGTTTGCGGTGGGCGATCTCCAGGGCGCCGTTGCGCAGTGACACGAGCTCGATGACCAGGGCCCGGCCGATCCGTACGGAGATGACGAGGGAGGCGGCGACGGCCGCGAGGCCGAGCAGGACGGCGGCCCCGGCCGGGCTGAGGGCGCCCTCGGCGAAGGGGTCGGCGCGGTCGGCGGCGTGGTCGTGGGCGGCGGTTGTCAGGTCTGCCATGGCCTGGGCGACGGCGGTGTAGGCCGGTTCCCAGCCGGCCGGGGCACCCTGGGCATCGCGTCCGGTACCGGCGGCGAGCGCACGGTCCTCGGCCGCGGTGAGGTCGGCGTAGCCGGCGCCGGTGACGGTGGTCCGCCAGGATGCCGCTTCGGCGGCAGGCAGGTCGCGGGCGACGGCTTCGGTGAGGGCGCGGCGGGTTTCGACGGTGCCGGTCAGATGGCGAAGCGTTTCAGCGGTGCGCTGGCCGGGGGTGGCGAGCAGGGCGTCCTCCCGGGCCAGGAGTTCGCCGGCCCGGGCGAATTCGAGGAGGACGCGGCCGTCGGCGCCGAGGTCTGCGCCGGGGATTCCGGTGAGGGCGCCGCCGGCGGTGAGCGCGGCTTCGATGACCCGGGTGTAGGTCTCGTAGGCCGTGATTGGGGTGGCCCGGCGGGCGCCGATGTCGGTACGGGCGGAGCCGAGGGCTTCGGCGGCCTCGACGAAGGCGCGCAGGCGGGTGGCGGTCTCGGCCGAATAGTCGCCGGCGTCGGCGACGGTGTGGCCGCCCCCGAGGCGCAGCCGCCGGACGGCGGTGTCGGTGTCGCGGCCCTGCTGTTCGAAGGAGGCGGTGGGTTCCGTACCGGGGTCGGCCAGGACGCGGACGGCCGCACGGCGTTCCGCCTGGAGTTCGGCGACGGCACGGCCGAGCGGGATGCGGAGTTCCGTGTCGATGCGCTGGATGCGGCTGAGCCGGGCGATGTCCTGGGCGGTGCTGACGGTGGCGAAGGCCCAGAGGGTGAGGAGGGAGACCACCGGGACCATCAGCAGGGCGACGATCTTCGCGCGGACGGTGCGGGGCCGCGCGAACACGGGCGGCCTGCGGGCGGTACGGAGGCCCGCCGTCTGCCGTCGTTCGGGGGCGGGCTCGGGGTCGTACTCGGGGGCGGGCTCCTCGGCGGGCAGTCCGGCGTGGGCCCGGCGGCCCCGGGCCGGGGGCGCGGGCGGCCGGGGCACCGGGTCGGCCGGTCTCCTGCGGGATGTGCGCATGGGTTCCTCGTTCCGGGTGCGGGTTCTGCTGGGTTTTACGGGGTTCTGCGGGAGAGTCGGGGCCGGGGCCCCTAGTGGGCGGTGGCGCCTTCGCCGAGGCGGCGGGCGTGGGCGGAGGCTGCGCGTTCGTCGGCGGTCGGGGAAAGGGCGACGAAGGCGGCGGTGATGAAGAGATAGGAGCCGAGGCCGACGGCGAGGGGGAAGATGAACTGCATGGCGGTGGCGCCGGGCAGGGCCGCGTCGGAGGGCGTGACGGTGACGCCGACGGCCATCATCCCGGTGTAGTGCATGCTGCTCACCGCGGCTCCCATGACCAGGGAGGCGACGGCGACGGCCAGCGGGGACTTGATGTTGAGCGCGGCCCAGAGGGCTGCGGTGGCGGCGACCACCGCGATGGCGACGGAGATGCCCACGGTGAGCGGGTCGTAGGAGATGCGGCCGTGCAGGCGGAGGGCTGCCATGCCCAGGTAGTGCATGCTGGCCACGCCGAGGCCGGTGGTGAGGCCGCCGAGGACGAGCGCCCGGCCGCGGTCCTTGCCGTAGCCCACGGCGAAGACTCCGGCGCCGACCACGGTCATGGCGACGAGCAGACTGAGGATGGTCAGCGGCACGTTGTAGTGGATCCGGGTGCCGGTGACGCTGAAGCCGAGCATGGCCACGAAGTGCATGGTCCAGATGCCGGTGCCGATGGCGGAGGCCGCGGTGATCAGCCAGTTGCGGCGGGAGCGTCCGGTGGCGGCGAGCGCGCGGACGGTGCAGCGCAGCCCGAGGGCCGCGCCGATCGATGCCATCACATAGGAGAGGGCGGGTGTCAGCCAGCCATAGGCTGCGTGGTCCAGGTGTCCCATGGCCAACGGACGCTAGTCCGGGTGAGGGCGCGAACAAGGGGCGCATTTCGAAAGCTGCTGGAACTGCTGGAATATGACAGAGATACGTTCGCGTTCGATCACACCGGGTGTCTCTCTGCGCACGGTCCGCAGAGGTGGCGCGGGGCGGCATCATGGCCTGTATGAGCGACGACCAGACACACGTACGTGAGTTCTTCGGAGCCCGGGCCGCGGACTGGGACCGCAAGTTCCCCGGGGACGGCCCCGCCTTCGCCACCGCCGTGGCGGAGTTCGGGCTGCGGCCCGGGGACCGGGTGCTGGACGCCGGCTGTGGCACCGGCCGGGCGCTGTCCGCGCTGCGGGCGGCCGTCGGTCCCGCCGGGACCGTGATCGGGGCGGACCTGACCCCGGAGATGCTGGCCGCCGCGGTGCGCGCCGGGCGGGACGCCGAGGGGGCGCTGCTGCTCGCCGACGTCGCCCGGCTGCCGTTGCGCGACGGCTGTCTGGACGCCGTGTTCGGCGCCGGGCTGATCGCGCACCTGCCCGATCCGGCGGGGAACCTGCGCGAGCTGGCGCGGGTGGTCCGGCCGGGCGGCCGGCTGGCCCTGTTTCACCCGATCGGGCGAGCCGCACTGGCGGCCCGGCACGGCCGGGAGCTCACCCCGGACGATCTGCGGGCCGAGCACAACCTCGGTCCGCTGCTGGCCGGTTCGGGCTGGGAGATGACCTCGTACGCCGACGAGGACGCCCGGTTCCTGGCCGTGGCGGTACGGGCGGCCTGAGCCGACGCGGCTGCCGCCGGACCGCGGCGGGCGACCACGGCTGCCCCCGGACCGCGGCGGGCGCCGGCTGCCCGGACCGCCGCCCGGCCGGTGTCAGCTGCCCGGGCCGCCGGGCTGCGCGTCGGCGCCCTCGGCCCGGCGCTGGTGCGGAACCGGACAGCCCCCGCTGCCGGGAACCGGGTGGGTACCGAGCTCACCCACGTCGTAGCCGCCGGGGTAGCTCTTGATCTCCGGGTTCTGGCGGGCGTAGTGCGGGGCACTGCGCGGGGGCAGCAGCCGCACCGCCCGGCCGCGCAGCCGGAGCGCTCCCCGGACCAGCTTCCGTACGGCCGGGCCGGGCTGCTCGTACCGGAAGGCGTGCAGCAGCGGCTCGTCCAGGAGGGCCAGGCTCGCGCTGCGCAACAGCGGGGCGAGCGGGGCGGGGTACCAGGAGGCCATCAGGTCCAGGGTGGCATCGGCGACCTGGCGGCCACCCTCGTCCCAGCCGAAGTGTTCCTTTTCGTAGGCATCCAGGGTGCTTTCGAACTCCTCGTAGGAGGCCGGAATGTCCTTGATGCCCATATGGCGGCCGAGGGTTGCGTAGTAGTTGGCGGCGGCCCGGCATTCGTGGGCGGTGAGCGCACGCCAGCCGTACGCCTCCAGCCACCGCTTGGGAATCACCACGAACGTGCACAGGACGTAGCGCATGTCCTCGTTGCTGATGTCGTAGCTGCGGTGCATCTGGTTGATGCGGCGGATCGCGGTGCGCCCGGTGTCGCTCTCGTAGCCGTGCTCCACCACCGCGTCCAGGAGCAGCGCGGTGTCGTCGTAGCGGCGCTGCGGGCGGTCGGTGAACTCCGCGGTCTCGGCGAGCAGGCGCCCGATGCTCGGGACGGCGTAGGTGCGGTAGAGGGCGAGCTCCAGGGCGCGGGTGAAGTCCCAGGGGAACTCGTAGGTGGCGGTGAGCCGGTAGATGGTGAGGAAATCCTGGTCGGGGTCGAGGCGGAGGATTTCCTTCAGCCGGTCGTAACGCTGCACCGGGGTCTGCCTTTCTGTGGCGGAGGGCCAACTCTACGTGCAGGCAGCGGCCTTGAAAATCGCCTCTCGCGCGCTCTCGACGTGCGGGTTACCCGCTGGTTAGGGTGCGCCGACGAGAGAACGACCGGGAGGCGATGTGTCCGAGGAGTCCGAGGAAGCTGCGGGGTCCGGCGGCGCGGGTGGGGGAGCAGCGGACGACGGCTCGCTGTACGTGCTGACCGCCGTACTGCTGACCCCCGCCCAGTTCCCCAGCATCCTGGGCGACGACTATCCGCAGGCGTGCGCGCTGCTCGGCGTCCGGCCGGTGCCGGACGGGTACGGGCTGGTGCTCGGCCAGGACGAGGACGGCGCCCGCTGGACCGTGGTCATCGACGACGTCTCGCTCGTCGCGACGGCGATCGCCTCCTGGGACTGCGGGATGGAGTACGACCTCTCGCCGGACGAGCGCACCATCGTGGTCTCGCTGGCCGGCTGGCCGCTGGAGCTCGCGGTCGCGGCGCCGGGCGTACCGGAACCGCACGACCCGGAGCAGGGCGCGGACGGCACCGGGCGGGTGCCGCTGGCACCGCCGTCGGCCGGGGTGTGGGGGTCGGCGCAGCGCCGGATGGGCGCGGACCAGATCGCCCTGCAATGGGGGGACTGGCGGGAGCGGTTCGAGGCGGACGGGGAGGCTCCGGTGGTGCACCCGGGGCTGGCCCGGGTGCTGGCGGAGGCACGCGGCTACACGGAGACCCCGCCGCCGCCCGGGCGGGTGCGGTCGTCCTTCGCGGGCGAGGATGCGCGGATGCTGCGGGTGGACGGCCCGGGGTGGTCGCTCGTCGCCCGCACCGACGATGTCGCCTTCGTGCTGCTGGACGAGGAGCCGAGCGGGGTCATTCCGGTACCCCGGGACGAGGAGCTGCCGGAACTGCTGGCGGGCCTGGAACGGGTGGCCGTACGGCCGTCCTGACGCCCGCATGGCCGCGAGGCCGCCCGCACCTGCGGGGAAGCCGCGCGCACGGCGGGGAGGCCGCACGCCAGGGAGGCCGTCCGGCGGCCCGGATCAGACGCGGTCGAGCGGCTCATGCGGTTCGGGCGGCAGGGTGACGGTGATGGGGTCGCCGGGGCGGATGGTCCCGCCGTGCTTCACCACGCCCATGATCCCGCCCTTGCGGACGATGCGGCCCTCGTCGTCCCGGCCGACCAGGAGCCTGAGCAGGCCGTCCTGGAAGCCGTCTATCTGCAGGCACGGGTTGCGCAGGCCGGTGACCTCCACCTCCGCCTCCTCGCCCAGGCGCAGGACGGTGCCGCGGGGCAGGCCGAGGAGGTCGATGCCCGCGGTGGTCACGTTCTCGCCGAGCTGGCCGGGGGCGACCTCGAAGCCGGACTCGGCCACCTCCTCGAACAGTTCGCGGTGGATCAGGTGGACCTGCCGCAGGTTGGGCTGGGTCGGATCCTGGGCCACCCGGGAACGGTGCCTGACCGTCACCCCGGCGTGGACGTCGCCCGCCACGCCCAGACCGGCGAGCAGGGTGATGCTCTCCCGGTTGGGCTTGGTGAACGAATACTCCGCGTTGCTGCTGACCGCCCTGACGACCGCCGAGCTCATGCGCTTTCCCCCCTGTCCCCTGCCGCCTTCAGCGGCCGATCTGCTTCCTGTTCCTGGCGACGTGCTTCAGCCGGCGGCGCTGGGAGGAGTCCAGCAGCAGATAGGCAGCAGTCGGGACGCCGATCAGGACCAGCAGCCCCGGCCAGAACCCGATCGTCCAGAACAGCACGATGGCGGCCACCACTCCGGCGGCGGCAACCTTCCCGCTTGTCGACATCTCCTGACACCTCTCCCTGCGTCGGTCTTCCCGGGTCGGCCAACACTCCCTACAACGCTCCGGTACGGCCGGCCGTTCCCGGTGCCGTAAACGGGCGGGAACGTGACCCGGGTCACGGCCGGGCCGCGCCCGCCCGGGCAGTCCGGTGGGGTACCGTCGTCCGCCCTGTACCTGGTAGTCAAGTTTGAGGAATGCGTGCTCCCAGAGATCTCCGACCTCATCCGCTGCTCCACCGTCTTCCTGTCCGCCGACCCCGCCCGCACCGGCCGGGTCGCGTTCTGGCGCCCTGACAGCCCGGTCGGCCCGGGCAGCCCGGTCGGCCCTGTCGCCGGCCCGGTCGACCGGGCCGGAACCCTCGAAGAACTGACCGTCGTCACCCCCGAGCTCCGCCGGGCCACCGTGACCGCTCTCGTCCTGCCGGTGGCGGAGGCGCTCCCGCTGCTCACCCGGGCCCGCGCCGCGGCCGGCCCTCCTGACGGCGCTCCCGTCCACACGTCCCCCGCCGCGTTCTGGGGTGCCGCCGCCCTGCTCGCGCTGCGCTTCGCCGCCCGCGGGCTACTGCTGCCCGGCCTGTCCCCCACCGAGCACGATGCCTGGCGCATCGGCCCGCTGGACGCCGAGGACCTCGCACACGTACGGGAGCTGGCCGCGGCGATGCCGGCTGCCGCCCGCTGCGTCCCGGTGGACCCGGCCCCTGCCGACGGCGGCACGCTGCGGCTGCCCGCAGCCGAGCCGCTGCTGCGCGCCTTCCTCGATGCGGTCGCCGACGCGCTCCCCCGCTCCCCCGCCGCCCCGGCCGCAGCAGGCGGACCGGCTTTCGCCGCGCCCGAGCCGGCCCGGTACCCCGGCCTGCGCTCCTGGGCCGCCGAGGTCGCGGCCGGCCACGATGCCGGCGTACGCATCTCCCTGCGCCTCGAACTGACGGACCGGCCTGGCCGACCCGAGGCGCCCGGCTTCCGTGCCGTGCTCCAGCTGCACAGCCTCTCCGACCCGGCCGTGGTCGCCGATGCCGCCGAGGTGTGGGCCGGTTCGGGCGCCGCAGCCGCCGGTTTCGCCCCGCGCGCCCGGATGGACGCACTGCTCGCGCTCCGCCGGGCGGCCCGCCTGTGGGCCCCGCTCACCCCGCTGCTCACCGCCGCCGTTCCCGGCTCCGTCGAACTCGCCGACGAGGAGGTCACCGAACTGCTCGGCGAGGCCGCGCAGGCCCTGGCCGCCGACGGGGTCCAGGTGCACTGGCCCCGCGGCATCGCGCTCGGACTCACCGCCCGCGCCGTGGTCGGCGGGGCCGAGTCCACCGGCCCGGACCGCGCCGGCCGCACCGGCGCATCCGGCCTGTTCTCCCCCGGCGCCCTGCTCTCCTTCGACTGGCGTCACTCGCTCGGCGACCAGGCCTCCGCCGACGCCCTCACCCCCGCCGAACTCGACCGGCTCGCCGAGTCCCACCGCCCCCTGGTACGGCTGCGCGACCAGTGGGTGCTGATCGACCCGGCCGAAGCCCGCCGGGCCCGCGCCCGCCAGGACCGCAAGGTCACCGCCGCCGACGCGCTGGCCGCCGTACTCACCGGATCGGCCGAGGTCGACGGCCGGGAGGTGGCGGTCACCGCGGCCGGCCCGCTGGCCCGGCTGCACGCCGAACTCGCCGCGGATCCTGAGGATCCGGCCGCCCGTACGCAGCCCTCCGCTCGGCAGCCGATCGCCCAGCCCGCCGCCCTCGCCGCCGAACTCCGCGACTACCAGCTGCGCGGCCTCGCCTGGCTGGCCCGGATGACCGCCCTCGGCCTCGGCGGCTGCCTCGCCGACGACATGGGCCTCGGCAAGACCGTCACCCTCATCTCCCTCCACCTCCACCGGCAGCAGGACCCGACGACGGCCGGCCCCACCCTCGTCGTCTGCCCGGCCTCCCTGCTCGGCAACTGGCAGCGGGAGTTCGCCCGGTTCGCCCCGGGCACCCCCGTCCAGCGCTTCCACGGCTCCGGCCGCAGTCTGGCCGGCCTGCCCCGCGATGCCGTCGTGCTCACCACGTACGGCACGCTGCGGCTGGACGCCCCCACCCTCGCCGCCATCCCCTGGGGCCTGGTCGTCGCCGACGAGGCGCAGCACGTCAAGAACCCGCATTCGAGCACCGCCAGGGCGCTGCGCACGGTGCCCTCCCCGGCGCGGGTGGCCCTCACCGGCACCCCGGTCGAGAACAACCTCACCGAGCTGTGGGCGATCCTCGACTGGACCACACCCGGGTTGCTCGGCCGCCTCGGGACCTTCCGCAGCCGCTACGCGGAGGCCGTCGAGCGGGGCCGTGACCCCCAGGCGACCGCACGGCTGGGAGCCCTCGTACGGCCGTTCCTGCTGCGCCGACGCAAGTCGGACCCGGGCATCGCACCGGAACTGCCGCCCAAGACGGAGACCGACCACCCCGTCGCGCTCGGCCCCGAGCAGGCCGGGCTGTACGAGGCGGTGGTCCGCGAGACCCTCGCCGCGATCTCGGCGGCCGACGGGATGGAGCGCCGCGGGCTGATCGTCAAGCTGCTGACCTCCCTCAAGCAGATCTGCAACCACCCCGCCCAGTACACGAAGGAGGGTGGTGGCGGTGGCGGTGGTGGCGGCGGCCGGTCGGGAAAGCTGGAACTCCTCGACGAACTGCTGGACACGATCCTGGCCGAAGGCGCCTCGGTGCTGGTCTTCACCCAGTACGTGGCGATGGCCCGGATCCTGGAGAAGCACCTGGCGGGCCGTGGGATCGCGACCCAGCTGCTGCACGGCGGTACCCCGGTGCCGCGCCGGGAGGACCTCGTCGACCGCTTCCAGTCCGGTGAGGTCCCGGTGTTCCTGCTGTCCCTCAAGGCGGCGGGCACCGGTCTGAACCTCACCCGGGCCTCCCATGTCGTCCACTACGACCGCTGGTGGAACCCGGCCGTGGAGGAACAGGCCACCGACCGCGCCTACCGGATCGGCCAGACCCAGCCCGTCCAGGTCCACCGGATCATCGCCGAAGGCACCGTGGAGGACCGGATCGCCGAACTGCTGGAACGCAAACGGGCGCTGGCCGATGCCGTACTGGCCGGGGGCGAGGCGGCGCTGACCGAACTGACGGATGCGGAACTGGCCGAGCTCGTCGCCCTGCGACGCACCGAGCGGGACGGAGGGACGGAACGATGACAGCCGACCGCCACAACCACGGCGACGACCACGAGAAGATCTTCCCGGCGCTGCCGGCGGCATCCGGTCGCGGCTTCGCGCAGACCTGGTGGGGCAGGACCTGGCTGTCCGCGCTGGAGGACAGCGCGCTCGACGGCGAACAGCTGCGGCACGGGCGCCGGTACGCCCGCTCCGGCGCGGTCGGCGCGGTGTCCGTCCGGCCCGGCCGGCTGACCGCGGTGGTCCGCGACCCGGACGGGACCGCCCACCGGACGGACGTCCTGGTGCAGAGTTTCACCGAGTCCGAGTGGGACCTGGTGCTGGGCACGGCGGCCGGCCGGGCCGGGCACATCGCGGCCCTGCTGGACCGGGAGATGCCGCCCGAGCTGGTGGAGGATGCGGCGGCGGCCGGGGTGGACCTCTTGCCGGGCATCGGTGGTCTGGAGCCGAGCTGCGACTGCGGGGAGTGGGACCACTGCCCGCACACGGCGGCACTCTGCTACCAGGTGGCGCGGCTGCTGGACCGGGACCCCTTCGTACTGCTGCTGATGCGGGGCCGTGCGGAGCGGGAGGTGCTGGCCGAGCTGGAGGAGCGCAGCGCCGCGGAGGCGGAACCCACGGCCGGACCGGGGGGCGGACCGGGAGGTGGACCGGTGGGCGAAGGGGTTTCGGCCGCGGCCGTGTTCGCGGCCGGGGACGGGCTCCCGCCGCTCCCCGCGCTGCCGGAGCTGCCGTCCGCGCCGGGTCAGCCGCCGCCGCTGGACACGGAGTCGGAACCGGACCTCGATGTGGACGCGGTGGAGTTCCTGGGGCAGTCGGCGGCCGGGGAGGCGTACCGGCTGCTGGCGGAGGCACTCGCGCCGGGCCATGCGGACCGCCCGCTGCCGGCCGGCCCGCCGTCGGTGGCCGAGGATGCGGTACGGCTGGCCGCCGAGACCTCAGACGTACGGGTACGGGCCCGCCTGGCGCGGGTTTCGGGCCGGGACCGGGCCGCGCTGGAGCTCGCGGTGCGGGCCTGGCGCTTCGGCGGGGCGGCGGCCCTGGCGGTACTGGAGGAGGACTGGGCCCCGGACCGGCCCGCCCTGGCCCGGGCCTCGGCTGCGCTGGCGGCGGCCGAGGCGGACGGTGCGGGACCGGGCGAGGGGGCCGGGCTGCGCCGGGTACGGGCGCGCTGGACCCTGCCGGGCGGCGAGGCCCAGCTGCGGCTGGGGCAGGAGGGCCGCTGGTGGCCGTACCGGAAGGAGGCGGGGCGCTGGCTCCCGGCAGGACCGGGCGGCCCGGACCCGGAGACGGCCTTGGCCGTCCTGGGACCGGACCCGGCGGCGGAACCGACGACAGGCCAGGCGCCGGAGCCGGAGCACCCCTGACCGACGGACCGGGACCGGGACCGGGGCCGGGGCCGGGGCCGGGGCCGGGGGCGGGCCGGGGCCGGGGCCGGGCCGGGGGCGGCTTTCGGCCGGGTCCGGGCGGGCCGCCCCGCGCCCCGGTTTGGGCCCGACCGGGTTGGGGAGGAGGCCGGGCGCAGGGGGCATCCGGGACGGGCATCCGGGACCGGCATCCGGGACGGGCATGGGGGGCGATGCATGGCGAGTGACGCGGCGGCAGTGGCCTTGCCCGGCGGGGCCGATCCGGTGGAGCGCTCGCGGCTGCTGCGCCGGGCCCATGCCGTGTTCACGGCGGAGGGGCGGGTCGTGGCCCCGGTGCGGACCGCGATCGCGAAGTCCTGGCGGCGCTGCGCCCGGGCCAGGGTGAGCCCGGAGTGCTCGGCGCGGGTGGAGCTCCGGGACGCGGACCTGCACGCCTACCGTGAACAGCACCCGCTCGCCCGGGTGATGCCGGTGTTCCGGGACCTGGTGGGGGCGTTCGCGGCGCACGAGCGGCATCTGTTCGCCGTGTGCGATGCCCGCGGCAGCCTGCTGTGGGTGGAGGGCGATTCCGGGACCCTGGACCGGGCGGCCGGGCTCGGCTTCGTACCGGGGGCGCGCTGGGCCGAGACGGCGATGGGCACCAATGCGCCCGGTACGGCGGTGGCGGTCGGCGAGGCCGTACAGGTCTTCGGAGCCGAGCACTTCAGCCGCAGCGTGCATCCCTGGACCTGCGCCGCCGCGCCGGTGCGCGACCCCCGGACCGGGCGGCTGCTGGGCGCGGTGGACATCACCGGGGGTGACGGGCTCGCCCATCCCCATTCGCTGGCGTTCGTACAGGCGGTGGCGCGGGCCGCCGAATCGCAACTCGCCCTGCTGGGGCCGGCGGCCGGGTCGCCGCCGGACCGCCTGCAGGCGCTCGGCCGGGACGAGGCGCTGCTGGTGTGCGCCGGCCGTACGCACCGGCTGGGCCGACGGCACAGCGAGATCATGGTGTTGCTCGCGCACCATCCGGAGGGCCTGTCCGGGGACGAACTGCTGATCGCGCTGTACGAGGACGAGCACGCCTCCGCGGTGACCCTGCGGGCCGAACTGTCGCGTCTGCGCGCCCTGGTGGGACCGGACGTGCTGCGGTCCCGGCCGTACCGGACGGCCGCTCCGCTGGCCGCGGACTCCGTGTCGGTGTGCCGGCTGCTGGCCACCGGTGCGACGTCGGCGGCGCTCGCCGAGTACCCGGGACCGCTGCTGCCCGCCTCCGCCGCGCCGGGGATCGTCCGGCTGCGGCGGCGTATCGAGGATCAGGCGCGGGCGGCGCTGCTGGCGCGGGCGGACGTCGGGCTGTTGACCGACTGGGTGTGTGCCCCGTGGGGCGCGGACGATCCGGAGGTGTGGGCTGCGCTGGCTGCCGCGCTCCCGCCGGGCGCCCGGCCGGCCGCGCTGGCCCGGGTACGGGCGCTGGATGCCGAACTGGGCGGCGCACACCCCGCCGTTCGGGCCTCGGGCTCGGACTGATCCCGGCGGATCGTCCTCCCATCAGTCGGCGACACCTCGGGTCAGAACGATGTCCGCTCGCCATGGGCATCCGTGACGTCGACGGTCACGCCCTCCCCTTCTGCGGCCGGTTCCTCCGGCACCTCGCCCGTCTGGTAGTGGGCCTGCGCCAGCAGTTCCTCGGTCACGCGTACGCCGGTGAGCCGCTCGGCCAGCGCGAAGGCCGCCGCCTTCGTGTCGACGTCCGGGCGCTGGTCACCCGCCGGGTTGAGACCGACCTCCAGCATGAGGGTGTTCAGCTCATCGGGCGTGCTTCCGGTCCTCTCCGCCGGCCACTCGAATGTGGTGCGCAACTTCCCGTCCTCGT
Organism: Streptomyces venezuelae; assembly: GCF_008642295.1. GTDB lineage: Bacteria > Actinomycetota > Actinomycetes > Streptomycetales > Streptomycetaceae > Streptomyces > Streptomyces venezuelae_C. The sequence continues at coordinate 6,736,457 of NZ_CP029190.1, read as the reverse complement.
ACCAGTGGAAGAAATCCATGAACTTGGCCCCGTTGCTCGAGTGCGAGACAGCCCGTGTCCCGGTGGAGAGGGCCTCCATGATGCTCGGCCGCGTGCCCAGATCGCCGCCGAACTCCAGAGCGAGCGTCCAGTCCCCGCCCTCACCGGGCACGGTGAACGCTCCCGCGAGGAAGGACTCGGGGAAGTCCTCGTACCCGAACAGGATTTCCGTGTGTCCCTCCATGAACTCGCCGACCCCTTCACAGGCGCCGAGGGCCTCTGCGCCGGCCACGCTCAGCAGTTCCGCCGGCGAGATTCCCCGGACCAGCGTCAGCGTGTATCCCATCTCCAGCCCGTACTGGAAGACCGAGGATGCGGAGCGTATCCAGCCGTAATCGGCTGCCGTGGCTGCGTTCATGACGCCCATCCTGTCAGCACCCCCGTGCAACGTATCCGCAACCTGTCCGCTCCTAGCCTCCCCCTTCGAGCGCCGCCCGACGGCGGACGGCGCCCGGCAAGGGGAGAACTCCGTCATGGCCCGTTTCGCAGCGCCCGGCACCGAGGGCGCGCTCATGTCGTACGCGTCCCGCTACGACCACTTCATCGGCGGCGCGTACGTGGCGCCGGCCGGCGGCCGGTACTTCGCCAACCCCTCCCCCGTGACCGGTGAGGTGTTCACCGAGATCGCGCGGGGTACGGCGGAGGACGTCGAGCGGGCGCTGGACGCGGCGCACGCGGCAGCCCCGGCCTGGGGGCGTACGCCGGCAGTCGAGCGCTCGGCGGTGCTGCTGCGGATCGCGGACCGGATGGAAGAGAACCTCCAGGCGCTGGCGGTCGCCGAGACCTGGGAGAACGGCAAGCCGGTACGGGAGACCCTGGCCGCGGACCTGCCGCTGGCCATCGACCAGTTCCGGTACTTCGCGGGGGCGCTGCGGGCGCAGGAGGGGTCGCTCAGCCAGGTCGACGACGACACCGTGGCGTACCACTTCCATGAGCCGCTGGGGGTGGTCGGGGCGATCATTCCGTGGAACTTCCCGATCCTGATGGCGGTGTGGAAGCTGGCTCCGGCCCTGGCGGCGGGGAACACGGTGGTGCTGAAGCCTGCCGAGCAGACCCCGGCCTCGGTGCACTACTGGCTCTCCCTGGTGGCGGACCTGCTGCCGCCGGGGGTGGTGAACATCGTCAACGGTTTCGGCGAGGAGGCCGGGAAGCCGCTGGCCTCCAGCCCGCGGGTGGCGAAGATCGCCTTCACCGGGGAGACCTCCACCGGCCGGCTGATCATGGGTTATGCGGCGGAGAACCTGAAGCCGGTGTCGCTGGAGCTGGGCGGCAAGAGCCCGAACCTGTTCTTTGACGACATCTGGGCCGTCGACGACGATCTGCGGGACAAGGCCCTGGAGGGCTTCGCGATGTTCGCGCTCAACCAGGGCGAGGTGTGCACGTGTCCGTCGCGCGCCCTGATCGAGCGCGGCCGGTACGGGGATTTCCTCGACGCGGCGATCGCCCGTACCGAACTGATCGTGCCGGGCCATCCGCTGGACACCGAGACGATGATCGGCGCGCAGGCCTCGGAGGAGCAGCTGAAGAAGATCCTGGGGTACCTGGAGATCGGGCAGCAGGAGGGCGCGAAGATCCTGACGGGCGGCGGCCGGCAGGAGCTGGAGGGTGAACTGGCGGGCGGTTTCTACGTCCAGCCGACGATCTTCGAGGGAAACAACCGGATGCGGATCTTCCAGGAGGAGATCTTCGGCCCGGTGGTGTCGGTGACCTCCTTCCAGGACTTCGAGGACGCGGTCCGCATCGCGAACGACACGGCGTACGGCCTGGGCGCAGGCGTGTGGACGCGCGACATCAACACGGCGTACCGGGCGGGCCGGGCCATCCAGGCGGGCCGGGTCTGGACGAACTGCTACCACGCGTACCCGGCGCATGCCGCCTTCGGCGGCTACAAGCAGTCGGGCATCGGCCGCGAGACGCACAAGATGATGCTGGACAGCTACCAGCAGACCAAGAATCTCCTCGTCTCGTACTCGCCGAAGAAGCTCGGCTTCTTCTAGGAGCACGGGCCGTACGGCGTGGCCGCGCCGGCTCGGCTTTCGGGGCAATCGACGTGCCGGTGGGGCACCTGCGCGCACCTCATCCTTGCCCGTGGGGACAGTACGTTCGGACCTTGTGGCCGTTGTCGCACCGTGGCAGCGTTGCGGGCTCGGAATACTCGAGGGAAGGCACCGGGATGAGGGAACGTGAGAGAGAGCAGGCTCCCGGACGCCTGCCGGCCCAGCCGCCCCGGCCTGCCGTGACGCGTGGCACGTCGCCGGCCGAGAGTGTCGCCGTGACAGGCGCCGGGACGACCCCCACCCCTCAGGCGGTGAGGACGCTCCAGCGGTCCGCCGGCAACGCCACGGTCGCCAGGATGCTGGCGCAACACCGGCATGGCCAGGGCGCGGGTGAGGGTCGTCCCGGCCTGCGGGAGCAGTCAGGCACGGCGCAGCCCGTGCTCCAGCGGTTGCCCGCTGCCGCCCCGGTCGTGCAGCGGGTGCTCGAGGGGCTCGACCCGGCCGCGGCCACCCGTCGTATGGAGCAGCAGGGCTGGCGGCGGACCGCGGACGGCGGGTGGACCAGGGGCCCGGTGCCGGAGGTCGGGGAGTCGGCCGACGGCCTACGACCCGACGCCCGAACAGAGGAGCCGGAGCAGGAGCAAGCAGCGGGCGAGGACCCCGCCATCACCCTTCGCGTCCTGGTGAAGAAGAGCGCCAGTTTCCGTGACGCGGACTACTTTCAGCGGGTCGGTCATTCCTGGGTGGCGTTCTACAAGGACGACAAGTTCCAAGCCTCCGCCGGCTTTTACCCCAAGGGCGGGATCAATGAGGACGCGCCGCACCGGAGCGTGCCCGGCGAAGTACGGCTCAACTACGACGACCCGAACAACGCGACCACCGTACTGTCAGTACCCATCACCGCAAAGCAGTACAAGAAAGCCAAAAACTACATCAAGGACAATCTGAACCACGATTACAACCTGTTGACCTACAACTGCACCGACTTCGCGATCAACGTACACAAGGCCGCCACCGGCCACAGGCCCCCCGGCAGCAACCTTCTGATGCCGAACAACCCCAACGACCTGCACTCCGGCATCAAGAAACACAACACGAACCAAGACTGACCCCGGGGACCCGGCCTGCGGTTCAGGCCGTGAATGAGGAAGGACCCATGGTTTCCGCGAAGGAGAAGGACCCCACAGTCAAGCGGGATCCCGCGCCCCGGCGCAGCCCCGCCGCCCCCGCGAACGCCGCCGGCCACGGGCTGCTGGGGCTGCAGAGCGCGGCGGGCAACGCCGCCGTCGTCCAGATGCTCCGTCAGGCCGGCCATGAATGGGCTCAGGAGGAGCACCGGCACGGCGCCGGCTGCGGGCACTCGGCGGAGGCTCCCGCCGTGCAGCGTTCCGCCGCCCACGAAGTCCTGCGGGCGGCCGGGAGTCCGATGGACAACGCCACACGGTCGGAGATGGAGGCACGCCTGGGCGCCGACTTCTCGGACGTGCGCCTCCACACCGACAGCGCCGCCCGACGCTCCGCGGCCGAACTGGGCGCCCGCGCCTACACGTCGGGCAGCCACGTGGTCATCGGCGAGGGCGGGGGTGACAAGCACACGCTCGCCCACGAGCTCACCCACGTCATCCAGCAGCGCCAGGGGGCCGTCGCCGGTACCGACAACGGAGCCGGCCTGCGCGTCAGCGACCCGTCCGACCGCTTCGAGCGTGCGGCGGAGGCCAATGCCCAGGCCGTGATGGGCCGTCCGGTGCCCGCGCAGGAAACCGAGGAAGCCGCTCCCGGCACTCACGCGTAGAAGGCGGGAGCCGCGCCGGTCGGGGCCAGGTGGTTTCCGTCGTCGGTCAGCCGGTCGCTCTGGGTGGCCAGCATGCGGCGGACCACGGGCTCCGGCATGCGGACCACCACCGGCTGCGCGAGGGTCAGCTCCCGTACCGCCGTGGCCGTGCGGCCCCGGACCCGGCTGGTGACGTGGGCCATCACCCTGACGTCCAGGGTGAACTGGACCAGGACCGCCTTCATCTTCGGCTTGTGCACCGGCATTGAGCCGGAGGAGTTCGCCGTGGCGTCGGTCGTGCCGCCCGAGCCGCCCGTGTTGCCCAGCAGCTGGTTGAGCCGGAACTCGGTGGCGTTGAGCACCCCCGCACCGAACACCGGGCGGGCGGACCTGCCGTGGTCGGCGGAACTCTGGCCGTCCGTCTGGGTGGGGCGGGGCGCGTCCAGGTGGCTCTGGCCGATGGTCTCGAAGGTCATCCTGTCGCCGAGGCCCAGCACCCGTCCGTTGCGCAGCCGGGCGTGCACGGAGCCCCGCAGGTCCTGACCCTCCGCTCCGGAGGCGTGCACCGGGGGCAGGTCGGCCCCGGACGTGGCGAGCAGCGGCAGCGCGGCGGTCAGCCACTCGGTGGACACCGCCTCGTTCAGGGCGTAGGCGCCGGCCTGCCCCTTGGCGCGGAAGCGGTCGCCGCCGCCCGCCTCCCGTACGGCCGAGTTCACGAGCTCCCTGACCTGCCCGGCTCCTTGGAACCCGTTGACCTGCGCCTCCATCGGCAGCCGCACGCCGGCCGCCCGCCAGGCGGCGAGGGCGGCCCCGCCGGTGTCGCGGCAGCCGCGCGCGGCCAACCGTGCGTCGGCCGCAGGGAGCCGCATGCGGGAGAGGGCCTCCAGGTCCTTGCGCAGGATGCGCTGGGTCAGCGTCAGGTTGACCATCTGGGCCAGCGCCAGCCGCTTGTCCCCCTTGTACAGTTCGAGGCTTGCCCGGATCGGCAGGTGCATCAGGTCCGAGCGCGCGGAGCTGTCGGCGACGGACTTCATGCCGAGCTGGCCGCGGCTCACCGCACCGCTGCGCCGCGAGCTCCCTGACGCGATTCCGATGCCCGCCGCACCGCCGACCCCCTTCACCTGGCCGGTGCCGCCCTCGGGGCGGCCCGATCCGGCGAGGATGCCTTCGACTCCGACGGCGGAGCCCTCGTCGTGGGAGGTGGCGTGCTGTGCGACGGCGGAGGTGATGTACTCCATGTCCCGGCCCGCGTCCGCTGCGCCCGCGGCCCTCCCGTCGCCCACTTGGAGGATCTTGAAGACGGCCCAGTACGGGGTCTTGCGCCCGTCGAACAGTTCGACGGTGACTCCGCCGTCCATGGCGCTGGACAGCAGCCCGGCGGAGCCGTCCCGGTCCAGGACGCGCAGCAGTCGCTGCACGTTGTCGTTGCGGTCCTTGAGCTGCTGCCGGGGCAGCAGGTCCTCGCCGATGTTCCCGCCCAGGCCGGACAGGCTGGTACGCAACTGCCCGAGCAACGGGACGAAGTCCGGCATGTCCTCGATCACACCGAAGCCGAGTGCCCGGTTCCTGCGGAGTCGCGGGGCGGCCGGAGTTGCGGCCTCCGATGCAGCCGCACCCGCGGTCGGTACCGGCCGCCGGCTGCGCCCCAATTGCCGCTTGATCTCCGGCGGCAGCTGGGCCTCCGTCAGCCACACCCCCGCAGCGGCGGGCAGGGTGCGGACTCCCTTGGCCACGTAGGGGCCGCCTCCGGTGACCTTGACCTCGGCGACCATGTTGACCAGTACGTCGCACTGCACCAGGTACAGCGGGGCCTTCTTCGGGGTGTGCGCGTTGCGTTCGATGGTGCCGGCCAGGCTGAAGGACTCGGCGTCGCCCTTGCCGGATGTGCGGGACACCGCCACGCCCTGGCCGGTCCGCCACGTGGGGCCCGTCTCGGTGACGGTGGCGCCGAACTGCGTGGTGTGGGAGGTGCCCTGGCCGATCTGTCCGGCGGACTGGTGCCCGCCGAGCACGAAGGTCTCGGTTCCCGGGCCCGCGCCCTTGTGCAGGAATGTGGGGTTGGCGAGGGAGAGCCGGACGCCGACGGCGCCGTTGAGGCCCGCGAGGCGCCGCGGGTAGCGGAGGTTCTTCACCACCCATCCGGAGGAAGCGGCCTGCCGCAGGGCGCCCTGGATGGCGCGCTCGCCGAACCGCTCCTCGATGGCGAGGCGGGGCGCGAGCCCCTCCGTCGCCAGTGCCGGATCCTCGCGCAGGGCGTTGTTGCCGGCGGCGGCCCGGGAGAGCAACTGGAGCGCGAGGGCCCGTACGGGTGCCCCGTCGAGGGTCTCGACCAGCTGCCAGTCGCGCAGCAGGGCCCCGGTGGACGGCTGCGGGGTGAGCGCGGCCAGGTCTCCGATGCCCGCTGCGGCGAAGTCGTGCTCTGGTGCGGCGGCCTGGCCGCGGCGCTCCGCGGCCAACACGCCGAGCCGGTCCTTGCCGTACTCGTCCACCGTGAACTCGGTCGGGCTGACCAGCCGTACGTCCTGGGAGCCGGTCCTGAGGGTGGTCATGGTCCGGGCTTCCGGGACCGTGCGGCCCGGCAGGCCGGGGGTGACGCTGCGGGCGAGCCGGCGCCGGCGGGAGGTCATGGTGACCTCCACGTCGAGGTTGAGGGCCGCGTTGAAGGCGGCGGCCGTGTCGGAGCCGTTGGAGACGATGTCCGTACGGCCGGTGGGCCCCGCCTGGTTGTGCCGGGTGCCGGAGCTGTGCTGCTCGTGGCGGGCGCCGGCGGTCATGAAGCCGGGTACGACGCGGGCCTGGCCGAGGACCAGTCCGCCGATCGACCGCGAACTGCTGCGGCTGCTCTGCGCGTTGCCGGTGACCCCGGAGTGGCTGCGTACCGACCAGTCCCTGATGTCGCCTTGGTAGTCGGTTTGGCCCAGCGTGCCCTTGACCAGGAGCTGTACGTCATGGGAGTGCAGGCTCGTCTTGCGGCGCAGCCGCACGCGGATGCCGGTGGATATCAACTGGTCTTTGTTGACGCGGAGGTTGGTTTCCGAGAGGGCGGTCATCAACTCTCGGTGGTTGCGCCGCTGGGTCTCGGCCTCGTCCCTGCCGAGGTCGGCGGCGGGTGGCGTGGAGCCGAAGTCGGGGAGGTAGCCGGCGAGGCGCGGGTCGGTGGTGAACAGGTGGTGCACGGCCCGGATCATGGGTCCGGTGTCGAGTCGGCTGAGGGCGACGTTCGATCCCTTGCCGCCGAACGGGAGGTGCCGCTCGACCTCCACCTCGTTGCCGTCCGCGTCGGTCCTCGTGGGCTTCTTCACGAAGTCCCCGGCCGTCGTTCCCGCCGGCAGCGGCAGTCCGAACGCCTGCGCCTCGTCGGCCCGCAGGCTGACCCACACGTTCATCGAGTGCGTGGCCACCCGGGTTCCCGGGCGCAGGACCATCTCCGGCGAGCGCGGGCCCGTACCCTCCGCGGTGAAGATCACCCTCCCGAAGTAGAGCACCTTCTCACCGCGGACCTCGGCGCCCTGGCGGCTGGAGACGCTCTGCTCGGTTGCGGTGAAGCGGGCCTTGCGGGCGGCGGCGACGGGCATGGCGGTGGCCCGGACGACGGCGGCGTTGCCCGCCGCCCCGAAGCCGAACGCCGGGCCCGCTCCGCCCTGGACGGCCCGGCCCTTGCCGGCGCTCTCCGTGACCGAGGTCTGCGACTGCTGGTGGGTGCGGAGCTGGGTCTTGCCGGTGCCCCAGGCGGGAATCAGGCTCCTGATCTCGGCGTGCAGGTGGTAACTTCCGACCGATTCGCCGTCCTTGGAGTACAGGTCCTCGCCGGTGACGCCGTCGCGCAGGAGCCGCGGCAGGTCCTCCAGGAGGGTCGTCGTGGAGGTCGCCGCCAGCAGCCGGTCCCGGCCGGGCGCGCCGGGCGCGGTGACCGTGGGGTGCATGACGGAGGCGACCGCGTCGAAGAGCCCGCCGCCGCCCTGGTGCGGGGCGGCGCTGTCGGTCACGGCGACGGGTGCCAGGGAGTCGGCGAGGGAGACGGCTCGGGCAGTGTCCGCCGTGAGGCTCCGCGGCGGGGCGGGCGCGCTGGTGCCGATGGGGACGAGGTGCTCGATCGGCACCCGCTGGGTGAGGGTGCCGGAGCCCCGGTAGGTCGTGGCGCCCCGGCCGCCGTGCTTCTTGAACCGCACCTCGTAGCCGACCTGGCGCGGCACCTCGACCGAGCCCTTGTCGCTGCGCAGCACGCGTGGTTCGGCCACGTAGCGCTGCCGGCGGGACTCGCGGGAGGACTGCCAGGGCTGGACGCTGCCGGTCACGGCGCCACCGGCCCACAGCCCCGGCGCGACGGGCGCGAGCCCGAAGGCCAGGCCTCCGGCGCCCTTGCTCGACGCGTTGCCGGCCGTGCTGCTCGCGACGGCGGCGGTGTTGTGGTGGACGTCGACCTTGGTGTCCTTGCCCTCCGGGTCCTCCAGTTCGGCCTGCGGTGTCCCGTCGGGGCCCGGCGCGGCGCCGGCCGGGAGGTTCTTCCGGTAGGTGGGCGGCCGATCGCCGGCGGCCCGGTGGACGCGCACGGTCACGTCGTACCAGTCCTTGCCCGTCCCACCGCGGACGGTGAAGGCGCGGCCCTGTCCGTAGAAGGTCTCCGGGCGCCCGGCCAGCTCGTCGCCGATCTCGGCGACGGTGCCGTCGCGGTGCCCGACCACCGCGCCGATGGCGTGCGGCACGAAGTCGTGCCCGGTCAGCCCGTACGCCGAGGAGAGCCCGCCCGCCTCCAGGTTCATCAGATACGACGGCAGTTCCCACGCCGGGTCGGCGCCGGCGGTACCACTCCCCACCGGGCCGACGGTCTGCGCGGTGGCAGCGTTTCCCGCGGTCTGCTGTAAGGCGAGCAGAGCGTGGGAATCGGCGCTGCCGGCGGGCTGCCGGGTGGGGAGTGGCACGTGAGGGGGCTGCCGGGAGTCACCGGTACGTCCGTTCCCCGGTTGTTGCTGTGTCCGCACGGGTGTCTCCCCCCTGACCGAGCGCTACTGCGTGCGGTTGCTGTTGGACGGGCCGAAGAACTCGATCTCGGCGATGGCGACTTGCTTGTCGGGCGCTGCCCTGTAGGCCGAGCGCAGGATGAAGCGCACGGCGGTGACCTCGCCGACGCGGAACGCACGGCTCTGGCCCCCCGCGCCCTGGTCGAGGGTGAGGAAGCGGCTGGACGTCTTGCCGTCGGCGGTGGTGATCAGGGCCTCGATGCGGTGCGGCAGGGCCGACTGGGAGAGCTTGTCGGCGCGGGTGGAGGTGCCCGGCGTGATGATGACGTCGAGCAGCCGGGTGGGCCGGTCGAAGCGGGCCTCGATCCACTCCCCCGCGCCGGACTGGTTGACCCCGGGGCCCCACCACGTGTTGTTCAGCTTGTCGAAGGCGAGCTGGGACTCGTGGCCCGGGTAGAACCGCGAGGCCTCGACGGAGTCCGGCCCGACCGGGGTGCGCTTGGCGAAGTGGTCGCGGACGGCGTTGTAGGCGTTGTCGGCTTTGACGATGGCGGTGATCACCAGGGCCAGCGCCAGGGCCCAGAGCACCCAGGTCATGAGGTACCCGAAGCCGCGCCGCAGGCGTGGCCGCTCGCCGGCCCACGGCGTCTCCCGGTTGCGGAAGTCCAGGACGCGCCGCCACCAGGGGCGGCGGGCGGCGGGGGCCGCGGGGCCGCCGGACAGCGGCATGGCGCACACCACGCAGAAGTGCCGGTCGAGCCGGTTGGGCGTGGCGCACCAGGGACAGGGCACGCCGCCCTCGGTGCCGGACTCCCGGCCCGGGGCGCGGACCTGCGGGCGGTCCGCGATCGGGCGGCCCGGCAGTACAGGCGCTATGGAGGGCGCCGCCGCCTCCCGGAGTCCGGGATCGGCGACCGGCACGAGCAGGGACCTGGCGCGGGCAGCCGCGTCGTCCGGGGCGGCGGGGGCGGCGGGCACGCGTGCGGTGGGGGCGGCGTCGTCCAGCGCGGTCGAGACGGGCTCGGTTGCCTCCGTGCGGCCCCTGTCCGGCTCGGGGGCGCCTTGCCCGGCGGGCTCGGACCCGGTCGGGGCGGAGCGGGGCGTGCTCGCGCCACCGGAGTCGTCCCGCGGCCCCGTGGCCTGCCGGGGGATCGGCGCGCGGGCCGAGTCCGCCGCCTCGGGCGCGGTCTGCGGCCCGGACCGGTCACCGCCCCGGTCGGCGGGCCCCGCACCGCCGTCACCGTGACGGGCATGCCCCGCGGCTGCCGTGGCGGGACCGGTTCCCGCACCGGACGCCCGGCCGCCCCCGGCGCGGGCCGGGCCGGCCGCCTCGGCACGCGTGTCCGCGTGGTCGGCCCAGCTGAGGACGGCGCCGCAGGAGTCGCAGAAGGACTGGCCGGGTTCCGCCGGAGTGGCGCACAGGGGGCAGCTTGCGGTGCCGTCCCTCCGGGGGCCGGCGGCGGGGGTCTGGCTGGTCATCTCTAGGGGTTCCTTTCCGCGGCGGTCACCTTGACCGTGTAGGGCATGTGGGCGGGGCGGGCCGCCGCCACGAGGCTGTCGAGCCGGTGTTCGTCCGCGGGGGTCGGCGCGGGCAGCCGCAGCGTGACGTCCAGTCGCGGGCGGCGTTCGCCGGGGACCGGGCCGAGCGGCCGGGCGCTCCAGCCGGCGCCTCCGCTCTCGGTGATCTCCGGTTCCACGCCGAAGGTCAGCCGTATCGCCTCCGCCAGGCCGCGCCTGGTTCCCCGTACGCGGTGCAGGTACGCGGCGGCGGCGACGGCCGCGCGCAGCCGGTCCTCCGGTTCCGTGCCGTCGGTCTCCGCGCCGACCCAGCCGGCGAGCCAGCGGGTGAAGTCCACCGGGGCCAGTGCCGGAGTGAAGTACGAGTCCAGGCAGTCCAGGACGTTCAGGATCGGGGCGAGCACCTCGTCCAGCCCGGCGACGAAGCGCTGCGCCAGGTCGTCTTCGGCGAAGACGGCGGGCAGCATCGCGCCGAGCGGGGCGGAGGACCCCAGCCCGTCGATGGATCCCCTCCCGCTCATGCCTCGTCTCCGATCACACGCACCCGGTGGTCGAAGGAGAACACCAGGGCCGACGGTTCGAGGTCGATCCGGTCCGTGGCCTCGCCGCGCTTTCCGGTCAGCGGGTCCGCCGGGTGCAGCCAGACCTCGTCGACCAGCTCCACGCCGGCCACGCGCTGCAGCACGGCGAAGATCTCGCCCGCCTGGACCCGGCGGCCGAACGGCCAGCCCGTGCCGTCGGCGCCGCCGGTCAGCGGGTCGAGGTGGCGGTAGAGGGCATCGTGCGCCTTCTGCCGCACCAGGTCGGCGTCCACGCCGCGGAAGGCGTGCACGGTGGCGACGACGGTCACGCCCTGGTAGAAGGGCGGGCCCACCGCCAGCCGCGTCCCGATGAGCCTGCGCTCGTCCAGATGGCGGGTGATGCGCCGCAACAGTGGGTCACCGGGGACCAGTTGCTCGAAGCGCAGCCGCCCGCCCGGGTCCGACACCGCCTGCGGGACCACCAGCACCCGTACCGCGTACGCACCGTGCTCGCTCTCCTCGCCCTCCTGGCAGGCGATCCGTGCCGTCTCGGGGGCGGCGCGGCGCGCCAGTTCCTCGTAGTCGCGCAGGGTCACCGCACGTTCCTGGGCGCGCAGGGTAATCGGCGCCCGGGCCTTGGCCTCCTCCACCGTCTCGCCGTCGACCCCGCCGCGTGCCGCCTCGCGGTTGACGACCTCGGAGACGTACGGGACGGAGTTGCGCAGCACCCGCACCGCGCCGCGGGCCACGTTCCCGGCGCGGCCACCGCCGATGCGGTAGCGGCTCGCCCGGATGACCGCGCCCTGCGGGGGTACCGCCCCGTACTGCCGCAGGGTGCCGTCCGGCTCCCGGACCGCGGGACCGAAGGCGACCTCCCCGGAGGTGGCGTCGAGGGTGACGTGCCGGTCGTGCGGGCCGGAGGCGGCGAAGTGGGGGACGACTGCCCAGTCCCGCCAGCCGTCGTCCTCGGCGGTCTGGAGCAGCATCGGCGGGTCGCCGGCCGCCACGGGCGCGTGCGCCAGCCGCAGCCGCTGGCCGGGCAGGCCGGTGGATTCGCCGAGGGGTTCGTCGTACACGGTTTCGGCGTGTACGACGCCGGTGGTACCGCCGATGGTGAAAGCCTCGGCGGAGCGCACGGTCGGAGAGGTGGCGTAGAAGGGCTGGCCGGGCAGTGGTTCGGTGACCCGGCAGCGCAGCCAGCCGGCCTGCCGCCCGCCGGTGCGCGAGAGCGTGTGCCCGCCGGGGACGTGCAGCACGGCCTCGCCCGGCCGGTTGAGCCCGCCGGTGCCGTCCCGGTCGACCTCGCAGGGAACCCAGCCGTCCTCGGTCCACGCCTCCCACACGAGCGGCGGCTGCCTCGGGTCGACGCCGACACCGTCGACACGGCTGTCCAGCACGAGCGCGACCGCGCAGTGGGGCAGGGCCGCGCTGAGCCCGAGCAGCATGCTGTCGCCGGGCTTGGGGGCCTCGGCGAAGCACATCACGTCCTTGCCCTCGGCGAGGTCGGCGGTCACGTCGGCGACGGGTTCCCCGTGGCGCTGCAGCACGAGATGGAGCAACTCGGCGGGAACGACGGAGAGTTCGTACTCGGTGGCGAAGACGACCGGCTCCTCGCTCTCGGTCCGCGTGGTGGCGACCTCGGTGCCGGCGGGCAGCACCACCGGCTCCTCCTGTGGCCCGGAGAGCCAGAACGTCACGTCCGTACGGGCCGCCGACGGTGGGAACAGCGTGATGCCCGCCAGGTCGAGGAAGGCCAGGTGGTTCTTCTCCGGCACCCGGTTCAGCCGGTAGACGATCTGATCGGCCATGTGCGCGACCGTCTCCACGAGGGTGACGCCCGGGTCGGAGACGTTGTGGTCGGTCCACTCGGGTGCGCGCTGCTGGATGTAGCGCTTGGCGTCGTCGACGAACTGCTGGAAGCGGCGGTCGTCGAGGTTCGGGGAGGGAAGGGCCATCAGCGTTCGCTTTCCGATGAGTTGCCGGAGCCGCCGTCGCCGGGCCCGTCGTGGGAGGGGATCACGTAGAAGGGGAAGACAAGGCTGCGCGGGTTGTTGGTGCCGCGGATCGCGTAGCGGATGTCGATGAACAGCACGCCCTGCTCGGAGCCCGAGGTCACCTCGACGTCCGTCACCTCGATCCGGGGCTCCCAGCGGTCGAGGCTGAGGTACACCTCGTGCTGGATACGGCCCGCGGTGGCCTCGTTGACCGGCGCGAAGACCAGGTCGTGGATGGCGCAGCCGAATTCGGGCCGCATCGGCCGCTCGCCCGGCGCGGTCGCCAGGACCAGCTGGATGGCCTCCTCGATCTCCCGCTCTCCGCTGACCAGGGCGATGCCACCGGTCGGTCCGATGCGCAGGGGGAACGCCCAGCCGGACCCGACGAACTGCTCGGCCATCAGCAGACCACCCTCCTTCTTCCACTCGCGTTCCTGCTGTTGACGGACTTCGCGGCCGTCACGGGATCGGATACGGCTTGTTGTTGACCAGCACCACGCCCTGGAGGAGGAGCGAAGCTGCCCGAATGCCCACGTTCGCAACGGCGTTGACCTGGACCGTCCCGCCCGCGGTGACCGTTGCCGCGCCCGCCGCCTTGAGGCTGAGGGCGCCCAGCGCGTCCACGTTGACGGCGCCGCCGAGCGACCGGAGGCTGACCATCCCGCGGCCCTGCATGGTGAGGGGACCGCCGCTCTTGATGGTCAGGGCCCGGCCGGCGCTCAGCGTGAGGTCCATGCCCGCCTCCACCGACACCGAGCGGCTGCCCGTGATGGAGACGGACCCCTTGCTGTCCACCGTGATCTCGGTCTTGGTCCGGTCGAGGTTGATGGTGAGCCGGTCGTTGCCGGTGGCGATGCGCACGCCTTGCTTGCGCGCCCCGGTCGTCTGGCTGAGCAGGTCCACCCGGTTGCCGTCCCGGTCGGACAGCGTGTGCCGGATCGCCTTCTTCCGCAGTCCGTCGTGCAGCGGAACGTCGGCGACGGGGGTCGGCTTGTCCCGGCCGTTGTACAGGCCGCCGATGACGAAGGGGTGGTCCAGGGCCCCCCGGTCGAAGGCCACCAGCACCTCGTCGTCGACGTCCAGGGGGAAGATCCCGCCCCCCGCCTTGCCGCCCATCTGCACGGTACGGGTCCAGTCGCTGACGTACGTCGCGTCCAGCCACGGGAACCGCAGCTTGACCCGGCCCTGCTTCAGCGGGTCCTGTACGTCGGTGACCAGCGCGTTGGCCACGCTCGGCAGCCTCGGCGCGGCCCCGCCGCCCCCGCCGGAGGCAAGGCCGTACAGGGAGCGCCACTGCCGGCCGCTGACGGTCACCCAGGTCTGGTAGTGGCTGTCGTCGCCGAAGACGTGCCGTGCCGCGGTGACCGTGTACTTGCCCTCGAACGGGGTGCCCACGTCCCGGAGCGTGACCGGCACGCCGGGGCGCAGCTTCGGATTGCCGCGCACCGTGACCTCCAGCTCGGCGAAGGAGGAGGTGATGTCGTCGGCGAGCGCGTCGGCGGCGTACTTGACCTCGGACTGGCGGCCGTACGGAGTCTCGGTCTCCACCAGCTTGCCCGGCTTGAACGCCGATGCCGCCTGGCCCGGGGTGGTGCCGATGGCGACGGCCCGGGTGGTGGTCGCGGGCGCCAGCGCGGTGAGCGCCCGCTTCGTGGCGACGTCCCAGCCGCGCGACTCGACCTTGCCGATCTGGTCCGCGGAGGTGACGGCGGCCCGGCAGCGCAGCACGTCCTGGCCTGCGTGCAGCACGAACGGGCTCTTCTCGCCCTCGGTGCTCGGCGCCGGCGCGCCGGCGGCCGGTACCGGCACGACGAACCGGAACATGCCCTTGGAGTCCAGCGACATCACCATCCCGTTCTCGTCGGCGAGCCGGGAGAGGAAGTCCCAGTCGGTGACGTTCGACTGGCTGATGAACTCGTAGACCGTCTTGGTGGGCTGGACCTTGCCGATCGGAATGCCGCTCTGCGCGGCCAGCTTGCGGACGATGTCGGCGGCGGTCTGGTTGCGGTACGCGGCGACCCTGCGCTGCCGCATCAGCCGGTGGCCCAGGTCGTAGCCGCGGATCACGGTGAACGTGCCGTTGCCGTCGTAGTCGGTCTCCATGCCGGTGACCTCGCCGGTGAGCAGCGGCGAACCCGCGCCCTTGCCTGCCGACACGGGCGACACGACCACCTTGGTGCCGAACTTCACCTTCAGCTCGCCGAGCAGCAGCCCGTGCGGGTCGCGGAAGGTGAGCCGGAACGCGCCGGGGACGCCGGCTCCGAGGTCGACCCAGGCGTCGACGAGGTCGTCGGCGATGTGGTCGGGGAGCTTGCCGCCGCCGATCGAGACGTGGACGACGTTGGAGAAGGACGCCTGCACCATCAGTGACCACCCACTTCCTCGGCCGCCGGAAGCACCACTTCCGTGCCGGTCCGCAGCCCGGACGGGTCGTCGATGCCGTTGGCCTCGGCGATGGCCCGCCACGCGTTCGCGTCGCCGTACTCCCGCCATGCCAGCGACTGCAGGGTGTCGCCCGCGACGACGCGGTGCACGCTCTGCGCGGTCAGCGCGCCGGACGTCGGGTTCTGCCCCTTGGTCTTGCTCGGGATCTCGTGCAGCCGCACCTGGCAGGTGGCCCGGATCGGGACGCCCGTCGTGCTGAACAGCGAGTAGGCGGCGTCGACGGACGAGACGTAGGCCGTGAAGCGCGCCGTCGAGAAGGCCCCCCACTGGAACACGACCCAGGGGGTGGAGGGCTGCTTGGCCGCGATGCTCTTCGTGGTCACCTCGCAGCAGGAGAACAGGGCCTCCACCTTCTTCATCACCGAGTTGCTGCCCGGCACACCGGAGGAGTCCAAGAAGATCTCCACCGTCATCTCGCGGGGCTCGGGCCCCATGAACTCCGGGACGGCGCCGTCGCGGACCGCGGCGGTGGGCGTGGTCTTCCACTGCGCACGCCGGCTGAGGGCGAGCTGAGACGGGTTGAACGCGAAGGTGAACGTCTTCATCAGCGCGCCCGGTGTGGTGCTCTGGCCGATCGGCGGCTCGTGAACGGCCAGCGAGGCGCGCACCAGGCTCTTGCCCGCGCCACCGCCCTTGCGGCCACCGCCACCGCCGCCACCTCGTCCTCCGTTGCCTGCCATGTGCTGCCGTCCTCTCAGTCCGTGAATCCGTGGTGCGTGATCTCCAGGACCTCTGTCGCGACGCTCGGGCTCGCCGGGTCGAGGGTGGGCCCCTGCCAGCTGACGGGCAGCACGTCGATCAGCCCCCAGCGGGCCACCTCGGAGCCGTCCGCGCGCAGCGCGGCGATCTGGGCGGTGGGCCGGGTGACGCCCGTGGTCACGGAGGAGATCCAGGCCGCGACCTTGGCGGTGTCCGGGGTCAGGGGCCGGGTCAGCCGGATGGTGGAGAAGGTCACCCGGGACGGCAGCTGCCAGACGAACCCGTTGTTGCCGCCCTCGTGGCGCTGCTCGATCTCCACCGTGGAGGAGAGCCCCTCACACCCGTTGAAGAAGCCGAGGCTTTCGCCGTCGATGGTGAGGGTGAAGAAGATGGTGGAGCCCGGGTCGAGATCGCGGGGCATCGGATGGGCCTTTCTGCGGCGGTGCCGGGTCGGTGGAGCCGGGCCTGCGGGGTGGCCGGCCTGTGCGTCGGATCAGTTGCGCGGGTCGCGGAGCCTTCCGACGCGCTCCCTGTCGAGCCGGAGTTCGGTGCGGAGTTGACGTGTGATCCGGCCGATCAGCCGGTGCGCCAACTCGTCGAGCTGGAAGTCGGTGAGGGAACGGGGACTGAACGCGCCGTCGGTCACGCGGGGGTGCGCCCGCGACGGTGCGGGGTCGGGGTCGTGCTGCGGCCGCTGCTCCCTCGGTTGTGGTGGTGACTGCGACCGGAGTTGTGGCGTCTTGGGCTCGGGGGCGCGCTGCACGGTGCGGGGCACCGGGGGCGGCACCGGGGGCGGCGCCGGCGCGGTACGGACCACGGGAGGCGGCGGTAGCGGCAGCGGAGGCGTGGCGGGGAACCGCTGCACCGGCAGGACAGTGGGGGCGGGCTGCGCCGTCTGCGTGCCGATGGGCAGCGGGGAGCCCTGTACCGGGCCGGGGAGATGGCCGCCGGCGCCGGTCACCCCGGCACCCGGCCGCGCCCCGGGAGCGTCCCCGGCTCGCACTGCCGAGCCGGCGGGGAGCGGGGTGGCGGCCCCGCTCCCCGACGACGGACCGGGCGCGGAGAGACGCTGCACCGGGAGCCCTCGCGCGGGATGCGCCCATACGCCCGGCGCGACCGGCGGGGTGTTCGGCCTGCCGGGCCCGGCAGGCCGGGCCCCCGGCGCGACGGAAGTGGCCGGCCCCGCCAGTGGTGACATCGGGGCGGGCCGCCCCGTCGCCGCCGGGGCGCGCTGTACGGGCGGTGCGGAAGGACCGCGGCGCAGCGGCACGGCCGCCCGGGCCTGCGGATGCTGCCGGGCGGGAACGGCCGGCGGCAGGGACGGGGAGGCGGAGGTGAGGGCACGTGCGGGAGCGAGCGCCCGTACGGGAAGAGGGGCGGGCGGGGCCGGCGGGGCCGAGGCCGTGCCCGCACGGGCAGCCGTCGGCCGCCCGGCCGCACCCGGCGCGGAACCCGCGGGAATGCCCCGAGCGCCCGGGGCGCCGGGAGCGGGGCGGGCGTCGGGAGCTGCGGCGGCACGCTGAACGGCATGGCCCTGCCCGCGCGGCGGCCCGGGTGTCCGAGCCGGCGTCCCGGCGCCGCCCGTGAGGGTCCCGATGTCCGCGGATGCCGCCGACCGGGGTGCGCCCGCCGAGGGCAGCCCGGGCAGGCCGGCTGAGGGCACCGGCGAGCCGAGGTCCGGCTGCCGTGCCGTGTCGGCGGTGTGCCGCTGGACCGGCGTCGCCTGACCGGCCGACGGCGTGGTCGGGGACGGATGAGCGCCGGCAGGCCGGGCAGGGGACGACGCGGGAGCAGCGGGCACGGCCGCATACGGGGCTGGAGCAGGAACGGGTCCGGCGGATATCGGCTTGCCGAGTCCCGTTCGCCGCGGCCGGCCGGGAGTGCTGCGCTGAACGGGGGCCGCCGGCCCGGCCGACGGCGTGCTCCCGGCGGGAGACACCGGGCCACTGGTCGGGATGGACAGCGGAACGGCCGCTCCCGACTGGCTCGACCTGTCGGGAGCCTGAAGCGGGCGCGGGCCGGCGGAGGGAACTCCGACCGGACCGGAAGCGGGCACGGGAGCCGCGGCCGTCGGCAAAGCCGGGGTCCGCCCCGCGCCGCCGGAAGCCGTCCGCTGAACCGGCCTCACTTCACCGGACGACGGCGTACTCAGGGGCGCGGACACATGCCCGTTCGGCTCCGGACGCACAGGGCCAGCATCCGAACCGGATGAGCCAGGGGTCCGAGGGACGCCCTCGGACGAACTCCGCTGGACCGGCTTCACCTCACGAGCCGACGAGCCACCCTGCGGCACGGACGGACCGGACGCCGGGGCAACGGGGCCGGCCGAGGCCGTACTCCGCTGGACCCGCTTCGGCTCGGCAGCCGACGGCGTACCCAACGGCACGGCAGCACCCGACGCGGCCGGGGTCCGCCCCACGCTCTCCGACGAACTCCGCTGGACCGGCCTCGCCTCAGCCGCCGACGGACCGCCCAGGGGCACGGACCGCGGGACACCGAGGCCCGAGCCGGACGCCCGAACCCCGGGACCGGTCGGAGTCCGCCCTGCGGCCGGGGCCGGGCCGGCGGACACCGGCTTGCCCGCGCCCGGCTGCTGCGCCGCGTCGGCGGCACGCCGCTGAACGGCGGACGGCGTGTGCCCGGGCTCGGACACGCCGAACTCCGGGAGCGGGTGCGGAGCACCGGAAGAGCCCCCGCGCGGACTCGGCGCGGGAACCACGGGCGCAGCCGTGGCGGGCCGTACACCCGTAGGGGCGCTCCGCTGTACGGGCGCCGCCCGGCCCGGCGCCCGGCCGTCCGGGGACGCGGATGCCACAGCAGCCGGAGCCGGAGCAGAGGCAACGGCAGGGGTCGGAGCAGGAGCCGAGGCAGTGGCCAGGCGCGGGGCACCACCCGACGGCTCCGTGTTCCGCTCCGCGCCCGAGTGCCGCGAGGCCGGAGCCGGAACCGAGGCCGGAGCCGAAGCCGAAGCCGAGGCTGGGGCCGGAGCCGAGGCCGGAGCCGGAACCGGAACCGGAACCGGAACCGGAGCCGTGGCCGAGGCCCGGGCCTGAACCGAGGCCGGAACCGGAACCGGAGCCAGAGCCGGAGCCGAGGCCGGAGCCGGAACCGAGGCCGGAACCGGAGCCAGGGACGGAACCGAGGCCGGAACCGGAGCCGGGGACGGAACCGAGGCCGGGGCCGAGGCCGGGGCCGAGGCCGGGGCCGAGGCCGGGGACAGGGCCGGGGACGGGGTCGTCGGCGCTGCCGGTAGTGTCCGCCGCTGAACCGCGGGCGGGCGCTGGGAGCGGGTGAGCGCGGACGGGCGCGCGGACGGGGCCTTGACCGGGCTCACCCCGACGCCCGCCGGGCGGAACGCCGGACCCGGAAGGGTGGCGGCCCGCTGCACCGGCAGTGCGCCCGGGGCGTGTTCATCCGTCTCGCGGTACGGCACGACGGGCAGGGTGAGTGACGGCAGTTCGAGCCCGGAGCCGGGATTCGCCGGCACGGCGAGCAAGCCCGTGACGAGGCCGCCCGGCGCACCGTCGAGCACGGCGTGGGCCAAGGTCCCGCGGAAGGACGGGTCCTGCCACGTGGTCAGGCGCCCGCCGAAACCGGCGTCCGCGACCGACCCGGTCGGGCCGGAGGTCACGCGCTGGATCGGCGGCAGCGCGGACCACCCGGCCTCCCGGGCCCGCGGCGGAGCCGCCGCGGACGTCGGCGTACCCGCGCCGGAAACCGGTTCCGCCGTGGCCGCCTGCCGTGCCCGGCCACCCTTCGGGCCACCCGTCAGCCTGCCAAGGAGTCCCATGCCGTCACCCCTCCGCCGCGGCACGCGTCACGAGCCTGGCGATCTGCTCGGTGAACCGTCGGCGATCACGGTGTTCGATGTCCAGGATCTCCTCCAGGCTCCAGTGGAAGTGGTAGGCGACGTACGCGATCTCCTCGTGCAGTCGGTCGGCCGCGTACGTCACGATTCCCCCAGGCGGCTCCCGCCGAGTTCGACTTCGAACTGTTGTTCACAGTGCGGGCAGGTGACTCCCGCCCGGGTGTGCCCTTCGGCGTTGATCTGCCGGTAGAAGTCCTGCAGGAACGCGAGGTCGGAGGCGAACATGTTCTCCACCACCCCGTCGTGCACCAGCGGCAGCGTGCCCAGCCGGGTGATCACCCTGCCGAGCAGGACCACCGACAGGTAGGCGGGGTTCTCCTGCACCCGCATGTCCCGCATCGGGATCAGCTCGTCGCGGGCCGTCGCGAGCCGCATGATCCCGTCCCGGTGAACGGTGCCGGATTCGTCGACGTATCCGCGGGGCAGTTCGAAGGCGAACTCCGTGACCATCCGCTGGGCCGTCGGCGCGGTGGGAGCGGCGGCACCGGCCGCGGTTCCCGGCATCGACGCGACGGCCTCCGCGGAGGCATCGGCGACCGCGCCCGCCCCAGCCCCCGCCCTGGCAGCCGTACGACGCATTATTCGATGACCAGTTCTTCGAACGTGATGGTCACGGTCTCGGTGAGCGCGGCGGCCTCGCCGGCCTTCACCGTGCTCGTGTCGACCTTGCTGCACCAGGCGTTGCGCATGTTGTACCGCTTGACCGGGTTGTCCTGGTAGTCCATCACCATGATGGTGGCGTTCTTGCGCGCCGTGCCCATGTTGCCGGTGACCGACTCGTTGATCCACTGGTTGAAGGCGCTCGACTGCGTCATTCCGCGGACGACGGTGCAGGTCCCGGCCTTCTTCACGCCGGGCAGCTTCTTCGTGACGGCCTTGCCCTGCGAGGAGACCTGCTGGTACTCGATCACGTCCTGCTCAAGGCTGAGGCCGCTGACCTCGGCGAGGTACTCGACCATCACGCCGTCGATCTGGAGGCCGAAATTGTGTGAGGTGAGGGCGTCACCCGGCTGGAGACTCATCTGTGCTGTGTCCTTCCACAAGGGTCTTTACTGCGTACGGGAAAGCGGGGGGTGGCGGGCCGCGCACGGGGGGGCGCGGCCCGCCACCGTCTCGTGACTACTCCTCCAGTTCCCCACTCCCACTGGAGAACTGGGCGAGGCGGAAGATCACGAACTCGGCGGGCTTGACCGGCGCGATGCCGATCTCGCAGATGACCCGTCCGAGGTCGACCGACTCCGGCGGATTGGTCTCCTCGTCACACTTGACGTAGTACGCCTCTTCGGGCCGGGCACCGAACAGGGCACCGTTGCGCCACTCGTTGACCAGGAACGCCGAGACATTGCGCCGGATCCGGGCCCACAGGTTGTGGTCGTTCGGCTCGAACACCACCCACTGGGTGCCGATCAGGATCGACTCCTCCAGGTAGTTGAAGTAGCGGCGCACGTTCAGGTAGCGCCAGGCCGGGTCGGAGGACAGGGTGCGGGCGCCCCAGATGCGGATGCCGCGACCCGGGAAGGCCCGGATGCAGTTGACGCCGATGGGGTTGAGCAGGCCCTGCTCACCGCGGGTGATCTGCATCTCCAGGTCCACGGCGCCTCGTACGACCTCGTTGGCGGGCGCCTTGTGCACGCCGCGCTCGGCGTCGTTGCGCGCCCAGATCCCGGCGACGTGACCGCTCGGCGGGACCATTCGGGACTGGCCGCTCGCCGGGTCGAAGGCCTTGATCCAGGGGTAGTACAGCGCCGCGTACTTGGAGTCGTAGCCCGCGGTCTCCTGTCGCCAGACACGGATCCGGCGGGCGTTCAGACCGGGCGGCGGGTCGATGATGGCGACGCGGTCGCCCATCAGCTCGCAGTGCGCGATCAGGCCGAGCTGCACCGCCTTGACCGACTCCAGGTCGATCGCGCCGCGCTGGTAGGCGGACATGAGGTCGGGGACGGCGACCATCGAGACCTCGTCCACGGCCTCCAGGCCGCCGAAGCCGGTGCGGTCGGCCGAGTCGCCGAGGTACTGGGCGGGGCCGGGGTGGGATACGACGTCCGACCCGGCCGGGGTGGCGGGCGCGGGGGTCTGCGCGGGGGCCGGGGCCACCAGCGCGACGGTCTGGTTCTCGGGTCGCGCCAGCTGGCCGGCGGGGGCCGCCTCCTGCACGCTGATGAGCTTGGAGTGCTCCTTGACCTGCGTGACGACGTAGTTGCGGCTGCCCTTCTTGGCGGTCACGTCGAAGGTCTCGGCGACCTTGGAGCCGTCCTTGACGATCAGCTTGAACCGCTCGGCGGGGCCCTCGCCCTCCGGGTCGGCGACCTCGACGCTCAGCGAACCGGGCGCCGCCGCCACCACCGTGAAGGTGCCGAGCTGCAGCGGCTCACCGGCCGGCAGCGCGGCCGGCGGCGTGGTGCCCTGCACCGCGGCGGGGGAAGCGGACTCAACGGCGGCACCGCCGGGGGCGCCGCCGACGCGGACGACATAGGCGGCCGAGCCGCCGTTGTTGAAGAAGCCGTAGACGCTGTGCGCCAGGTAGTAGCCCTCGGTGAAGTCACCGAAGGACGTGACGTACTGGGTCCAGTTGGTAACCAGCGTCGGCTCGTTGAGCGGACCGGTCGGTGCGAGACCCACGAAGGCGGCCACCGAGGTGCCCACCCCTTCGATGGGGCGGGAGCCGCTGGCCACCTCCTCGACGTATACGCCCGGCGACAGGTAGGACGGCATGCTCTGCTCTCCTCGGGGTACGAGACGGGATGACATCCACCTTCAGCCGTCCACCGATCCGGCGGAACGTCCTCCGGTACCTGTTCGAGGGCAGCACGGTTGCCCGGATGGGCAGCCCGACGAACCCGCGCTGCCCACGAAGCCGACGCCGGTGCCCGTTCGGGCAGTGAAGGCTGCCCCGGGGCCTCTCACCGGCTCCGGGGTGCCGTCGTAGCTTCGTGGGGTGAGCCTTTGGACCTCTTTGGAGCCTGCCTCCGCGACCGTGGATCCGGGCGGCACCACCACCGTTCGGCTGCGGCTGCGCAACACGGGTGATGTCGTCGACGAGTACCGCTTCGAGCCGGTCGGCGCCCTCGCACCGTGGACGACCATGGAGCCGGCCACCATCCGCCTGTATCCGGGAACCACGGGAACGGTGGAGCTGACCATCGCGCCGCCCCGTACATCCGACGCGACGGCCGGCCCGAACCCGTACGCCGTACGCATCACGCCGACCGAGCACCCGGAGGCGGTGACCGTCCCCGAGGGCAACCTCACGATCACCCCGTTCAGCGAGATCCGCGCGGAGCTGGTGCCGCCCACCGTCAAGGGCCGCTTCCGCGGGCGCCCCACGCTCGCCATCGACAACATCGGCAACACCAGCCTCACGGCGTCCATCAGCGGCAGTGACAACGGCGACGAGCTGTCGTACGAGATCCAGCCGAGCAACGTCCAGATCGAGCCCGGCCGCGCCGCGTTCGTGAAGACGACGCTCAAACCGCGCGCGGTCATCTGGTTCGGGTCGAAGCAGCAGCGGCCGTACACGCTGGCCGTGCAGCGGTCGGGGGTGGCGCCGCTCGACGTCGAAGGCAAGTACATCCAGCGCGGGTTCCTGCCCGGCTGGCTCGCCACGTTCTTCGGCGTTCTGCTCGCCCTCACCATCACCTTCGTGATGCTCTGGATCGCGTACAAGCCCCAGGTCCGCAGCGCGGCCGTGGAACAGCTCCAGGAAGCCGGCGCGACCACGCTCCCGGCGCCCAGTGCGAGCGCAGCCACGACACCGGGCACACCCGAGGCCTCCCCCCCGGCCGCGGCGCCGACGCCGCCCCTCGCGCCCGAGGACTCCGGCGGCCGGCCTGACGGCGGAGGAGGCGGAGGAGGCGGAGGAGGAGGCGGAGGCGCCGGAGGCGGCGGCGTGAAGCCCCCGGCGGCCCAGCCGCAGCCCGGGAAGCCCGCGCCGCGGGCCGTGAACAACATCCTGCTGAGGACGCCGACCGCCAGGAAGTGCGTCGACGTCCCGGGAACCGAGGAGCCCGCACGGGGCGCTCCCGCCAACGCGGGCACCTGCAACCCGGACCCCAAGGACAACCAGCGATGGAACCTGGAACCGGTGCACACGACCCTGGGCCCCGGCGGCGCGGTCCTCTACCAGATCCACAACACCAGGGGCACGCTCTGCCTGGACCTGCCGGGTCTGGGTGCCAAGCCAACCACCACCGCGGTGTCCACCTACGGCTGCAACGGCAGCACCGCCGACAACCAGCTGTGGTGGCTGGAGAAGCGGGACGGCGACACCTACGCGATCCGCAACTTCTCCAGCAACCACGCGTGCCTGGACGCCTCCGGCCCCAGCCCGGGCACCAGCCCCGGCAGGCTCTCCATCCAGGGGTGCTTCGAACGCGCGGACCAGAAGTGGCAGATCATCAACCCCGCCGGGGCGAACTGGCAGGTCGTGAAACCCTGAGAAGCCGGCTGCTCCCCGGACACAGCCTGAAGGCCCGCATCCCATGCGGGCCTTCAGGCTGTGTCCGGGCGGGGACGGGAGCGGCTGGGACCTGCGGCCCTCTCCGCACCTCTACCAGGCGCCCTCCCCCGGCACCAGGCGGCCCGCCTTGCGGTACTCGCGGCGGGCCCCCTCCAGCAGGTCGGCCGTGGTGACCGGTTCGCCGCGCCCTGCGGCGGCGTACGCGGCGGTGACCACGGCGCTGCGGATCGACCCGCCGGCCAGCTCGAACTCCCGGGCGCACTCGGCCGGGTCGGTGTCCTGCGCGCAGGGGACGCGGACGAGGCTGTGCTGCCACAGCGCGAGGCGCTGCTGCGCGTCCGGGAACGGGAAGTCGATCACCAGGTCCAGCCGCCGGGTGAAGGCCTCGTCGATATTGGCCCGCAGGTTGGTGGTGAGCAGGGCGATGCCGTCGAAGGACTCCAGGCGCTGGAGCAGGTAGGCGCTCTCCATGTTGGCGTAGCGGTCGTGCGCGTCCTTGACCTCGGAGCGCTTGCCGAAGACGGCGTCGGCCTCGTCGAACAGGAGCACGGCGTCGGTCTGGTCGGCCTCGGAGAAGATCCGCTCCAGATTCTTCTCGGTCTCGCCCACGTACTTGTCGACGACCGAGGAGAGCTGGACGACGTAGAGGTCGAGGCCGAGTTCGGCGGCGACGACCTCCGCAGACAGTGTCTTACCGGTACCGGATCCGCCGGCGAACAGACCCAGGACACCCCGGCCCCGGCCACCGCCGGCGCTGAGCCGCCACTCGCCGAGGACCCGGTCGCGGTGGCGGGCACGCAGGGCGAGTTCCCGCAGCTGGACCAGGGGTTTGTCCGGCAGGACAAGGTCCTCCCAGCCGACGTCGGGCCGGATCCGGCGGGCATGGCGCTCCAGACCGGAGGCGGACTGCTGGCGGGCGGCCAGCCGCAGATGGGCGGCGGTCGTCGGGGTGCCGTCGAACGCGGCGAGTTCGCGTGCGGCGCGCGCGGCGCGGAGGATCTGGTCGCCGCCGAGGCGGTACGGGGCCACGGTCGCCGCCAGGTCGAACTCCGGCGCCTCTCCGAACGCTGCCGCCCATGCCGCCGTGGCTCCCGCCTGCAGCCGGGGCGCCTCCAGGACCAGCGGGTCCCGGTCGCTCCACCGGGAGTCATAGGCGCGGTCGCCGATGAACACCACGTGGACGTCGGCCGTGGACAGGGCCCGGATCACCGGGCCCGGTTCCGCCGGGAGCTGTGACACGACGAGCGGACAGCCGCGCAGCCGGGTTTCGCGCAGGAGTTCCGGGACGGGCAGGTCGCCGTCGGCGGCCGTGACGTGCAGGGCGTCGAGACCTGCCGCCCGCAGGGCCGCCGCAACGACGGCCGGCCCGTCGCCCTCGCGGTGTTCGCGCAGGTAGACGGTGGTCGTGTCGGTGCCGAGCGGGGCGGCGGTGAGGCGTAGCCGCTCGGCGAGCCGGCGGGTGAACTCCTCGTCGTGCGGTCCCGCGGGCGCCGCGAGCGGAAGCAGCCGCCCGTTGAGCGCGGCGTCCGGGCCGTCGTCGCCGAGGAGATGGGCGGTCAGCCGGTCGGGGACGCGCAGCGTGCGGCTGAGGAAGGGGCGTTCGGGCTCCTCGACCTGGATCAGGCCGAGTGCGGACAGCGGCGCCGACGGATGGAACCTGGCCCGGGCCCACGCCAGGTGCACGGGAAGCCCGCACAGGTCGAGAGCGAGCCCGGTGGTGGCGCGGCGCCGGCTGACGTCGTCGTTCAGGTAGCCGTACAACGGCTCGAAGGTGCGGTCGACGTCGGGCGCGAGGGCGATCAGGAGCAGTCCCGCGTCCAACTCGGTGAGCCCGTGCCGGTCCGCGAGGCGCGCCAGCCGGTCTTCCCCGGCCGCCGCCGGCGTCGTCAGCTCGTCATGGAGGGGGGAGGGGTCCGGTGCGCCGGTGTCCAAGAGGTGCCGTACGGCGTCTCCCGAGAGGTACAGGCCGCGCAGCGGGTCGGTGGCGGTGGGATCGGTGGCGCTGCGCTCGTCGACCAGTTGGGCCACCCGGTCGCGGAGGCGGGCCAGCCGCTCCGGCAGTGCGTGGGCCTCGTCGGGTACGGGGTGGGGCTCGGCCGTGGCGTGAGCCGGTGCGGAGGGGGACGGGATCATCGCCGCGGTGCCTCCGTGCCCGGGGCGGCGGCGGCCTGGGCTGCCGCGAGCGCCGCCGCCACGTCCTGCGGCCGGTGGTGCCGCAGGCGTGAGTCCTCCAGGCTGCCGTCGATGGCGCGTACGCGCACCGCGGCGCCCTCCGTGACCGGGGGCCCGGCGTCGTATTCGGGGAA
Organism: Streptomyces venezuelae; assembly: GCF_008642295.1. Classification (GTDB taxonomy): domain Bacteria; phylum Actinomycetota; class Actinomycetes; order Streptomycetales; family Streptomycetaceae; genus Streptomyces; species Streptomyces venezuelae_C. The sequence continues at coordinate 6,709,885 of NZ_CP029190.1, read as the reverse complement.
CGCGGGGAACGGGGCGATCACGACCACGTCCAGGGAGGGCTTGAGTTCACCGCCGAGCGCGGACCATATCTCGGCCAGGGAGCGCGATTCGGTATGGATCCCGGCGACGGTGAGCGGCACGGACAGTCCCAGCGCGCGCAGCGAGCCCGGAAGCTCTTCGGCGGGCAGCAGCTCGCGGGGCAGCAGCGTGGCCAGTACGGCGGAGAGCAGCCGGTGTTCGTCCTTGGGCTGCTTCGTCCATGCCGTGACCAGATAGGAGAGCCGGAACCAGCGGGGCGGCTGACGGCGCTTCAGTACGGCCCCCCGGTCGTCCTTTACCGGGACGGTGCCGCGCTGGCGCCGGTTCACTTCCTCGCGGATGTCGTACAGGTAGGCGTTGACGGCCGTGGTGTTGCGTCTGGCGGCCCAGTCGCGGGTCGGGGCCTCGAACGAGACCTCGATGCCGGACCCGGCCAGCGCGCCGCCGTTCAGCAGCCTTTCGAGGACTTCGTCCACCTCGTGGATCATCGTCGTGCTCCCGCCTTGCCTGAGGTGTCGAGGTGCCGTGTGCCGCGGTCTCCGGACCGGCGCTGCCGATCCTTCTCGTCACCGGGACCTGCCCGCAAGCACTCGGCGGACAGCTCGGGGGGCCGACTTCGTCGTCCGGGCGGCCCTGGGCCGTTGCCCTTGAGGTCAGATGTAGCCCTCGCGCAGGGCATAGGCCACGGCATGGGCACGGTTGCGCAGGTACAGACGGGTGGTCAACCCGTGCATCACGTTCTTCACCGTGCGTTCCGAATAGCACAACTTGGCCGCGATCTCCGCAGTGTCCAGCCCCTCGGCGACGAGTCTCAGGACATCCGCCTCGCGTGCCGTAAGCCCCGTCACCGGCACGCCGATGCCTCCGACGGCGGACCGGTGGAGAGTTCCCACCTGGCTCATCAGACGCCCGAGCAGATCTGCGGGGAGGTCTCCGTCGCCCCGCTCGGCCGCGAGCACGGCCTGGAGCAGACGCTGCTCGGTGGCCTCGCGGCGCCAGACGACGGCCCCGACGCCGCACTCGATCACGTCGAGGAGTTCGGCCTCCCGCAAGGCGCTCACGATGAGGACGGGACGGGCCCCTTCGCCGCGCACCACCCGGCGCAGCCACGTGAACATGGTCTCGTCCAGCGTGTCTCCGATCAGGACCGCCACGGCCCCGGGAGCACTCTCACTCTCGTCGCGGAGGTCTATCAACGGGTGCTGCCGCAGCTGGCAGACCACGCCCGCGCGGGAGATCGGGTCAGCCGCGTGGACGACGACCCGTATCCGCTGGTCGGGATCCGCCGCTTTGCCGTCCGTGACCCCGAGCACACCCGTGCTCCTGCTCTCGGTCGCGATGCTCAAATCGTTCCTCCCGTGTCATGGCGCGGCGCCGTCCCGAGCGCGAAGTCCGCGTGTGCGGTGCGTAGGGCGTGGCATTCTGCCGCCCCGACCAGATCCGGTCTGGACCATCGTCGTCCAGGGAGGTCCGCCCCGGTAGGCGTCTCTCCCTTACGAATGGCTTACCTGGAAGGGCGGCGTGCGAGGCGGACGGCATGCACGTTGAACCACAACCCCCGGATCCTCGTGGTCGATGACGACCGCTAGCTCGGGCGTGGGCGGTCCTCGATCAGCCCGGCTTTCCTCAGCTCCTCGAAGTGGTTCCTGATCTCCATGGTGAGCTTCTCGGCCGTCAGGCCCGCTTCTCCGTATGCCTGATAGAGGCGAATACCGAACATGATCGAGGTGGGGTCGCCCGAAAAGACGGGCTGATTCTCTTTCACGTCGACGGCGCTCGCGGCGGTAGAACGACCGGTCGTTCTCGACTCCGCTGGCGACGGTCTTGGTCGTCAGGCGGGTCTCGCCGATGAAGACGTGCCTGAAGCCGATGCCGTCACGCTCGCTGTAGTTCCGGTTGGGGTACAGCGACAGGCTTTCGCCCCTCTTGACCACGCGCTCGCCCGCCGCGTCGTACACGTAGGACACGGTGGCGCGGGCCTGCTCAGTGGATCATGTGACTACTAGGCTGCGACGATGGAACACTTAACCGACGTGCCCGAGGGTTTCGACCAGCCTGGACATCTGGCCCAGGCGAACGACTACGACAGCTTCGCCGGTGCGTACGCGGCGGAGAACGAGAACAACCTCGTGAACGCGCACTACGAGCGACCCGCGATGCTGGCCCTCGCCGGAGACGTGGTCGGCCGTCAGATCTTGGATGCCGGTTGCGGATCGGGCCCTCTGACCGCAGCATTGCGCGATCGCGGTGCAGTCGTCACCGGCATCGATACAAGTGTGGAGATGGTGGCGTTGGCCAGGCGCCGGCTCGGAGACAACGCGGACCTGCACGTGGCCGACCTGAGAGACCCCCTGCCGTTCGCCGACGGCGTGTTCGACGACGTGGTCGCGTCGCTGGTGCTCCACTACCTGGAAGACTGGGGACCCACGCTGGCCGAGTTGCGGCGAGTGCTCAGGCCCGGGGGGCGGCTGCTCGCATCGGTGGATCACCCTTTCGTGGCGTACACGATCCAGGATCCTCGGGCCGACTATTTCGCGACCACCAGCTATACCTTCGACTGGACATTCGGCGGGCAGTCCGTCCCGATGAGGTTCTGGCGCAGGCCATTGCACGCGATGACCGATGCCTTCGCCACCGCGGGCTTCCGTCTTTCCCTCATCAGCGAGCCGCAGCCCGACCCGGCCGCCCGTCAACTGTTCCCCGACGACTTCCAGGATCTTTCGACCAAGCCCTGCTTCTTGTTCTTCGTCGTCGAGGTACCACCATTTTCGCCCTGACCGGGGCCACGGCCGACGGGCGCGAGACCCTGTTGGACCTCACCGCCGCGATCTGGCGCAACGGCCACACCGGGCGGCCCGTTCCACGATTACTGACCCGCGTGGCTGATCGTCTGCTCGGCGGCGGGCGCCGGCGCGCGGCGAGGGCGGACGACAAGTTCACCCCCGCAGTTGGGGCATGTGTCCCGCATGGCGTCGCTGCAGGACACGCAGAACGTGCACTCGTAGGAGCATATGCGGGCCGGCGAGACCTGCGGCAGCACCGTTTCACATCGTTCGCAGCGGTCGCGCATCTCCAGTGCCATGGCTCTCCTGAGAGGTTCAAGTATCCGTTGCCCCGGCGTCAGCACCGGCCGAAGGCAAGTGCCATTCTCGGAACAACGATCTTGGCCTGACAGTGTCGGCAGGGACAGCCCTGCGTACGATCCGGCCACTGCAGAAGCAGTAGCCGCCGCGAGGGGTTGCTGCGGCCGGACCGGTCGAGCGTCCACGGGACGCTGAACTCCCGGTCGGAAACCGCGGTGTACTCGAGCATCAGGGCACGTCCATGGTCATGCGGGGGCCGATCTCCCGGAAGCCCTCGCGGAGGTAGTACGCCTCGGTGCGTGCGAAGGCCGGGAAGGAAGGCCCGGGGAGGCCGACCTCGATGCGGGGCAGTCCGGCCGCGCGGGCACGCTTGCGCAGGGTGACCATGAGGCGGGCCGCGATGTCGAGGGAGCGCCAGGCCGGGTGGGTCCACAGTTCCTGGATCAGGAAGTAGTCGCCGCCCACCCGGAGTGCGGTCTGTCGTGACCAGGTCAGAAGGTCCACGACGGCGGGTGCGTCGCGGTCGGCGGGTGCCATGGCGACCAGCGCGCCGCAGTCGGGGTCGCCGCTGTCGGTGAGCCGTGCGAAGGCGGCACGGAGGCCGGTGACCTCCTTGGGCGTCCCGGCGAGTTCATGGAGGAGACCGAGTACGGCGTCCTCCACGAAGCGGGCGTCTTCGGGCACGGCGTCGCGGATCTCGATGTCCAGGGTCATGCGATGCGTTCCTCTTCCGTGGACCGTCTCCTGGTGCTCGGCGTCGCGGTGTCAGTCATGAGCCGCCTCGCCATCGCGGTGGGCCACGGAAGGTATCCATGATCAACACGATGGAACAACCGACTTCTCGGCACCCAGGCTCGCCGCCCGTCCGCGAGGCGGCGCCGCCGGTACACCACCGGCGCTGCTCATGCCGGATCTACTCGTCGCCCAACTGCATCGCAGCTCTTGCGGGCCTCCAGCCTGGGCGGCGGTCTGAGACTTTCACCCGAATGGCGCAACATGACGTGCCACCCACATGGGTGAAGATCAAGCTGGCTAGTGCCCCAACCGCCGCAATCCGTGAAAGGGAAACCACATGCGTATTCGACGAATCTTCGTCGCTGTCTTCGCCACGGCAGCCCTCTCGGCCGGAGTCGGCCTCGCAGGCGCCGCCACCGCACAGGGTGCCCCATCCGTCGTCACCCCCTCTGAATGTCAGCAGGGCGGCGGAACGGCCGATCTGACGACCAACACCTGCAAGGGCGGGATGTACGACGGCGAGCAGGTCGACTAACCCCACACGGCGCCCCGCAGCCATGTGCTGCGGGGCGACCGGTGGCGTCCGTGCCGGTCAGCCGGTCAGCCGGTCAGCCGGTGCGGAAACCGCCGGTGTACACGTCCGTACGGTTCTGTGGTGCGCCGGAGTGGGCCTTGGTGAGCACCGCCCGTACGCCCTTGCCGTCTGCCACCAGGCCTTGGTAATCGCCAAGGAAGTAGCCGCCGGCGAACGGCGCCTGCAGCCAGTCGAAGACCCGCGAGATCTGTCGTTCGGTCCGGAGCCTCGGGTCTCCGTGCGGCAGTGTGGCCAGTTGGTAGGCGGTGGGGAGGGTTGTGGTGTTGCCGGGCTCGAGAAAACGCAGATCATAGTAAGTGAGCGCGACCGTGCCCCCCTCGGTGACCGCGATCGACGGTGAGAAGGCCGGAACGCCCTCGGGGCTGATCAGCTCCGGGGTCCCCCAGGTGCGTCCGCCGTCGGTGGACCGTACGAGCTGGACGGAGTCGAACCGTCCACCGGAGAAGTCCGAGCCCTCGTAGGCCATGTACAGCGTGCCCGTCTCGGGGTCGACGGCCGGGCTCGGCAGGGTGGCCGCGGCGCGCAGCAGTTTGGCGGGGTCGTTCGGATCGACCTCCGGTACGGAGGTGTCCCGGGCCACCACGACCGGGGCGCTCCAGGTCTGTCCGGCATCGGTCGAGGTGACCACCTCATAGCGGGCTTCGACAACGGTGCTCAGGTCGTCGGAGTGGGTGATCCGGTCGAAGAAGTCGTACAGGATGCCGGTGCGCGGGTCGGCGACGATCAGATGGCCGATGGTCTGGGTGTTGGGCACGCTGCCGGTCTCGACGAACGGCCGGGCCTTGCTCCAGGTACGGCCGCCGTCGCGGGTGAGGGAGATGTAGCCGGGACCGTCGAGGGAGCTGACGCCGGGTGGGTCGTTGTCGAGGCGGTTCCAGACCTGGTAGGCGGTGCCCTTGCGGATCGGGTCGGCGGTGAGTGAGGGCTTGTCGTTGAAGAACGGCTGCTCGTCGAGGTGCGTGGTGGTGAGGTTCCGCCAAGTACGGCCGCCGTCACGGGACGTGACTGCCAGGAGGCCGCTGCGCGTGCTCTTCGTGAAGTCGACGCCCACCCCGCCGGCGTAGACGGTGCCGTCCGGTCCGGTGCTCACCCAGGGGTCGGAGGCCCGTTCGAAGTCCGCGCCGCCGGGGGCGCACAGGCTGAACGGCAGCGTGCTCTGGCGGAAGGTGTGGCCGTCCGTGGTCCAGCCGGCCACCAGGCCACGGGCGCCACCGTCGTTCCAGCGATCCTGCTGGAACACGGTGACCACGCGATTGGGGTCGCGCGGATCGACGGACAGGTACGGCTCCACCTCGGTGCCCGGGTAGACGACGCTGTCGGGAGACCTCGCTCCGATGGTGCAGTCCGCGTACGGGTCGCCCTGGGACACCTTGACCAGGGGTGTGCCGTCGGGGTTCAGGTCTGCTGCGGCGGGAGTCGTGCCGGTGACGGTGACGAGCAGGAGCGCGGCGGTGGTGACGGCGGTCAGAGGCAGGCAGACGCGCATGCGGGAATCTCCTCCGGGCCTCTCGGCCGGGGTGCGGGACAGCCGTCATCGGAGCGGCCTGAGGCGCGGAGGCGTACCGGAACGCGAGGGTGGGGCGAAGACTCCGCCGGGTTGTTTTCGGCGTGGCAGCCGGTGCCCTTGATGGGCCGAACGACGGAGTCATCCCCGGGGGTCGTCGAGGAGCACGGGGGGCGTCGAGGAGCGCACGACCAAGGAGCCGACCGGCGTGGAGTGCCGGTCGGCTCCTTGGTCGAGTCGTGCTGTTACGGCGGGGTCGGCCTTGGCTCAGACGGGTTGGTGGTCAAGTGATCCTCTGGGTGGTCCCGTCGGGCAGCGCGCAGGACTCGCCGGAGTAGGGACGTGAAACGATCTGTCCGCCGGCGGCCGTGCAGTCCTCGCTGGAGATGCTCGGAGACGAGGCGGCGCCGGCGCTGACAGCGCCGACGGCGCTCATGCCGGCAAGGGTTCCCGCAGCCAGGGCGAGACCCAGAATTCTACGGACTCTTCGGATGCGCATGACTTCCTTCTCCTCTCAGGCATCAGGCGCCTTCGTTCGGCCTTCTACCGCGGTTCGTGGGCCGCCGCCCGGCAGGCACCGGTCGCGGCGCCGCCCGCCACTCCGGCCCCGGTCAGCCCGGACACACAACTCTGCAGGTCTCCGACCACGCCACGGCTACAGGCCGCTGAGACGGCGCCGGAGTCGGTGGCACCGGCCAGTTCGGCCATCTGCGTGCAGGCGGGGATGTCCGCCCGGACCGTGGGAGCGGCGAGGACCGCACCACCGAGGGTGAGGGTCAGGCCGGCAAGGGCGCCGGCGATACGGGTCGACGTGCGCATGGGACGCACCTGCCTTCCGGGTTGATCACGCGGTCCCGGTCCCGACGGGCCGGATCCACGCGGGTAAGGCCGTCTGGCGACGCTCGGTGAGTGGTGCCCCGGCCGGCGGGCTCACAGCCGCACCCGGACCTCCACTCGCGGGCCCCTCACTCCAGCGTCGCATCCTTTCCCCCGGCCGTCCTGGGCACCCCGGGTGGAGTCCGCTTCGCAACCTTTGGGGAGGAACGTCGTTGTCCCCGGGGACGTTCGCACGCGGTGCCACGTCCATGGCCGATGGGGAAGGGGCTGGGGAATCGATGGCCGGGCCTGGCGGGCGCAGCGTGCTGGTAACGGGGGCGACGGGCGGGATCGGCCGTACGACGGTGCTACGCCTCTCGGGCGCGGGCTGGGACGTGATCGCCGGCGCGCGTGACGCGGACAAGGCCCGAGCCCTGCAAGCGGAGGCCGCCGAGCGGGGCCTGGCCCTGCGCACGGTGGTGCTGGACGTGTCGTGCGGGACCTCGTGCCGTCGGGCGCTGGAGGAGTGCGCCGAGATGACCGGTGGCGGGCCGTGGGCTCTGGTGAACAACGCCGGTATTCCGCAGGCCGGCGCGATCTGTGATGTCGACGACGAGCGCGCCCGGCACCTGCTGGAGGTGAACCTGCTGGGTCCGGCTCGGCTGTCCCGGCTGCTCATGCCGGGTATGGCTGCCCGTGGCGGCGGCCGGATCGTGAACATCTCCTCGGGGCTGGGACGCGTCCCGTGGCCGATGGGCGGGTGGTACAGCGCGGGCAAGCACGCCCTGTCGGCCCTGACCCACTGCCTGCGGGTGGAGGCCGCGCAGCTGGGCGTCCGCGTCTGCCTGGTCGAGCCGGGGGCGTTCGCCACTCCCATGCTCGGCAGGGCCGTGGCCGATCTCGCGGCGGTCCGCAGCGCCGGAAATCCCGGCTACGAGGCCAGCACCCGGCTGTTCGGCTCCGTCGACCGCCGTGTGCCCGGGCCCGAGCCGGTCGCCCGGGCGGTGGAGCGGTGCCTGACGGCGCGTCGCCCCCGGGCCCGCTATGTCGTCGGCCGCGACGCCCGCCTCCTCGTACCTCTGCACACGCTGCTCCCGTTGGCGTTGACCGACCGCATCAAGCACGCCGCCACCGGGTTGCCACGGGTTCCCGCGCCCGGGCCCGCGAAGGCGCCGTCCGCCTCCGGTGTGCGGGCGGGGGCGTGATGACGTACAGCCGCCTCACCCACATTGCGGCCTACCTGCCCTCCCGGCGCCAGACCGTCGCCGAGATCGAACAGCGCCTGGCCCGGAGCAGCCCCTCGCTCCGACTCCCGGCCGGTCTCCTGAGACGCACGTACGGCCTGTGTGAACGCACGGTCGCCGACCCCGGGGACCTGCCCTCGGACCTCGCCGCCCGTGCTGCCGTCCGTGTTCTGCGTGAGGCCCGGCTGACGCCGGCCGATGTCGACCTCCTGCTGTTCGCGGCCGTCAGCGCCGACGTACGCGAACCGGCCAACGCCCATGTCGTCGCCGCGAAGACGGGCCTGTCCTGCCCGGCCTTCGACGTCGGCAACGCCTGCAACGGCGTCGTCAATGCCCTTCAGGTCGCGGACGCGCTGATCCGCACCGGCCAGCACCGCCGTGTGCTGATCACCTGCGGGGAGACGCTCTCCCGCGTGTCGCGCTGGGATCTGACCCGTGACCGGCTCCGCACCGGCCTGACCTCGCTGACCGGCGGTGATGCCGGCACGGCCCTGCTCCTGGAAGCCTCAACCGTTCCCGGGATCACCGATGCGGCGTTCTGGGCCAACTCCGCCGGCTGGCCCGCCGCCACCCTGTACGACCCTCACCACGCCCCCGGCCGGCCTCAGGGCCTGCACGTGGACTCCGACGCGCTGATGGGCTCCTTCGTCGGGCTGGACGACCAGGCATCCCAGTGGCTCAAGGAACGGGACGTCGATGTCCGGTCGCTCGACCTGGTCTGTATCCACCAGCCGTCGGTGCCGTTCGGGGAGACCTTCTGCACCCGCATGGGAATCGATCTCACCCAGATCATCCCCACCTTCCCACACGTCGGGAACGTCGCTGCCGCGACCCTCCCGCTCCAACTGGCCCATGCGAGGGAGAGGGGCAGGCTCTCCGCCGGAGACAGCGTCTGCCTGTTCGGCACGGCCAGCGGGGCCAGCGGGGCCGTGATCCTGTTGCGCTGGTAGCCGGTGCCGTCCCGGGCGGAACCCGAGGCGGATTCCGCCCAGGGCGGCGTGCTCAGCCCGTCACCACAGGTGCGTCCGCCAGGACCTTCTCGACCACATCGACAGCCGCCGCCGCACCTCCGGCCTCGCGGATCTGCTGACGCAGCTCTGCCACGCGGGCCGCGATCCGGCCGTCACCCGCCACGACCTGCACCGCCTCACGCAGGGCCTGTGCAGTCGCCTGCTCCCGCGGCAGGTACCGCCCTACACCCAGTTCCTCGACCCGGGCGGCGTTGACGCGCTGCTCCGCCATCTGCGGAACCACCACGACGGGCACTCCCAGGGAGAACGCCTCCATCAGGCTGCCCATGCCGCCATGCGTGACGAAGACGGAGGCCGAGGCCAGGACGTCGAGCTGGGGCACGCTCGCATGCACCTCGACGCCTTCCCTCACCTCGCCGAGTCCGGCCGCAGCCACCTCGGCGCCCACGCTCATCACCACATGCCATCCGGAGCCGTCGAAGGCTTCCAGGCAGGCCCGGTAGAAATCCGGACGCCTGTTGAACTGAGAGCCCAACGACACGTAGACCACCGGCTTGTCATCCGCCGGCCTGTTCCAGCTTCCCTGAAAGGACCGGTCGGCGATGGCCGGACCCACCCAATGAGCCGCTCCCGCCCGAACCGTCTCGGGCCGCCGCTGGAACGAGCGGGGGAAGAAGGCGACCGTACGCGGCGGCGCCAGGGTCAGGGCGTGGACCCCGCCCGGAACGCCGAAGTGCGCGAGTTCTCCGGAGAGTTCGGTGAAGCCGGGAATCTGCGAGATGTCCTCGAGGCCGAAAAACTCCTCGACCAGGCCCTCGTACGGGATGTGCGTCGGAGCCAGCTGGACCGCCGGTACCTTCCAGCGAGCCGCCAGCAGCGGCCCCGCCCACGCGTACACGTCGGCCAGTACCAGATCCGGTACATCACCGGCGAACGCCTGCTCCAGTTGCGGGAGCGCCATCACATTCACGCCCACGGCCTGGGTGACCCCCTCGGCCATGTCTTCCGGGGCCTCGCCCGCCGGGGGCACCTCGTAGAGCACGGGCGTGGCTCCCGCCTCTCGGACGCTGTCGGCGAACTCCGCGGTCACCGCGTAGCTCACCCGATGACCGCGGTCGACCAGCTCCCGCACGACGGCGAGCGTGGGCATCACGTGCCCGTGCATCGGTACGTTGAACAGCGCCACGTGGCGCCCGCGTCCTTGACCATCTGTCAGAGCGTCTCGCACGACCATCACCCCATGTGCTCCACTCGGTGACACCTGTGCCACCGGGTATCCGATGTGCCGCCTCCCCAACGCCGCGACCACACCGGCGGACACTGCCCGAGCTGCTCTTTCACCTGGGTGTGCGTCTGCCGGAGCGCAATCTGACGTACGACGACTCCGGCACCTTCCCGGCGAGGCTGCGGGGCGCCCGCTGGACCCGCGACCTCGACCCGAAGGCCAGCCCGCTGCGGCTGTACCGCAACGGCGAGCCGCTCACCGAGGGCACGGTTGGGTCGGCCAGGCCCAGTTCGACCCGCAGCTCGTGGGGTACATCGAGGGCGCGCCGCCGGTCCCGTCGGAGAACCTTACCGGCAAGCCCGAGGGCTACCCCAGCGCCTTGTCCGTGGAGTTCACCGAGGCGGAACAAGCGGTCCACAGCCTGTCCGCCGGCAGGACCACCAGCCGCACCTCGGCCTTCAACTTCTCGGTCAGCGCCGAGAACGACCAGAGCCTCCTCGCGATCAACGCGCCGATGGGCATCGGCTTCGCGCAGCCGGCGGCGAAGTTCTCGTTGAAGGCCACCGGTTCGGCCGCCCTGGAGTTCTCCACCACCTGGAGCGCGGACATCACGGTGGGCCAGGGCCATACCACGGCCCGCGCGTCCCGGCTGGCGCTGACCGGGCACACCGAGGACCCGGCCCGGGTGCTCAACCCCGCCGTCGGCCGCCGGTACGTACCGGCCAACACCGGCATGGCCCTGGTTCAGTCGCAGACCGCCGACGTCTTCGCCCTGCGCCTCGCGCACACCGGCGCCCTGGTCGCCTACCGGATGCTGCCCAACCCGGACATCCCGCTGGACTGGAACATCATCCACTTCCCGATCAACCCCCGCTACACCAAGCAGGGCACCCTGGACGGTGCGGTCGGCTTCGACGACCGCGGCAAGGTCACCGACCCCGACTATCCCGGCGTCACCCGCTACGGCGAGTACAGCTACTTCAAACCCCGTGACGCGTAGGCGCTCAAGCGCCGCATCATCCGGGACCAGCAGCCCCTGCGCGCCTTCTACGGGTCGGTCTCGACGGAGACCAGCACGACATGGGCCACAACGTGGCCCTGGCGCAGGCCAATGCGGTCCTGGGCGGCATGGGCGTGAACCTCCCCCCGTCGAACCCGCAGAGCGGGGCGCCCCGCAGCGCCACCGCCACCGGCTACTCGCACCGGGACCTGGTCAACACCTGTGTGTGGACGGCCCAGGGCGGCTTCTTCGCCGAGTCCACCGAGGCCACCGACGCCGTCAGCCAGACCACCGCCGGCTCCTACACCACGGCGAGAAGTTCGGCGCCGGCGTGGAATTCGGCTTCGGCGGCGGTTTCACGGTCACCCGGGCCAAGGGCAAGGATTCCTCCCGCAGCTTCGGCCTGGCCGTCCAGTGCGCGCCCTCCGGGGACCTGCAGGGCCGCGACGAAAACGACAACTTCGACGACTTCTACAACAAGGTCGTCGACCCGCTCTGCCGGGTCCCCGCGCCGGTCCCGCCGCCCGGCGCGCCGCCCCTGGAGAAGGCGATGCGCGCCGAGAACATCGCCAGCAACTACGAGCTGATCAAGCGCCTCGAACCGTACGTCAAGACGGCCGCCACCAGCGCCTCCGCCCTCGCCACGGCCACCCGTGACGCACTCGCGGCCCAGCTGCCGGAACTCCTGCCCCACTCCGCCGAGATCACCGACTACCTCAGCCGCTACTTCGGCCTGGAGGACTGACCCGCCCGCCCCGGCCCTCCGGCAACCCGGAGGGCCGGGCCCTCACGGGGTCAGGGAACCGGATCCCGGTGGGTATCCGCGGGCACCGTCGTCACGAGGTTCCGGTGGTGATGGCGCGGGTTGTGGCGTTCCAGACGATCCAACCGTGCTGGAAGTTGCTGCGGCGTCCTCCGGGGACGGAGAACTCGTCGCTGGTCGGAAAGCCGAGCCAGCCTGTCTCTGCCCCGAGCTGGACCCATGCTGTGCGGATGTCTCCGCCGACCGACCATGCGCCGGTGGATGGGGACCAATAGATGGAGGTGGCGTTGGAGAAGACGTTGTACCTGCCCGCGCCTCCCGCTGTGGGGAGTTCGTCGGTGAGCGGGTAGCCGGGGCCCCTCTCCCAGCCCATGGCGGCCCACTTGTCGCGGATCGCCCCACCGACGGCATGTGCTCCGGTGCTGGGCGTCCAGTAGATCGCCCAGTTCTTGTTGAACGAGTTGAACCGGCCCACGGTGTCCGGGGTGGCGGTCTCGTCGTTCTCGGGGTAGCCGAGCTTCTCCGGCCCTCCCAGCTCGAGGTATTTGGCGAAGATGTTGCCGAACACCTTGTGGGTGCCGGTGGCCTGGGACCAGTAGACGCCGGCGTAGTTGAAGTAGCCGACCTGGCCCTTGCCGTCCTGGAGGGCGTAGGTGTCGGAGGTGGGGTAGCCGAGGGAGCCGGCCTCCCAGCCACGGGTGGCCCAGAAGGAACGGACGGGCCCGGTGATCATTTTGGCGCCGAGGTCGGGCTTCCAGTAGATCGATCCGGTGTCACCCCTGTCCAGGGGCCGCCGGAAGTGGTTGAACCGCCCGGCGTTGTCCGGGGTGGACGTCTCGTCCGTCGTCGGGTAGCCGAGCCGGGCGAAGCCGCCGGCGTCCCGGTACTTCGCGTAGATGCTGCCGTACATCGAGTGTGCGCCGAACTCGGGGTGCCAGTAGATCGCGGCGCCCCACTGTGCGTGCTGGAAGGTGTTGTAGCGGCCGGACCGGTCCGGGGTGTCGTACTCGTCGGACGTGGGATAGCCCAGGGGGCCCCTCTCCCAGTTCAGTGCGCCCCATTTGTCGCGGATCGAGCCGCCGACCGCCCAGACGCCGGTCTTCGGGCCCCAGACGAGGGTGGTGTGGTTGGCGAAGTCGGCGTACCGCCCCACACCGTCACCCGAGGTCAGTACTCCGGTGAGCGGGGCTCCGAGTCGGGCCGGTCCCATGGCCTTGTACTTGGACAGGATCGGGCCGCACAGGCTGAAGCCGCTGACGGGCTCGCAGTCGGCCCAGCTTCGGGTCTGGGCGACGATCAGCCGGGCGGGGTCGAAGGCGGATCCCCCGGAGCGGTCCCTGCCGGGCAGTTCCATGACGCGGCCCAACGGGTCGGTGCCCCAGAGGTCGGCGTGCCGGGCGCCGGTGGCGGCGTTTTCGAAGTCGCCGTTGCTGCCCAGTCTCGGGTAGGCACTGAGGGACAGTCCGGTCGCGATCCGGGTTTTGGTGGCGGGGTCGCCATAGGCGGAGATGTCGAGGTTGCCGGAGGCGTCCTTGCGGCTGCGGTACTCGTTGACGTCTCCGGTCGCCTCGTCACGCGCCCAGAGCTCGGGCAGCCCGTCACCGTCGGTGTCGCCGGGGGTCATGAGGGTGGTGCCGGCCCAGATCTCGTCTCCGACCAGGACGGGGTCGGCGAGCTCGTCCAGGTACGCACTCTTGGAGCCCTGGAAGAACCACAGCCGGTTTCCGGCACGGATCAGGAAGTCGGCGTAGTCGTAGTCGTCGATGAGGCCGTCGGGACCGGAGAAGGGCTCCTGGCCGGTGTCGTCGTTGACGCTGCCGAGGGAGAGGATCTGGTCGGCGTCGGTCCACACTTTCGCCTCGGGCCGGTACGTGTCCAGGACGCGGCGGCCGGTGTCGGGGTGCTGGAGGGTGCCGTCACCGCGGTTGTTCATGACGTACAGCTCTTTGGCCCCATTGGGGCCGCGCGCGAGGACGGCCAGGTCCTCGTAGCCGTCCTCGCCGAGGTCGCCGCGGTGGGTGATGCCGGCGTCGGTGAAGGTGGCCTGCGATGCGTCGAGGCCGAGGCCGAACTCGCCGTTGCCCTGGCCGGGGTAGAACTTGAGCTGGCCGGTGTCCTTTTCGATGGCCCAGACGTCGGTGTTGCCGTCGCCGTTCAGGTCGCCGGGCTTGTCGCGTTCGGCCGACCGCTTCGCGTACATCAGGTAGGCGGTGGTGTCGGACGGGTTGCCGGCGGCGTCGTGACTGGTGACGTACATGCGCAGGGGACCGGCGTTGAGCGGTTTGTACTGGATGGTCACGGAGCCGCCGGGGTGGGGCGCGGTGACGGAGCGGACGGCGGTGTCGGTGTCGGTGTGCCAGGTGTAGCGCACGACGTCGGAGATGCCGTTGGCACCGAAGGTGAAGTCGCCCGTCGTCCGTGCCGGGCTGACCGGCGGGCTGCCGGTGTCACCGTTGGGGAACTGCGGCGAGGAGACCGTGGGCTTCCTGCTCGGGCGGGTCTTGTCGATGGTGAACAGGCACTGGCCGGACCATGGGGACCAGCTGGTGCCGTCGTACGCAGTGACGTCCCACCGGTAGGTGCCACTGGCCAGGTTCGCGGTGGGGATGCGGGCGGCGGCGACGTTGCCGCGGACGACGGTCTCGCGGATCTCGATCGGCTGGTACACGCCGTCCTTCCAGTAGTGGAAGATCGCGGTGACCTGATTGTCCTCGTTGTCCCAGACCCGGGCGCGCAGGGTTACGTGGTCGGTCAGGCCGAACGTTCCCCCCGTGCACGGGACGGACGGGTCCGTCGAGCGGTCCGCGGGTGTGCCGGGCGGGGTGTTGAAGTTGGTCGAGATGCGGGCGGTGTCGGGGGCGAACTTGCGCCAGGAGACGTCGACGGTGTTGGTGCGGGAGCTCATGCGGAAGCCCCACCCGTGCTGCCAGTGCTCGCGAGCGCCTTTGGCGACGGCCGAGGTGACGTCGAACTCGATCAGCTGGTCACCGGAGGCGGTCGGGCAGTTACGGCCGCCGAACGAGACGTCCGAGGAGGCCACCGACTCGAAGGTGGCGGGCTGGTTGTTCCACGTCGTCTGCGGCGTGGGGATGTTGCTGGTCACGATGTCGACGGCGCCCGACTTGCAGTCCCATGAGCCGGCGTACTTCTGCTGGATCCGCAGAGTGGAGGACAGGATGTGCTTGTCCCACAGGTTGCTCACGTCGATCTTGAAGAAGGTGTTGGCGCAGACCACGGCGTTGCCGTTCTGTGCGTCGCGGGAGCAACCCACACGTGCTTCCTTGCTCAGCGTCCCGCCGTTCCAGTACGCCGTGCTCGCCGAGTTCGGGAACGCGTTGTGCTTGTAGGCGATCGCGTAGGCGTTCTTCCAGTCGTCCCGCCACAGCGGGTCGATGATCACGGGGAAGGTGGTGCCGGGGTCGGTGAGGAGCGCGCGGTCGGTGGTCAGCTCCAGGGTCTCGCCCTTCAGCCGTACGCCGAGGGGGGCCTGCCGGGCGGCCTCGGGGGCGCCTTCGGCGGGGTCGGCCGAGGGCCGCGCCGTTGCAGCCACCGTGTCGGAGTCCGCGGCGGCTGAGGCCTGGCCTGTGACAGGCCTCTTGCTGTCCCACATCTTCGGCGTGGGCGCGGTGAAGACCGTGTGGCCGGCGGGATCGACCGCGGCGAGGGCACCATCCGCACCGGCCTTCACTTTCAGTCCCTTGGCCCTGATCCCGAAGGACAACGTGGACAGCCGCGGATTCCGCGCGGCCTCCCGGGTCTTGACGACCAGGACGTGGGAGAAGGAATCGACATCCGCGATCACCTTGAGGTCCACGCCCGGGAGCACGTCCGCATACGTGGCGGTGTCACCGTCGAGTACCGGCTTGGGCAGTGGTCCGGGCCAGGTGAGGGCGATCTCCCGGCCGTTCTTGGTCAGTCTGGCGAGCGGGGATCCGCCGCCTCCGGAGAGAGCCAATCCCAGGCGGGCGGCCCTGGGGCGTATCGTGCCGTCCTTTCCGGCGACCAGGGTGTCGTCGGCGTCCACGAGCCGGCCGTTCCGGCGGACGTGGACAGGACGCAGAAAGCGGTCTTCGGTGTAGGTGCCGTCCGGGTTGGCGAAGGTCTTCGTGTCCTCGGTGCGCAGCGCCGGGATCTCGATCCGCGTGCCGGTTTCGGCCGCCTGCTGTACGGCCTTTCCGGCGATGGTGTTCTGAGCAGCGGATTCAGCCGAGGTGCTGCTTTTCGGAATGGCTGATTCCTTGGCCTGAGCAGGTAACGAGCTCAGCGTGAGTGAGCATGCGGCAAGCGCGATGACCCCACTCTTCAGCGCCTTTCGTCGAATTTTTCCACTCTCGCCCCAGGAGTGTTTCCAGGGAATTCTCAAGGTGTTCCTTTCCCTCTTCAGCGTCGAGCCCGTCGATACTTGTCGAGACTTCTACCAGGGCAGGCCTTCCCACCGCGACCACCGTCGACGTGTGCGGAGTCCGCCATCGCGGGATTCCAGGGCTTCTGTGCGTTCCCGCGCCTCATTTCCCACCTGCTCCCGATCTGCCCTTTCCCTGACGCCGCAGAGGGTCTTTCGCGACACGAGGCACGCTGTTAGGTTTTGGCGGCCACTCATGATCTCGGGGGGATTTCCGTGGGTAACACCAGGTGGGGATTTTTGCGCGGCGTGAACGAGTCGCAGTTCCGATCTCCGGTTCGCCCGAAGCCCCGACGGGTTGCGATCTCAGTCGCCTGGCTGATGGTGCTGACGGGGCTGACGGTTCCCGCCGCGACCGCCGAGGAGGCCAAGCCGGCGCCGTTGAAGTCCGCGGTGCGGAAGCTCCCTTCGGTGCCGGGAAAGCCGGTCCGGCCGAGGCCGGCTCCCAGCCCGGGCGAGTCGCAGCGCAACGCCTGGCGGGGCGCGCCTCGGGTGGCCTGGCCCGCGGCGGGATCGGGTGAGGCCGAACTCCTTCCCGCAGCCGCGCCCCCTGAGCGATTAGCCGCCTCGGCGGGCAGGCCGGCTCCCGTCCAGGTGGGGAACCTGCCGGTCAGGCTCGCTGCCGAGGCGGGCCCGCCGGGCTCGGCGGCTCTCCGCTCACCCGACGCACCGAAGGCAGCCGATCCGTCCGCGAAGGTTCGGGTACGGGTCGACCTGGCGGATCGTGCCGCCGGTCGGCGGATCGGCATCGACGGCGTCCTGCTCGGCCTGAGGCGGACCGACTCGGTTCCGGGGCCGACGCCCGTGTCCGTCGAACTGGACTACGCGCCGTTCAGGAGCGCGTACGGCGGTGACTGGGCATCGCGGCTGCGGTTCCTGGCGCTGCCCGGCTGCGCGCTCACGACGCCGGACGTACCTGAGTGCCGCAGGACCTCACCCGTCCCGACACACAACGACGCCAGGACCTCGCGACTGACCGCGAAGGTGGACGCCACCAGCGCCGCGGCAGGCGCAACCGCGGCGCCGGGCGGCGGGGTCGTGCTTGCCGCTGTCGCCGCGCCGCAGGGCCCGAAGGGCGACTTCCGGGCCACCACCCTCGCCCCGACCGGGACGTGGCAGGGCGGCGGTCCTGCCGGTGACTTCTCCTGGTCGTACCCGCTGGAGCTCCCGCCCTCGCTGGGCGGCCCGGGGCCGACCCTTGCTCTCGGTTACTCGTCGTCGAGCGTGGACGGGCGCACCTCCGCCTCGCAGGCGCAGGGCTCCTGGGTCGGGGACGGCTGGGACCTGGCCTCCTCGTTCATCGAACGCACCTTCCCGCAGTGCGCGGACGACAAGAAGCCCGGATCGGGCTTCAACAACCCGCCCGATGAGACCGGTGACGTCTGCCAGGGCCCGCCCGTCGTCGCGATGTCCCTCAACGGCAACTCCACCCAGCTCGTCCTGGACGACGCCACGAAGAAGTGGCGCGCCCAGTCCGAGGACGGCTCGACGATCGAACTGCTGCGCGGCGCTTCCAACGGGGACAAGGAGGGCGAGCACTGGGTCGTCACCACCCTGGACGGCGCCCAGTACCACTTCGGCCGCAACCGTCTGCCCGGCTGGGCTGCGGGCAAGCCCGAGACGAAGTCCGTGTGGACCGAGCCCGTCGTCGGCAACCACCCCGGTGAGGACTGCCACACCCAGGCCTTCGCGAACTCGTTCTGCAACCAGGCCTACCGATGGAACCTCGACCTCGTGGTCGACCCGCGCGGCAACGCGATGGCCCACTACTACGAGACGGAGACCAACTCCTACGGCAGCAATGTCCGCACCGACGGCACCTCCACCAACCGCACCTATGTCCGCGGAGGCTGGCTTGCCCGCACCGAATACGGACTGAGGTCGGACAACCTGTACGCGCCCGCGCCTGCGCAGGTGGACTTCACCGTCGCCGAACGCTGCCTGCCCGCCCCGGGGGTGAACTGCTCCCCGGGGGCGCTGACCAAGGACACCGCGAAGAACTGGCCCGACGTGCCGTTCGACCAGAACTGCAACCCGGGTGAGGACTGCAAGGACCGCTACGCGCCGACGTTCTGGTCCCGCAAAAGGCTGGCACAGATCGACACCCGCGTCCGGGTCGGCGGCCAGCTGCGGGACGTGGACACCTGGGTCCTCACCCATGACTTCCCGATGGCCGGCGACGGGTCCGACCGGGCGCTGTGGCTCGGGTCCGTCCAGCGGACCGGCAAGAACGGCACCACGCCGGGGACCTCCATGCCTCCGGTGGTGTTCGTGGGCAAGCAGCTCCCCAACCGCGTCGACAACAACGGCGACGGGTCACCTCCGTACTTCCGGTACCGGGTCGAGGCGATCCACACCGAGACCGGCCAGTCGACCGCCGTCACGTACGCGCCGACCGAGTGCTCCACGGTGAACCCGGTCCGGATGCCGGCCAACCCGGAGTCCAACGGTCTGCGGTGCTTCCCGGCGAAGCTGGAGCTGCGCAACCCGTCGGACCCGGACGCCCCGCCGACGTACAAGCTCGACTGGTTCCACAAGCACCTCGTCACCGTGATCCGGGATGAGGATCGCAACGGGAACTCGCCCGGCAAGACCACGAGCTTCGAGTACGTGGGCGCTCCGGCGTGGGCCTTCGACGACGACAACGAGCTGCTCGCTTCGGAACTGCGGACCTGGAGCCAGTGGCGCGGGTACGAACGGGTGCGGACCCTGGTGGGCGATGCCCGCTACGACGCACCGTCGCTGGTGGAGAACCTCTACTTCCGCGGTATGGACGGCGACAGGCTGCCGGCCGGCACCCGTTCGGTGGAGATCACCGACTCCGAGGGCGGCAAGGTCCGCGACACCGAGGACTTCTCCGGCCAGGTCCGCGAAGTCCTCTACTACGACGGGGTCGGCGGCTCCCTCAATTCGGCCACCGTCTACACCCCATGGCTGGGGGAGGTCACCGCGCAGCGCGCCCGGGACGGGAGCCCGCCCCTCGTGGCCCGCGTGCAGCAGACCACCAGAACCAGCTCTCGCACCGCGCTGTCGGACGGCCGCGGATGGCAGCGCACGGCAACCGAGAACTCCTTCGACAAGTACGGCCTCCAGCAGACCAACAACGACCTCGGCGACCTGGCGACCGCGACGGACGACACCTGCACCCGCATCACGTACACACCCAACCTCGACAAGCACGTGCTGAACCTGGTCGGCCGCACCGAAACCGTCGCGAAGGCGTGTGCAGCGCCCACCAGCCGCCCCGACGACGTGATCAGCGACCAGCTCGGCCACTACGACCCGGTGGGCAACTCCACCGGCGGCGCGGTACTCGACCGGTACGAGAACGGCAGCCCGAAGTACCAGTCCAACGGCTCCGTCACCGTCGACGAGTACGGCCGCCCCAAGGTGACCACCGACATCTACGGTGTCACCACCACCAACAGCTACACCCCCGCCACCGGCGAGATCCCCAGCCGGATCACCTCCGTCAACGGGCTCGGCCACACCACGGCCATCGAGGTCGATCCGGCCCGCGCCGTCCCACTGGCCCAGACCGACACCAACGGCCGCCGGACCGTCATGCGGTACGACCCGCTCGGGCGCATGGTCAAGGTCTGGACGCCCGACCGCGACCCGAACACCGAGAGCCCGGACGCCGAGTTCGCGTATGACGTCCGCACCGACGGCCCCGTCGTGATCACTTCCAGGAAGCTGCTGGAGAACGGCGGATACCGGACCCAGTACGACCTCTACGACGGCATGCTCCGCCTGCGGCAGACTCAGCTGCCCGGGCTCGGCGGCGGTCGCGTCATCACCGACACCTTCTACAACTCCCGCGGCGAGGCCTGGAAGCAGAACGCCGCCTACTTCAACAGCGACTCCGGGCCCGTTCCGGTCCTGTGGGCGCCGTTGGACTCCGCGGTCCCCGCGTCCACCGTCACCGAGTACGACGCACTCGGGCGCAGCACCGCCACGATCACGCGCAAGCACGGCGAAGAGACCTGGCGCTCCACCACCACCCGCGGCGGTGACTGGGAAGCGGTCGACCCACCGCCGGGGACAACGCCGACCAAGGCGTATTTCGACGCCCGCGGCCACCGGACCGAACTGCGGCAGTTCAAGGGCGGCGGGCCCACCGGGGCCTACGACGCGACCCGCTACGAGTACGACCGGCGCGGCCACCTCGCCAAGGTTGTCGACCCGGCGGGTGCGGTCTGGACCTACGAGCACGATCTGCGCGGGCGACGCACGAAGTCGGTCGACCCCGACAGGGGTACGACCACCCAGACCTATGACGCCGGCAGCCGCCTGCTCACGACAACCGACGGACGCGGTAAAACCCTCGCCTTCGCCTACGACGTCCTCGGGCGCCCCACCGCGACCCACGAGGGATCGCTCCAGGGACCGAAGCTGACCGCGCAGACGTACGACACCCTGCCCGGAGCGGTCGGCCTGCCGGTCTCCTCCAGCCGGTTCGTCAACGGTCACGAGTACAAGGTCGAGACCACCGGCTTCGACACGGAATACCGGCCGACCGGCAGCAAGGTCACCATCCCGGCGGCCGAGGGCAAACTCGCCGGCACCTACGCCTACGCCAGCGGCTACAAGCCCAACACGGGCCTCCCGGCCTGGATCCGGCACCCGGCAGCGGGCGGCCTGCCGGTGGAGAACGTCGCCACCGAGTACAACGGCCTCGACCTGCCGTCCAAGATGACCGTCGCCGGCGCGACGTTCGTCGACGACGTCGTCTACGACGCCGTGGGCCGGACCCGGATCACCAAGACCGGCCCGTTCGGCAAGCAGGTGTGGTCCTCCTACGAGTACGACGCCCACACCGGCCGCATCACCTCCGTCGTCAACGACCGCGAGAGCGCCCCTCAGCGCATCAACCGCGTGGACTACCGCTACGACCAGTCCGGCAACATCCTCGGCATCACCGACGCGGAAGGCCCCGACCCCGGTCCGTCCCGCACCGACACCCAGTGCTTCGCCTACGACCACGTCAACCGCCTGACGGACGCGTGGTCGGCGACCGACGACTGCGCCGCCCGGCCCGATGGTGCCGGGCCCGGTACCCGCCCGGCGATCGGCGGCCCGGACCCGTACTGGACCTCGTACACCTACGACATCACCGGCAGCCGCCAGACCGAGGTGCAGCACGACCCGGCCGGCAACACCGCGGCGGACGTGACACGCGCCTACGCCTACCCGACCGGACCCGGCGCGAAGACCCACCAGTTGTCCTCGGTCACCACCACCGGCCCCGGCGGCTCCCGGGTCGAAAACTACGCCTACGACGAGGTCGGCAACACCCGGACCCGCACCACCACGGGCGACACCCAGACCCTCGAATGGGACGCCGAAGGGCACCTGGCCAAATCCACCACGGCCGGCAAGACGACCGAGTTCCTGTATGACGCCGTCGGCTCCCGCCTCATCCGCCGGGACGCGGACGCGACCACTCTCTACCTACCGGGCAACGAACTCAAGCTGACCAAAGCCACCGACAAGGTCACCGGCACCCGCTACTACAGCCACCCCGCCGGACCCACCATGGTCCGCACCAACGAGTTGGGCACGATCCAGACCTCCTACCTGCTCTCGGACCACAACGGCACGGCCAACACCTCCGTCGAAGCCGGCGGCTCCCAGTCCGTCACCCGCCGCAAGTCCACGCCCTTCGGCGGCCCCCGCGGCACCCAGCCCTCCGTCTGGCCCGGAGAGAAGGGCTTCGTCGGCGGCACCATCGACAGATCCACCGGACTCGTCCACCTCGGCGCCCGCGAATACGACCCAGCCATCGGCCGGTTCATCTCCGTCGACCCGATCATGGACAACACCGACCCGCAGCAGATGCAGGCGTACTCCTACGCGGAGAACAGCCCGGTCACGAAGAGCGACCCGACGGGTCTCTGGAGTCAATGCCCTCCGAACGCCGACCGCTGCATGCTCGTCGGCGGCCTCAGAGACTTTCGGCCACCCACCGCGGTGGAGCAGCTCCGGCCCTACTCCCCACCGGCAGCCCCCACCCACCCGCGCCCGGCCCAGGCGGATGTAGACCGCGCCCGCTTCCTGGCCAACCAGAGCAAGCTGGACTATGCGGCCCAGGTGGCCAGGGAAGTCCTCAAGGACATGAGCGGCTACAACGACGTCATGTCGTGCATCGGCGGCAGCGTCGGCTCCTGCGCCATGCTCGCCATCGAAGCGGCCATGTTCTTCGCCGGCAAGGCGAAGAAGATCCTCAAGGCCTTGAAGAAGGTCCAAAAGGCCCTGGACAAATGGAGCGGGGAGGTTTCCTGGGCCCGTGGCATCGTCCGCCAGGCCGACGAAGCAGCCGCTGCCGACGCCAAGTACCTCGAGGACCTGGCCGCCTACAACAAGAAATACGACGAAGACCTCGCAGCCGCGAGAAAGGCCGACGAGGACGCAGCCGCAGCAGCAGCCAAGCAACAAGACGAGGCCGCGGCAGCAGCCAAGAAGGAAGCGGACGCCGGCGGCAACGCCGACGGCGGCTCATGCCCGGTCGGCAACAGCTTCGCCCCCGACACGGAGATCCTCCTCGCAGACGGAACCACCAAGCCCATCCAGGACATCAAGCTCGGAGACCAGGTTCTCGCCACCGACCCGGAAACCGGCACCACCGCGCCCGAACCCGCAGTCGGCCTCATAGTCGGCGAGGGCTACAAGAACCTCGTAACCCTCACCGTGGACACCGACCCCGACCCCGAATCCACCCGCACCGACACCATCACCGCCACCGACGGCCACCCCTTCTGGGTCGAAAACCTCCGCGAGTGGATCCCCGCCAAAGCCCTCACCCCCGGCACCTGGCTCCGCACCTCAGCAGGCACCTACGTCCAACTCACCGCCACCAAAAGCTGGACCGAACCCCACCGCGTCCACAACCTCACCGTCGCAGACGTCCACACGTACTATGTGCTGGCGGGGGCCACGCCGGTACTCGTTCATAATTGCGGCGGAGCGCTACTTGATAGAGCCCGTGAGCTTTATGCAACGCGGGCAGATGAGGCGTCGACAGTTGCAGTTGCCCGAGTTCAGAACGTGAATACGAACAGAGTCGAAACATGGGTCGCAACTGAACGTACCGGTCTCCCCGATGAATGGAAGGGAGGCAATGCACCCCTCCGTGGCGAGCGTTATATCCCAGGGCAAGGACATGCCGAGGCTACGATCATGAATCGCTTGGGGAGTGACTGGAAGATCGTAGGGATGGCTTCGTCGACTAGGATGTGCCCTGCGTGCTTCGCGCAAGCGACAGGTCCAGGAGTGGGCCTCACACCGAGCCCGATCGGCAAGGGCACCGGAGTGTCGAGCACTGGAAACACGCCATGGCGAGTTGTTCTAGGGGGTGGCGGCTGATGGACTTGTGGAGCCTGACCGGAGGGCTGTCTCTCGCCAGGATGCGGCCCATCCTTGAGGTTGCCGGGGCCTCACGCCTGGCAGAGATCGATGACATCGTTGCTGGGTGCAGCGCTCCAGCAGTTCCTGGAGATGCAGAGAAGATCGCCTTGCTGAGGAGCTGGCGAAGCGAGATCGGCGCCCTGGAGGACTCGTCTGCCCCGTCCTATTTTCAATCGACAGCTGCTGGAGTAGCGATCCTGGTGGCGTCGCAAGAGTTGCCTTCAGGCGATCGCGAATGGCGGATCAGATCCGGCGTGGGGAACTTCTGGGATTCCTGCGATGATCTGTTGCAGGCCGGCGGCGGATACTCAAGGGCTGAGTTTCGGGGAATCAAGACGACTCTGCGAGGAGTTGAGGAAATGTGGCGTGATGGCGATTTCCGCTTGCTGTCCGAAGAGGGGGTCGATGTCGCAGAATTGTACGCGGAACGACTCTCTAAGATTCGCTCTAGTTACCCGAAGCGTCGACAGATTGCGCGAATCGTAGCGGAGTGTGCCGAGTGGAATACTCCGACAATTTCCCCGTGATTTCTGTCTGGGTTATCGGAATCTGGTAGCAGCGCGACGGAGCCCTCATCGACAGTGATGTCGATGAGGGCTCCGTGTCGTTTGACGGCAGTAGTTGACGCTGAGGTTGAAAGGGTGGGGTGACAGCGGGCGTTGGCGGTGCTACATCCTCGTCATGAGGTACGCGGATGGCGGCGGTCTGACCGCTGCGGGGCGGGCGAAGCGTGAGGGTGTGCGTTTCGAGGCCGCAGAGATGTTCGAGCACGGAGTGCGGCCGCCGGAGGTGGCCCGCAGGTTACGGGTGTCGCGGAAGTCGGCGTATGCCTGGCACGCAGCCTGGCGCGAGGGCCAACGCGGCCCTCACATCCAAGGGGGCCGGCGGCTTTCCGTGCCGGCTGGACGATGTCCAGGCCGAGCGGTTGCAGGTCGAGCTGGAGGCCGGACCGGCGGCGCATGGCTGGAGCGAGGACCAGCGGTGGACGCTGGCGAGGGTCGCGGAGCTGATCCACCGCCTGTTCGGGCACCGGTACACCCCGCGCGGGGTGTCGTATCTGCTCCACCGGCTGGGCTGGTCCCCGCAGGTGCCCGCGCACCAGGCCGTCGAGCGGGACGAACAGGCCGTAGCACGGTGGCGGACGGAGCAGTGGTCACGGGTAAGAGGACGGCCCAGCTCCTGGGCGCGTGGATCGTCTTCGAGGACGAGGCCGGACAGGACCTGCAAACCCGGCAAGGGCCGAACCTGGTCCAGGCGCGGGCGGACGCCGCTGGTCAGGGTGACGGGCAAGGGTTCCGGCCGGGTCCTCATGGCTGGGATGATCTGCGTCAGACCGGGCCGCGAGACCCGTCTGATCTACCGGACCCAGACGTACCGGGGCCGGACCGGCGAGAAGAAGGGATTCCGGGCACGTGAGTTCGCGGACCTGCTGACCTCCGCCCGCAGGCAGCTCGGCGGTGCCCCGCTGATCGTGGTGTGGGACAACGCGAGCACCCATCACGCCAAGGCCCTACGGGAGTTCTGCGCCCGCAACAGCGACTGGCTCACCATCGTCAAGCTCCCGCCCTACGCGCCCGACCTCAACCCCGTCGAAGGCGTCTGGGCCCACCTGAAGAAGTCCCTGGCCAACCTCGCACCCCGCGCGATCGAGGACGTCGCTCCATTGGCCAAGGACAGGCTGCGACGCCTCCAACGCCGACCCGAGGTCCTCGATGGATTCGTCGCCGAGACCGGACTCAGGATCGATCCCGGATGACCTTGTCACCCCACCCTTTCAACCTCAGCGGCAACAACCACGGATCCAGGCGCACAACCACGGACTCCGGCGGACCGCCAAACCCCTCCCCACCTGCATAAAAGCAGCTAGAGGAAGGGTCGCCAGCACACGTACTATGTGCTGGCGGGGGCCACTCCGGTCCTGGTTCATAACTGTGGCGGCTCGAATCCCGCCCACGCTGACTCCTGCCGCTGCGCCAATGGTGCGCCCATAAGGCCGGCTGTCCAAGAGCATGAAGTCGGGCGTTTTGGGGATCTTGATGGCAGGGCGAGAGTTGGGGACAATCTCACACCGAACCACATTCCGCAGGCCGCCTCTGGCCGCATCCCGAACTATCGAGACTTCGCCGCGCACATGATGACGGATGCCGATCATAGGATGACACGCACGTACGGCGGCGCGGGAAGGAGAACCGCGCGCGTTGATGCCGGGCTCACGTTTCGACAAGTGCTGGCGGCAGATTTCGCGAATCTCCGAATGATTGGCCAGGTGAACCACGGGGATCCGAGCTATTTCAATGCTGCAATCTCGGGGATCATGCAGTACTACAGGGCCAACCATCCGCATCTCTTGTGAGGAGGATTTCAGTGATCAGAGAACAAGTTCGGGAGTTCGTTCGGCTGGGTTGCCCACTACCCTCGGAGCGAGATAACTCCGAGGAGGGTGACGAGGCCTTTGATGAGATGGAGCAGGCGTTGCACGCCATCGAGAAGCCCGTCACTGATGAAGAGGCCCGGCTCCTAGTAGCGTGCTTCGGGGATGACGACTGCTTCGGGTTGGCTTGGACGCTGCTGCACCTTGTGGAATCAGCGCCGTCGCCAGTTGTGACCTCTCAGCCGCCCGATGATGCGAATGCATGGATTTCGAGGCTGTGGATGCGCTATCAGAACTCCATGGCTAGCTAGTCAGTGGACAGAGGCCGTCGGCGATGGTGGTTCGATGCCGTTGTCAGCACCTGACTCGGCTTGGGTCGGGCTGCTTCCGAGCGCGGCGCCGAGGTGTTGACGGCTCGAATCCGGCTCAAAGTGGCCCCGCCCGCGGCCGTGAGGCCTGCTCAGCGTTGGGAGCGCTGGTTGCCGTTTTACCTGGTCAGCTCGGGTGCAATTGCTGTACCACGAGCAGACGAAGAATCCTGGTCTCGTACTCGCCCAAGCACCTCGACTTCTCCTAGAGCCGGCGCATCCGGTGTCCGGAGGGTGATCCGGCCGCCGGGCGCCGGGCCTCTTGGGGGCCGGTCCGCCGGCCCCGCGGACGGGCAGCGAAGGTTCAGGGTTTCCTGAATTCATGGATCTATGTACTGTCGATGTGTGCTGAACATCGCCGAAGACATCGAGGTCCTGGCGCGCTTCGGGCGTGCGCTGGCCGATCCCATCCGCTGCCGGCTGCTCCTCGAGATCCGCGAGGCTCCGGCGTACCCTTCCGACCTCGCCGACCGGCTGGGCATCTCCCGCACCCGGCTGTCCAACCACCTCGCCTGCCTGCGCGACTGCGGCCTGGTGGTCGCCGTGCCCGAAGGCCGGCGCACCCGCTACGAGTTGGCCGACTCGCGCCTCGGCCATGCCCTCGACGACCTCCGCTCCGCCGTCGTCACCGTCGACGCCGACCGGACCTGTGCCGAGGCCGACGAGCAGGGCTGCTGCTGATGACCGCCCGGCGCGATGTGCTGGCCCGGCGCATACGCCTGCTGGTGGGCCTCACGATCACATACAACGCCATCGAGGCGGTCGTCGCCCTCATCGCGGGCACCATGGCCTCCTCGACCGCGCTGATCGGATTCGGTCTCGACTCGGTCATCGAGGTGTCCTCCGCCGCAGCGGTCGCCTGGCAGTTCTCCGCGAAGGACCACGCCGCACGGGAGGCCCGTGAGCACCGGGCGCTGAGGATCATCGCCGTCTCGTTCTTCGCCCTCGCCGCCTACGTCGCCGTCGACGCGGTACGGGCCCTGACCGGCGGGGGCGAGGCGGCCCCCTCCGTGCCGGGGATCGTGCTGGCCGCGCTGTCCCTGGCGGTGATGCCCTTCCTGTCCGCAGCCCAGCGCAGGGCGGGGCGTGAACTGGGCTCCGCGTCGGCCGTGGCCGACTCCAAGCAGACCCTGCTCTGCACCTATCTGTCCGCCGTCGTCCTCGCCGGGCTGGTCCTCAACGCCGCCTTCGGGTGGTCCTGGGCGGACCCGATCGCCGCGCTCGTCATCGCCGTGATCGCCGTCAAGGAAGGCCGCGACGCCTGGCAGGGCAAGGGCTGCTGCGCCCCCACTCCACCGGGAACCCTCGCCGCGCCCTCCGCCCGGCAGCGCGGGTGCTGCGCTGCCGGGTCCGCCTGCCCATGCTGCGCCACCGACACCGAGCGGGGCGGGCAGCCGTGAGCACCGCAGTCCGAAGATCCGCTGAACATATGTCCGCATAGCCGCCGTGTCGGCACCCGAGGGATCCCGTCATCGCAGGTCACACGGGCGTCTCCGGGGTGGCCACACCCGCAGTTGGTCAGCCTCCGGTTGACGGTCTTCAAAGCCTGAGCGCAATTTCCACACATCCCCTCTCCAGACGGCCCCCGATGCTCTAGATTGACCGTGCTTCACACACTTGGGCCCTTGGGGGTCCGAGGAAGCCTTGGGTGCGGGGAGCACCTGAGATTTCGACGGGTTTCCGCGCACCTCAACACTCCGCCAGAACGTGCCAGTCGGCTGCCGTCTGCGCGGGGTGACCGGCATGCCGTTCGCCGGGGGTGGGGCCTCCCGGAGCAGGGAACAGCGCGGCGCGGGGGGCGGGTTCGCCTCCCGGGGGGACAGAGCAGTGTGAGCACCTTGATCACTGGTGGCCTGGGGGGGTCCTGTGCAGCAGGGGGAATTAGTCAGCCCGTTTTCGTCGGCGCGCGGGCGGCCGGCGAACGGGACGATCAACCAGCCCGCGTTCGACTGGGAGCAGCGGTACCGCCGGACCGTGATCACCAGCGACACCGTGGCCACCGCCCTGGTGGTCGCGTCGATCGGCCTCTTCTTCGGGGCCAGGGACGCAGCCAACTGGCACGAGAGGTGGGGAATCCTCGCTTTCGGCACCGAACTGCTGGTGCTGGGAGCGCTTGCGGTAAGCCGCGCATGGGCCCCGGCCGTGCTCGGCCAGGGCGCCGAGGAATTCCGCCGGCTCGGACGTTCCCTGTTCACGGCGGTTGTCGTCCTGGCGCTCGGCGGCATCGCCCTCACCTCGCACAACATCAAGCTCTGGATCTTCGTCGCGATTCCGGCGATCGCACTCATCACCATGACCGCGCGGTATCTGCTGCGCCTGTGGCTGCACCGACAGCGCAAGGAAGGGCGGTGCCTGCGCCCGGTGCTCGCCGCTGGGAGTCCGGCCACCCTGCGCGATCTGATCACCCGGACCCGTAAGTTCCCGCACCTCGGCTGGCGTGTGGAGGCGGTGTGCACGCCGGACGGTGTGGGGCCCGACGGTGACCGGCTGGACGGAGTGCCGGTCGTCGGCCGGCTCACGGCGGTCGCGGGCCATGTGCGCCGCGACGGCTACCGTGTCGTCGCGGTCACACCGGACCCGCAGTGGTCACCGGACCGGCTGCAGCGGCTGGCCTGGAACCTCGAGGGCAGCGATGCCGAGATGGTCGTGGCCCCGGTGCTGATGGAGGTGGCCGGCCCGCGGCTGCACGTCGACGCGGTGCTCGGGATCCCGCTGCTGCGGGTCAGCATGCCGATCTTCACCGGGGGGCGCCGAGCGGTCAAGGAGGTCGTCGACCGGATGGGCGCGGCGGTCCTGTTGCTGCTGTTCGCGCCGCTGATGGTGCTCGTCGGGCTGCTCGTGCTCGTGGACAGCCGGGGCGGGGTGTTCTACTTCCAGCGCAGGGTCGGCAAGGACGGCCGCGAGTTCACCATGGTCAAGTTCCGCACCATGGTCGCCGGGGCCCACCGGGCCCGGGCCGAGCTGGCCCACCGCAACGAGGGCGCCGGCCTGCTGTTCAAGCTCCGCCGGGATCCGCGGGTGACCCGGGTGGGATCGATGCTGCGCCGGTACTCGCTCGACGAGCTCCCGCAGCTGTTCAACGTGCTCACTGGATCGATGTCACTCGTCGGTCCGCGGCCTCCGCTGCCGGAGGAGTCCGCCGCGTACGGCCCGGACATCCGGCGGCGGCTGCTGGTCAAACCGGGGCTCACCGGCCTGTGGCAGATCAGCGGACGCAGTGACCTGCCCTGGGAGGAGGCGGTCCGGCTGGACCTGCGGTACGTGGAGGACTGGTCGCTCGCGCTGGACGCGGTGATCTTGTGGAAGACGCTGCGCGCGGTGCTCCAGGGGCAGGGGGCGTACTGATGCGCGGGGGAAGTAGTCCGGTCGGCTCGCGAAGGGCAGGCCAGAAGGGCCTGCCCAGGGGGAGGAACGGGTCATGAAGGTCAGCGTCTTAGGGCTCGGCTATGTGGGCTGCGTGTCGGCCGCATGCCTGGCCAGCATGGGTCACGAGGTCATCGGGGTGGACGTGAACCCGGTGAAGGTCGACCTGGTCAACGACGGCAAGGCCCCGGTGGTCGAGGAGCGGATCGGCGGGCTCATCGCCGAGGTCGTACGGACCGGAGCGTTACGGGCCACCGGCGACGTCCGCGAGGCGATCATGGGCAGCGAGGTGTCCCTGGTCTGCGTGGGGACGCCGTCGGAACCCAACGGCAGTCTGTGCACCACCTACCTGGAACGGGTCACCGAGGAGATCGGCGCCGCGCTGGCGGAGCGGGGCGGGCGGCACACCGTCGTGTTCCGCAGCACCATGCTCCCGGGTACCTGTCTGAACCTGCTGCTGCCGATCCTGGAGAAGTCCGTCGGCGGCACGGCCGGAGTGGACATCGGAGTCGCCGTCAACCCGGAGTTCCTGCGCGAGGGCACCAGCGTGCGGGACTTCTTCGACCCGCCGAAGACCGTCATCGGGGAGCTCGACCCGGCGAGCGGCGACGTGGTGGCGGCGCTGTACGACGGACTGCCCGGAGAGGTGTTCCGGGTACCGGTCCCGACGGCCGAGGCGATCAAGTACGCGGACAACGCCTTCCACGGCCTCAAGATCGGCTTCGCGAACGAGCTGGGCGCGGTGTGCCATGCGCTCGGGGTGGACTCGCACCAGGTGATGGACGTGTTCCTGGCCGACCGCAAACTGAACATCAGCCCCGCCTACCTGCGGCCCGGCTTCGCCTTCGGCGGCTCCTGCCTGCCCAAGGACCTGCGCAGCCTGGTGCACGCGGCGCGGCGGGCCGATGTCTCGGTGCCCATCCTCGCCCACGTACTCCCCTCCAACTCCGACCATCTGCAACGTGCGGTGGAGCTGGTCGAGCGCACCGGCAAGCGCCGGGTCGGCATGTTCGGGCTGTCCTTCAAACCCGGCACCGACGACCTCCGCGAGAGCCCGCTCGTCGAACTGGCGGAGCGGCTCTTCGGCAAGGGCTACGACCTGCGGATCTACGACCCCAATGTGAACCTCTCCCGGCTGCTCGGCGCCAACCGCGAGTACATCGAGACCCGGCTGCCGCACCTCGCGCAGCTGCTGACGGACTCCGTCGACGAGGTACTCGACCATGCCGAGGTGTGCCTGGTCGGAACCAGGGAACCGGCCGTGGTGTCGGCGCTCCCCCATGGCGACGGACCGGTGATCGTCGACCTCATCCGCCTTCCCGACGCCGAGGCGCGCCGGGCCGAACCGGGGTACATGGGCCTTGCTTGGTAACGCGACCGGTAACGCAAACAGCGGCGCCGGGCCGGCCCGGCGCGCGCTGATCCTGGTGGAGAACCTCTCGGTGCCCTTCGACCGGCGGGTGTGGCAGGAGTGCACCACGCTGCGCGACGCGGGCTGGACCGTACACGTCATCTGTCCCCAAGGCGAGAAGCGGGACACGGAACCGGAGGCGGAGATCGACGGGGTGCGGATCCACCGCTACCCGCTGCGCGCCGCCACCGGCGGGCCGGCCGGCTTCCTGCAGGAGTACGGAACGGCGCTGTGGCATACGTTCCGGCTGGCCCGCAAGGTCGGCCCGGTCGACGTGGTCCACGCCTGCAACCCGCCGGACCTGCTGTTCCTGCCGGCGCTGTGGCTGAAGCGGCGGCGCGGGGCGCGGTTCGTCTTCGACCAGCACGACCTGGTGCCCGAGCTGTACCTGTCCCGGTTCGACCGCGGCAAGGACCTGCTCTACCGTGCCGTGTGCGCGCTGGAGCGGCTGACCTACCGGGCCGCGGACGTGGTGCTGGCCACCAACGAGAGCTACCGCGATGTCGCACTGCGCCGTGGCGGCCTGAAGCCGTCGGACGTCTTCGTGGTGCGCAGCGCGCCGGACACCGACCGGTTCCGGCCGGTGCCGCCCGAGGAGGAGCTGAAGCGCGGCAAGCCCCATCTGCTGTGCTATCTCGGCGTCATGGGACCGCAGGACGGGGTGGACTACGCCCTGCGGGCCCTCGCGAAGCTGCGCGACGAGGTCGGGCGGACGGACTGGCACGCGGTGTTCGTCGGCGGTGGTGACACCTTCGACGCGATGGTGGAGCTGTCCCGGCGGCTCGGGCTCTCGGACCAGGTGCAGTTCACCGGGCGCATTCCGGACGCCGACCTGGCGCGGTACCTGTCCACCGCGGACGTGTGCCTCTCCCCCGACCCGCGCAATCCGCTCAACGACGTGTCGACCATGAACAAGGTTCTGGAATACATGGTGATGGGCCGGCCGATCGTCTCGTTCGACCTCCGGGAGGCGCGGGTCTCCGCCGGGGACGCCGCCGTCTATGCACCCGCCAACGACGAGGCTCAGTTCGCCAAGCTCATCGCCATGCTGCTGGACGATCCCGAGAAGCGGGACCGGATGGGCACGATCGGCCGGGAGCGGATCAACGGGCCGCTCTCCTGGCGGAACTCCCAGGCGTCGCTGCTCGCCGCCTACGCCGCCGCCTGCCCCGACCGTGCTCCGGTGCCGCCGGGCGAACGGGAAGGGCAAGGAGGAGACCGCACCGTTGAGCGATGACACCATACGCCTGGTCACGATCGGGCGGATCGTCCGCCGGCGCCGGCGGCTCCTCATCATCCTCGCGGTGGTGGGTGCGCTCGTCGGCTACGGCACCTCCCTGCTGCTTCCGCCGCGTTACACGACCTCGGCATCGGTACTGCTGCCGGGGGCGTGGGAGGAGCGTGAGCTGCTGACCCAGGCGGAGATCGCGGCCAGTTCGGTGGTGGTCGACCGCGCGGCGGCCACCCTCGGCTGGACCGCGGTCAGCAGCAGCGAGCTACAGGACCGGGTGAGCGCCAAGGCCACCGACGGGAACATCATCAGGATCTCGGGTACCGCCGACACCCCGGAGCGCGCTCAGCGGCTCTCCGACGAGGTGGCCCGGCAGTTCGTCGCGTTCGCCGCACGGATCGCCGGTGACACCGCCGACCCCGCGGCGGAGGCGGGGCCCGAGGCCCTGCGCAAGACGGTGGCGCAGACCAGCCGCCGGATCACCGAGCTGGCCGATGCGGCCGGCCCGGGGCAGAGCGTGGAGAGCGTGCAGACCCGCACCGAGCTCACCAAGCTGCGCACCGCGCTGCAGGAGGCCGTCACCAAGCTGGAACAGGCCGACCCGGCTGCCGACAAGGCAGGCATGGTCGTCATGGGGCCGGCGGCCCGGCCGGCCGGCAAGGCACCGCCGACGCGGGTGCAGCTCATCGTCGCCGGGGCGCTGCTGTTCTTCCTGCTCGGGGTCATCGGCCATCTCACCGCCGCACGGATGAGCCGCCGGCTGCGCACCGGACCGGAGATGGCCGCGGCGCTGGGCGCGGCCCTGCTGGGTACCGTCGACGTACCGGAGGAAGAGCCCGCGCACCGGCCGGAGGACCGTGGCCCGGTGGCCCGGATCCGCCGGCTGCTGGGCCTGGACGTCCGGTGGGACGTACCGGCCCCGCCGGCCTCCGGCGACGAGGCCGGCCGGACGATCCGCCACCGGCGGGTGTGCGCCCGGCTGCGGGAGCAACTGCCGGCTCCTCGGCGGCTGCTGGTCGTCGTTCCGGAGGGCGACGAGATCGCCGGCCGGGCCGCCGGGCGGCTCGCCACCGAGGCCGACGGCGATCCGCTGCTGCGGGTGGTGAAGGTTTCGGCGTCCCGGCCGCTGGTGCCGGACCACGGGGACGAGTCCGGTGCCCTGGTCGTCCTCAGCGCGGGCAACTGGACCGCCGGGGAGCTCGCCGGCATCGCCGAGGCGTGTGCGGACGCCGGGCACGAGATCACCGGCACCGTCCTCGCCGGCCCGGTCCGGGCCCGTCCGACGCGGTCCGCCGGCCGCCTTCCGGAGGGCGCCGAGCCGGCGCTCGCAGTGGGCGACGACGCGAGGCGGGGTTCGGTGTGACGACGAGTACGACGCTGGAGCCCTCGGCCGCCGCTCCGCTGCTGGACCTGCAGGCGCTGGTCGTCGCGGTACGCAGGCGCCGCCGCCTCTGGTGGTCCCTGGCGCTGCTGGGGATGCTGGCGGGCGCGGCGGTGGCGGTCCTGATGCCGGCGCCGCCGACCGCGGTGACCAAGGTGCTGGTCGCCCATCAGGCGGACCAGCCGAACGACCCCGGTACGCTGATCCGCACCGACGTCGCGCTGCTGCACACCACGCGGATCGCAGGCCAGGCCCTGCAGTCCCTGAAGTCCTCGGAAAAACCGGAGGACTTCATGGAGGACTACACGGGTACCGGCCTGACCAACAACCTGTTGCAGATCAGTGTGACGGGTGAGAGCGAGACGGAAGCGGTGGCCCGGGCCAAGGCGCTGGCCGATGCGTTCGTCGCGGACCATGTGAAGCGGATCCAGGAAGCCGCGGACGCCGAGGCAAAGACCCTGCTCGACCAGCGCGACCGGATGCGGGACGAACTCGCCCAGGTCGACAAGGCGATCGGAAGCGCATCGCCGGGGGGCGGGCCAAAGGCCTCGGCGAACATGGAATCGCTCTTCGCCCGCCGGGCCGAACTCACCTCGCGGATCAGCGATTTCGGCCGGCGCGCCGCGGAGGCGCGGATCGGCACGCCCCAGCTCGTCGCCGGCACCCAGATCGTGGACGCCCCGCGGGCGGTACGGCACTCCCTGCCCGGGACCGCTGCCACCAACGCCGCGATCGGGCTCGTGCTCGGGCTCGTCCTCGGGCTCGCGGTGGCCGCGGTCGGCACGGTGGTGGCGGACCGCCCGGTGCTGCGCCGGGACATCGCGGCGAACCTCGGTGCCTCGGTGATCGCGGAGCTCCCCCTCCGGTCGGGCCGGCCGTGGCGGCGCCGGCGGACCGGGGCGGCACGGACCGGGCTCACCACGACCCTGGCCCGCGCCGTACGGGGATCGACAGAGCCGTTGGCGCTGCTGGAACTGGGGTGTGCGCGCTGCACGGGCGCGATCGCCCTGGACCTCGCCAGGGAACTCGCGCCGGAGGACCCGGTGGTCGTCGTCGACGGCCTGCCGGGCCGGCCGCTGGCCGGCCGCCGCGCCAAGCCGGGAGACCCGGCCGTGGTCGGCGGCGAGCAGGCCGCGGCCGGGCCGCAGCAGGAGCGCCGGCTCGGCGTCGGTTCGGTGGCGCCCGGCGCGGCGTGGACCGACCTGCCGTACCTCGGTACGCAGACCGTGCTCGTCGTACGGGCCGGGCGCGGCAGCACCGCATGGCTGCACACCGTGGCACGGCAGCTCGCCGACCTGGGCCTTGCGGTGATCGGTGTGGTGCTGATCGACCCCGATCCGCGGGACCGGACCGACGGCACGCTGTGGGACGGGCCGCACACCGCGCTGCGCGGCCGGAACGGGCGGCCGGCCCGGCACAACGGGGCGGGCCGGCTGCACAGGGAGCGAGGAACGGTCCGGGCTGCCCGGGTTCCGGACAACGACCAGGAGGCTCGGTAGGACATGTGTGGCATCGCAGGCACGTACCGATGGCCGGACGGGAAGGCCGTCGCCGACCGGCTCACCGATACCCTGGCCCACCGCGGCCCGGACGGGGCCGGCCGGTACAGCCACTCCGCCGGGGACGGCGAGGTGCACCTCGGGCACCGTCGGCTGGCCATCATCGACCTGTCCGACACCGGCGCCCAGCCGATGGTCAGGGACGGCCTGGTCCTGACGTACAACGGCGAGCTGTACAACGCGCCCGAGCTGCGCGCCGAACTGGCAGCCGCCGGGGTGCGCTTCCGCGGCACCTCCGACTCCGAGGTGCTGCTGGAGGCCTGGCGGCGCTGGGGTACGGACTGCCTGCCCAGGCTGCGCGGGATGTTCGCGTTCGGGATCTTCGACGAGCGGACCGGTGAGCTGGTGCTCGTCCGCGATCAGCTGGGCATCAAGCCGCTGTTCCTGCTCCGGCGCGGTGAGGGGCTGGTGTTCGCCTCCGAACTGAAGGCGCTCGCCGCCGCCACCGGCGGCTCGCTGGAGGTGGACCATGCGGCGCTGGTGGCCTCACTGCTGTACTACTGGGTGCCGGACTCGCGGTGCGCGTTCCGCGAGGCGGAGAAGCTGCCGCCGGGGAGCTGGCTGCGGTGCCGGCCCGACGGCCGGGTGGAGCGCGGCCGGTTCTGGCACCTGAAGGAGGTTGCCGCCGAGGGGCGGGAGCGGGCCCGCAGCGGCGAGCGGCCGGACCTTGCCGCCATCGTCGAGGAGTCGACCCGGCGCCACCTGCTCTCCGACGTCCCGGTGGCGACCTTCCTCTCCGGCGGGCTGGACTCCAGTTACCTGACCGCGCTGGCGGCCCGCGAGCAACCCGGGATCTCCGCCTACACGATCGGGTTCCGCGCCGAGGACGCCAGGTTCGAGGCGATGCCGGACGACCTCCGCTATGCCCGGCGGGTGGCCGAGCGGTTCGGCGTCGACCTGCACGAGATCGAGATCGCTCCGGACGTGCTCGACCTGCTGCCCCGGATGACGTACCACCTGGACGAGCCGATCGGCGACCCCGCCGCGATCAACACCTTCCTGATCTGCTCGGCCGCCCGGGAGGCCGGGGTCAAGGTGATGCTCTCGGGGATGGGGGCCGACGAGCTGTTCGCCGGGTACCGCAAGCACCTGGCCAACCTGCTCGCGCTGCGCTACCAGCGCGTCCCGCGGCCCCTGCGGCGCGGGGTGTCCGCGGTCGTGGACCGGCTGCCGGTCGCCACGGCCCGCCGGGGGTACCGGTCGGTGCGGTTCGCCAAGCGGTTCCTGTCCTTCGCCGACCTGCCGGAGGAGACCGCGTTCCGGCGCAGCTACACCATGTACGACCGTCAGGAGCTGCTCGCCCTGGTCGATCCGGACCTGGCCGGGGCGGTCGACGACGTGCTGACCGAGCATGCGGACGTCTACCGGGACAACGAGCTCGACGACTTCGTCAACCGCATGTGCCTGGGCGACGCCAGGATGTTCCTGCCGGGCCTGAACCTCGCGTACACCGACCGCTCCAGCATGGCCGCGTCGACCGAGGTGCGGGTGCCGTACGTGGACGTGGAGGTGGTCCGGGCGGCCTTCGCCGTGCCCGGCAACCGCAAGATCGTCGGGCGGCAGGGCAAGGCCGTCCTCAAGGAGGCGGCCACCTCGGTCCTGCCCAAGGAGATCGTGTACCGGCCCAAGGGCCTGTTCAGCGCCCCGCTGCGGGCCTGGATGAGCCGGGACCTGGCGCCGCTGGTACGCGAGGTGGTGCACGACGGCGTGCTGGTCGGCTCCGGGCTCCTGCGCCGTGACGCGCTGGCGCGCATGGTCGCCGAGGACGCCGCCGGGCAGCGGGACTTCTCCAAGCATCTGTGGCACGTGCTGACCCTCGAGTACTGGTATCGCAACGCGACCTCTGGGTCCGGCCAGAGCACTCGGTTAACGGCTTAGGAATTTCAGAGGAGTTTGGGTGAAACAGGTCGTGCAGAACTACAAGAGCGGCGAGCTGGCCGTGCTCGACGTACCGGTGCCGGGCTGCAAGCCGGGCGGTGTGCTGGTCCGCACCGCCTACTCGCTGATATCCACCGGAACCGAAATGATGAAGGTGTCCGAGGCCGGCATGTCGATGCTGGGCAAGGCCCGCTCCCGGCCGGACCAGGTGGCCAAGGTCATGCAGAGCGTGGCCGTCAACGGGGTGCCCGCCACCTACCGCAAGGTGATGGGCAAGCTGGACTCGTACACACCGCTGGGCTACTCGCTGTGCGGGGTGGTCGAGCAGGTCGGCGCCGGGATCGACGATGTGGCGGTCGGTGACCTGGTGGCCTGCGCCGGCAACGAGCACGCGCTGCACGCGGAACTGAACTGGGTGCCCAAGAACCTCTACACCCCGCTGCCGGACGGCCTTGCGCCGCGGCACGCGGCCTTCGGCACCGTCGGGTCGATCGCCTTGCAGGGCGTCCGCCAGGGCGAGCCGCAGCTGGGAGAGACCGCACTGGTCATCGGCCTCGGGCTGATCGGTCAGCTGGTGGTGCAGCTCCTCACCGCCTCGGGGGTCCGTGTCGTCGGGGCCGACCCCGACCCGGTGCGCTGCGAGCTCGCCGCCCGCCTGGGTGCCGCGGCCTGCGGCGATCCCGGATCCGCGGCCGTGGAGACGGCTGTCGCCGAGCTGAGTGGCGGTCACGGCGTGGACCAGGTGTACCTGGCGGCCGGCGGCGGCAGCAACCAGCCCGTCGAGCTGGCCGCCCGGCTGAGCCGGGACCGCGGCCGGGTGGTCGACATCGGCAAGTGCCGGCTGGACCTGCCGTGGAACGCGTACTACGAGAAGGAGCTCGACGTCCGGTTCTCCCGCAGCTACGGCCCCGGGCGCTATGACCCGGAGTACGAGCTCGAGGGACGGGACTACCCCATCGGCTACGTGCGCTGGACCGAGCGCCGCAACCTGGCCTGCTTCCTCGATCTCCTCGCCCGCGGCAGCGTCGATGTGGAGCCCCTGATCTCCCACATCGCCGACTTCGACGACGCCGTCAAGACGTACCAGCAGCTCAAGGACGGCGAGCTGAAGGCCGTGGCCGTGCTGTTCCGGTACCCCGATCAGACGGAGGACGGGAACGTGGCAGCCCCGGCGGTGACCGTGCCCGCGGTGCGGCGCGGTGACGCGGCGTCCGCCCCGGCCCGGTCCGCCCCGGTCCGGCCCGCGGGGGCACCGGTGCGGCTGGCCTTCGTCGGCGCGGGGAACTACGCGTCGTCGATGCTGCTGCCGCACCTGGCGGAACGCGAGGGGGTCACGCTGTCGACGGTCGTCACCACGACGGCGCTGTCCGCGGCCAACGCCCAGCGCAAGTTCGGGTTCACCGGGGCCACCACCGACCTCGACTCCGTGCTCGGCGACCCGGCGGTCGACGCGGTGTTCGTGGTCACCCGGCACAGTTCGCACGCCGAACTGACCCGGAAGGCGCTGCTCGCCGGCAAGACGGTGTTCGTGGAGAAGCCGCTGGCCCTCACCGAGGACGAACTGGCCGGTGTGCTGGCGGCGGTGGAGGAGTCCGGCAACGACCGGCTGCAGGTGGGCTTCAACCGCCGGTTCGCGCCACTGCTGCGGGAGGCCAAAAACCGGTTCGGCGCCCGGACGGGTCCGGCGAGCCTGCGCTACCTGGTCAACGCGGGCCGGCTCGGGCACGGCAGCTGGTACCTCCAACAGGCCACCGAGGGCTCCCGGTTCGCCGGCGAGGGCGGACACTTCATCGACACGGCGAGCTGGCTGCTCGGCTCCGACCCGGTCTCGGTGTACGCGGTCGCCCCGTCCGGCGCCGAGGCCGGCGGTGACGTCCAGATCATGCTGCGCTACGCGGACGGGTCCACCGCCACGATCGGCTATGTCACCACCGGTGCGTCCGGCTTCCCCAAGGAGACGCTGGACCTGGTCGCGGACGGCAGGGTGCTGAAGTTCGACGACTTCGTCCGCGCCTCGGTGTTTGCAGACGGAGGGGTCGGCCGCAAGCGGTGGGTCAGCTCCCGGCTGCCCAAGGCCCGGGACAAGGGCCAGTCCGCCGAACTGGCCGCGTTCATCCGGGCCGTGCGGACCGGCGGGCCGATGCCGGTGCCGCTGGAGTCACTGGTCGCCACCACCTCGGCCACCCTCGCCGTACAGACCGGCCTGGCCGCCGGCACGCCGGTCACCCTGGCGAGGCCCCGATGAGCATGAGCGCGGGCTGGTACCTGCGGCGGCTCTCCCGGATGGGACCGCGGGAGGTCGGCGGCCGGGCGGTCGACGCGGTGCGCAGGCGGCGGTGGCGGTCGGTACCGCCGCCGGCCTGCCCGAGCGTGACCGGCGCCCGGTTCACCGCCGTGCTGCCCGCCCGGGCGGTCGCCGCGGTGCCTCCGGACGCCGCCAAACGTCTTGTCGCCGCGGCGGACCGGCTGATGGCCGGGCACGCCGAGTACTTCGGGGTGGACCGCGAGGACCTGGTCGACCCGGACTGGTGGTACGACCCGAAGACCGGGCGCCGCGCTCCGTCCGGTTACGCCTTCGACGTGCCCTACCGGAGCGAGGACGCGGTCGGGGACGTCAAGCAGATCTGGGAGCTCTCCCGGCACCAGTACCTCACCGTGCTCGCCGCCGCCTACGCGATCACCGGGGACGAGCGGTACGCCGAGCGCGTGGCCGGGCACCTGCGGTCGTGGTGGGCCGCCAACCCGCCGCTGCGCGGCGTGCACTGGATCAGTGGGATCGAGCTGGGCATCCGGCTGCTGTCCTGGGTGTGGGTCCGCCGGCTGCTGGACGGCTGGCCGGGCGCGGCCGGGCTGTTCGAGGGCAACCCGGTGGCGCTGAACCAGATCTGGCATCACCAGCGCTGGCTGGCCGCCTTCCCCAGCCGGGGGTCTTCGGCGAACAACCACGTGATCGCCGAGGCGGCCGGGCAGTTCGCGGCGGCCTGCGCGTTCGGATGGTTCCCGTCCTCGGTGCGCTGGCGGGCCGGCGCGCTGCGGTCGCTGGAGCGGCACCTGCGCGGCAACACCTTCCACTCCGGTCTCAACCGCGAGCTGGCCACCGAGTACCACGGACTGGTACTGGAGCTCGGCCTGGCCGCGGTGGCCGAGGCGGATACCGCCGGTGTGCCGGTCCCGGCGACGGTCCGGGTGGTGCTGCTGCGGATGACCGACGCGCTCGCGGCCGTCGTGGACGACCGGCTGAGGCCGCCGCGGCAAGGGGATGCGGACGACGGGCACGGTCTGGTCCTGGACGGGGCGGGCACCGACCGCTGGGCCTCGCTGCTGGCCACCGGGGACGCCGTGTTCGGCCGGCTCGCCTGGTGGCCGACGGTGACCGGCACCGATGTGCGGACCCCGCTGCTGGCCGCGCTCATCCGGCCCGCTGCGCCGGCCGTGACCCGCCCGGTGGACCGGCCGGACCACTTCGCCGATGCGGGGCTGACGATCCTGCGCGGTCCGGGGAAGATCTGGTGCCGCTGCGACGGTGGTCCGCACGGGTTTCTGTCCATCGCCGCGCACGCCCACGCGGACGCGCTGTCGGTGGAGGTCCGGCACGACGGGGTCGACGTGCTCGCCGACCCGGGGACGTTCTGCTACCACGGGCAGCCCGAGTGGCGGCAGTACTTCCGGTCGACCCTCGCCCACAACACCGTGCAGCTGGACGGCGGCGACCAGTCCGTCTCCGGCGGCCCGTTCCTGTGGACCCGGCAGGCCCGCAGCCGCGTCCTGGTCGCGGACACCGCCGGCGCCTCCGCAGGGGGCACCGCCCGCTGGTGCGCCGAGCACGACGGCTACCAGGGTTCCGTACACCGCCGCCGGGTGGAGCTGACCGCCACGAGCCGCGAGCTGCGGATGGTCGACGAGATCCGGGGCGACGGCGGGTCCGTGCGCCTGGCGTTCCACCTCGGCCCGGAGATCGCCGCGGTCCTGGAGGGGAACCGGGCACAGCTCAGCTGGACCCGGGACGGCGAGGACCGCTCCGCGGTGCTCGAGCTGCCCGGGCAGCTGGACTGGCGGGCGCACCGCGGGGAGACCGGCCCTCCGCTGGGCTGGTACTCGGCCGGGTTCGGGCGCAAGGAGCCCGCCACCACGCTGGTCGGCACCGGTTCCGCCGACGGCACTGCGAGGTCCGGGGAGTTCACGACCGTACTCAGGTTCCACGGCCGGTGACCGTGGCCGGCACGTCCACAACAGGCCCCGGGGAGGAGGCGTGGTGATCAGGAGAGGGCACCGGGCGGTGCCGGCTGCCCTGCTGGTGCTGGTCCTGGCGGCGGGCGGCTGTACGGGCACGCCGGGCACCGGGGCCGAGCCGACCCGTGCATCGTCGGCGTCCGGGGCACCCGGGACGTCCGGGGCGCCCGCCCCGTCCGCGGCCCGGGTGTGTGCCGGGCCGGCGCCCGGTCCGGCCGAGGCGCCGGCCGGCGCGGTGACCGTCGACCCCGCGGTGGTCGGCGACCTGGCCGCAAAGACCAAGAGCAGCCCGCCGAACACCACGTTCTGGCTTCGGCCGGGAACGCACCGGCTCGAAGCGGACCGTTATGCCCAGGTGATCCCCAAGGAGGGGAACAGCTATCTCGGCGCGCCGGGCGCGGTGCTCGACGGTCTGAAGACCAACCAGTACGCGTTCGGCGGTTCGGCCGGCCAGGTCACCATCCGCCATCTGACCGTGCAGGGGTTCATCGCGCCACACAACGAGGGCGTGGTCAACCACGACTCGGCCGACGGATGGCTGATCGAGCACGCGGTGATCCAGAACAACTCCGGTGCGGGGCTGATGGCCGGTGCCCGCCAGCGGGTCCGGGCCAGCTGCCTGCGCGGCAACGGGCAGTACGGAATGAACGCCTACAAGTCCGGTGCCCCGGTGAGCGGCCTGCTGATCGAGGGCAACGAGATCACGGCCAACAACACCGACGACTGGGAGCGGCGGCAGCCGGGCTGCGGCTGCACCGGGGGCGTCAAGCTCTGGGCCGTCAACGGCGCCGACGTCCGCGGCAACTGGGTGCACGACAACCGCGGACCCGGGTTGTGGGCGGACACCAACAACAACGACGTCCTCATCGAGGACAATGTGCTGGAGGCCAACGACGGTGCCGCGCTGATCTACGAGACCAGCTACAACGCGATCATCCGGAACAACACGATCCGGCGGAACAACTGGGTCGAGGGCCGCAAGAACGCCGAACGCGGCGACAGCTTCCCGTTCGCGACCGTCTATCTGTCCGAGTCCGGCGGCGAACCGCGGGTCCGGGCCCGCACGGACAAGATCGAGATCTACCGGAACCTGCTGGAGAACAACTGGTCCGGGATCACCCTGTGGGAGAACGCCGACCGGTTCTGCAACAGCCCGGCCAACACCTCCTCCGGTGAGTGCACGCTGCTGGTGGAGGACACCGGCCGCTGCACCCGGCCGGGGATCGCCACCGCACCGCTCTACTCCGACTGCCGGTGGAAGACCCAGCGGGTGGACATCCACGACAACCGCTTCGTGCTCGACAAGTCCGTGGTCGGGTGCACGGTGAAGTGCGACCGGATGGCCGTGCTGGCCAACTACGGCACCTATCCGGACTGGTCGCCCTACCACGGCGAGCGGGTGGCCGAGGCGATCACCCGCGAGCAGCACAACCGCTGGCACGACAACGTCTACCTCGGACCGTGGCAGTTCGTCGCCCCGGACCCGAGCCAGGTGCTCGACTTCGGGCAGTGGCAGGGCACGCCGTACCAGCAGGACACCGGCAGCACCTTCCGGGCACAGGAGGGTGGCTGAGATGGACACGGGCCACACGTCGAAGATCGTCGGTACCGTCTGGGGGCTGCTGGTCCTCAACACGCTCGGCTCCGCCGGGGCGCAGACCATCGTCCCGCTGCCCCGCTCCCTGATCCAGATGGTCACCATGGGCGCGCTCGTCGCCGCGTTCGCCCTGGCGCTCGCGGTCAACCTGCGGCTGCGCATCCGGGCCAGTGCCTTCCTGGTGCTGCTCACCCTGCTGCTGGTGCCGAGCGTGATGTCCAGCGCGAATCTGGAGTCCGGGTTCGGCGCGCTGTTCCGGTGTACCCGGCTGGCGCTCTTCGTCGGCACGCTGTGGCTGCTCAGCCGCTGGTGGGACGGCGGCCTGGGGTTCGTCCGGCGCCATATCCGGATGTACTTCGCGGTCCTCGGGTCGGTGGCCGCCGGTGCGGTCATCTCTCCGGGTGCCGCCATGCCCGAGCTCTACGGCGGGCGGCTGGTCGGCGCGCTGTGGCCGCTCACCCCGCCGCAGATCGGACAGTACGCCGCGGTGATCACCGGGCTCACCGTGCTGCTCGTACTCGGCCGCCGGACCGACGGGCGCAGCGCGGCGGTGGTCATCGTGCCGGCCCTGGTCCTGCTCGCGCTGACCCACACCCGGACCGCCACGCTCGGCCTGGTCATCGGGCTGGTGCTGGCGATCGGCTCGCTCGTGCTGACCAGCGCCGCGGCCCGCCGGTTCTTCGGCTGGGCGGTACTGTGCGCCGTCGTGGCCGCGGTGGGGTTCAACTCCGCGCTGCAGGCGTGGTTCCTGCGCGGGCAGAGCAAGGAGAACTTCTCCAACCTGACCGGCCGGGCCAAGGTCTGGGACGCCCTGCTGGCGGCCCCCAGGACGACCACGGAGCAGCTGTTCGGGATGGGCCTGGGCGACAAGTCGTTCGGCGGGCTGCCGATCGACAACAGCTGGCTGGCCGTCTACCACGAACAGGGGCTGACCGGCGCCGCCCTCGTGGCTGCGGTGATCGTCGTGCTGGGCGGTGTGGCGCTGCTGCGACCGCCGTCGCTCCAGCGGGCCTGCGCGATCTTCCTGATCGCCTACTGCGCGATCGCGTCGTACACCGAGGCCGGGCTGGGCGACGCCTCGCCGTACCTGCTGCATCTGGCCGTGGCCGCCTCACTGCTGGCGGCACCTGCCGCGGCCACTCCCCTCCCGGCGGCCGAAGCTCCTGGACGCCCGGTACCGGGACGGGTCCGAACGACGGAGGTGACCTGAGCATGGACAGCCTGCACGTGCTGGTGGTGCACAACCGCTACGCCTCGGCGCAGCCGAGCGGGGAGAACAAGGTCGTCGACCAGGAGGTGGAGCTGCTGCGGGCGGCCGGCCACCGGGTCGAGGTGTTCGAGCGGCGCAGCGACGACATCGCCGCCCGGTCCCTGCCGGCCAAGGCCGCGGTCCCGCTGCTGGTGCCGTGGAACCCGGCGGTCCGCGCGGAACTCGCCGGCCAGCTCCGCACCGAGCGGCCGGACGTGGTGCACGTCCACAACGTCTTCCCGCTCCTGTCGCCCGCGGTGCTGGCCGCCTGCGCCGATGCCGACGTGCCCGCCGTCGCCACGCTGCACAACTACACCCAGGTCTGCCCGCCCGGCACGCTGCAGCGGGACGGCCGGCCGTGCACCGAGTGCGTCGGGAGGGCGCCGCTGCCCGCCGTCCGGCACGGCTGCTACCGGAACTCCCGGCTGGCGACGGTACCGCTCGCGGTCAGCCTGTCGGTCAACCGGCGGCGCTGGTGGTCCGGGGTGGAGCGGTTC
This sequence comes from Streptomyces venezuelae, assembly GCF_008642295.1. Taxonomy (GTDB): domain Bacteria; phylum Actinomycetota; class Actinomycetes; order Streptomycetales; family Streptomycetaceae; genus Streptomyces; species Streptomyces venezuelae_C. The sequence goes on along the minus strand of NZ_CP029190.1, from coordinate 6,664,986 downwards.
CTGTGCATCTCCGCGGCGCAGCGCGAGGTGCTGGTGCGGTCGGGCATGCCGCCCGAACGGCTGGCCGTGAAGCACAACTTCGTGCCCGAACCGGGCGTCGGCCGGACGGGTGCCGGCGAGCACCTGCTCTATCTGGGCCGGCTCGCGGAGGCCAAGGGCGTACGGCTGCTCATGGCCGCGTGGGACGAGATCGCCGCCGGCGGCGGTGTGGGCGTGCCGCTGGTGGTCGCCGGGGCGGGGCCGCTGGAGCGGGAGGTGACCGCCTGGGCGGCGGGCCGGGAGGACGTGCGGTACGTCGGCCTGTACGACGCGGCGGAGAGCCGGGAGGCCGTCGCCCGGTCGGTCGCCGTGGTGGCTCCCTCGACCTGGCTGGAGGCGTTCGGTCTGGTGGTCGTGGAGGCGATGGCGGCCGGGGTCCCGGCTGTTGCCGCCGGTCACGGCGCCTTCACCGAACTCGTCGAGGACGGGGTGACCGGGCTGCTGCACCGGCCGGGCGAGTCCGGCTCGCTCGCGTCCTGCATACGCCGGATCGCGGCCGAGCCGGCTCGCAACCGGGAGATGGGCCGGGCGGCCCGGCTCCGTTACGAGCAGGGCTTCAGCCCTGCCGTCGGGCTGGAACGTCTGGTGGAGGAGTACCGCACCGCCATCGCGGGTCGGTACGGCGGCGGGGACGTCCCGCCGCCGACAGGGAACGGAAACGCTGGCTCGCCGCGGGGCACCCGCGCGGGCAGGGATGGGGGCAGTAGATGACCGGATGCCGACTCTGCGGCTCGGCGACGCTGGCGAGCGTCGTCGACCTCGGGGCGACCCCGCCGTGCGAGAGCTTTCTCGCCGCGGACCAACTGGACCGGCCGGAGCCGGCGTACCCGCTGCACCTGCGGGTCTGCACGGAGTGCTGGCTGGCGCAGATCCCTCCGCTGATCACTCCGGAGGAGACGTTCCAGGAGTATGCGTACTTCTCCTCCTACTCGACCTCCTGGGTGGAGCACGCGCGCACCTTCGTCGCCGACGCCGTCCGGCGGCTGGACCTCGACTCCGCGGCGAAGGAAGCCTTCGTGGTCGAGGTCGCCAGCAACGACGGGTACCTGCTCCGGCACATGGTGGACCGGGGGATCCGCTGCCTGGGCATCGAGCCGTCGGTGAACGTCGGTGCCGCGGCGCGGGAGGCGGGGGTGCCCACGCTCACGGAGTTCCTGGACCCGGCCACCGGCTCGGCCGTCCGCGCCGAGCACGGCCCGGCGGACCTGGTCGTGGCCAACAACGTGTACGCGCACATCCCCGATGTCGTCGGGTTCACCCAGGGGCTGCGCGCCCTGGTCGCCGACGACGGCTGGGTCTCCATCGAGGTGCAGCACCTGCTGACCCTGATCGAGAAGAACCAGTACGACACGATCTACCACGAGCACTTCCAGTACTACACGGTCGCCTCCGCGGCCCGGGCGCTGGCGAGCGGCGGACTCACGCTGGTGGACGTGGAGCTGCTGCCCACCCACGGCGGCTCCATCCGGCTGTGGGCCCGGCCGGCCGAGGTGGCCGGCGAGCCGGGCCGACGGGTGGCCGAGGTGCTGGACCGGGAGAAGGCGGCCGGACTGCAGGAGCTGTCCGGGTACGCCGAGTTCTCCGCCCGGGTGGCCAAGGTGCGCCGGGACCTCCTGCGGTTCCTCATCGAGGCGGCCGAGCGCGGCGAGACGGTCGTCGGCTACGGCGCCCCCGGCAAGGGCAACACCCTGCTCAACCACTGCGGCATCCGGCCCGACCTGCTCGCCTACACGGTCGACCGCAACCCCTACAAGCACGGGAGGTTCACCCCGGGCACCCGCATCCCGGTGCTGCCGCCCGAGCGGATCGCCGCCGACCGGCCCGACTACGTACTCGTCCTCCCCTGGAACCTGCGGGACGAGCTGGTCGAGCAGCTGTCCTTCGTGCACGAGTGGGGCGGCCGGCTGGTCTTTCCCATCCCGGAACTGAGCATTGTCGAGGTCACGTCGTGAAAGAGGTAGCAGCATGAAGGTCGTCCTGTTCTGCGGCGGTTACGGGCTGCGCATGCGCAGCGGTGCCTCCGACGACGTGCCCAAGCCGATGGCGATGGTCGGCCCGCGGCCGTTGATCTGGCACGTCATGCGCTACTACGCGTACTTCGGGCACAAGGAGTTCATCCTGTGCCTCGGGTACGGGGCGCACCACATCAAGGACTTCTTCCTCAACTACGAGGAGACGACCTCCAATGACTTCGTGCTGCGCGGCGGGCGGACCGAGTTACTGTCCACCGACATAGCCGACTGGACGATCACCTTCGCGCAGACCGGCATCGAGTCGCCCATCGGGGAGCGGCTGCGCCGGGTGCGGCATCACCTGGACGGCGACGAGATGTTCCTCGCCAACTACGCCGATGTGCTCACCGACGCCCCGCTGCCGGAGATGATCGACCGGTTCGCCCGGCGCGATGCCGGTGCCTCGATGATGGTGGTGCCGCCGCAGCAGTCCTTCCACTGCGTGGACCTGGGCGAGGACGGCCTGGTGGGCGGCATCACCGCGGTGAGCGAGCTGCCGCTGTGGGAGAACGGCGGCTATTTCGTGCTCCGCCAGGAGGTCTTCGACCACATCCCCGAGGGCGGGGACCTGGTCGCCGACGGATGTGCCGGACTGGCCAAGCGCGGCCGGCTGGTGGCGCACCGGCACCGCGGTTTCTGGAAGCCGACCGACACCGTGAAGGAACGGGCTGCGCTCGATGCCGCCTACGCCCAGGGCGACCGTCCGTGGGCCGTGTGGGAACGGGACGGCGTGGCGGCGGGCGCGGCCGGCGCCGGGGGCGGCATCCGGGGCGGCGCCGGGGCGAGGACCGCGTGATCCGGCTCGGGAACCGGCGACTGGACCGGATCGTCGCGGTGGGGGCGCACTGCGACGACATCGCCATCGGGGCCGGCGGCACCCTGCTGACGCTGTGCCACGCCCGGCCGGGCATCAGGATCGACGCGCTGGTGCTGTCCGGCGGTGGCGGCGAGCGCGAGGCGGAGGAAGAGGCCGCGCTCACCGCCTTCTGCCCGGGCGCCGACCTGCGGCTGACCGTGCTCAAGCTGCCGGACGGCCGGCTGCCCGCGCACTGGGAGGAAGCCAAGGCCGCGGTCGAGGAACTGCGCGGGCGGACCGAGCCCGACCTGGTCCTCGCCCCGCGTACCGAGGATGCGCACCAGGACCACCGCGGGCTTGCGCAACTGCTGCCCACCGCGTTCCGCGACCATCTCGTCCTCGGCTACGAGATCGTCAAGTGGGACGGCGATCTCGGCCGTCCGACGGCGTACCAGCCGCTGTCGCCGGAGATCGCCGAAGAGAAGGTACGGCTGCTGCAGGAGCACTATCCCTCGCAGCGGCACCGGCCCTGGTACGACCGGGAGGCCTTCCTCGGCCTCGCACGGATCCGCGGCATCGAATGCCACGCGCGCTACGCCGAGGCGTTCGCCGTCACCAAACTCACTCTCGACCTGGGGGATTGAACCTTGCGCGTACTGCTGACCGGGCATCAGGGCTACCTGGGCACCGTGATGGCCCCGGTCCTCACGGCCGCCGGGCACGAGGTCACCGGTCTCGACTCCGGCCTGTTCGCCGACTGCCTGCTGGGCCCGCAGCCCGCCGACCCGCCCGGGCACCGGGTGGACCTGCGCGATGTCACGGCCGAGCACCTGGCCGGGGTGGACGCCGTGATCCACCTGGCCGCGCTCTCCAACGACCCGCTGGGATCGCTGGCGCCGGAACTCACCTACGACATCAACCACCACGCCTCCGTCCGGCTGGCCCGGCTGGCCCGCGACGCCGGAGTGCGGCGCTTCCTGTACGCCTCCACCTGCTCGGTCTACGGCGCCGCCGGCGGTGACGCCCTGGTGGGCGAGGACGCCCCGCTGCGCCCGGTGACGCCGTACGCGGAGTCCAAGGTGCGGGTGGAGGACGACCTGCACGCCCTGGGCGACGACGAGTTCAGCCCGGTGTTCATGCGCAACGCCACCGCCTTCGGGTACTCGCCCCGGCTGCGCGCCGACATCGTGCTGAACAACCTGGTGGGCCACGCCCTGCTGTCCGGCGAGGTCCTGGTGCTCTCCGACGGCACCCCCTGGCGCCCGCTGGTGCACGCAGCCGACATCGCACGGGCCTTCACGGCCGCGCTCACCGCGCCCCGCGAGGCGGTGCACGACCGGGCGTTCAACATCGGCAGCGAGACCAACAACGTCACGGTCGCCGAGATCGCCGAGCAGGTCGCCGAGGCGGTGTCCGGCGCAAAGGTGCGGATCACCGGGGAGAACGGCGCCGATCCCAGGTCGTACCGGGTGGACTTCTCCCGGTTCCGCGCGGCGATCCCCGGCTTCGACTGCGAGTGGACGGTGCAGCAGGGCGCACGCGAACTCGCCGAGGCCTACCGGAAGCACGGGCTGACCCGGGAGGACTTCGAGCAGCGCTTCACCCGGCTGGCCGTGCTGCGCGAGGCATCCGGGTCCGGTGCGGTGGACGACACCCTGCGGTGGCGCGGATGACCGGGGCCGGCGCGCAGATGCACGCCCTGGTGGAGCGGCTGTATCCGCTCTGCCGGAGCATCACCGGTGACGGTGTCCGCGCCACCCTGGAGATCGTCGGCGAGTACCTCCCGCTGGAGGTGCACGAGGTGCCGACGGGGACACAGGTCCTCGACTGGACGGTGCCGCAGGAGTGGAACATCCGGGACGCGTACGTCGCCGACGCCGCCGGCCACCGGGTCGTCGACTTCGCCGCCTCCAGCCTGCACGTGCTCGGGTACAGCGTGCCGGTGCGGCGGACCATGCCGCTGTCGGAGCTGCGCGACCACCTGTACACGCTGCCGGACCAGCCGGATCTGGTGCCGTACCGGACGAGTTACTACGCACCGGAGTGGGGGTTCTGCCTGGCCCAGAACACCCTGGACGCGCTGCCCGAGGGCGACTACGAGGTGTGCGTGGACTCCACGCTCGCCGACGGCCACCTCACCTACGCCGAGCATGTGGTCCCCGGGCGGGTCCCCGAGGAGGTGCTCGTCTCCTGTCACGTCTGCCACCCGTCACTGGCCAACGACAACCTGGCCGGGATCGCGGTGGCGGCGTTCCTGGCGCGGGCGCTGGCCGAGGAGAGCCCGTACTACACCTACCGGTTCGTCTTCGCCCCCGGCACCATCGGGGCGATCACCTGGCTGGCCCGCAACAGGGAACGGGTGGAGCTGGTCGAACACGGCCTGGTGCTGGCCTGCGCGGGCGACCGGGGCTCCCTGACGTACAAGCAGAGCAGGCGCGGTGACGCGGAGATCGACCGGGTGCTGCGGCACGTCCTGAAGACCTCCGAACGCCCGCACACCGTGCAGGAGTTCACTCCGTACGGGTACGACGAGCGGCAGTACTGCTCCCCCGGGTTCGACCTCGGCGTGGGCTCGCTCACCCGGACCCCGTACGCCGGGTACCCCGAGTACCACACCTCGGCGGACAACCCGGACTTCGTCTCCCCGGAGGCGATGGCGGACACCCTCGCCGTCTGCCGGGAGGCCTTCGCCGTGCTGGACCGCAACCGGCGGTACCTCAACCTCAGTCCGTACGGCGAACCACAGCTGGGGCGGCGGGGGTTGTACGGGTCGCTCGGCGGACGCAGTGACGCCCGGCAGGCGCAGCTGGCGATGCTCTGGGTGCTCAGCATGTCCGACGGCGCGCACAGCCTGCTGGACGTCGCCGAGCGGTCCGGGCTGCCGTTCGACACCGTCGCCGCCGCGGCCGATGCCCTGCACGGCGCCGGGCTGATCAAGGCATGACGTCCATGGCCACCGGGAGGGAGAAGGCGACGGCATCGGCGGCCCGGGGCGGCGGCACCGGCCCCCGGCCCGCCGCCAGGCGGGCCATCGTCGGCCGGCTGTCCTGGGGGCTGGCCGACCAGGCGGTCTGCAGCATGACCAACTTCGCGGTGGGCATCCATGTGGCACGCTCGCTGGGGCTGACCGCGTTCGGGGTGTTCAGCCTGGCCTGGGTGACCTACGGCGTGGTGCTCGGCGTCTCCCGCGGGCTGGCCACCGACCCGCTCGTGGTGCGCTTCAGCGGCGTGCCGGAGGCGGCCTGGCGGGAGGCGGTGGCCCGGTCCTCGGGTACCGCGCTCGGCGTCGGTGCCGTCTTCGGCGCGGTGTTCCTGGTGGTGGGGCCGGTACTCGGCGGCAGCGTGGGGGCGGCGTTCGGCTGTCTCGGCGTCGTCCTGCCGGCCCTGCTGCTGCAGGACGCCTGGCGGTACTCGTTCTCCGCCGCCGGCACCGGGCGGAAGGCGTTCGTCAACGACCTCCTGGCGGGCCTTGCGCTCATCCCGGCGATGGTGGTGGCGGCGCGCCTGAGCACGGGGGACAGCGTGGCCGCGTATGTGCTCGCCTGGGGCGCCGCCGCCGCGGTGGCCGCGGGCTACGGCTGGTTCCAGTCCGGCGTCCGGCCCCGGCTCACCGGAGCCCGCGCGTGGCTGCGCGAGCACCGCGACCTCGGCTACCGGTACCTGGTCGAGAACGTCGGCGTCAGCGGGGCGTCCCAGCTGCGGGCGTACGGCCTCGGCGCGATCGTCGGCGTCGGCGCGGTGGGTGTGGTCCGGGGCGCCGAGCTCCTGCTCGGCCCGTTCCTGGCCGTGCTGATGGGGCTGTCGCTGGTCACCGTTGCGGAGGCGGCGCGGGTGCTGCGGCGGGCCCCGCACCGGCTGGGCCGGTTCTGCCTCCTGCTGGGCGGCGCGCAGGCCGCCGCCGCACTGCTCTGGGGCGCGGCGCTGCTGCTGGTGCCGGACCGGGTCGGCGCGTTCGTGCTCGGCGGTGTCTGGAGCGGGGCCTCGGATCTCATCGTGCCGGCCACGCTCGGGGTCGCGGGCGCCGGCCTCGGCACCGGCGCGGCGGCCGGGCTGCGCGCGCTCGGCGCGGCCCGGCGCAGTATGCCCGCCCAGCTGTTCGCATCCGCCTGTTACGTCATCGGCGGGCTCGGCGGGGCGGCCCTGGCCGGCACCTCCGGGTCGGCCTGGGGCGTCGCCACCGCGACCGTCTGCGGCTCGGCCGTGTGGTGGCTGCACCTGCGGTCCGCCCTGCGCGAGCGCGCCCTGAACCCCCTTTCCGAAGTGAGGACGTCATGACCGCCCTTCCCAGGCTGAGCATCGGCCTGCCCGTGTACAACGGCGAGGAGTACCTCGCCGAGGCCCTGGACGCCCTGCTGGGCCAGACCTACGAGGACTTCGAGCTGGTCATCTCCGACAATGCCTCGACCGACGGGACCCGGGACATCTGCCGCCGGTACGCCGCGCAGGACTCGCGCATCCGCTACCTCCGGCTGCCCCGGAACATCGGCGCCGCGCCGAACCACAACCATGTGTTCACCGAGTGCCGGGGCGAGCTGTTCAAATGGGCCTCGCACGACGACCTGTACGCCCGGGACCTGCTGCGGTCCTGTGTCGAGGCGCTGGACGAGCGGCCGGAGGTGATCCTCGCGCACAGCGGCCAGGCCGTCATCGACGGCGACGGCCGGGTGAAGGTCCCGTACGAGTACGGGCTGGCCACCGACTCCCCGCAGGCGCCGGAGCGGTTCCGCAGCCTGCTGTTCGAGCCGGGTGGCGACGACTTCTACGGCGTGATGCGGGCCGATGTGCTGCGCCGGGTGAAGCCGCACGACAGCTACCACCACGCGGACCGCACCTTCGTCGCCGAGATCACCCTGCACGGGCCCTTCCACCAGGTGCCGGAGCTGCTGTACTTCCGCCGCGACCACCCCACCCGCGCCGAGCGGGCGAACCCTTCCAAGCGCTCCCGGTGCGTGAATCTGGACCCGCGCCGGGCGGGCCTGCTGCACCCGACGCCCCGGCTGCTGGCCGAGTACGTATGGGGTTTCGCCGCGGCGATCCGGCGGGCTCCGCTGTCCCCGGCCGACCGGCGTGCCTGCTACCGCCACCTGGCCGCGTGGCTGACCAGCCGGGTCCGGCCGGGTGCCGGCGAGCGGGTCGAGGACCGTGTCCCGGTTGTCCCGGACCGGCTCGCGGTCTCCGTGGACGCCCTCGTCGCCGGCCGTGAGGGGAGGCGGGCGTGACCGCGGTGCGGGTGGGGGTGTTCGGCCTGCTCGGCTCCGGCAACCTCGGCAACGACGGGTCGCTGGAGGCCGTGCTCGGATACCTCCGCGCCGAGCACCCGGAGGCGGTGGTGGACGCGCTGTGCGGCGGCCCCGAGGTCGTCGCGAGCCGGTACGGGATCCCCGCGACGCGGCTGCACTGGTACCGCGGGGAGTACCGGACCGCCTCGCGGGCGGGCGCGATCGCGGGAAAGGGCCTGGGGAAACTGGTCGACGCCTTCCGCACCGCCGCCTGGGTGCGCCGGCACGACGTGGTGATCGTGCCGGGCATGGGCGTCCTGGAGGCGACCCTGCCGCTGCGGCCGTGGGGCTTCCCGTACTCGCTGTTCCTGCTCTGTGCGAGCGGCCGGCTGCTGCGCACCCGGGTCGCACTGGTCGGCGTCGGTGCCGCCCCGATCGGCGACCGGCCGACCCGGGCCCTGGTGCGCTGGTCGGCGCGGCTGGCCGGGTACCGGTCGTACCGGGATGACCTGTCCCGCGATGCGATGCGGGCGATGGGCGTGGACACCGCGCGCGACGAGGTCTACCCGGATCTCGCGTTCGCCCTGCCGGCGCCGCCGCCGAGCGGACCCGGCGGACCCGGCGGGCTCTCGGGTTCGCCGGACCCGGGCCCGGGCCCGGGACGGGGCCCGGTCTGCGTCGGGGTCATGGCCTTCCACGGCGGCAACGACGACCGCGCCCGGGCCGAGGAGATCCACCGGCAGTACCTCGACGGGACGACCCGCTTCGTCCGGGCGCTGGTCGAGGACGGCAGGCCGGTGCGGCTGCTCACCGGCGATGCATGCGATGCGCCGGTGGTCGCCGCGATCCTCGACGCGGTGGACTCGCCGCTGGTCACCGCTGCCCCGGCGGCCTCGCTGGCCGACCTGATGAAGGAGATGGCGGCTGCCGACGCCGTGGTGGCGACCCGGTACCACAACCTGGTCTGCGCGCTGCGGGTCGGTACGCCGACGCTCGCCCTCGGCTATGCGGCCAAGAGCGATGCGCTGATGGAAGGGATGGGGCTGGGCGCGTACTGCCACCCGGCCCGCGAGGTCGACCCCGACCGGCTGCTGACCCAGTTCCGTGCGCTGGAGCTGCGATCGGCGGAGCTGCGGCGGACGCTCCGCGAGCGGAACCGGGCCGCCGCCCGGCGCCTGGAGCACCAGTTCACCGCCTTGACCGCGGCCCTCTTCCCCGCGGCCGGCCACGCCCACACCCTGCTGGAGACCCCATGAAGGCGACCCGAGTCCCGGAGATCGACGGCGCGTACCTGTTCGAGCCGACGCCGTACGCCGACGAGCGCGGCTTCTTCTGCCGCACGTTCGACGCCGAGGTGATCCGCTCGGTGGGTCTCGACCCGGCCGCCTTCGTCCAGGACAGCGTGTCCCGCTCGGTCCGGGGCGTGCTGCGCGGCCTGCACCTGCGCTCCGGTGCCGGTGAGGCCAAGCTGGTGCGGTGCTCGTACGGGAGGATCTTCGACGTCGTCGTGGACCTGCGGCCGGACTCGCCGACGTACCGCAACCGGGCCTTCTTCGAACTGTCCGGCGAGACGCAGACGACCCTGTACATCCCGGCGGGCTGCGCGCACGGCTTCCAGGCGCTCTCCGAGACCGCCGACACCTCGTACCGGATCGACCGCCCGCACGATCCGGCCGAGGACGTGACGATCGCCTTCGACGATCCGGAGCTCGCCGTCCCCTGGCCGCTGCCGGTCACCTCGATGTCCCGGCGGGACCGGGAGGCACCGAGCCTCGCCGAAGTCCTGAAGCAGAAGGAGAACTGACATCACCGTGGACACCGAAGAGTTCGAACTCCCCCGGTCCCGGACGGCGAACGAGCGGCTGCACGCCGTGATCCCCGGGGGCGCGCACACCTACGCCAAGGGCGACGACCAGTACCCCGAGAACCTGGCCCCGGTCATCAGCCACGGCCGCGGCGCCCACGTGTGGGACGTCGACGGCAACCGCTACATCGAGTACGGCTCCGGCCTGCGGTCGGTCAGCCTCGGCCACGCCCACCCCCGCGTGATCGAGGCGGTACGGCGGGAACTCGACCGCGGCAGCAACTTCGTACGGCCGTCCATCGTGGAGGCCGAGGCCGCGGAGCGTTTCCTGGCCACGGTGCCGACCGCCGAGATGGTGAAGTTCGCGAAGAACGGCTCCGATGTCACCACGGGCGCGGTGCGGCTCGCCCGCGCCGTCACCGGGCGCCCGCGGGTCGCGATCTGCGGCGACCATCCGTTCTTCTCCGTCGACGACTGGTTCATCGGCACCACGCCGATGTCCGCCGGCATTCCGGCGGCGATCACCGACCTGACCGTGGCGTTCCCGTACGGGGACCTGGCCGCCACGGAAGAGCTGCTCACCCGGTACCGGGGCGAGGTCGCCTGCCTGATCCTCGAACCCGCCGGCCATACCGAACCGCCGCCCGGGTATCTCGCCGGTCTGCGCGAGCTGGCCGACCGGCACGGCTGTGTCCTGGTCTTCGACGAGATGATCACCGGTCTCCGCTGGTCCGAGGCGGGCGCCCAGGGCCTGTACGGCGTGACCCCCGACCTCTCCGCCTTCGGCAAGGCACTGGGCAACGGGTTCGCCGTCTCCGCGCTGGCCGGGCGCCGCGAGCTGATGGAGCGGGGCGGGCTGCGCCACTCCGGCGACCGGGTGTTCCTGCTGTCCACCACGCACGGTGCGGAAACGCATGCACTGGCCGCCGCGATGGCCGTGCAGACCACCTATGTCGAGGAGGGCATCACCGCGCGGCTGCACGCCCTCGGCGAGCGGCTGGCCGCCGGTGTCCGCGAGGCCGCGGCTGCGATGGGGGTGGCCGACCACGTCCTCGTCCGGGGCCGGGCCAGCAATCTGGTCTTCGCCACCCTGGACGAGAACCGGGAGCCCTCGCAGGAGTACCGGACCCTGTTTCTGCGGCGGCTCCTCGCGGGCGGGGTGCTGGCCCCGTCGTTCGTGGTGAGCAGCGCACTGACCGAGGCCGACATCGAGCACACCGTCGACGTGGTGGCCCAGGCCTGTGCGGTGTACCGGAAGGCACTGGACGCCGCCGACCCCGTTCCCTGGCTGGCCGGGCGGCCGGTGAAGCCCGTGTTCCGCCGCTTGGCATGAGGCTCCGTCAGTTGGCGTGATGTCAGTGAGGCTTCGGGCGAAGGGTGTCGGCCAGCCGGTCGACCAGCCATGCGGTCGCCGGGACCACCGCGAGCGCGGTGCACCAGCCGCCGAGGACATCGGTCGGGTAGTGCGCGCCCAGGGCGACCTGCGCCCAGCCCATGGCGGTGCCGGCGACCAGCGCCGCGGTGAGGACGAGCGACAGGCCGGCCGCCTTGCCGAGGCCGGGCCGGCGGCCGGTCGCGAGCAGGGCCAGTGAGAGGGCGAGCGCGGTGAGGAAGGCGGTGTGGCCGCTCGGGTAGGACAGGTACCCGCCGTTGATGGTGCGCCCCACCAGGGGCTTGAGCAGCGTCGTCACCCCTACGGCCGTGCCGGTGCCGGCCACGACCAGCACCGCTGCCCGCGGATGCCGGAGCAGCAGGCAGCCCGTCACGATGGCCGCAACCAGGGCCGCCGCTCCCGCCGGCTCCCCCAGGAAGTCCGTGGCCAGGGCGGCGTGCCGCCACCACGGCGGCCGTGCACCGTCCACCGCCGCCCGGATCCGCGCGTCCACCGTGCCGGGCTCGCCGGCGCCCGCGTACCGGACCCCCAGGGCGAGCACCACCAGCGCGGCCACGGCCGCGACCGTTCCGAGCCGGGCACGCAACGACGGTGGCAGCAGCGCGCGTTGCCGGCCCACACCGCGCCCTGCCGACAGCGCGGCCGGGCCGACCTCCGGGTCTGCTCCGGCCAGACGATCCAACGCGAGCCCCCCCCGTCGTGTCCGGCTGGTCAGCCTAACCAACGATGACGATACGGTCGCGGCAAACCGCCACTCTGTGGCCGCCCCGTGTACCCCACCGGGGCGTCATGGGGGCGGGTGGTTCTCGGGCGGGTGCTCGTGCGAATCGGGTCCCGGCTCCATGCGGCTCACCATCTCCGCGAGCCGGGCGCAGACCCGTTTGATCTCCTCGTGCGTCGCGTCGCGTTCGGTGATGACGGCCGCGAGGAGAAGGGCGGTCAGGGCGGTCGTGCCGTTGAAGGCCTGGAGCGTGACCATGTCGGCGAAGACGTCCTCGCCGGCGAACGGCCCCTTGTCGGCGGCGGCAGCCTGAATCGCCAGCGTCGACACGACGAGCGCGCACGGCGCTGCGCCGGCCAGCCGGAAGCGGATGGCCGCCCAGATCAGGAACGGCGAGACGAGGAAGAGCAGGCTCGACTCGGGGGTGCGCGTCGCCACGAGCGTGGTGAAGACCGTGCCGAAAGCCAGTGCCGCCGCCTCGAGCCAGCGGCCGGGCCCTGCGCGCGCAGGCCACCGGGCCGTGCGCAGCACGAGCAGGAAGGGTGTGACGACCAGGATCCCCATGGCGTCACCGGTCCACCACACCGACCAGGTCGGCCAGAAGTCGCCCGCGTCCACTGCCCCGGAGAGGACCAGGACGCCGCTGCCGATGGTGGAACTGATCAGCATCCCGGTGAGCGCGCCGAGGAAGACCAGTGCCAGTACGTCCCGGAGGCGGTCCAGCTCGTTCCTGAACCCGGCTCTGCGCAGCATCAGAGCGGCACAGACCGGCGCGAGGGTGTTGCCCGCGGTGATGGCCAGTACGGAGAGCAGCGAGGGCCCGAGGGACACATTGACCAGGAATGCACCCAGGGCGATGCCCGGCCAGACGCGCAGCCCCATGGTGAGCAGCCCGGCCAGCGCGACGCCGGTCGGCGGCCACAGGGGGGTGACCTGGTCGCGCACCAGCTGGTAGAGGAGGCCGATCTGTGCGGCCCCGTAGTAGGCGGCTGCGACGGCGAGGATGCGCAGAGCGGTGGACCCGATACGACCCGTCCTCTCTGCACTGCGCACGACAGCAGTCTGCGCTCCGATGCCGCCCCCGGCGACCCCTGCGGTACCCCGGCGGCATCCCGAGAGCGCCCATCGGTCAGCCCGGCTCCTGCGGGCCGTCGTAGCGGACGACGAGGACTGCGGCATCGTCGCGGTGTCCCGTCAGGTCGGCCACTTTGACGACGGCGGAGGCCAGCACGTCGGGATCGGCGTCGAATCCCGCGCGTACGAGTCTGGCCACTTCGGCCAGACCGGACTCCATCGGGTAGTGCGGGCCCTCCACCACTCCGTCGGTGAGCAGCACCAGCACCCCCGCCTCCGTCAGCCGCCGGTGGGTCGCCGGATACCGCTCACCCGGCACGATGCCGAGCGGTGGCCCGCCACGGTCGAGTGCGATGCCGTGGCCGCCTCCGGCGGTGGCCCAGACCATCGGGACATGGCCGGCCCGGGAAACCGTGAGATCGCGGCTGACCGGGTCGAAACGGAGGAAGCAGCAGGTCGCGAAGAGGCCGAAGCCCATGGCGATCAGCAGGTCGTTGGCGCGGGCCAGTACCTCCCGGGGGTCGCTGGTCCCCTGTGCGAGAGCGCGCAGGCTGGTCCTCACCTGCCCCATGAAGGCGATGGCCTCCACATCGTGGCCCTGCACGTCGCCGACCGTGAGCCCCAGTGACCCGTCGTACATGACGAAGGCGTCGTACCAGTCGCCGCCGACCTCCAGACCGCCTCGGGACGGCGCGTACCGGGCGGCCAGCCGCAGTCCGGGGAGTTCCGGCAGCTCGGGCGGGAGCATATGGCGCTGCAATGCCACGGCCAGCTCGGCCCTGGCCCGCTGGTACTCCACCCGTTCCAGGGCCTGATCGACGAGCTGCCCCAGGGCGACCAGAAGCTCCTGCCCACTGTCGGGCGGCTCAGGACGGTGTCCGCGCATCACGGCTCCTGGCTCTGCCACAGGCTCCTCATCTCACCCTAGCCGCTGCTGCCACATGCCGTCGTTCGGGCGGGGGTAGGGTGGGGGCGCAGCTGGTTCGCCCCGTCCGCCAGGCGGGATGCGTCGCAAGAGGGAACCCGGTGGGAATCCGGGACTGCCCCGCAGCGGTGAGCGGGAACGACCGCCGTCATACGCACTGGACCCGGCCGGGTCTGGGAAGCGACGGCCAGTAGGAGCCTCGTCCACGACGAGATGTGCCCGTGAGTCCGAAGACCTGCCCGTTGCCCGCGTGCCGAAGGTGCATGCGGGGTCCCGAAGGACGGTTCTCGGGGCCTTTCTGCCGCGACTCGCGAAGGAGAGTTGACGTGGCCGACCCCACCGCCACCACCATGACGTGCGTTTCCAGAGGTCCGGGCGACTCCCGCTCGGCACCCGCCCCCGTCATGAGCGGGCAGGACACCGACCTGCCTTAAGGCCCCCGGCCCCCGGCACACCACCGGCCCGTGAAACGCCCTGCCGTCCCGCGGGCGTTGCACGCCTCCGCCCGCGCGACCCCGTGCGCCCCCGTGAGCCCTCCCCGCCCCGCCTCGGCTTATTGCGGGCGATCTGCAGTTGCCCCTACGTTGCAGCAGCGGTCGGGGAGGGCCTACCGGAGTGGCCGGATTCCTGCGGGCCGGGCCGCAAGCCCTCGCTCGGCCCCGTGCCCTGACGAGGCGTGAAGAACATCCGATGCATCTGCGGTGAGAGGACCACCCATGCCCCGCAACCACCCGAAATCCGTGCTGTCCGCGTTCGCCATGGCCCTGCTCATATCCGGCTGCGGCGGCACCACGCCCTCCGCCGGCCCGTCAGCGGGCGCAACCGCCAAGGGCTTTCCGGTCACGGTCGAGAACTGCGGGGTGAAGTCCACCTACCAGCGTCCGCCGCAGCGCGCCGTCTCACTGAACCAGCACGCCACCGAGGTCCTGCTCGCGCTCGGCCTGGAGAAGTCGATGGCGGGCACGGGCTATCTCGACGACCGGATCCTCCCCGAGTACCAGGCCGCCTACGACAGCGTGAAGGTCATCTCCAAGGAGTACCCCTCCTTCGAGGCACTCCTCGAGACCGAGCCCGACTTCGTCTACGGCGGGTGGTCCTCCACCTTCGACGAGAAGGAGGGCCGCAGCCGGGCCGCCTTCACCAAGGCCGGGATCAACACCCACCTCAACACCGAGGAGTGCCCCACCGGCCCGGTCACGGTGGCCTCCATGGACGAGGAGATCCGTACCCTCGCCAAGATCTTCGGGGTGCCCGAGCGGGCCGAGGAACGGCTGACGAAGCTGCACGCCACCCTGGACACGGTCGAGAGCCGGCTCACCGGCGTCACCCCGGTCAAGCTCTTCGTGTACGACAGCGGCGACAAGACGGCGTTCACCGCGGGCGGCAAGGGCATCGGCAACGAGATGATCCGGCGGGCCGGCGGGGTGAACCTCTTCGCCGACCTCGACAAGGCCTTCGGCGACGTGTCCTTCGAGCAGGTGGCGCAGCGCGCCCCCGAGGCCATCGTCATCTACGACTACGGCGACCAGTCCGTCGAGGACAAGAAGAAGTTCCTGCTCGCCAACCCGGCACTCAAGGACGTCCCCGCCATCAGGAACCAGCGGTTCGCGGTGCTGCCGCTGTCCTCCACCGTGCTCGGCGTCCGGATGCCGTCGGCCGTGGAGTCCCTGGCGAAGCAGCTCCACCCGGAACGTCTCCGGTGACCGGGGTGAAGGCCCCGGCGGCCGAAGGGATGACCAAGCTCCGCACGGAGACCCGGCCCGGCCCGGCGCGGCGTCCCGGGCTCCCCTACGGCCTGGTGCTGGCATGCCTCGGCGCCCTGGTGGTCTGCGCCGCCACGGCCGGCATCGCGGCGGGCTCGATCAGCGTGCCGGCCGACCAGGTGTGGGGCATCCTGCTGCACCGCGTGCACCCGGCCCTCGCCGAGCCGACCTGGAGCCCGGTGCGCGAGACGATCGTCATCGACGTCCGGCTGCCCCGGGTGCTGCTGGCCGGTGTGGTGGGCGCGGGTCTGTCGGTGGCCGGGATGGCGCTCCAGGCGCTGGTCCGCAATCCGCTGGCCGACCCGATGCTGCTGGGAGTGTCCTCGGGTGCGTCGGTCGGGGCGGTGCTCGTCCTGGTCCTGAACCTGACCGCGTTCGGGTTGTTCACCCTGCCGGTCGCCGCGTTCTGCGGCGCCCTGGCCGCCCTGATCGCCGTCTACTTCCTGGCCCGTTCGGGCGGCAGGATGACGACCGTACGGCTGGTCCTGGCGGGTGTGGCCATGGCCGAAGTGCTGTCGGCGCTGGCCAGCTTCCTGATCGTCACCTCCAACGACCCGCACAAGACGCAGTCCGCGCTGCGCTGGATGCTGGGCGGCCTGGCCGGCACCACCTGGACCACGGTGTGGATTCCGGCGGGTGCCGTACTGCTCGGCACCGCCGTGCTCCTCGGTGTCTGCCGTCCGCTCAACCTCCTGCTGGCCGGGGAGGAGGCCGCCGCCTCCCTCGGTCTGGACGTCCACCGGTTCCGCGGCGCCCTGTTCACGCTGGTCGCCCTGATGATCGGCACGATCGTCGCGGTCAGCGGCCAGATCGGCTTCGTCGGGCTGATCATGCCGCATGTGGTGCGGCTGCTCGTGGGCGCCGACCACCGCCGCGCGCTGCCCGCCGCGGCCCTGCTGGGGGCGGCCTTCCTGATCGCCGCCGACCTGGCCGCCCGTACGTTCATGAGCCCGGAGGAGATCCCCGTGGGCATCCTCACCGCCCTCGTCGGCGGCCCCTTCTTCCTCTGGCTGATGCGACGCAAGGGAGCCCGATGAACACGCTGCGCACGCCGAGCACGCCGACCACGCGGCCGGCCCACGGCGCCGGCCGTCTCGACGCCGAGGGCGTCAGCGTGGTGGTGAACGGCAGGACCCTGGTCCACGAGGCATCGCTGAACGTGGCGCCCGGTGAGGTGGTGGGGCTGGTCGGCCCCAACGGCGCCGGCAAGTCCACCCTGCTCCGTACGTTCTACCGGGCGCTGCGGCCCACGGCGGGCCGGGTCCTGCTCGACGGCGAGGACGTGTGGCGGATGCCGGGCAAACGGCTCGCCCGGCGGCTCGCGGCCGTCCTGCAGGAGACCTCCGGGGACTTCGAGCTGACCGTGTACGACGTGGTGGCCATGGGCCGCACCCCGCACAAGCGGGCCTTCGCGGGGGACGATGCGGAGGACCGGGACATCATCATGCGGTCGCTGGCGGAACTCCGCGTGGATGCGCTCGCCCAAGCGCCGTTCGACCATCTGTCGGGCGGGGAGAAGCAGCGGGTCCTGATCGCCCGCGCGCTCGCCCAGTGCACGGGGACCATGGTCCTGGACGAGCCGACCAACCACCTGGACCTGCGCCACCAGCTCGACGCCCTGAGGCTGGTGCGCGGGCTCGGAGTGACCGCGGTCGTCGCGCTGCACGACCTGAACCTCGCGGCGGCCTTCTCCGACCGGATCTGCGTCATGGCCGGTGGCCGCGTGGTCGCCACCGGCAAGCCGGCGGAGGTCCTGACGGCCCCGCTGCTGTCCGAGGTGTACGAGGTCGAGGCCGAGGTCATCGAGCACCCGCGCACCGGGGTGCCCTTCGTCAGCGTCCTGCCTGGCCGTGAACGGGCCGTCGGCGCGGCACTGGAGGGGGGAGAACCGGCCGTTCCACAGGACTGAGCGATCGGGCAGCGGAGCCGGGGCCGCACCATCGGCCGGCCGGCTGCCGGGCCCTGCCCGGGAAACCGGTGACCGCGCCCCAGTCGTCCCGCCCGGAACACCGGTCTCCGCACCGGCGGAATCCGGCTGTGTCCGAATCCATCACCCCCGGCGCCGGGAGGTGTTGAGTATCCGGACGCACGGCTTCTACCTTCTTGCACGTCCACTGCACCTGCACAGTGAGTGCAGCAGAGCACTCGGTGTGCCGATCTCAAGGAGGACGCACATGGCTCACGATGGTTGGGCGGAACGGGAAGAGCCCAGGCCGGGCTGCCTGAAGTCGCACACCCCCGCCGTCGACGCGCCGTTCGAGTGGCGTGAGGACGTCGAGGACTCCGACGACTGACGGACCGACTGACAGAACGACAGAGCGACAGAGCGACAGAGCGACAGAGCGACAGAACCACAGAACGACAGGGCAACCGTGCGGTGGGGGGCGGTGCGTCGTCACCACCTCCCACCGCACGACACCACCGATCGAGGAGCGTGGGGCTGTGGTGACCGGGAACCCGGGTGTCGCCGAGACCGTCACCGGTCGTCTCGCGGACGCCGGACTGCACCTGATCCGCCACGTCGGCCGGGACCGTCCGCGCGTGGAGACGGTGCCGAGCTGTATCTCCTACACCGCCCACCTCGCGGCGGACCCCGCACTCGGCCCGGCCGCGGTCGACACCGTCACCGGCGGTGCGGCACTCGGCGACGCCGAGCAGGCCCGGCGTGCGGCCGTGGGCGAGGCGGTCGAGCGGTACTGCGCCAACCTGGTCCCGGACGACCTGCCGACGGCCAGTCACATCCGGTGGTCCGCCTCCGGCCGCACGGCCGTGGATCCCGCCGAGTTCGCCCTGTACTCGCCCCGCCAGTACGCCCGCCGGGGCTTCCCGTTCGTCCCGATGACCCGCGATCTGCCGATCGCCTGGACGCCCGGCCGGGACCTGGGCAGCGGCTCGGAAACCTGGGTGCCCGCGTCCCTGTGCTACGTCAACTACTTCCGCGGTGCGCGCAGGGCGCAGCCGCCCACCAACTACCCGGTCCTCGCGGGCACGGCGGCCGGGACCAGCCCGGAGGAGGCCCGGCTGGCCGCGCTACGGGAGGTGCTGGAGCGCGATGCGGTGACCCTGTGGTGGCTCAGCGGCTCGCCCGCCGCCCCTCTGGACATCCCGTACGACGGCGGCGACGGCGCCCTCGCGACCGCGCTGGCGGAGGCCGCGGCCTCGGGACTGCGCGTGACCCTGCTGCGCATCCCCTCCACCCTGGACGTGGTCGTCGCCGGCGCCTTCATCGAGGATCCCGCCCGGGGCATCGCGGCCTTCGGCAGCGCCTGCCGCAGCACCGCCCGGGCAGCCGCCGCCAAGGCGCTGACCGAGGCGGTCGGCACGCACGGGACCTCCCTGGAACTCCTCGACCACAGCAGCGACTTCTGGACCGCGGTCCGTCAGGGGCGGGTGGACCACCGGCCCTACCGGCCGTACCGCAGCGACCGCGCCTACCGGGACGACTTCCGCGCCGACTGGCGGGACGTCAACGACGTCGGCCTCCATCTCCAGCTGTACCTGGACCCGCGCATGCAGGATGCCCGGCTGGACCGGCTCCGCGCCCCGCGCCCGCTGCGCGGAACGCGGCAGCCGGCCGCGGCCGGTCCGGCGGACCTCGGCGGGTACCTCCGCCTCCTCCACGCCCAGGGCCTGCGGGCCATCGCCGTGGATCTCACACCCCCGCCGGTACGGGCGGCCGGGCTGCACGTCGCCCGCGTCCTGGTGCCGGGGCTCTCCTGCAACGCCCCGGCCGCCTTCCCCTTCCTGGGCGGCCGGCGGCTGTACCGGGAGCCGGCCGCCCGCGGCTGGATCCCCCGGCCACCCGTGCCGACCGCCCTGGTCCTCGACCCGCTTCCGTTCTCCTGACGAACCGTCGGACACCGACTCGACACGAGGAGCCATCGCATGCGTCTCGGGCTCGCCCTGGGCTACGGCGGAGAACCCGTCGAAGAGATCCTCCCCATCGTCCGGCACGCCGACCGGATCGGCATCGACTCCGTGTGGAGCGTCGAGGAGTACGGCCCCGACGCCGTCAGCGTCCTCGGATACCTCGCCGCGACCACCGAACACCTCAAGCTCGGCACCGCGATCATGCAGATCCCGGCGCGCACCCCGGCCGCCACCGCGATGACCGCCATGACGCTGGACGTGCTCTCGGGCGGCCGGTTCCAGCTCGGCCTCGGCCTGTCCGTCCCGTGGATCGTCGAAGGCTGGCACGGCCGCCCGTACTCCCGCCCGCTGCAACGCACCCGCGAGTACGTCACGATCGTCCGCAAGGCCATCGAGCACGCCGAGCGTGTCGAACACGTCGGCGACATCTACCAGTTGCCCTACCGGGGCCCCGGCTCCAGCGGCACCGCCCGACCGGTGAAGGCCGACATCCGGCCGCTGCGTCCGGACCTCCCCCTGTATCTCGGGGCGATCGGGCCGCGCAACGTCGAGCTGACCGGCGAGATCGCCGACGGCTGGCTGGCGGGCTTCTACGCGCCGGAACACGAGGCCGCCCTGACCCGGCCGCTGGACACGGGCCTGCGCCGGTCCGGCCGCACCCCCGCCGATATGAAGATCAGCCCCATCGTCTACGTGGCCCGCGCCGAGACGGTCGAGGAGGGCCGCGACCGGCTCCGCCCGCTGTTCGCGCATCTGATCGGCGCGGTGGGACCGGGTGGCCGGAACACCTACTTCGACGTGGCCTGCCGGATGGGGTACGAGGGCCCGGCCCACACCATCCGCCGGCACCTGGCGGAAGGCCACCGGCCGGATGCCGTGGCGGCCGTCCCCGACTCGCTGCTCGACGAGGTCGCCCTGCCGGGACCGATTCCCGCCATCGTCGACCGCATCCTGGCCTGGAAGGACTCCCGGGTGGACACCCTGATCCTCCTCGACCGCGACCCCGAGCTGCTGGAAGCCGCCCAGGCCGCTCTGTGAACGGTCCCGCCCGCCCCACGCTCCGCGGCGCATGGGTCCTGGCCTGCCCGCTGCTCGTGGCCGGACTGACCCAGGTCGCGGTCAACATCGTCGACACGCTCATGCTCGCCCGCGTGTCCACCGACGCCCTCGGCGCCTTCGCCCTCGCCGCGCCCGTGTACTTCGTCGCGCTGATCGTCGTCCGCGGCTGGGCCACGGCGGTCCAGGTCCGGGTGGCCCGGTGCCACGGCGCCGGCCGGAGCGGGGAGGTCGGCCGGGTCGTACGCACCGGGCTGATCACCTCCGTGGCCGCCGGAGCGGCCCTCGGCTCCGTCCTGTACGCGGCGGCGCCGTACGCCCTGAGGGCTCTGGGCGCGGCCGGCGAGGTCCTCGGGCCGGGAACCGGCTATCTGCGCATCCTGGCGCTCGCCGTTCCCTTCGCCGCCGTGTCCTTCACCCTCCAGGCCGCCTGCGCCGGGACCGGGGCGACCCGGGCGGCGATGTACACGGCGCTGCTCGTCAACCTGGTGAACCTCCCGCTCGGCCTGCTGTTCATCTTCCGTGCGGGCCTCGGCGTGACCGGGGCCGCGTTCTCCACCCTCGCCGCCACGGCAGCCGGGACCGGCTTCCTGCTGGTGTACTGCCGGAGCCGGCTGCCGCGCGCCGCCGGGGACTCCGCGGAGGCGGCGGAAGCCACCCGGGCCGAGGCCGGGCGGCTGTGGCGGATCGGCTGGCCCGAGATGACCACGCTCGGCATCGGCTACGTCAACGAGGCCCTGATGGCGGGCTTCGCCGCCCGCATGAGCACCCACGATCTCGCCGCGTACCGGATCGTGGACAACCTGACCCTCGTCGTGTTCACCTTCCTCGGCTCCGCATCCACGGCGATCACCATCCTGGCCGGCCAGGAACTCGGCCGGGGCGACACCCGGGGCGCCCGGTCCTGGCATCCGACGGGCCTCAGGCTCCTGCTGCTGATGCTCGCCCTGCCCTCGGCCTCGGCCCTCGCCCTCGGCCCGGTCCTGCTGGACCGGATCACCTCGGACCCCGTGGTCGCGGAACGCGCCTGGGGTGCGACCCCGGTGGCCCTGCTGAGCATGGCGCCGCTGGCAGCCGGCATGGCGTACGCCGCGCTGCTCCGCGCCGCCGGGGACACCCGGGCCGTCCTGGTCGCCTCCGTGACCAGCGACTACCTGCTGCTCATCCCGCTCGGGTGGCTGCTGGGCGTGCACGCCGGTCTCGGCCTGCCCGGCCTGTACCTGGCATGGACCTCCTTCGCCGTCCTGTACTGCGCACTGCTGGTCCCGCGGTACCGGAAGCGGTTCGCGGGCAAGGACCCGGCGCAGCGGGCCGGCCCGCCGAAGGCCCCGCAGGCGGACCTCGCCTGAGGCCGCGTCGCGTCCGGGCCGCGGCGTCAGGCGGGAAGGGGGGCGGCGGCGCGGGCCACCGGGTGCAGGGCGGCGTACTCCAGTGGCGCGGACGGGTCGATCGAGACGTCGAGCTGCGCGGGTTCCGAGCCCGCCCGCACCAGCAGGTCGCCGACGGCGGCGATCATCGCCCCGTTGTCGGTGCACAGCGTCAGCGGGGGCACCCGCAGTTCGACACCGGCGGCGGCGCACCGCTCCTCGGCCAGAGCCCGCACCCGCGAGTTCGCGGCCACTCCGCCGACCACGACCAGCGTGCGCACCTCGTACTCCCGGCAGGCGGCCAGCGCCTTGCGGGTGAGCACGTCCGCGATGGCCTCCTGGAGCGAGGCGGCGCCGTCGGCCACCGGGATCTCCTCGCCCCGGATGCGGTGCTGCTCGGCCCAGCGGGCGGCGGCGGTCTTCAGTCCGGAGAAGGAGAAGGCGTACGGGGCGTCACCCGCACGGGTGAGGGGGCGCGGGAAGGCCACCGCGCAGCCGTTCCCCCCGCGGGCGGCCCGGTCGATGGCCGGGCCGCCCGGGTAGGGCAGGCCGAAGACCCGTGCCACCTTGTCGAAGCACTCCCCGGCCGCGTCGTCCACGGTGTCGCCCAGGTGCAGGATCGGATCGCGTACGAGGTCCCGTACGAGCAGCAGCGAGGTGTGGCCGCCGGAGACGATCAGCACCATGCACGGGTTGGGCAGCGGGCCGTGCTCCAGGGTGTCGGCGGCCACGTGCCCGGCGAGGTGGTGCACCCCGTACAGCGGCAGTCCGGCCGCGTAGGCCAGGGACTTGGCGCCGGCCAGGCCCACCTGGAGGGCTCCGGAGAGTCCGGGTCCGGTGGTGACGGCGATGGCGTCGAGCTGGCCGAGCCGCAGTCCGGCCTGGTCGAGGGCCTGCCGGACGACGGGGTTGAACGCCTGGAGGTGGGCGCGGGCCGCGATTTCGGGGACCACCCCGCCGAACCGGGCGTGCTCGTCCATGCTCGACGCCACCACGTGGGCGAGCAGCTTTCCGTCGCGCACGATCCCCGCACCGGTCTCGTCACACGAGGACTCGATTCCCAGCACTACCGGTCCGCCCACAGCACGCCTCCTTCTGCCTTGCTTCTGCAACTGCAATATATGTGCAATAAGGCCGGGGGCGTGACGCGGCGATGGCGCGACGGCGGCAGACCCTAGGCGGCCGGCTGCTGCTGGGTGACGCAGTGGACTCCGCCGCCGCCGGTGCCGAGGCGGTCGATGTTGAGCTGTTCGACCACGCGGCCGGGGAAGAGGCGCGTCAGCGTGGCCTTGGCCGCGGCGTCGGCCCGGGTGTCGCCGAACTGGCCGCTGATGACGGCACCGTTGCACACGTAGTAGTTGGCGTACGAGGCCAGGAAGTCCGGGTGGGTAGAGCGGATCTTGTCGTAGTCGGGGCCCTGGAGCTTCTCGACGGTCATCCGGGTGCCGCCCGCGGTGGTGGCTCCGGACAGGATCTGGAACTGCTGGCGGGCGTCCTTGGCGTAGACGTCGTTGTCCGAGGCCAGGGGCATCTGGACGAGGGCCTTCCCGGGGGCGAGGAAGCGGGAGGTGGCGTCGACGTGGTCGTCGGTGATGTCCTGGCCGTACACGCCGTCGAACCAGATGACCTTGGTCGCGCCGTAGGCCGTGCACAGCGCGGCCTCGATCCGGCTCTGCGACATGCCGGGGTTGCGGTTCTTGTTGACGAGACTGCTGCGGGTGGCCATCAGGGTGCCGGCGCCGTCCTGCTCTACCGCGCCGCCCTCGCCCACCAGGCCGGCCACGGTGAACGGGACGCCGACGTGGCCGGCGATCCGGCCGGCGACCAGGGTGTCCTTGGCGTGCGCCTGCTTGTTGCCCCAGCCGTTGAAACTCAGGCCGACCGCGTCCAGCCCGCCCGCCCCGTCGGTACGGAAGACCGGGCCGGTGTCGCGCATCCAGCAGTCGTCGACGGGGATGGTGGTGATGACGGTGACGGCCGGGCCGCACAGGGAGCGGGCCTTGGCGGCACTGCCGGGGTTGGCGCACAGGTAGACCGGCTCGTACCTGGCGATGGTGCGGGCGATCAGGGCGATGTCCGACTGGACGCCGCTCAGCTTGCCGCCCCAGATCGAGCTGCTGTCCGGCCAGGCCATCCAGGTGCGGGTGTGGCGGACGTCCTCGATCGGCACCCGGAAGGTGCCCACCGCCGCAGGAGCCGTACGGGGGGCCGCCCCGGCCCGGCCCTCGGCCGCCGCGAGCGCGGCAGCGGCGGCGGTGAGGCCGGCCGCCGCCAGGAACCTGCGCCGGCCCATGCCCGCGCCCTCGGCGGGCGGGTGTGCTGCGTGATCGTTCATGGGGGTCTCCTGGTCTTCCTTGGGGATACCGACTCCCCCGCCTGGCTGCGGGGTTGACCGAAGGGTCACAACTGACCAAGCTGCGGCGTTCCGCTGGACCCGGCGGTCGCCGGACCTGGCGCAGGACAGCCCTGGAGTGCCCGGCGCGCCGCGGCGATCGCCTGGGGATCCCAGCCCGGGCGGGGCACCGAATCCAGCAGCAGCCGGGTGTACGGGTGCCGGGGAGCGGCCAGGACCTCCGCCGTGCCGCCCTGTTCGACCACGGCGCCGTGGCGCATCACGACGATCTCGTCGGTGACGCACCGGACGACCCCGAGGTCGTGGGTGATGAAGAGGTACCCGACCCCGGTCTGTTCCCGGACGTCGGCCAGCAGATTGAGGATCTGCGCCTGTACGGAGACGTCGAGCGCGGCGACCGCCTCGTCGAGGACCAGGACGGCCGGTTCCACGGCGAGGGCCCGGGCGATGGCGACGCGCTGGCGCTGGCCGCCGGAAAGCTGCCGCGGCAGGGCGTCGGCGGCCCGGCTGCCCAGGCCCACCTGGTCGAGCAGTTCACGGATCCGCCGGGCAGGGTCGCGGCCGGGGAAGTGCAGGCTGAGCGTCTCGCGCAGGGCCGCCTCGACGCCGGTGCGCGGGTCGAGGGAGAGATAGGGGTCCTGGAACACCATCTGGATCTCGCGGGCGCGGGCCAGCCGGGCGGCCCGTCCGCGGGCGCGTCCCGTCCGGGCCCGGCCCCGTACGAGCACCTCCCCCGCGTCGGCCTGCTCCAGCCCGACGACGATGCGGGCCGTGGTGCTCTTGCCGGAGCCGGACTCCCCCACGATGCCCAGCGATCCGCCCTCGGGGAGGACGAAGGACACGTCGTCCACCGCACGGACGGCCCCGAAGGACCGGCGCAGTCCCCTGACTTCCAGTGCGTTCGTCTCAGACGTCGACGACATCGGCGGTGCTCCTTTCGAGCCGGTCGCTGTGGTGGCAGGCGGCCCGGTGCTCCGGCCGGTCCGGGGCCGCGGCCGGCTCCGGGGCCCGCTGGTCGCAGACCTCGGTGGCGAGCGGGCAGCGGGCGGCGAAGGCACAGCCGTGCAGGGGTTCCCGCAGGTCGGGCGGCTGGCCGTGGATGGCGGCGAGCCGGCCCCTGGGGCCGTCCATCCGCGGGGTGGAGGCCAGCAGGGCGGCCGTGTACGGGTGCCGGGGGCGGCTGAAGAGGACCTGGGCCGGGCCGGTCTCGGCGATCCGACCGGCGTACATGACGTAGACGCGGTCACTGATGGCGGCGGCGAGGTCGAGGTCGTGGGTGACGAACAGCAGGCCGGTGCCGAAGCGTTCGCGGAGTCCGGCCAGCAGGGCGATGACCTCGGCCTGGCTGGTGACGTCCAGCGCCGTGGTGGGTTCGTCGGCCAGCAGGAGCTCGGGGTCCCCCATCAGGGCCGCTGCGATCACGACGCGCTGGAGCATGCCCCCGGAGACCTGGCCGGGATACTTCCGCAGGACGGACGCGTCCAGGCCCACGGCTTCGAGGAGCTCGACCGCCCGGGACGTGGCCTCCCGCCGGTTCACGGCACCGGTGAGGGTGACGCTCTCGGTGAGGAAGTCGCCGATGCGGCGCAGCGGGTTGACGGCGGCGCGCGGGTCCTGGAAGACCATGGCCACCCGCCCGGCGCACACCTCGCGCAGTCGGCCGGCGTCCAGGGCGAACAGATCCTCGACGCCGACCCGTACGGTGCCTTCGACGACCGCGCCGGGCGGCAGCAGGCCCAGCGCGCTGCGGGAGGTGAGGGACTTCCCCGAGCCGGACTCGCCGACGAGGGCGACGGTCTCCCCGCGGGCGACGGTGAGGTCGACGCCGTCGAGGACGGGCCGGGCGGTACCGGGCAGGGTGACCCTCAGCCCTTGGACGTCGAGGGTGTGCGTCGGGCCGGTCGGGCTCATCGTGCTCTCCTGGCTATGCGGTCCGCCCACCGTTCGCCCACCACGTTGAAGGCGACCACGGTCAGCACGATGAAGACGCAGGGCAGGACCGCGGACAGCGGGTAGCCGTGCTGGACGGCGGTCTGCCCGTCGAAGACCATGCGGCCCCAGTCGGGCGTGAGCGCGGGGACGCCGAGTCCGAGGAAGGACAGTCCGGCGAGGTCCATGAGGGCGTAGCCGAAGTTGATGGTGGACTGGGCGAGGACGACGGGGGCGATGTTGGGCAGGATGTGGCGCAGACAGATCTGGAGCGCCGAGTGGCCCTGGACCCGGTAGGCGCTCACGTACGGGCGCTCCCGCTCGGCGAGGACCAGTGACCGGGTCAGGCGGCTGACGTAGGGCAGGTAGGCGACGGCGAGGGCGATGACGGGGGCGAGCAGGCCCTCGCCGTAGACGGAGATGATCAGGATGGCGAGCAGCATGCCGGGGAAGGCGAAGACCAGCTCGGTGCTGCGGGAGAGGACGGAGTCGAGCCAGCCGCCCCGCCAGGCCGCGGCCATCCCGACGGCGATGCCGGCGACGGTGGAGAAGGCGACCACGCCCAGCGGGCCGAGCAGCGAGGTGCGGGCGCCGAGCAGCAGGCGGGAGAGGGTGTCCCGGCCGGCGGCGTCCACGCCGAGCGGGTGTGCGGCGGAGGGTGCGGCCAGGGCGGTGCCCAGGTCGACAGCGTTGGGGTCGTGGGGTGCCAGCCAGGGTGCGAGGAGGGCGGCGAGCACGACGAGCGCGACCAGGGCCAGGCAGACGAGGTGGAGCGGGGAGCCGGTGGCGCGGATCCGGGAGAGACCGGGCCGACGGGCGAGGGCGGGGGCGGAGGCGGCGGTCACGCGGCGGCCCCCCTGGTGCCGAGGCTGACCCGCGGGTCGACCAGCGGGAGCAGCAGGTCCACGATCAGGTTCACGGTCATGAAGAGGGCGACGATGATCAGGGAGATCGCCTGCACGGTCGGGAAGTCCTTGGTGGTGGTGGACAGTTCGAGCAGCTGGCCGATGCCGCCGATGCTGAACGCGGTCTCCACGAGGATGGTGCACACCAGCAGGGTGGAGACGATCAGTCCGCCGGTGGTCAGGACCGTGCCGAGGGAGTTGCGGAGGACATGGCGGCGGATGACCTGGCGTTCGGGGACTCCGCGGCTGCGGGCCACGGTGACGTGCTCGCTGTCGAGGGCTTCGAGCATGGCCGAGCGGGTGACCCGGGCGAGCATGCCGATCAGGTAGAGGGCGAGGGCGATCGCGGGGAGGGTGAGGTGCCAGAGCATGTCGGTGAAGCCGTCGCCGGCGCCGCTGCTGGGGAACCAGCCGAGCCGGACCGCGAAGAGGCCCTGGAGCAGGACGGCCGCGACGAAGGACGGGGTGCCCACGGCGAGGGTGGTGCCGACGAGGATGCCGGAGTCGGTGGCGCCGCCGCGGACGGCGGCGGTCCGGCCCAGCAGCAGACCGACCGCCACGACCACGGCGAGGGCCATGGTGATCAGCAGCAGGGTGACGGGGAGCCGGTCCGCGAGGAGGCGCGAGACATCGGTGCGGTAGGTGAGGGAGCGCCCGAAGTCGCCGTGCACCACGTCGCCGAGCCAGCGGAAGTACCGTACGAGGAACGGGTCGTTCAGGTGGTACTGGGCGTTGACCGCGGCGAGGGCCTCCGGGGAGGCCGAGCGGCCGGCGAGCAGGAAGCTCGCCGGGCTGCCCGGTGCCAGGTACATGGCGCCGAACACCACGAACGAGGCGGCGAGGAGGGTGGCGGCCATCTCCGCGAGCCGGCGTACGGCGAATCGGAGGAAGCTCACTGTGCGGCCCCCACGTCGGCGGCCCACGGGTAGTACATGTACGCGATGGTGGTGGGGGCGCCGGTGATCCGCTTGCCCAGGTACAAGGCGGTGGGCCACTCGGCGACGGGGATCCACAGCAGCTGCTCGGAGGCGCGGTGCTGGAGCTTCGCCTCGATGGCCAGCCGCTGCTCGACGGGGTAGACGGCGGAGGCCTGGTCGACGAGTTCGTCGTACTGCGGGTCGCTGTAGCCGGCGAAGTTCATGTACGCACCGGTCTTGAAGTTCTGCAGCAGGTCGAGGGGGTCGGTGATCGAGTCGTAGTAGGTGAGCGGGAACATGTCGATGCCCTCGCGCGCCTGGGGGTCGGTGAACAGTGCGGTGAAGGCGTTGGGGGCGATGGTCTTGAGCCGGATGTCCAGGCCGATCCGGCTGCCGGCGGCCTGGACGGCGGTGGCGAGGAGGGAGACGTCCTGGCCGATGGAGCTGGTGGCGACGGTCAGGGTCTTGCCGGTGGCGCCGGCCTCCCGGACCAGGGCCTTGGCCTTGTCGATGTCCTGGCCGGAGGGCGGGAGGCTGTCGAAGGCGGCCTTGAGCGTCTGCTCGGGGGCGGCGGCCCAGGCGGCCCGGGTGGTGAGGGAGTTGGTGACGGTGCCCGCGCCGCCGAGTCCGGCCTTGACGAAGCCGGTGCGGTCGAGTGCCAGGGACAGGGCCCGGCGGACGCGGACGTCGCCGAGCGGCCCCTTCATATCGGTGATGTTGACGTTGACGGTGCTCAGGCCCTCGCCGAAGTACAGGGTTCCGGTGCCGCTTCCGCGCAGCCGGGCGTAGCTCTCGGTGGGGATCAGGTAGCCGCCGTCGACCTCGCCCCTGAGCATGGCGTTGGTACGGGCGGAGGGATCGGTCAGGACGCGGAAGACGGCCTTCCTGGACTTGGCCTTGGTGCCCCAGTAGCCGTCGAAGCGGTCCAGTTCGATGGACTGGCCCTTGGTCCAGGTGCCGAGCCGGAACGGGCCGGTGCAGGCGAGACCGCCGGTGGTGCCGTAGTCCCGGCCGGCCGCCTCGACGCCCGCCTTGGAGGCGACCACGCCGGCGGCGGTGGCCATGTACTGCGGGAACTGGGAGTCGGGCTTCTTGAGCTTGACGGTGACCTGGAGCGGGCCGGTCTTGGTGACGGCGGTGACGTTCTGGAAGACCTGGGCCCAGGCGGCGGCGTTGTCGGGGTCCATCTGCCGGCCGAGGCTGAAGACCACGTCGTCGGCGGTCATCTCCTTGCCGTCGTGGAAGCGGACGCCGGGGCGGAGGTCGTAGACCCAGGTGGTGGGGTCGGGGTTGGCGGCCTTGAGGGCGAGGCCGGGTTCGGTGGTGAGCCCCGGGGTCCAGCGCATCAGGCTCTCGCACACATTGGACAGGATGGTGTTCTGCGGGTAGTCGAAGGCCACCGTGTAGTCGAGGGTGGGCGGTTCGGCGTAGACGGCCCAGCTGAAGGAGTCGATCTCGCCGCGGGCCGGGGGCGTGGAGGTGGAGAGCCGGACGTCGGTGACCGTGCCGGCGTCGCCCTGGGGCGGACCCGTACAGGCGGAGAGCAGGGCGAAGGAGGCCAGCACGGCGGTGGTGAGGGCCGCCGCGGTGCCGCGGCGGCCGGCCTGGCGGTGCGGGCGTCTGCCCGTGCGGGGTGAGGGGGTCATCGTCGCGCTCTCTTTTCCGTGAGGGATGCGGTGCTGGAGGAGCGGGCGGACCGCCGGGGCGGACCGCCGGGAACGGCCGGTTCTCCGGTTCTCCGGTCAGACGGCGGGAATCTGCTGGGTGATGCAGTGGATACCGCCGCCGCCGAAGGCGATGGCGAGGGCCCGCACCCCGACGACCTTGCGGCCGGGGTGGGCCGAGGCGATGACGGCGAGGGCGGCCTCGTCCTGGGGCACCCCGGCCACCGGGACGACGACGCCGCCGTTGGCGATGTAGTAGTTCAGGTAGGACACCTCGATCTTGCTGTCGGCGAGGTCCGCGAAGGCCGTCTGCGGCACCTCGACGATCTCCAGCCGCCGGCCGCGGGCGTCGGTGGACGCCTCCAGCACGGCACGGTTGGCGCGCATCCGGGCGTAGTCGGGGTGGTCGGGGTCCTCGGGCAGGGAGACGACGACGGTGCCGGGGGCGGCGAAGGCGCAGACGCCGTCGACGTGGCCGTCGGTCTCGGTGTCGAGGAGGCCGCCGTAGGGCAGCCAGATGACCTTGGTGACCCCGAGCCGGGACTTCAGCTCGGCCTCGATCTCGTCGCGGTCCATCCCGGGGTTGCGGTTGGGGTGCAGCAGGCACTGCTCGGTGGTGATCAGCGTGCCCTCGCCGTCGACGGTGATGGACCCGCCTTCGAGGATCATCTCGGAGGCGATCCGGTCGACGCCGACGTGTTCCAGCAGCAGGGCGCTGACCCGGTCGTCGGAGTCGAAGGGGTGGTGCTTGCCGCCCCAGGCGTTGAAGCGGAAGTCCACGCCGGCGCGGTTGCCGTCGCCGTCGAGGACGAAGAGCGGGGCGGAGTCGCGGAACCAGGAGTCGTCGAGCGGCAGCTCGATCACCGTGACGCCGGTGCCCGGGGCCCCGCAGCGGTCCCGGGCGTCCGCGCCGTGGCCGGGCGGGGCGACCATGGTCACGGGCTCGAAGGCGGCGATGGCGCGGGCGACGTTGGCGTACTCCTCCTTCACCTCGGCCAGGACGCTCCCCCACAGGTCCTCGCGGGTGGGCCAGGCCATGAGGCAGCCCTCGTGCTCGGACCACTCGGCGGGCATACGGTAATCAGCCATCGGTGTCTCATTTCTCGGCGTGGAGGGGAGTCTTCCACCCGACTGAAAATTCAGTCAAGGCCTGAGCGCACTGTGGCACTGACTGAAAATTCAGTCAATAGATGGGACAGTGAAACGTCCCGTCCGCCGAGCGGACGGGACGGTGCGTGTTCGGATCAGCGTCCGGGAGTGCCCGGATCGCCGCTGCGGGAGACCGGTCCGGCCGGCCCGGCCAGCCCGGCCAGTTCCGCATCGATGGCGCCGCGCATCAGCTCCCGCGCATGGCCGATCCCGATGCCTCCGCTGAGCCAGCGCATGCTGAGCCCTTCCAGCAGGGCGGTGAGCCGTTCGGCCGCGGCGGCGAGCGCGGAGGCCGGCGCCATCGGCCGGATCCGGCCCAGCATCGCGGCGACCTCCTGCACCCACACCAGGGTGGCCCTGGCGAGATCCTCGCGCAGCACCTCGTCGAAGACGGCGCTCGCCCGCAGTTCGCCCCAGGCCGAGCTGTTCTCCCGGACCTCCGTGGTGTCCTGGAGCTCCAGCAGCAGCGTCTCCTCCAGCTCTTCCCGGGGGGTGAGCGGCGGGTCGTCCGGGTCGCGGTCCGTGGTGTAGCGCTCGGCGCGGTCGTTGATGAACTCGAGCGTCTGGCGCAGGACCCCGGTCCGGTCCTTGAAGTGGTAGTAGATCAGGGCGGTGGACACCCCGGCCTCGGCAGCGAGTTCCTCCACGCGCAGCCCGCGGACCCCGCGCCGGGCGATGACCCGGGCGGCTGCTTCAAGGATCTGAGTACTGCGAGACGCCATGACCCGCACCTTACCGGGGCGTTCCGGCACAGGGACCGGCGGCCCGCAACCCGGGAATACCGGAGGTGCGGCGCACTGGCGTGCTGCTAACCGAATTTTCAGTCAGTATGGGACCGGGCGAGACGCACACGGCCAGGAGGGAACACAGTGACCGACCGCAGAAGAGCCATCCTCACCGGTGCCGCACGGGTCATCGCACGCCGGGGCGTCCGGGGGCTGCGGGTGGCGGACCTGGCGGCCGAGGCCGGGGTGTCCACCGCCTTGATCTACTACCACTTCAAGGACCGGCCCGGCATCCTGCGGCACGCCCTGGCGTTCCTCGGGGAGCGGGCGGACCGCTACACCGCGACCGGGGAGGGCGAGGGCGAGGGCATGGCCGCGGCCGGCCCGTCCGACCCGCGGCACCTCCTGGAGCGGACCCTGCTGCTGGAGTTCCAGGACCTGCCCGAGGTGCGCGAGAACAGCACGGCCTGGGGCGAGCTGCGGGCCCACTCGGTCTTCGATCCGGAGCTGCGGGACGAACTCGCGGCAGCGGGCGCGGCCTGGGCGGCGGAGATCGCGGGCCATCTCGCCGAGCTCTGTCCGGCCGCGCCGCGCACCGCCGCCATGGCCGCGGCGGAACGGCTGACGGTGCTACTGGAGGGTCTCAGTGGCCGCTGGCTCAGCGGCCTGCTTCCCTTGGAGCACGCCCGGAGCCTGCTCCGGGAGGCCATCGGACTGGAAATCGAGCGGCTCGGCTCCCACCCTCCTGTCGCGAATTGACTGAATTTCCAGTCAGTGTCAGAGTGGCGGAGACCCAGCGCACGATCGGAGTTCCCCGTGTCCTTCCTGCCCCCCACTCGTCGGGCCGTCCTTCGCACCCTCGCCGGAATCGGCGCCGTCGTCGCGGGCGCCTCGGCCTGCGGCCCCACCGAGGCCGGCGCCGGGACCGGCACCGCCGGCGGGCCCTCCGCACCCGCCCCTGCGGGCGCCAAGCGCCGGCTGGGCGCCGAATGGGAGAGCCACACCCGTACGTTCATGTCCTGGCCGGCGCTCACCTCGGTCTGGGAGGGCGACCTGCCCTACGTACGCGAGGACATTGCGCGGATCGCCCGGGCCGTCGGGGAGTACGAGGCGGTCGTGATGATGGCCCGCCCCGAGCAGGTGACCGCGGCACAGCGGGCCTGCGGCTCCCAGGTCGAGGTGATCCCGCTGGCCGTCGACGACCTCTGGGCACGGGACACCGTCCCCGTCTTCGTCGAGCAGGACGGCAAGGTGACCGGGGTCGACTTCAACTTCAACGGCTGGGGCGGCAAGCAGGAACACCGGAACGACGGGGTGGTCGGCCGCACCCTGCTCCCGAGGTACGGGATTCCCCGCGTCCAGGCCCCCCTGGTCGCGGAGGGCGGCTCCTTCGAGCCCGACGGCGAGGGCACCCTGCTGATCACCGAGAGCTCGATCGTCAACGACAACCGCAACCGCGGCAAGAACCGTGACACCATCGAGGCGGAGCTCAAGCAGACCCTGGGCGTCGAGAAGGTCGTATGGCTGGCCGGGGTCCGCGGGGAGGACATCACGGACGCCCACGTGGACAGCCTGGTGCGGTTCACCGCGCCCGGTGTGGTCCTGCTGGACCGCGCGCACCCGAGCACCCCGCCGGACTCCTGGTCGCGCTCCGCCGACCAGGCGAAGTCCGTCCTGTCGGCATCGACGGACGCCCGCGGCCGGCGCTTCGAGGTGATCGACCTGCCGCAGCCCGACCTGAACCGGATCACCGGCGAGGGCGACGACTTCGTGTCGACCTACGCCAACTTCTACATCGCCAACGATGCCGTGTTCATGCCCAGGTTCGGGGACCGCAAGGCCGACGACCGGGCCCGCAGCATCCTGCAGGAGCACTTCCCCAAGCGGGACATCGTGCCGGTCGCGATCGACACGATCGCCTCGGGCGGCGGCGGCATCCACTGCGCGACCCACGACCAGCCCGGCAAGCCCGCCGCCTGACCGCCCGCCGCTGTCCGGCCGGCTCACCGCACGGCTGCGGCGGGCGGCTGCCGCCGACGGGCGGGTGCCGGGGGCCGGTGCCACGCTGGGGTCGTACCGGACCTGCGAAAGGCAATCGTCATGATCACCACTGACGCCGTCCCCGGCTCCCCCTGCTGGCTGGACCTCGGCGCCCCCGACGTCCGGGCCGCCGCGGCCTTCTACGGCTCCGTGCTCGGGTGGGAGTACGAGTCCATGGGCGAGGGGGATCACCCGGAAGGCGGGATGTTCCGCAAGGACGGAAAGATCGTCGCCGGGCTCGGGCAGCTCACCGAGAAGGGGGCGCGCTCGGCCTGGATGATCTACTACAACGTCGCCGATGCGGACGCCACCACCGAGGCGGTGGAGCGTGCGGGCGGCACGGTCCGGGTGCCTCCGATGGACCTCGAGGAGTACGGCCGGATGGCGCAGTACAACGACCCGCTGGGGGGACAGTTCGCGGTCTGGCAGCCGGGGACGGACAAGGGCGTCGAGCTGGTGGACGAGCCCGGCTCGCTGTCCTGGGCCGAGCTGTACACGACCGACGCCGCCGCGGCGAAGGAGTTCTACGGCGGCCTGTTCGGCTGGTCGTTCAGCGATATGGAGCTGCCGGGCGGCGGGGGCACGTACTCCCTGATCACCCCCGCCGGCCTGCCTGTGGAGCGCATGCACGGCGGCCTGATGGAGCTCTCCGCGGAGCACCTCACCCTGACGGGCGGGCGGCCGTACTGGCACCCCGTGTTCGCCGTCGAGGACTGTGACGCCACGGCGGCCAAGGTCACCGCCGCCGGCGGCAGCCTGATGATGGGGCCGGAGGACGCGGAGGGCGTGGGGCGGCTCGCGATCTGCCTCGACCCGTCGAACGCCGATTTCGTGGTCCTCACCCCGAGCCGTGGCTGATCCCGGGCCAGGCCGCCCATGGAGCGCGATGAGGGCCGGGCCCGCTGCCGGGCCCGGCCCTCGTCATAGGGCTCCGGGGGTCAGAGCTTGCGGCACAGCAGGGCGTCCGGGGTCTTGCCCTTGGCCCATGCTCCGGTGAAGGCGATGCCGGCGGCGTACTCGTCCGTTCCGCACTGCCCCTTGTAGTTGCCCTGGGCGAACTCCCCGCCGGGGCCTCCGGCCGGCCGGTTGTCGCCCCGGTCGAACCAGACGGTGCGGCCGTTTGTCCCCAGGGTCCTGCCTGCCGGGGCGCACAGGACGGCGGAGACCGCCTGGCCCCGCACGCTGTAGCCGGTCATGAACTGGTTCGGCGCGCACTGGTACTTGGTGTAGCCGCCCGCCCAGTCGCCCTGCTGGACGTACCGCTCGTCCTTGACCACGGTCGGCGCGCCGCCGGCGGCCAGACCTGCGGCCCCCGCGTCGGTGCACAGTCCCCGGCCGTCACGGTGCGCCAGGCCGACGAGCCGCTGACCGTCGGGGCAGGCTCCCTTGCGGGCTCCCGCATCCCAGTCGCCCAGTGCCCGTGCGCGCATCGACTGGACCGCATCGGTGTGGTCGAGGCTGAGCATGTTCCAGGTGTCGGAGACGGGGATCTGCCCGGTCTTCGTGGGCGCGGTAACGAGCCGGTTCCAGGCGGTGGCACGCCAGTCGTTGCCGTCCAGCAGGCCCGAACGGCGGCCCGTCGTGTCGTAGTTGAGGATCGACCAGGTGCCGTGTCCGGCCCATCCGACCAGCGGCCAGTAGGCGAAGTCGGTGTCGTTGGCGGTCAGATGGTCGACGAAGTTGCCGAACCAGGTGCGGGCCTGCGGGTTGGACTCGTCGCTGCCGATGCCGAACTCGCTGATCCACACGGGTGCGGTGAAGTGCCGGCCGGTTTCGGCCGAGACGTAGAACGCCTGCCGCTGGAGGGTCGCGAAGAGCTCTTCGCGGGAGAGTTCCTGGTAGCGCAGGTCGTGGGTCTCGCCCATGCCGGTCGCGCCGGTGTGGTTCGGCCCGGTGTAGCCGTAGAAGTGCGCCGCGTACACCAGCTTGTTCGAGGCGACCAGGGTGTGCGAGAGGGTGCGGACCGGTTCGAGGGTGGGACGCCAGTGGGGCAGTCCGTCGGCCGGGACGCCCTGCCAGTTGATGCCTTCCACGACCACCAGCAGGTCGGGGCTGACCTCGGTGAGGAGCCGGTCGCCGAGCCGCTGGGAGGCGGCCCACCAGTCGTGATCGTTGCCCCAGCCCCAGTTGGCGTCGTCGGTGATGGTGCGGCGGACCTCGTTGTAGAGGTCGGCGCCGACCACGCGCTTGTTGTCCTTGTACCGGCGGGCGAGGTTGATCCAGTCGTTCTCCCACTGCGCCGTGGACTGGCTGGTGTTCCAGCGCTCGTTGCCGTCCAGGCCGCAGCAGAAGCGGGAGGTGATGGTGTGGTTGTTGAGGATGACCGCGAAGCCTTCGCCCGTGCTGGCGGCGACGACGGCGTCGAAGACCTGGAGCGGGGTCTTGCCGCGCAGCTGCGGGTTGGCGGCGACCGAGGCGTCGGAGACCGGGCGCTGGTCGTGCAGCATCTCGTTCGAGAACGGCAGCCGGATGCTGTTGATGCCGAGTGCGCGGAAGTCGGCGAGGATCCGCGCGATCGGGGCGCGGTCCAGACCGAGCGGCATCTGGTCGGCCTTCTCGCCGTCGTGGTGGCTGGCCGGGTCGTTGATGTCCCCGGAGCCGCTCCAGGAGCCCTGGGCCCCCTGCCAGTTCGCGGACTTGAGCTTGAAGCGGTTGCCGTCGGCGTCGACGATGTAGCGGCCCCGGGTGCTGAGGGGCGGACGCCAGGTGTCGGCGAGGCCGGCGGATATGCCGGCGGCCGTCCCGGGAGTCGTGGCCTTCGTCGCCGTGGTGGCTGTCGCGGCCGTCGCGGATGCGACGGCCGGGGCGGCGCCGAGCGCTCCGATCAGGAGCGCCGCGGCGAGTACCGCCCGGCCTAGGGGTCTTCTCACAGATTCCTCCGGGGGGTGAGGGGTGGGAGTGCGGGGGGATGGAGCGGTCAGAGGCCGGCGCTGCCGAGGACGGCGACGCCCCGCGGTTCGAGGGTGAGGTGCCGGACGGCGGGCCTTTGTCCGTCGAGGAGGTTCCGGCGCTCGGCGGGCAGCGTCACCTCATGGGTGTGCCCGGTGTGGTTGAGCAGGATGAGGACGTCGTGGTCCGCTCCGTGCCGGATCGTCGCCTGGATGCCGGCGGGCAGGCCGGGCAGCACGGGGGCCACTCCCGCATCGGCGAGCGCGCGGTCGACGATGGCCCGCATCGTGACGGGATCGGGGCGGGTCGCGACATAGCGCGCCGCCCCTGCGCCATGGGCGTGCACCGTGGCCGCCGGGCGGTCCTCGTCCCAGTCGGGTCCGGCGAAGAAGAGCTCGGGGCGGGCGCCGGTGAGCTTCAGGTCCTCGCGCCACAGCGAGGCCGGCGCGGGGGCCGGGGCTCCTGCCTCCGCGGCCCGCAGCGGGACCTCCTCATCCACTGCGGCCGGCCAGAACTCCTCGACGCGTACGCCCAGCACCTCGCTCAGCGGAGCGGGATAGCCGCCCGTGTGCACCCGGTCGTGCTCGTCGACGATCCCGGTGAAGAAGGATGCGAGCAGGGATCCGCCGTCCGCCACGAACCGGCTGATCCGGTCGGCGTTTTCGGCCGACAGGAGGTAGTGGCTCGGCAGCACCACGCACTTGTACGGGGAGAGGTCGGCCGAGGGGTGGACGAGGTCGATGCCGACGCCCGCCTCGAACAGCGGGGCGTAGTGGTCGAGGACGCGGTCGATGCAGCGCACTCCGTCCGAGGGGTGCGAGTCGAGCTCGATCGCCCACCAGTTCTCCCAGTCGAACACGACCGCGACCTCGTTGCGGATCCGGGTACCGGCCAGCTCGGGCACCAGGGCCAGTTCGCGGCCCAGCTCGCGCACCTCGGCGTGCACCCGGGTACCGGGCCCCGCGTGCGGGACCATGCCGGAGTGGAACTTCTCCGCTCCGCCGCGGGACTGCCGCCACTGGAAGTACATGACGGCGTCCGCGCCCTGCGCGACGGCCTGCCAGCTCCACAGGCGCATCCGGCCCGGAGCCTTGCCCGCGTTGCGGCCCCGCCAGTTGACGGCGGAGGGGGCCTGCTCGGTCAGCAGCCACGGCCGTCCGCCGGCCGCGCCGCGCAGCAGGTCGTAGGAGAGCGCCGCCTCGATGTGCGCCGCCTCGTCGTGCGGGTCCGGGTAGCTGTCGAGGGCGAGGACGTCCATTTCGGGTGCCCAGGCGCGGACGTCGACCGACTTGTGTCCGGCGAGGAAGTTCGTGGTCACCGGGGTGTCGGGGGTGATGCGGCGCAGTACGTCGCGTTCGAGGGCGAAGCAGGTGCGCAGCGCGTCACTGCTGAACCGCTTGAAGTCGAGCTGCTGGGAGGGGTTGGGGTAGGTGGGTGCGGCGCGCGGGGGCAGGATCTGGTCGAAGGAGGTGTAGCGCTGGGACCAGAAGTCGGTGGACCAGGCGTCGTTGAGTGCGTCGACATCGCCGTACCGGTCGGCCAGCCAGCGCCGGAAGTCGGCGGCGGAGATGTCGCAGAAGCATTCGGTGACATGGATTCCGTACTCGTTGCCGACGTGCCACAGGCCCAGTGCCGGGTGGTCGCGGTAGTGCGTGGCGACGGCTTCGACCAGGCGGACGGCCCGGTCGCGGAAGACCGGGCTGGAGGGACAGAAGTGCTGGCGGCCGCCCGGGGACAGGATGCCTCCGGAGGCGGTGACCGGCAGGATCCCGGGATGCTCGGCGACGAGCCACGGGGGTGGTGAGGCGGTCATGGTGGCCAGGTCGGCGGTGATGCCGTGGGCGGCCAGATCGTCCATGACGGTGTCGAAGAACCCGAAGTCGTAGGTGTCTCGGGCGGGTTCGACGCGGGCCCAGGCGAAGATGGCCAGGTTGACGAGGTTGACGCCGGCCTCGTTCATCAGTCGCAGGTCTTCGGCGCGGGTGGCCTTGTCCCACTGCTCGGGGTTGTAGTCGCCGCCGAATCCGAGGCCGCCCAGTCGGGTGCCGAGGGCCCGGGTCCGGTCGTGTGCCGGAGAGTTCATCGTTCTTACCCCTTCAGGAGCTTCAGGACGTACGAGGTCTCGTATGGGGTGTGACAGGGGGCAGTGGGCTCAGATGCGTGGCGTGCGTGGCGTACGTGGCGCCGCCGAGCTCGCGCGTTCCACCAGGGTCGGCATGACCGACACGATGGAGGAGTCCGTCGCCGGAGCGCCTTCGATCTGGCCCAGGAGCCGCGCCACACAGGCCGCACCGACCCGGGAGAGGTCCTGGTCGACGGTGGTCAGGGGAGGCAGGAAGTGGGCGGATTCGGCGATGTTGTCGAACCCGACCACGCTCACGTCCTCCGGGACGGAGCGTCCTGCCTCGCGGAGCGCCCGGATCAGCCCGAGCGCCATCTGGTCGTTTGCGGCGAACACCGCGGTGACCTCCGGCCGGCCGGCGAGTTCCCGGCCGGCCCGGTAGCCGCTCTCGGCGCTCCAGTCGCCGTGTACGGCGGCCGGGACCGGAGCGCCCGCCGCCTGGAGTGCGCGCTGCCACACTTCGGCGCGGCGGCGTGCGGGGTGGGAGTCCTGTGGGCCGGCCAGGTGCCACACCGTGCGGTGGCCGAGCCCGAGCAGGTGGTTCACCGCGATCTCCGCACCGGCCGCGTGGTCGGTGTGGACGCCCGGGTAGCGGTGGTCGTCCCCGCCGTCGACGACCACGACGGGCAGGCCGTAGGGCAGCATCAGCGAACCGGTCAGGATCTGTGCCTCGTTCACGATGACCCCGTCCACCGCATGGCTGCTCAGCCTCCGGAAGGCCTCCAGCACGGCCTCCTGGGTCTGCGCCTGCGGGACGACGACGTTGACGGAGTACTCGGTGGACTGCACGGCGGCGACGATCGACTCCAGCGTGCGTGCGTTTCCGTGCGCCGTGAGGTCGAAGCTGATGACACCGATCATCCGGAACTTGCCGGTGGCGAGCGCCCGGGCAGCGGTGTTGGGCCGGTATCCGAGCATGCGTACGGCCCGGACGACCCGGTCGCGGGTGGTGTCGTCGACCCGGGCCGTCGCGTTGAGCACGCGGGACACGGTCTGCGCCGAAACCCCTGCCATGGCCGCGACATCCGCCATGGACGGGGGCCTGGGGCGATCCGCGGCCGGGGAGCGGGGCTTGCGTGGCCGCTGCCCTTCCTTCGCCATGGTGCAGTTCCTCTCGCACTGTGCTGCCCGGGCACCTTGCCGGCCGGGATCATGTTTGCGCGAACATGCCGCATCGGTCAACAGGCCACCGAGCGGCTGCGGTTGGTCCGGCAGACCGGTGACCCTTCTTCAGATTCCTGAAAATCCCTGCAAATTCAAGGCCGCTGACGATCCGCCAGAAGTGTTGGCCAAAACTCTTGACACTGTCCGAGAGCTGTCGACACACTTCCGAACCGCGCCACCATGTTGGCGCTAACATGCATCGGAGGTCTTTCCCGTGAGAGTCGACCAAGCCCAGGTCAGCGAGACACCCGTCGCCGACCGCCGCCGCCGGAGACTGCGGTGAAACGCGGCGCTGTTCGGCGCAACCTCACCGCCCATGCGTTCCTCCTGCCGTTCCTCTGCGTCTTCGTCATCGGAGTCGTGGCCCCACTGATCTATTCGATCAACCTGAGCCTCTATCAGGAACGCATGGTCGGGGGCATGACCTTCGCCGGGCTGGACAACTACACCAAGGCGTTCCGGGACAACCTGTTCCATGCCGGCCTCGGCCGCGTCGCCCTCTTCTTCGCGATCCAGGTGCCGCTCATGCTCTGCCTCTCACTGGCAGCCGCTCTCGCGATCGACAGCGGGCGGCTGCGGGCGCCGGGGCTGTTCCGGATCGGCATCTTCGTCCCCTACGCCGTCCCCGGCGTGGTCGCGGCCCTGATGTGGGGCTACCTGTACGGCGACCGGTTCGGCCTGGTCGGCGAGATCGGCGCCCTCTTGCACACCGAGGTGCCCGACCTGCTCTCCAAGAACTGGATGCTCGCGTCGATCGGCAACATCGTCACGTGGTCGTACGTCGGCTACAACATGCTGATCTTCTACGCCGCGCTGCGGTCCATCCCCGAAGAGCTCTACGAGGCGGCCGAGGTGGATGGCGCCGGCGCCATCCGCAAGGCGTTCAGCATCAAACTTCCGGCCCTGCGCCCGGCACTCCTGATGGCCACGACGTTCTCGGTGATCGGCAGCTTCCAGCTGTTCAACGAGCCGAGCGTCCTCCAGAACCTGGCGCCCTCCGCCGTCTCCACGAACTACACCCCCAACATGTACGCGTACAACCTCGCCTTCGAGGGGCGTCAGTTCAACTACTCGGCAGCCGTCGCGGTACTGCTCGGCCTGGTGACCGTGATCGTCGCGTACGCGGTCCAGCGCGCGACCGCCCGAAGGGAGCGCATGCTGTGACCACTTCCGCGCCCGAGGCCGTCAGCAGGTCCGAAGAGGCGTCCTCCGCAGGGGCGTCCCGCCGACCCCCCGCCCGCCGCCGGAGCCCCCGCGGCCAATCCCCTCGAAGCCGGCCGGGCAGGTCCACCGCCTTGACCGTGGCCATGGGGCTGATGCTCGCGTACACGCTGATCCCCCTCGTCTGGCTCACCATCAGCGCGACGAAGTCGAACCAGACCCTTCTCGACTCCTCCGGCCTGTGGTTCGGGGACGGCTTCCACCTGTTCGAGAACATCAGGGACGTCTTCACCTACGACGACGGGATCTACCTGCGCTGGTTCGGCAACACCGTGCTCTACTCCGTGGTCGGGGCGGGCGGCGCCTCGATCATCGCGACGATGGGCGGCTACGCCCTGGCCATGTACGAATTCACCGGCCGGCGGGTGGTGTCCGCCGTGGTGATCGGGGCCATCTCGATCCCGGCCTCCGCCCTCGCAGTCCCGACGTACCTGCTGTTCAGCGACATGGGCATCGTCAACACCCCGTGGGCGGTCCTGCTGCCCTCGCTTGCCAGTCCTTTCGGGCTCTACCTGATGCGGGTGTACGCGACCGAGGCGGTTCCGCCCGCGATGCTGGAGGCCGCGCGCATCGACGGAGCCGGCGAACTGCGCATCTTCCTCACCATCTCGCTGCGCCTGCTGGCTCCGGGTTTCGTCACCGTGCTGCTGTTCACCCTCGTGGCCACCTGGAACAACTACTTCCTGCCGCTGATCGTGCTCAACGACCCGGAGCTGTTCCCCCTCACGGTGGGGCTGCACCAGTGGAACGCGCTCGCACAGGGCGGCGTCGCCACTGCCACACCGGTCCTCCCTCTGGTGATCACCGGCAGCCTGCTGGCGATCGTCCCGCTGATCGTCTCGTTCCTCTTCCTCCAGCGGTTCTGGCAGTCGGGACTGGCCGCCGGCGGCGTCAAGCAGTAGCCCACCCCTCTCAACGTCCGGAATGTAAGGATTCGAAATGAGCAGATCCCTGCGGCTGCCGGGTCTCACCCGCGCCCTCACCGCGGCCACCGCCGCCGCGCTCTCCCTCTCCCTCACCGCCTGCGGCGGCGGCTCCGGCGGCTCCGACGGCGGCGGCAAGGCCGACCCCGCTGCCGTGCAGGCAGCACTGGACAAGCCGGCCGAGATCACCTTCTGGTCCTGGGTCCCGAACATCGACAAGACGATCGCGCTGTTCGAGAAGAAGTACCCGAAGATCAAGATCAACCTCGTCAACGCGGGACAGTCCAAGGACCAGTACACCAAGCTGACCACCGCGCTCAAGGCAGGCAAGGGCGCCCCCGACGTCGCCCAGATCGAGTACTACGCACTCCCCCAGTTCGCGGTGAGCAAGTCGCTGGTCAACCTCGCCGACTACGGTGCGGCCGGCCTCAAGGACAAGTTCGCCGAGTCGGCCTGGACCCAGGTCAACGTCGCGGGCGGGATCTACGGCATACCCCAGGACACCGGGCCGATGGCGATGTTGTACCGCAAGGACATCCTCGACAGGTTCGGTGCGACACCGCCGGCCACGTGGGAGGAGTACGGCACGCTGGCCAAGAAGATCCACGACGCCGATCCGAACACCTTCATCTCGTTCGTCGACCCCGGCGACGCGGGCGCGACCAACAGCCTGATCTGGCAGCGCGGCGGCAAGCCGTACACCGTCAACGGCACCACCGACGTCGCCATCAACCTCAAGAACGACGCCGGAAGCAAGGCTTACGCCGACACCTGGGGCCCGCTGATCGAGAACAAGCTGGTCGAATCCACGGTGAGCTGGAACGACGAGTGGTGGAAGTCGATGGCCGCCGGAAGGTACGCGACGTGGCTGGCCGGCGCCTGGGCGCCGGCGGTTCTGGAGCAGTTCATCCCGCAGAGCAAGGGCCAGTGGACGGTTGCGCCCATGCCGGGCGGTGTCAGCTCGGAGAACGGCGGCTCGTCGGTGGCGGTTACCACACAGGCGAAGAACAAGGAGGCCTCGGTCGCCTTCGCCCAGTGGCTCAACTCAGACCCGGAGGCGGTCAAGTCGCTCAACTCCGAAGTCGGTCTGTTCCCCGCGACCAAGCTGCTGCTCGACAACCCCGGTTTCCGCAGCGCCGAGGTGCCGTTCTTCCCCAACAGCAAGCCCAACGAGGTCTTCTCCGACATGTCGAAGGCCGTCCGGCCCGGCTGGCAGTACCTGCCCTTCCAGCCCTACGCCAACAGCGTCTTCAAGGACTCCGTGGGTCAGGCCCTGCAGCCCGGCGGGAACCTGCCCGGCGCGCTGGCCACCTGGGAGGAACGGCTGAACGGGTTCGGCAAGGAACAGGGTTTCACCGTCAAGTAGTCCGAGCCGTGCAGTCCATTCCGCTCAGCGGCGGGCCGCGGGGCCCCGGCCCCCCGGCCCGCTCCTCCACCACACCGGAGAAAGCCCACAGGTATGACGACACTCGAACTCCCCCTCCTCGACGGGGAACGCTGGTGGGGCGGAGCCGTCGCCGAAGGGCGGCACATGCCGTACCCCGACGGCTACACCTTCGATCTGCGTGACGTCCTGGCCAACCAGGGCATGCCGCTCCTGCTCTCCGACCGCGGTCGCTGGGTGCACAGCGACCGCACCTTCACCTTCACGCTCTCCGGCGGCCGGCTGACCGCGCACGCCCACGAAGCGGGCGCGGTCATCGAGCACGGCGAGGGGCACGGCGATCTGCGCGGGGCGTACCGGCACGCGATCACCCGCCACTACCCTCCGTCCGGCACGATGCCGGACCCGCTGCTCTTCACTGCACCGCAGTACAACCTGTGGATCGAGACGGTGTTCGAGCCGACCCAGGAGAAGGTGCTGACGTACGCGGAGCGGCTGCTCGCGGAAGGCTTCCCGCCCGGCGTGCTGATGATCGACGACCGGTGGAGCAACGACTACGGGGACTGGACCTTCCACCCCGGCCGCTTCCCCGATCCGGCGGGCATGGTCGCCCGGCTCCACCGACTCGGCTTCAAGGTGATGCTGTGGCTGGTGCCCTATGTGACCCCGGACTCCCCCACCGCCCGGCAGCTGGGCGACCAGGGCCTGCTGGTCCGCGATACGGAGACCGGCGCCGGTGGCGGCGGAGCCGGCGGGCGGGCCAAGGTGGCCTGGTGGTGGAACGGCTGGAGTGCCGGCCTCGATCTGCTCGACCCGCGGGCACGGGCGTGGCTCACCGGCCGGCTGGAGGCGCTGCGCGACGACATCGGCATCGACGGGTTCAAGTTCGACGGCGGCGACGCGCCCTGGTGGCGTGCGCTCGGGTGCGCCGACCCGGAGGCGTACACCCATGCCTGGAACCTCTTCGGTACCGACTGGCCGCTCAACGAGTTCCGTGATGCGTGGCGAGCGGCGGGTCTGCCGCTGGCACAGCGCCAGCAGGACAAGTACCACCTGTGGGAGGGACGGTTCGGGCTGGACAGTCTGATCCCGAACGCCCTGGCCCAGTCCCTGACCGGCCATGCGTTCAGCTGTCCCGACATGATCGGGGGCGGCGAGTTCCGCTTCGTCCCGAGCGAGGACGGCGAGGGTTTCGACGAGGAACTGTTCGTCCGCTACGCGCAGATCGCCGCGCTGTTCCCCATGATGCAGTTCTCCGCGGCACCATGGCGGGTGCTCTCCCCCGAGAACCTCGCCATCGTCCGCGCAGCCGCCCGCCTCCACACCGAGCTGGCCCCGGAGATCCTCGCTCTGGCCGCGCATGCCGCGGCCACGGGCGAACCGGTCCAGCGCCCCCTCGAATGGGCGTTCCCCCATCGCGGCTATGCAGCGGTGACCGACCAGTTCCTGCTGGGCGACGGCCTGATGGTGGCCCCGGTGGTGACCAAGGGCGCG
This sequence comes from Streptomyces venezuelae, assembly GCF_008642295.1. Classification (GTDB taxonomy): domain Bacteria; phylum Actinomycetota; class Actinomycetes; order Streptomycetales; family Streptomycetaceae; genus Streptomyces; species Streptomyces venezuelae_C. The sequence continues at coordinate 6,620,068 of NZ_CP029190.1, read as the reverse complement.
GTCGGGCGCGAGGTGGTCATCCCGCCGGGCACCTGGCTGGCCGACGACGGCCGGTCGTACACGGGCCCGGCCACGGTGTGGGTCGACGCACCCCTGGCCCGGCTGCCGTATCTGCGGAAGCAGTAGCTCCCGGGCGGCGGCCACGTGAGAATGCCGCCATGACCGATACCCCAGGGGCACCCGCCGTCCGCACCGAGCGGGCCGGCCCCGTGACGACCGTGGTGTTGTCACGGCCGGTCGCCCGCAATGCGGTGGACGGCCCGACGGCCCGGCAGCTGGCCGATGCGTTCCGCTCTTTCGAGGCCGATGACGAAGCCTCGGTGGCCGTGCTGTGGGGCGAGGGCGGGACGTTCTGCGCGGGCGCCGACCTCAAGGCCGTGGGCACCGGGCGCGGGAACCGGGTGGAGCCGGACGGCGACGGCCCGATGGGGCCGACCCGGCTGCGCCTGACCAAGCCGGTCATCGCGGCCGTCGCCGGCCATGCGGTGGCCGGCGGGCTGGAACTGGCCCTGTGGTGCGATCTGCGCGTGGTGGAGGAGGACGCCGTCCTCGGGGTGTTCTGCCGCCGGTGGGGGGTGCCGCTGATCGACGGCGGTACGGTCCGGCTGCCGCGGCTGATCGGCGAGAGCCGCGCCATGGACCTGATCCTCACCGGTCGGCCGGTGCCGGCCTCCGAGGCGTACGCGATCGGGCTGGCCAACCGCCTGGTGCCGCCGGGGCAGGCCCGGCAGGCGGCGGAGGAACTCGCGCGGGAGATCGCCGCGTTCCCGCAGCTGTGCCTGCGCCACGACCGGCTGTCCGTACGGGAGCAGCACGGTCTGGCCGAGCCCGAGGCGCTGGCGGCCGAGCTGCGGCACGGCATGGTGCCGCTGTCGGCCGGCGAGACGTCGGCGGGTGCCGCCCGGTTCGCGGCCGGGGCGGGCCGGCACGGCTCGTTCACCGAGCGCGGTACGTTCACCGAGCACGGTCACCGTACGCCCGACGGTCATCACCGAGCGTGAGGCCGGGATCGGGGACGCGGGGGGGTTTCAACCGCCTGCCAGTGAGCACGCGCCCTGGTGAGGGGGACCCCCGATCGAGGAGGCGAGCGGTATGGCGGGCGACGGGAAGGACCAGGACGTCGTCGCGGTGATCCTCAAGGACCACCGCACCATGGAGGACCTGTTCCGCCGTATGCGGAGCGTCGAGGCCGACCGGGCAGGGGCGCTGGAGAAGTTCTCGGCCCTGCTCATCGCGCACGGCGAGGCGGAGGAAGCCGAGGTGTACGGAGCGCTCAAACGCTTCAAGGACGTCGACAATGAGGAAGTGGACCACGGCGAGGAGGAGCACGCCGAGGGCAACAAGGCACTGCTGGCGCTGCTGGAGGTCGGCGATGTCGGTTCCGACACCTGGGACTCGCGGCTGGAAGACCTGGTCAAGGCGGTCTCCCACCACGTGGACGAGGAGGAGCGGACGATCCTCAACGGCGCCAGGGAGAACGTCCCCGACGAGCGCCGGGCCGAGCTGGGCGCCGCGTTCCTGAAGGAACGCGAGAAGCAGCTGGCATCCGGCTGTGGCAGCGTCGAGAACGTGCGCCGGATCGTGGGCGGGTGACCGGGCGACGAATTCGGCCATTCGTCTGCGGGGATGCTCTGCGTGTTCTCTTAGCGCTGCGGTCTGTCGTGCGCAACCATACGGACGCCGTGGAAACTCCCGACAGGAAGAAGGACGGACGTGTCCGGCAGCGAAAGCGAGAACCCGGTAATCCCCTCCCCCACCCCCACGCCGACTCCCCCCAGGACGAACCGGGACTGGTGGCCGAATCAGCTGGACCTTCAGGTGCTCCACCAGCACTCCCCGCGGTCCAATCCGCTGGGTGAGGATTTCGACTACGCGGCAGAGTTCGCGACCCTGGACGTGGAGGCGCTGAAGCGGGACCTCTTCGAGGTGATGACGACGTCGCAGGAGTGGTGGCCTGCGGATTACGGCCACTACGGGCCGCTCTTCATCCGGATGAGCTGGCACGCCGCCGGCACGTACCGCATTGCCGACGGCCGGGGCGGCGGCGGCTCCGGCGCCCAGCGCTTCGCCCCCCTCAACAGCTGGCCGGACAATGCGAGCCTCGACAAGGCACGCCGCTTGCTGTGGCCGGTCAAGCAGAAGTACGGCCGGAAAATCTCATGGGCCGATCTACTGGTCTTCGCGGGCGACTGCGCCATGCAATCGATGGGATTCAAGACCTTCGGATTCGGATTCGGCCGAGAGGACATCTGGGAGCCGGAGGAAATCTTCTGGGGGCCCGAGGACACCTGGCTCGGGGATGAGCGTTACAGCGGCGACAGACAACTCGCCGGTCCTTTCGGTGCCGTGCAGATGGGCCTGATCTATGTGAATCCGGAGGGGCCCAACGGCAACCCGGATCCGCTGGCCGCGGCCAGGGACATCCGCGAGACCTTCGGGCGGATGGCGATGAACGACGAGGAGACGGTTGCGCTCATCGTCGGCGGCCACACGTTCGGCAAGTGCCACGGCGCGGTCGATCCCGAGTACATCGGTCCGGAACCCGAAGCCGGCCCGATCGAGCAGCAAGGCCTCGGGTGGCGGAATTCCTACGGCAGCGGCAAGGGCGTGGACACGCTCACCAGCGGGCTGGAGGGCGCCTGGACCTCGGAGCCGACGAAGTGGGACAACGGGTACCTGGACAACCTGTTCGGGTACGACTGGGAGCTGACCACGAGCCCGGCCGGCGCGAAGCAGTGGACCCCCAAGGACCCCGCGGCCCAGGGCACGGTGCCCGATGCCCACGATCCGTCGAAGCGCCACGCCCCGATGATGCTGACCACGGACCTCTCACTGAAGCTGGATCCGGTCTACGGGCCGATCGCGAAGCGGTTCCACGAGAACCCGGAGCTGGTCGCGGAGGTGTTCGCCAAGGCCTGGTACAAGCTGCTGCACCGTGACATGGGGCCCCTCTCGCGCTACCTCGGACCGTGGATTCCGGAGCCGCAGCTGTGGCAGGACCCCGTCCCCGCCGTCGATCACGCGCTGGTCGGGGACGCGGAGATCGCCGATCTCAAGGCCAGGATCCTCGGCTCGGGGCTGTCCGTCTCCCAGCTGGTCGGCACCGCCTGGGCGGCGGCGGCGAGTTTCCGCGGCACCGACAAGCGGGGCGGGGCCAACGGAGCGCGGATCCGGCTCGCGCCGCAGAAGGACTGGGAGGTCAACGCCGGGTCCGAGGTGGCCGAGGTGGTGCAGGGCCTGGAGCGGATCCGGCAGGACTTCAACAGTTCGCAGTCGGGCGGCACGAAGGTCTCGCTCGCCGATCTGATCGTCCTGGGCGGGTGCGCCGCCGTCGAGCAGGCCGCGAAGGACGCCGGGCACGCCATCACGGTCCCGTTCGCTCCCGGGCGCACGGACGCCTCGCAGGAGCAGACCGATGTGGAGTCGTTCTCCGTACTCGAACCCAAGGCGGACGGGTTCCGCAACTACCTGCGGGCGGGCGAGAAGCTGTCGCCGGAGACGCTGCTGCTGGACCGCGCCAACCTGCTGACCCTGACCGCACCCGAGATGACGGTCCTGACCGGTGGCATGCGGGCCCTGAACGCCGGCTTCGGCCGGTCCCCGCACGGTGTCTTCACCGACCGGCCGGAGACGTTGACCAACGACTTCTTCGTCAACCTGCTGGACATGGGCACCGAGTGGAAGGCCTCGACCTCGGAGGAGAACGTGTTCGAAGGCCGGGACCGCGCCACCGGCGAGGTCAAGTGGACCGCCACCGCGGTGGACCTGGTCTTCGGTTCGCACTCCCAGCTCCGGGCCGTCTCGGAGGTCTACGCGTCCCAGGACGCGGGAGACAAGTTCGTGCGTGATTTCGTGGCAGCGTGGGACAAGGTGATGAACCTCGACCGGTTCGACCTCGTCTGAGTCCGGTGTCCGGGCTGCCGGCCGGCCGTCGGCAGCCCGGCAGCCGGCGGCCCGGCGGCCCGGCGGCCGTCAGGTCGCCGCGAGACGGGGGAAGAGCAACTCGGCGTTGCCCCGGTGGATCGCCCGGAGCTGCCCGTCCGACCAGTGCGGGTAGCGGTCCAGCCCGTCGTCGAAGCCGCCGCACCACTCCTCGGGCACCATGGGGAAGTCGCTGCCGTACAGGATGCGTTCGGGCGCGGCGAAGGCGAGGAGCGAGGGCAGCGAGGCCGGGCCCGCACAGAACGCGGTGTCGAACCAGAAGCTCCGCAGTTCGGCGAGGAGGTCCTCGGGGGTGGTCCCCGGGCGCAGCCGGGCAGCCGCCGCGAAGCGGTGGGCGGCGTACGGCAGGAAGCCGCCCGCGTGCGGAAGGATCATCCGCAGCCGGGGGTACCTGCCCGGGACCCCGGCGACGGCCAGGTGCAGGGCGGTGCGGGCGGTGTCGTACGGGAAGTCCACCAGCGGGCTGGGCAGGCCGGGAACCATCGCCCCGGGCGGCGCGGTGGGGTGGATGAGGACCACCGCCGCCCGCGCGTCCAGCTCGGCCCAGAGCGGCTCGAACTCATGGTCACCGAGGTAGCGTCCGTACGCGTTGGACATCACCGTCACCCCGTCGGCGCCGAGCTCGTCCAGGGCGTGCACGGCCTCGGCGAGCGCCCCGTCCACATCGGGCAGGGGGAGGACGGCGAAGTTCCCGAACCGGTCGGGCCGGTCCTTGACCAGCTCGGCGGTGAACTCGTTCACCGCCCGGGCCGAGGCGCGGGCCCCCGCGGGGTCGTCGGGGGCCGCGAGCGGGGCGGCGTAGGAGAGGATGCCGGTGGCGATCGAGCGGCGGTCCATCATCGCGATCGCGCTCTGCCGGTCCCAGGCGGGTACCGGCCAGCCGAGGGCGGCGGCTCGGTCGGCGATGGCGCGGCTGCGGTCGGGCGGGATCACATGGTGGTGGACGTCGATGCGTGCACGTTCGGTCATGACGGTCCGCTCTCCTTGGGCCGTTGTCCGGGCCGGCCGCAGTCCATGAGAGTCGACCGGCCCCGGCGGTCGCCGTCACACGCGTACGTCGCTACCGCCGTCCACCCGTCCGGCCCAGCCTCGTTCCGGCCCGGCCCCGTACCGGCCACGGGAACTCCGCCGCCCGCGCGTGCGACCCATGGCGGGCAAGGCCGCCGAGAGTCGGCGGTGCGGACGCGGTGGACGGAGACTGGTGTCATGGCGGAGCTGAACCGGCGGGGCGCACTGATGTCGGCGGCGGGCGCGGGAGCCGCGCTCGTCACGGGGATCCCGGCGGCCTCGGCTTCGTCCCCGGGCCCGTCCCCGGCTGCACCGGCAGCCGCGCCGGCAACCGCCTCGGCCGCCGCACCGCGCGAGCGGTCCGCGCACGATCCGCTCCGGGTGCACATCGTCCTGTTCGACGGTGTGGAGGAACTGGACGTGTTCGGCCCACTGGAGGTGTTCGCGGCGGCGGCTGTCCTGGGGCATCCCGTCCGCACCCTGCTCGTCACCAGCGGCAGGCCCGGCCGGATCACCGCGAGCTTCGGTACCGACGTCGCCGTACCGGGCGCCTGGGACCCCGGGGCGGCGGACGTGATCGTCGTCCCCGGCGGCGGCTTCAAGAACCGGCAGGGGCCGGGTGTCTGGGCCGAGATCCGGAAGGGCGTCCTGACCCGCGAGCTGCGCCGCGCCGCCCGCCCGTCCCTGACCCTGTTCGGCGTGTGCACCGGGGCGGTCGTCCTGCATGCGGCCGGCCTGATCGGCGACCGCCCCTGCACCACCCACCACCGGGCCCAGCAGTACCTGAAGGACCAGGGCGCCGATGTCCGCACCGCACGCGTGGTCGACGACGGCAACCTGGTGTGCGCGGGTGGCATCAGCTCCGGCATCGACGGGGCCCTGTGGATGCTGGAGCGGGAGATCGGCTCGGCGGCGGCCACCGGGGTGGAGACCCTGATGGAGTGCGAACGCCGGGGCACCGTGCTGCGGACGGCCCGGACGGCCCGCGAGCGCCACTGATCCGCCCGGGGCGGCCCGGCTACTCCCAGTCGTCCCAGGGCGGGTCGATCTCCTCCGGGTCGAAGGGCGGTTCCTCGTCCTCGTACGGCGCGGCCGGTGCCGGCGCGGCCGAGGCCGGCGGGGCCGAGGCCGGCGGGGCCGACTCGGACGGGGGCGCGGCGGCGGGGCCGGGCACGGTGGCGTGGGGCTCGGCCAGGGTGGCGAGCACGCCTTCGGCGTACTTGGCCAGCTTGGCCTCGCCGACCCCGCCGATCGTGCCCAGCTCCTCGACGGTGGCCGGGAGCCGCGTCGCGATCTCCCGCAGCGTCGCATCGTGGAAGACCACGTACGCCGGTACGCCCTGCTCCCGGGCCGTCGCGGCCCGCCAGCCGCGCAGCGCCTCGAAGACCGGCACGGCAGCCGCCGGAAGGTCGACCGGCACCCGGGCTCCCTTCCCGGTGCGACGCGAGCCGGACTCCTTGCGGGAGGGGCCGGCCGCCGCGGTCTCCTTCCGCATGGTGACGCTGCGGCGCCCGCCCAGCACCTCACCGCTGCCGTCCGTCAGCACCAGCGTCCCGTAGTCGCCCTCCACGGCCAGCAGCCGCAGGGCCAGCAGCTGGCGCACGACCCCCCGCCACTCCGCCGTGCTCAGGTCCGCTCCGACGCCGAACACCGAGAGGGCGTCGTGGTCGAACTGGATGACCTTGGCCGTCTTCTTGCCCTGCAGGATGTCGATGATCTGGCCGGCACCGAACTTCTGGCGCCGTTCCCTCGCCAGCCGCCACACCGTGGACAGCAGCTTCTGCGCCGCCACCGTGGCGTCCCAGGACTCGGCCGGGGTCAGACAGGTGTCGCAGTTGCCGCACGGCTCGCCCGGCTGTCCGAAGTACGCCAGCAGCCCCACCCGGCGGCAGTCGACCGTCTCGCAGAGCGCGAGCATCGCGTCCAGGTGCATGGCCAGGGAGCGGCGGTGCGCCTCGTCGCCCTCGGAGCCCTCGATGAGCTTGCGCTGCTGGACCACGTCCTGCAGGCCGTACGCCAGCCAGGCGGTGGCCGGTTCGCCGTCGCGGCCCGCCCGGCCGGTCTCCTGGTAGTAGCCCTCGACCGACTTCGGCAGGTCGAGGTGGGCCACGAAGCGCACGTCCGGCTTGTCGATGCCCATGCCGAAGGCGATCGTGGCCACCACCACGACCCCGTCCTCGCGCAGGAAGCGGGCCTGGTTGGCGGCGCGCGTCCGGGCGTCCATGCCGGCGTGGTACGCCACGGCGTCGATGCCCTGCTCCACCAGGAAGGCCGCGGTCTTCTCCACCGAGGACCGGGAGAGGCAGTACACGACTCCGGCGTCCCCGTCGTGCTCGCTCCGGATCAGTTCCAGCAGCTGCTTGAGCGGGTTGTTCTTCGGCGCAATGCGGTACTGGATGTTCGGCCGGTCGAAGCTGGCGACGAAGTGCCGGGCCTCCTGCAGGCCCAGCCGCGCCGCGATCTCGGCGTGGGTGGCCTCGGTGGCCGTCGCGGTCAGCGCGATCCGCGGCACCTTCGGCCAGCGCTCGTGCAGCATGGAGAGCGCCAGGTAGTCGGGCCGGAAGTCGTGGCCCCACTGGGCGACGCAGTGCGCCTCGTCGATCGCGAAGAGCGACACCCTGCCCCGGTCGAGCAGCCGCTGGGTGCCCTCGGTGCGCAGCCGCTCGGGCGCCAGGTAGAGCAGGTCCAGCTCGTCGGCGAGGAAGGCCTGCTCGACGGCCTGCCGCTGGTACGGGTCCTGGGTGGAGTTCAGGAAGCCGGCCCGTACGCCGAGGGCGGTCAGGGCGTCCACCTGGTCCTGCATCAGCGCGATGAGCGGTGAGATCACCACGCCCGTACCTTCTCTGACCAGCGCCGGGATCTGGTAGCAGAGCGATTTGCCGCCGCCGGTCGGCATCAGTACGAGGGCGTCGCCGCCGCCCACGACCTGCTCGATGATCTGCTGCTGCTCACCGCGGAAGGAGTCGTATCCGAAGACGCGGTGGAGCACCTGCAGAGCATCGGAGATCTGGGGGGACGCGTCCGAAAGGGCCATTGGAGAAGCCTACCGGCCCCCACCGACACCGCTGCCCCCTCCGGCCACGGCGCGCATACGGCCCGTCACTCAAGAGCAATTCCAAGCCATCCGGCTTCTGGCAATTGTCGCGGGAACTCCTTGCACATGCATGGTCCGCCCGGACACCACCCGGCCCGGAAAGCCGTAGAAGTGCCTTTATCGGACACATGCCCCTCGTTCATTAACGCCGTGTGAAGACGGCCGAATGAGGCCCAATGCCCATCGGGCTACGGACTGTTGACGATTGGTCACCTGTTCACTCCCAGTGATACGATCATCGCACTTGCGGAGTGGGAACGGCTCGCCGGCCCACCCGCATTTGACGGAATTCAGCAGCTGACCGTCAGTCGCCTGAAGAGAGTCTTATGACGCCTTACATACAGAACCCAGTGCTCTGGGTCCTCCTCGCCGCCGTCATCGGAGCAGTCGCCGTCATTGTTCGCCAGTACAAGGCGAACCAGGCCCAACTGTACGAGATCGAGGAGATCAAAGCCCTTCACACCGAGCTCGAGAACAGCTTCTCGAAATCGGTCGAGGCCGAGAAGGAGCAAGCCCAGGCTGCGACGAAAACGGTCCTCAAGTCCGCGATGCGGACGCTTCAGGGTCTTGCCGCCGAGCAGCAGTCGGTCATCTCCGGACTGCAGCGCAAGTACGGCGAGTCCGTCATTCTCCAGGATCTCCTGGAGATCGACCACACGAACTCTCAGTTCGGACGCCGCGCCCAGTCCATCGCCGTGCTGTGCGACGGCTGGCTGGGCCGGCAGCGCGAGGTCGCCTCGGTTTACGACGTGGTCCGCAGTGCGCAGGGCAGGATCCGCCACTTCCGGCGAGTGGAAATCCTTTCGCAGGTCGATTTCGGCATCACCAGCCGGGCCGTCGAACCGGTGGCACTGACTCTTGCCGAGCTGCTCGACAATGCCACCAGCTATTCCAGCCCGGACACCGTGGTCGAAATCAATATCCGTACCGTGCCCAAGGGCATTTGCATTGTCGTCGACGATGCCGGTGTCGGAATGAACGACGAGGAGCGGGCCCGGGCCGAAAAGCTCCTGTCGACCGAGCGGGTCTCCGGGGTCTCCGGGCTCGGCAGTCCCCCGCAGTTCGGTTTCGCGGTGATCGGCGTGCTCTGCGAGCGCTTCGGTTTCGAGGTGTCCGTGGACTCCAGCTCGCCGTACGGAGGTGTCCGCGCGGTGCTCCTCCTGCCGCACGAGCTCCTCACCGGCATGCCGGAGAAGCAGGCCCCCGCGCCGGCCGCCTCCGCCGGCCCCGCGGTCTCCGCCACCGCCACCGCGGACCCCCGCGGCCCGGAATCCGCGGCGGCCACCGCCTCCACCATCGACGGCCTGCCGCAGCGTCGCCGCAAGCGGCCGATGGTCATCGTGCCCGGCAGCACGCCGGACGCTCCCGCCGCCACGCGCTCCGGCGCGGAAACCGCGGCGATCATGGGCGCCTTCCAGCGGGGCACGCAGTCCGGACGGGCCACCCGGCCGGAGCCGGCGGACCAGTCGAGCAGCACACGTGATGCAAGCAGCGAAGGGCATGGGGTCTCGTGAACGACGATCTGTCATGGATGCTTGACAGCGCCTTGGAAATCCCCGGGGCGCTGCATGCGGTCCTGGTCTCCGCGGACGGTCTGCTGATGGCCCGGACGAAGGACTTCGGCAAGGACAACGCGGACACCGTCGCCGCCGCGATGAGCGGCGTGCAGTCGCTCAGCCGCTCGCTCGGGTTCTTCGTCGACGGCGGCAACCTGCAGTGGCGGCAGACCCTGGTCGAGTTCGACGGGGGCTGGGTCTTCCTGATCTCCGCCGGCAAGGGCGCCTACCTCGGCGTCTCCGCCTCGCCGGACGTGGACATGCAGGACATCACCTTCCGGATGCAGCAGCTCGTCAGCCAGCTGGGCAAGGCCCTGACGACACCGCCGCGCGAGAACCTCGGCATCCGCTCATGACCGGCTTCGGTGAACTGGAGCCCGAGGCCGCGGAATTAGTACGTCCGTATGTCATCACCAAGGGGCGCGGCCTGCCCGACGAGGCGCAGCTGTCCCTGATCACCCTGGTCACCGCGGCAGGCGACCAGCAGCAGCGGCCGACCCAGCTGTCTCCCGAGGAGCAGGGTCTGCTGGAGCTGTGCACCGCCGGCTACCTCTCGGTCGCCGAGATCGCCGGGCACACGCACCTGCCCATGGGTGTGGTGAAGATCCTCCTCTCCGCCCTCACCGAAGGCGGCTATCTGATCACCCGCCCGCCCGTGCAGCGCGCCACGCTCACGGACCGAGACATTCTCGAGGAGGTACTGAATGGACTCCGCGCCAAGTTTGGGTGAGCAGGCGTACGTCCGCGGCGGGGCGACCCAGACCGCCGTGAAGATCCTCGTCGTCGGGCACTTCGCCGTGGGCAAGACCACCTTCATCGGTGCGATATCGGAGATCCCTCCGCTGAAGACCGAGGAGACGATGACTCGCGCCGGCGAGTCCTTCGACGACCTCAAGGGGGTCCGGAGCAAGACCACCACCACGGTGGCCATGGACTTCGGCCGCCTGACCATCAGCGACCGGGTCGTGCTGTACCTGTTCGGCACGCCCGGTCAGCAGCGCTTTGTGCAGATGTGGGAGGACATGGCGCGCGGCGCGCTCGGCGCGCTGGTGCTGGTCGACCCCGAGCGGCTGGCGGACTCCTTCGCCGTGATCGACCTGATCGAGCAGTACGGTCTGGACTACGCGGTCGCCGTCAACCACTTCGACGGCACGCCGGACCGCGCGGAGCGGGCGCTGCGCGAGGCCCTGGACCTCCTCGACGACACCCCCATCGTCACCTGCGATGCGCGCGACGAGAAGTCGTCCGCCGACGCGCTGATCACACTCGTCCGCCATCTGCTGTACCGCGCTCACTAGGAGCAGAGAAGACATGCACGTTCAACCCACCGCCCCCGTTCCCCCACCCGGGTGCCCTGCCCATGACGCCGGCGGCCGGGTGCCCCTGTACGGGCCGGAGTTCGCGGCCGACCCGCAGGCGTACTACACCTATCTGCGCCACTACGGCCCGACCGCACCCGTGGAGATCGCGCCGGGGGTGGATGCCACCCTCGTCACCGATTACACGACGGCGCTGCAACTCCTGCAGGACTCCGGCTCCTTTCGCAAGGACGCGCGCCGCTGGCGCGACCTCAACGAAGGCCGGATCAGCCCCGACAATCCGGTGGTGCCCGCGCTGGCCTACCGGCCCAACAGCATGTTCAGCGACGGTGCCGAACACCTGAGGCTGCGCCAGGCGATCACGGACAGCATGGCCCGCGTCGATGCGCGCAAGCTGAGCCAGAGCACCGAGCAGGTTTCCGACTATCTGATATCCCAGTTCGGTGCGCGCGGCTCCGCCGACCTGCTCGGCGACTACGCCAGGCAGCTGCCGCTCTTCGTGTTCAACGAACTCTTCGGCTGCCCCGCCGACATCGGCGACCGGGTGCTGTTCGGCATCACCGGCATGTTCGACGGCGTCAACGCCGAGCGGGCGGTCGAGGTCCTGTTCGGCGCCGTCGGCGAACTGGTGGCGCTCAAGCGTGCCCGGCCGGGCGAGGACGTCACCTCCTGGCTGATGCAGCACCAGGCGAACCTGACGGACGAGGAGATGGTCCACCAGGTGGCCCTGCTGCTGGGCGCGGGCACCGATCCGCTCGGCAACCTGATCGGCAACACCCTGCACCGGCTGCTCACCCACGACCGGTACGCCGACGGCGGCGGCCTGATCGACGAGGCCCTCGACGACACGCTGTGGGACAACCCGCCCATGGCCAACTATGCGGCGCACTACCCGGCCGCCGACATGGAGTTCGCCGGACAGCAGTTCCGGGCGGGCGATCTCGTGCTGGTCAGTTTCGCCGCCGCCAACGCGGGACCGAAGCTGTCCGCGGCCCGCCAGGGCGGCAACAACCGGTCACACCTGGCATGGAGCGCGGGCCCGCACGCCTGCCCGTCGAAGGAGCCGGCCCGGCAGATCACCGTCACCGCCATCGAGAACCTGCTCAACCAGCTTCCCGATGTCGAACTGTCGGTGCCGGAGGAGAGCCTGGTCTGGCGGCCGGGCCCGTTCAACCGCGGCCTCACCGCGCTGCCCGCCCGGTTCACCGCTGTCGAGTCCGTGCGCCGGCCCGGCGCGCAGGCACATTCCGAGGCGCCTGCGCGATCGCAGGAGTCCGGGGCGGGCCGCAAGCGCGAACGCGGCGGAATGTGGAGCCAGTTCCTCAACTGGCTGGCGAAGTGACAGACGCAACTCCCTTTCGCTCCCCCGTTGTGGCATGAAAGATCCACAACGGGGGTAGTGAGCACCGCGTTGTTCTGGCGTGCTTACGAAGCGAAGGAGGTGTCGTGGAGCACATATCCACCGGCGCCGGTTCCATTCAGGGTCCCGTCGAGTTCGGCCCCCTCGATACCCGCCCATCCGGGCGGGTATCTTCTTGGGCGCTCAGGCCCAGGCGGGAGACGCTCGGCGGCCATACCGCGAGACAGGTCCTGCGGCTCTGCGAGGCGGTGGGGTTGAGCGGGGCCGACTCCGTGGCGTACGCACAGACGCTGCTCACCGTGCTGGGCCCCGCCGCCGGCCGGCCGCTCTCCCTGGCACCCGAGCCCTCCTTCCTCTCCGACGACCACACGCCGGTGGAGTTCTCCCTCGCCTTCGTCCCGGATGCGGACCCGACGCTGCGGGTGCTGCTGGAGCCCGGGTACGGGGCCGGCAGCCTGGCGGAGAACGGGCGCGTCGGGCTGAGGGTCATCCGCGAGATGGCGCAGCGGTGGGGGTTCGGCACGGCGCGGCTGGACGAGCTCGAAGACCTGTTCTTCCCCGCCGAGCCCGAGGGCCCGCTGGCGCTGTGGTGCGCGCTGGAGCTGCTCCCCGGCGGAGTGCCCAGGGCCAAGGTGTACCTGAACCCCGCGGCCTCCGGGCAGGAACGTTCCGCCGAAACGGTGCGCGAGGCACTGCGACGACTCGGCCACGACCGGGCCTTCGCCGCACTGCCCGAGGCCGACCGCCCGCTGTTCTTCGCCCTGGACCTGGGCGACTGGGAAGAACCCCGGGTGAAGGTCTACCTCGTCCACCAGGACCTGTCGGCAACGGAGGCGGCCGGACTGTCCCGGGTGACGGGCGGCCCGGGGCGGTCGGAGATCAAGCGGTTCTTCCGCACGGCGGCCGGGCACGACGCCGACGGCATCGCCTACCCGGACGTCCCGCTCGACCGGCGGCCGGGCCTCAGCTGCCACGCCTTCACCGAGAGCCGGACCGGCCGGCCCAGCGGGTTCACCCTGCACATTCCGGTACGCGACTACGCCCGGCACGACGGGGAGGCCCTCGACCGGGCGGTGGCCGTGCTCCGCCGCCACGGCATGGACCCCGCCCCGCTCCGGCGCGCCCTGTCCGCCGCCACCTCGCGCCGGCTCCAGGACGGCGTCGGGCTCATCGCGTATCTGGGGCTGGTCCACCAGCAGGGCCGGCCGCCGCGGATGAACGCGTACATCTCCTCGGAGGCGTACCAGGTGCGTCCGCCGCTGGCCCAGGCCGTCCCCGGCCGCCTGGGCTGACGGGCCCCGGCCGCGGGCCCTATGCGTCCTGTGACTCCCGCAGATCCCGCAGGTAGGCGCCGACGTCCACCTGGATCGAAGCACCCTCCGTCCGCCCGTAGCGGGCCTCGATCCCGCTGAGGTACGTGCCGATCTCCTCGCGCATGGCGGATGCGGGCGGCAGGGTGACGTCGCCGTCGATGATCCGTGCCACCCACTGCGACTGGGCCTCCACCAGGCGCGTGATGGAGCCCATCGGCCGGATCAGACCGACGAAGTACAGGCCGGGCCGTTCGGCGTCGACCACCCGCTTGTACAGGGTCACCGCCTGCTGCTGCGAGCCCCCGGGCCCCCCGGCGGGCAGGAACGGGAAGTCCATGCGGAATCCGGTGCAGTAGACGATCGCGTCCGCCTCCGCCGAAGTCCCGTCGGTGAAGGACACCTTGCCGCCGTCCAGGGATTCGATCGCGGGCTTGGGGACCACCCCGCCGTGCCGGATCCGGCTGAGGATCTCGTCCGAGATCGTCACGGCCGAGGCGAGGACCGGGTGGTCGGGCTCGGGCAGGCCGTAGTCCGACATCCTCCCCCGGGCCACGAACAGCGCCTGCTCCACGAACCGCTGCTGCTCCGCGAAGGGCATCTCGCCCAGCCACGGCGCACCGGCGATCAGGTCCACGGAGGTGCCGAAGAGCTGCTTGGGCATGACGTGCAGCCCCCGGCGGACGGACAGCATGGTCTGCGCGGCGTGCCGGGAGAGGTCCGCGGCGATGTCCACCCCCGATGCGCCCATCCCCACGACGATGACCCGCTGTCCGGCGAAGTCGCTGCCGTCGTGGTAGTCCGTCGAATGGAGAATCGTTCCGGCGAACGAGTCGGAGCCCGGTGGCAGCGGATTCGGCAGCGCCGGTTCGGAGTTGTGGCCCGAAGCGACGATCACCCGGTCGAACCGCCGCTCCGTCACCTCTCCCCGGGCGTCCCGGCTGGTGACCGTCCAGGAGGCGGCGTCGCCGACAGAGCCGCCGTCCGGGCCGCCGTCCGGGTCCTGCCGTACCGAGAGCACCTCGGTCCGCAGTTCGATGCGGGGCAGCAGCCCGGCCCACTCGGCGAACGACCGCAGATAGGCGGCGATATCGCTGTGGCGGGGATAGAGGGGCAGCTCGGACGGCATCGGGAAGGCGGTGTAACCGGTGAGCTCCTTGGCGGTGTTCAGGTGGAGCGACCGATAGCCGGGCCCCCGCTCACCGGCCCCCGGCTGCCGCCATATCCCCCCGACGTCCGGCGCCTTCTCCAGGCAGACGAAGCCGATGCCCCTGGCCGAGAGTGCGTGTGCGGTCGCCAGCCCCGACAGGCCCGCGCCGATCACGCACACGGTCGCGGTCGCGGCCGGGGGAGCACCGACAGCACGCGACCCGCCCATGGATCCCTCCACAGAACACCATCCGTCCTTGAACCGGGAGTTGGCCTTCCCCGGTACGGAAGCCAAACCGGAACCACCCGGGAAGGCCTCACGATACCGATCAAGGTTCCGGCCGGCCCGGCCGAGGCACCGGACTCGTGTTTCCCTTGGGTGTGAACACCGTCAGAACCCTCTGCTTCGCCGTCGCAGCGCTGTCCTCGTACGCCGCGCTCGTGTACCGGCTGTGCCAGGCCCGCCGCAGTTGGCGGGACAGTGCCTACCGCGCCCTGGTCGTCACCCTGCTGCTCCAGTGCCTGACCTTCACCATGGGGGCCGTCGCCATGGGAGGCGGCAGCCTCCTGGGGGTCGGCAACCTGGCCATCCTGCTGATGCACCTGTCGGCGGTCGCGTTCTGCGTCGCCGCCCAGATCATCCTGCTGCGCTGGGCGGCCGACGGCGCGGCGGCGGCGCGCGGAACGCGCTACTGGCTGGCCACCGGCATCGCGCTGAACCTGCTCCTGACGGCGCTCTTCCTGCTGGCCGGCGGTCCCGGCCGGCCCGCTTCGGACTTCGACACCGGCAGCGGGCAGCCGCTGGTCCTCACCTACCTCCTGGCGTTCATCGTCTCCCAGGCGGTTCCGTGCGTCACGATCTTCCGCCAGTGCGGCCCCTACGCCCGGATGACGGACAACGCCTCGCTGCGCCAGGCGCTGCGGCTGCTTTCCGTCGCCGCGGTGGTGCTGTTCCTGTACTGCCTGGCCAGGACGGTGAACATCCTGACCGCCGCGGCCGGTCTCGACATCGGCGTGTGGAAGCTCTGCGCCTCCGTCTTCAGCGCGGCGGGCATCGTGGTCCTCTCGCTGAGTCTGACCATGTCCTCCTGGGGCACCTCGGCGGCCCGGCTCCTGGAGTGGGCGTACGCCTACCGGTCGTACCGGGCGCTGTACCCGCTCTGGCGGGACCTGTACGAGGCCTCCCCGGACATCGCTCTGGAGCCGCCGGGGGCTTCGGTGTCCGCTTCGGTGTCCGACCTGGACTACCGGCTGCACCGGCGGGTGGTGGAGATACGTGACGGATGGCGGGACCTGCGCCCGTACATCGAGCGCACCGGCCACGCCGGCACCGGCGGGCCGGCCGGCGAGGCGGGTGCCGAGGCGGGTGCTGCGGGTACGGAGGTTCGGCAGGCCTTCGCCGAAGCGGCGCAGATCAGGCAGGCCCTCCAGGCCAAGCGGACGGGCATCATCCCGCCGGACAACAAGGACGCCGGCGCGTTCGACGACCGCGATACCAACAATTTCCCGGCGGAGGTCGCCTGGCTCACCCAAGTGGCGACCGCCTACAGTAAGCTCGGCAGCGCGAGTTGAGGGCTCCCGCCCGGTTTGCATCCCCCGTCAAACCGGGCGGGTATCCCCTGTCCCCCGTGTTCATCGGGTCGGACGGCTGACTCCGCGCCGGACTGGCCCGGCCCATCCCCCGAGGGCCGGGCCAGTCCGTTGTCGCCGGCGGTCAGTCTCGCGACTCTCTTGAGCCACGGTGGCTGACGGCTTTCGGCGAGCACCAACGTTGGCGGAATTCGGCTCGATTGTCAACTGACCGCTAAACTATGAGACTGCGGGATAGCCAAGAGCTATGCCGGGGAGGTGACGGGAGGAAGTTTCACCATGACCGAGACCGGAACGGAGACCGGGGCCGCCGACGACCGGCCCCTGCTCGCGGTACGCCTGGACGACCTGTTCAAGACGGTCCGTCCCAAGGGCCGGCACTGGACCAATGCCGAGGTGGCGGAGGAGCTCAAGCGGGCCAATCCGGAGCTCAAGGTCGGAGGCGTGTACCTGTCGCAGCTGCGGACGGGCAAGCGCTCCAACCCCTCCCCCGACCTGCTGGCCGCCCTGGCCCGCTTCTTCGGCGTTTCGGTCGCCTACTTCTTCGACGACACCGTCGCCGAGTCGGTCCTCGGCCAGGTGGCCGCCATCGAGGCGCTGCGCCAGTCCGGGGTCCGCGCCGTGGCCATGCGGGCGGCCGGGATGAAGAAGGAGAACCTCCAGGCCATCACGGCCATCATGGACCAGTACCGGCAGATGCAGGGCCTGCCGCCGGTCACCGACACCTCCGAGCCCGAATGAAGGCCCCCTGGAAGGACCGGTCGGCCGATCAGGACCGCCGCAGCCGGCTCAAGAAGCTCCGGAAGGCCGGCGCCCGGCGGATCGCCGAACTCGACCTGCCGAAGGTGACCGATGTGAACGGGCTGTGCCACCACCTCGGTGAGGTGCGCAACCGCCCGATCACCCTGGTCCAGATGCCGATGCCCGCGTCCCATCCGTGCGGCATGTGGGTGGCCGCACGCGAGGAAGACCTGATCTTCTACGACGCCAACACCACCAGCGCGCACCAGGAGCACATCATCCTGCACGAGCTGGGCCACATCATCTGCTGCCACCGCGGTGCCGGCGGGCTCGACGAGGCGGCCTCCCGCCTGCTCTTCCCGGACCTCGACCCCCAGCTCGTACGCGACATGCTGCTGCGCGCCACCTACGACGACGTCCAGGAGCAGGAAGCGGAGATCATCGCCTATCTGCTCGCGCAGCGGATGGGCAACGCGAGCGGACAGCGGCAGGACACGGCACCGGCCGCGCAGGCAGGAGACGCCGGGGATCCCGGAAAGAGCGCCCTGCTCGACCGGATCGAGCGGACCCTGATCTGAGCCGCCCGGAACCCCGCGCCGGACGCCCCTTAGGCCGAGGCTCTGCCGCGGCCTGCCGGGCCGCCGTTCGTCGGCGGGTAGCCGGGCCTCGCCGGTATCGGCGGGAGGGCGGGCGGCGGCGCGGGCAGCGGCGGGAGGGCGGGCTCGTACAGCCAGGCCGAGAGGAGCTCGTCCAGCGGCTCGGCGGCGTAGCGGGACAGGTGGGTGGTGAAGGCGAAGGTGGTCACCACCCCGTGCCGGTGCACGGTGGCCCAGTCGCGCAGCATGCGGAAGAACGCGGTGTCGCCGAGGGCGCAGCGGATCGCGTGCATGACCAGGCCGCCGCGCTGGTAGAGGCGGTCGTCGAACATCAGCTTCCGGCCCGGGTCGGCCAGCCGCAGGTCCTGCGGCCGGCCGGCCAGCAGCCGGTGGGCCAGGGCCGCCTGTTCGTGCGCGGTCCGGCCGCCGGAGCGCTCCGACCAGAGCCATTCGGCGTACTTGGCGAAGCCCTCGTTCAGCCAGATGTGCCGCCAGTCGGCGATGCTCACGCTGTTGCCGAACCACTGGTGGGCCAGTTCGTGGGCGATCAGGCGCTCCGAACCGCGGACCCCGTCCACATGGTTGGTGCCGAACAGGGACAGGCCCTGCGCCTCCACCGGGACGTCCAGTTCCTCGTCGGCGACGACCACCGTGTACTCGCCGAAGGGATAGGGCCCGAACAGTTCCTCGAACAGCTGCATCATGGCGGGCTGCCGGGCGAAGTCGCGGGAGAACCGCGGCAGCAGGTGCGCCGGCACGTGGGCGGTCTGCGGGACGCCGCCGAGCCCGGGGTCACCGAGCAGCACCGTCTGGAACATGCCGATGGCCAGGCCGACCAGATAGCTGGAGGTCGGCGCGGACTGTTCGTACACCCAGGTGGTGGTGCTGGCCTTGGTCGTCCGGGTGAGCAGTCGGCCGCCGGCCACCACCGTGTAGGCGGACGGCGTGTTGACCGAGATCTGGTACGAGGCCTTGTCGGCGGGCCGGTCGTTGCACGGGTACCAGGAGGGTGCGCCGACCGGCTGGCTGGCCACCAGCGCGCCGTCGGTCAGTTCCTCCCAGCCGAGGCCGCCCCAGGGGCTGCGCACCGGCTTCGGGTTGCCCGCCCAGTGCACCTCCACGGTGAAGGCGGCCCCGGCGGGCACCGGCTTGGCCGGCCGGATGCGGAGCCTGCCGCCGCGGTGGGTGTAGTGCGGGGCCCGGCCGTTCACCAGGATCCGGCCCGTCTTGAACTCGGCCAGGTTGAGGTGGAACTCGGTGAGCGGGGCCCGCCCGGCGATCGCGCTGAGCCGGGCCGTCCCGGCCAGCCGGTTGGGGCCGGGACGGTAGTCCAGCGCGAGTTCGTACCGGTGCACGCGGTAACGGGGGTCGCCGTTGGCCGGAAAGTACGGGTCCGATGCCGCGGTCGTCTGGCCGGTCACTGTCGTTGCCGCTCCTGCACTGTGCTCGTACGCCGTGGCCCTCTCAGGACCGCCACGCCTCGATCGGATTGCCCAGCCAGCGGGTGTCGGCGGGGACTGATTCCCCGGCCATCACGAGGGAGGCGGGGCCCAGTGTGCTGCGGGCTCCGACCGTGCTTCCGGGCAGGACGATTCCGCCCGGGCCCAGGGTGGCGCCCTCGCGGAGGACCACAGTATCCGTCCTCAAGATCCGGTCGTGGAAGAGGTGTGTCTGCACCACACAGCCCCGGTTCACGCTGACCGCGTCACCCAGCTCCACCAGGTCCGTCTCGGGCAGCCAGTAGCTCTCGCACCACACGCCGCGGCCGATCCGGGCGCCCAGCCCGCGCAGCCACAGGGACAGCACGGGCGTTCCGGGCACCGAGCCGATCAGCCACGGCACGGCCAGTACCTCGACAAAGGTGTCGGCCAGCTCGTTGCGCCAGACGAACCCGCTCCACAGTGGGTGCTCCCCGGCCCGGTGCCGGCCCACCAGCAGCCATTTCGCGGCCACCGAGACCAGGCAGGCCAGCACGCCGGCGGCGAGCAGGACCGCCCCGGACAGCAGTGCCGCGACCCAGATCCCGGCGGTGGCCGTGGTGCTCAGCGCGCAGAGCGCCGCCCCGGTCAGTACGGCCAGCGCGGCCGAGCAGAACACGGGCAGGAGCCGGCACAGCTCCACCAGGCCGCGCGCCCACAGCAGGTGCGCGGGCGGCTCGTAGGTGCGGCTGTGGTCGGAGTCGGCGGTGGACCGGGGCAGCCGGACCGGCGGCAGGCCCAGGTAGGAGCTGCCCTTCTTGGCCTTCTTGGGGGTGGCGGACAGCACGCCGACCAGCCCGTCGTCCGGGACGCTGCGGCCGGGGGCGGTCATGCCGGAGTTGCCGAGGAAGGCCCGGCGGCCGATCTCGGAGGGTCCGATCCGCATCCAGCCGCCGCCCAGTTCATAGGGGGCGGTCAGGGTGTCGTCGGCGAGGAAGGCGCCCTCGCCGACGGTGGTGAGGCTGGGCAGCGCGAGGACGGTGGAGACCTCCGCGCCCCGGCCGATCTTCATACCGAGCAGCCGCAGCCACACCGGGGTGATCAGCCCGGCGTACAGCGGGAACAGGGTCTCCCGGGACAGGTCCATCAGCTGGGTGACGGCCCAGGCCTGCCAGCCGACCCTGCTGTGGGTGGGATGGCTCCCGGTCCGCAGGCCGAGGCTGAGCAGCCGTACGGCGGCCAGCAGCAGCAGTGCGTACGCGAAACCGAAGGCGAGCGCCGCGGGCACCACGGCGAGCAGCGCCCCGTGCAGGGCCTCGGCGAGCCCGGCGCCGGCGGGGACGAACCGGCTCGCCACCAGCAGGGCGGGCAGGGCGGCGAGGAGCGGCAGGGCGGTCAGGCAGAAGCCGGTGGCCCCGTACACGGCCCGCCAGTGGAGCCCGCGCGGCGGGCGCTCCCTGGGCCAGTTGTGCTTGGCCTTGCCGAGTTTTCCGGCGGGGGCTCCGGCCCAGCGCTGGCCGGTCGGGATCTGGCCGGTGACGGCGGAGCCGGGGGCCACCTCGGCCCGCTTGCCGACCCGGGCACCGGGGAAGAGGATGCTGCGGGTGCCGACCACCGCGCCCGCACCGACCTTGACCGGGCCGATGACCAGCCGGTCTCCGTCCAGCCAGTGCCCGCTGAGGTCCACCTCGGACTCCACGGCGCAGCCGCGGCCGAGTTTGAGCATGCCGGTGACCGGGGGCAGCGAGTGCAGGTCCACCTCGGGGCCGACCTTGGCGCCGAGGGCGCGGGCGTAGCGTTCCAGCCAGGAACCGGTGAGCGAGGTCGCGCCGGCGTATTCGGCCAGCCGTTCGGCCGTCCAGAGCCTCAGGTGCACGCTTCCGCCGCGCGGGTGGCGTCCTGCGGTCACCCCGCGCAGGAGCAGGCGGGTGCCGCCGGCCGCGATCGCCAGCCGGCCCGGCGGGCTGTAGAGCAGTACCGCGCCGGCGGCTACCGCCCACCAGGAGGCGGCCGGCGCCCACGGGTAGGGCCCGAAGAGGTGCAGTACGTTGCCCAGGGCCAGCAGGGCCACCGTCCAGCGCAGGCCGACCAGGGTGAACAGCGGGAGCAGCAGGAGGCACTGGAGCGCCTTGGTCCGCAGCGGTACCGGGGTGACGGTGCGGGCCGCTCCGTCGTCCTGGACGGACTTCTCCAGCCGCCGGGCGAGCTTGCGCAGGGTGGGCTGCTGGTAGATGTCGAGGACGGCGGCACTGGGGTAGCGGGTGCGCAGCCGGGTGGTGAGCCGGGCCGCGGCGAGGCTGTTGCCGCCGATGGCGAAGAAGTCGTCGGTCGCGCCGGTGACGGCCACGCCGAGGGTCTCGCTCCACTGCTCGGCCAGCCAGGCCTCGGTGCCGTACAGCTGCTCGGCCGGGCCGGTGGTCTCCAGGCCGGGCAGCGGCCAGGGCAGCGCGTCCCGGTCCACCTTGCCGGAGGTGCGGGTCGGCAGTTCCGCGACCGGTGCGAGCAGCGGGACCAGGGCGGCGGGCAGTTCGGCGCGCAGCCGCTCCACGGCCGCCGCGCGGTCCCAGCCCTCCTGGGTGACCAGGTAGCCCACCAGCAGCTGGTTGCCGCTGCGGGCGGTGCGTACGGCGGCGGCTGCGCCGGCCACGCAGGGCAGGGCCTGGAGCGCGGCGTCCACCTCGCCCAGCTCGATCCGGCGACCGCCGAGCTTGATCTGCTCGTCGGCGCGGCCGAGGAAGACCAGCCCCTCCGGCTCGGCGCGGACCAGGTCGCCGCTGCGGTAGGCGCGCTGCCAGCCCAGGGATTCCAGGGGGGCGTACTTCTCGGCGTCCTTCTCGGGGTCGAGGTAGCGGGCCAGGCCGACGCCGCCGATCACCAGCTGGCCGCTGCCGCCCATCGGCACCGGTTCGCCGGACTCGTCGACCACGGCCAGTTCCCAGCCGTTCAGCGGCAGGCCGATCCTGATCGGCTCCGCTCCGCTCAGGAGCGCGGCGCAGGCGACCACGGTGGCCTCGGTGGGGCCGTAGGTGTTCCAGACCTCGCGGCCTTCGGTGACCAGGCGCTGGGTGAGCTCGGGCGGGCAGGCCTCGCCTCCGAAGATCAGCAGCCGGACCTCGTTGAGGGTCTCGGGCTCCCAGAGGGCGGCCAGGGTCGGCACCGTGGAGACCACGGTGATCTCCTGCTCCACCAGCCAGGGGCCGAGGTCGGCTCCGCTGCGCACCTGGGAGCGGGGTACGGGCACCAGGCAGGCGCCATAGCGCCAGGCCAGCCACATCTCCTCGCAGGAGGCGTCGAAGGCGACGGACAGGCCGGCCATGACCCGGTCGCCGGGTCCGATGGGCTCCTCGGTGAGGAACAGTGCGGCCTCGGCGTCCACGAAGGCGGCGGCGCTGCGGTGGCTGACGGCGACGCCCTTGGGCTTGCCGGTGGAGCCGGAGGTGAAGATGATCCACGCGTCGTGCTCCGGGCCGGGCCGCGCGGCGGGGGCGGCGGCCCGTGCGGGTCCGGCGGTGTCGATGCGCTGTCCGGCGCCCAGCACCGCGCGCACCCCGGCCTCGCCGAAGACCAGTTCGGCCCGCTCGTCCGGGTCCTCGGCATCGACCGGCACATAGGCCGCCCCCGCGGCGAGCACGGCGAGGATGGCCGCGTACAGCTCGTTGGTCCCGGACGGCACCCGGACGCCGACCCGGTCGCCGAGGCCCACACCGGCGGCGGCCAGTGCCCGCCGGCGGCGCTCGACCTCGGTGGCCAGTGCCCGGTAGGTCAGCCGGGTGGTGCCGTCGTCCAGGGCGAGCTCGTCGGGGTGGGCCCGTACGGAGGCCTCGAAGACGTCGAGGAGGGTGCGGGCCGGGGCGGCGGGCCTGGCGGTGAACCGGGCGGACTTGCCCGGCTCGGGCTCTGCCTCCGGCTCGGGCACCTCATGCAGGTATGGGTCCTCGTCGTCGAGCAGAGCGGGTTCACCGCGCTCAGGTGTCACTGACATGGGCCCTCGCGTCTCGTCCAGCGTCGAACAACCCGCCAGCTTAGTACGCCATCAAGAATTTTCTCGTTGAACCCTTGCGCGTGGCGGGGAAACGGCCGGGGAAACGGCCGGTTCGCGTTCGACACCCCCGGCGGGGCGGGAGACCATGAAGGGGACGGTGATCTCCCCTGTGGGAGGAGGAACGATGAACCGACGTACACGCCTCACCCTGTTCACCCCCCTGGCGGCGGGCGTGCTGGCCCTCGCCCCGGTCGCCCTGGCGGGCTCCGCCGTGGCGGCCCCGCTGGCCACCTGCTCCATCTCGGGTGTCCTCGAGAACGGGAAGGTGCACCTTTCGGGCGGCGGGTTCCAGCCGGGCGTCTCGGCGTTCCTGTCCTCACCGACCGCGGCCGGCGGGCAGTTCCGGATGGGCGACGACGGCGGGTTCGTGATGCTGAACGTGGAGAACGCCAAGTACACCGTCTCGCAGGGGAACGAGCGCACGGAGTGCAGCGGCTTCGTGGAGTGACGTGGGTGACGTGGGTGGCCCGGGTGACCTGGCTGCCCCCTGAAGGGCATCGCTCACATGGAATCGGTGCTCACATCGGGTCCATGGTCCCCGCGCCCGGTCCGTTCACCCGCTCGCTCTTCTCCCGGATCCGCCGTGCCTTGTTCATCAGCCGGTCGTGTTCGGCCGGGTCCGTGGTGTGTACCGCCTCCTGTTCCAGTTCCTGAGCCTTGTCGCGCATGTTCCGCGCGGCTCCCTCGCGTTCCTCCGACCTGTTCATCGTCACCACCTCAGGGCTCGCCCCCTCCATGGCGGCTGCCCGCCGCCCGCCGCCCGAAACGCGTCAGCGGCTCCGGCGCGCATTGAGCCGGGCGGCCTGGCGCGTCAGGTGGTCCCGCTCGGCGAGGTTGGACGCCTGGTGGGCGGCCTCGGCGTACAGCCGGGCCGCCGTCGCCAGATCGCCGTCGCGCTCGTGGAGGTAGGCCGCCACCGCCGTGTGGCGGGGCAGGGTGGCGTCCAGGCCCGCGAGCGCCGCCAGCCCGGCCCGCGGTCCGTCGGCCTCGCCGACGGCCACCGCGCGGTTGAGCCGGACGACCGGGCTGTCGGTCAGCCGCACGAGCTCGTCGTACCACTCGGCAATCTGTACCCAGTCGGTCTCCGCGGCGGTACGGGCGTCGGCGTGGAGGGCCGCGATGGCGGCCTGGGCCTGGAACTCGCCGAGCCGGTCGCGGGCCAGGGCCGCCTGCAGGATCCCGACGCCCTCGGCGATCGCCCCGGTGTCCCACCGGCCGCGGTCCTGCTCGGCCAGCGGCACCAGGCTGCCGTCGGGCGCGGTCCGGGCGGCGCGCCGGGCGTGGTGGAGCAGCATGAGGGCGAGCAGGCCCGCCACTTCGGGGTGGTCGATCACAGCCGCGAGCTGCCGGGTGAGCCGGATGGCCTCGGCGGCGAGGTCGATGTCGCCGGAGTAGCCCTCGTTGAAGACCAGGTAGAGGACGCGCAGCACGGTGGCGACATCGCCGGGCCGGTCGAACCGCACACCGGAGACGGTGCGCTTGGCGCGGCTGATCCGCTGCGCCATGGTCGCCTCCGGCACCAGGTACGCCCGGGCGATCTGGCGGGTGGTCAGGCCGCCGACGGCGCGCAGGGTGAGCGCGACCGCCGACGACGGGGTCAGGGACGGGTGGGCGCACAGGAAGTACAGCCGGAGCGTGTCGTCCACGGAGGGGGCGGGCCCGGGCGGCGGCTCCTCGTGGACCCGGTCCTCGCGGCGCAGCCGGGCGGTGTCCGCCCGGGTCGCGTCGAGGAACTTCCGCCAGGCCGCGGTGACCAGCCAGCCCTTCGGGTCCCGCGGCGGGTCGGCCGGCCAGACCCGGACCGCCTCCACCAGCGCCTCCTGTACGGCGTCCTCGGCCGCCGCGAAGTCGGCTCCGCGGCGGACGAGGATGCCGAGCACGCCCGGCGTGAGGCTCCGGAGCAACGCTTCGTCCAGTGCCCCGTCCAGTGGCCCGTCCGGTGCCTGGTGCATCGGTGAGGTCACTCGGTGACGGTGGGCGGCGCGGACAGGAACGGGCGCAGCTCCAGCCACTCGTGGATCGGCTTGCCGCCCGCCCCGGGGGCGGCCGACAGCTCCCCGGCGAGTTCGACGGCGCGCTCGTAGGTGTCGACGTCGATCACCATCCAGCCGGCGATGAGGTCCTTGGTCTCGGCGAACGGGCCGTCGGTGACCGGCGGGCGCCCCTCACCGTCGTACCGGACCCACGCACCCTCGGGTGCGAGCGCCTGACCGTCGACGAACTCGCCGGTCTTCTCCAGCCGGTCCGCGAAGTCGCGCATGTACTGGACGTGGGCCGAGATCTCCTCCGGCCTCCACTGGTCCATGGGCACGTCGTTGACCGCCGCCGGGGCGCCGCGGTAGTGCTTGAGCAGCAGGTACTTGGCCATGGTGGTGCTCCTCGGTGCTGGGTGCGACCCTTTCCGGTCGCGTTCACTGCGGGGACGGAGCCGGCCGCGGGTTCTCGACATCGCCGGCCGGAACCGCCGGAAGTTTTTCAGGCGCAGTCCGGGCACAGGCCACGGTAGGTGACCTCGGCCCCGGACACCGTGAACCCGAACCGCTCCCCCGCCGGGAGGGCGGCCAGCGGGTCGCCGGTCGGGTGGACGTCACGGATCAGGCCGCAGCCGGTGCAGACCAGGTGCTGGTGCGGGTGGTGCCCATTGGGGTCGTAGCGCTTGGCGCGGCCGTCGGTGGAGACCTCGGCGACCTCGCCGAGGGCGACCAGCTCGCCGAGGGCGTTGTAGACGGTCGCCCGGGAGATCTCGGGCAGCCGCCGGACCGCGCGGGCGTGCACCTCGTCAGCCGTGAGGTGGACATGGTCGCCGTCGAGGACCTCCGCGACGACCCGCCGCTGGGAGGTCATCCGCCAGCCACGTCCTCGCAATCGCGCCAGCAGATCGCTCATATCGGTTCACCCATTCAGGCCGAGGGGATACGGAATTGGCATTCGTCTTGACTTGGATTCCGTCCATCGTAGGATCGCCTTGGTTGAGATCCAAGTCACAGGAACACCCCAGTACGGCACCGCCCGGTCCGGAAGGATTCCCATGTCTGAGAACCATGAAGCAATCGTCGCCGACGCGAAGGCGGAGGGCGGGGGCGGTTGCCCGGTCCCGCACGCGCGCGCGGCGCACCCGACGCAGGGCGGCGGAAACCGCCAGTGGTGGCCGGAGCGGCTCAACCTGAAGATCCTCGCCAAGAATCCGGCCGTGGCCAACCCCCTCGGCGCGGAATTCGACTATGCGGCGGCCTTCGGCACCCTCGACCTGCCGACGGTCAAACAGGACATAGCCGAGGTACTGACGACCTCTCAGGACTGGTGGCCCGCCGACTTCGGCCACTACGGCCCGTTTATGATCCGCATGGCCTGGCACAGCGCCGGCACCTACCGGATCAGCGACGGCCGCGGCGGCGCCGGGGCCGGCCAGCAGCGCTTCGCCCCGCTCAACAGCTGGCCGGACAACGCCAACCTCGACAAGGCCCGCCGTCTGCTGTGGCCGGTCAAGAAGAAGTACGGCCGGAACCTCTCGTGGGCCGACCTCATGATCCTCGCGGGCAATGTCGCCCTGGAGTCGATGGGCTTCGAGACCTTCGGTTTCGGCGGCGGTCGCGCGGACGTCTGGGAGCCCGACGAGGACGTGTACTGGGGTCCCGAGACCACCTGGCTCGGCGACGAGCGCTACACCGGTGACCGGGAGCTGGAGAACCCCCTCGGCGCGGTGCAGATGGGCCTGATCTACGTCAACCCGGAGGGCCCCAACGGCAACCCGGACCCGGTCGCCGCCGCGCGCGACATCAGGGAAACGTTCCGCCGGATGGCGATGAACGACGAGGAGACGGTCGCCCTGATCGCGGGCGGCCACACCTTCGGCAAGACCCACGGCGCGGGCCCGGCGGACAGCGTGGGCGCCGACCCCGAGGCCTCCCCGCTGGAGGCGCAGGGCTTCGGCTGGACCAGCAGCCACGGCTCCGGCAAGGGTGCCGACACCATCACCAGCGGTCTCGAGGTCACCTGGACCGCGACGCCGACCCGGTGGAGCAACAACTTCTTCGAGAACCTCTTCGGGTACGAGTACGAGCTGACCAGCAGCCCGGCCGGCGCCCACCAGTGGGTGGCCAAGGACGCCGAGGCCGTCATCCCCGACGCGTACGACCCGTCGAAGAAGCACCTCCCGACCATGCTCACCACGGACCTGTCGCTCCGCTTCGACCCGGCCTACGAGCAGATCTCGCGCCGCTTCCTGGAGAACCCGGACCAGTTCGCGGACGCCTTCGCCCGCGCCTGGTTCAAGCTGACCCACCGCGACATGGGCCCGGTGGTCCGCTACCTCGGCGCCGAGGTCCCGACCGAGACCCTGCTGTGGCAGGACCCGCTGCCGGCCCGTACCGGCGAGCCGATCGGCGCCGCGGACGTCGCCGCCCTCAAGGAGCAGATCCTCGGCACGGACCTGTCGGTGTCCCAGCTGGTCTCCGTGGCCTGGGCCGCGGCCTCCTCGTTCCGCTCCAGCGACAAGCGCGGCGGCGCCAACGGCGCCCGGATCCGCCTCCAGCCGCAGGCCGGCTGGGAGGTCAACGAGCCCGACCAGCTCGCCACGGTGCTGCGCACCCTGGAGGGCGTCCGGGAGTCCTTCAACGCCGGCCGGTCCGGTGGCGGGCAGGTCTCCCTGGCCGACCTGATCGTGCTGGCCGGTGCCGCCGCCGTGGAGCAGGCCGCCAGGAACGCGGGCCACGAGGTCGAGGTGCCCTTCACCCCGGGCCGCGTGGACGCCTCGCAGGACCAGACCGACGTCGAGTCCTTCGCGGCGCTGGAGCCGGTCGCCGACGGCTTCCGCAACTACCTCGGCAAGGGCAACCGCCTGCCGGCCGAGTTCCTGCTGGTCGACAAGGCGAACCTGCTGTCCCTGTCCGCCCCGGAGCTGACCGTCCTCGTCGGCGGCCTGCGCGTGCTGGGTGCGAACTACCAGGACTCGAAGCTGGGCGTCCTCACCGACACCCCCGGCGCGCTGACGAACGACTTCTTCGTCAACCTGCTCGACCTGGGCACGACCTGGACCCCGGTCTCCGAGGACCAGACCACCTTCGAGGGCCGCGACGATGTCACCGGCGCGGTCAAGTGGACCGGCACCCGTGCCGACCTGGTCTTCGGCTCGAACTCCGAGCTGCGGGCCCTGGCGGAGGTCTACGCGAGCGACGACGCGAAGGAGAAGTTCGTGACCGACTTCGTCGCGGCCTGGGCCAAGGTCATGGACCTCGACCGGTTCGACATCTGACCGGCCGCCTGACCGGCCACGCCTGACCGGGCCGGGTCCGCCGCGGCGGACCCGGCCCGGAGGCTGCTACGGCTACGGCTACGGGGCCATCTCGTACGCGCCCGCCAGCGCCTCCACCCGCGCCCAGACACGGGCCGCACGGTCGGCGTCGACCACCGGGCGGCGGACCGCGCCGAGCGCCCAGTCCTGCTGCTCGGCGGTGGCGGAGTCCTTGCCGTACAGCTCGACGGCATGCGCGGAGAAGTCGCGGACCAGGACCGAGAACAGCTCGTCGAGCACGTCCTCGTCCAGGCCGGTCAGCCCAGCCTGCTCCAGGATCAGCTGGCCGTGGACGACCAGGGCGAACAGCTGGCCCACTGCCAGGAGCAGGTCGAGGTCGCGGCTCTGCTCCTCACCGGGGGCGGCGGTGCGGACGAACTCGCAGAGGGCGTCGGCCTGTTCGCGGAAGCGCGCGACGTTCGGCAGGGCGGCGTACGCATCGAAGGCGGGGCGCCAGTCGTGGAAGCGTACGGAGCCCAGTCCGCGGGCCGGTCCCTGGCGGAACAGGAACGCGTCGTCGGCCGCGTCGAGACGGGTCGGCACGGCCGGGTACTCGGCCGGCTCCAGCAGGTGGTTGCGCATGAACTTGAGGATCAGCGCGAGGTTGACGTGGACCGTGCCCTCCAGCTTGGGCAGGCCGCGGATCTCGACGGCCGCCTGGGCGAAGTAGGTGTCCTTCTCGAAGCCCTTGGCCGCGATGACGTCCCACATCAGGTCGATGACCTTCTCGCCCTCCGTGGTCACCTTCATCTTCGTCATCGGGTTGAAGAGCAGGTAGCGGCGGTCGTCGGGACCGGCCGAACGGAAGTAGTCCACGGCCCGGTCACTGAAGAGCTTCATCCCGACGAGGCGGACGTAGGCGTCGGCCAGCTCGCGGCGCACGTGCGGGAAGGCGGTGACCGGCCGGCCGTAGAGGATCCGGTGGTGCGCGTGGGTGACGGCCTCGTACATCGCGTGCTCGCAGATGCCGATCGAGGCGGTGCAGAGGTTGAACTTGCCGACGTTGACGGTGTTGAGGGCGGCGTCGAAAGCGGCCCGGCCGGTGTGCAGGACGTCCTCGGCGGCCACCGGATAGTCCTCCAGGCGGAACTCGCTGACGTACTTGGAGGAGTCGACCACGTTCTTGACCACGTGGTACGCCGGGTGGCGGCTGTCGGCGGCGAAGAAGACATAGCCGTCGGGGCCTTCGACATCGGTGCGGCGGCCGAAGACGGACACCAGCCCGGCCTTGTTGCCGTTGCCTATGTAGTACTTGGAGCCGGTGGCGCGGAAGCCGCCTTCACCATCGGGCGCCAGCAGCATGTCGGTGGAGTAGATGTCGGCGCCGTGAGTCTTCTCGGACAGGCCGAAGGCGAACACCTCGCCCTCGCGCAGGAGTTCGGCGGCGCGGTCGCGGGCGGCGGCGTTGTCGCTCTGCCAGACCGGGCCCAGGCCGAGGATGGTGACCTGCCAGGCGTACCAGTAGTCGAGGCCGTAGAACCCGAAGATCTCGTTGAGGGCGGCGATCCGGGCGGTGTCCCAGCGCTTGTCCGCCTCCTCCGGACCGGCGGCCGGCGCCGGGGTCAGGAAGGTCGCGAAGAGCCCCTCCTTCGCGGAGAAGTCGAGGAAGTCCGCCAGCCAGGCGCGGGAGCGGTAGTCCTCGATCAGCCGGCGCTTGCCGCGCTCCTCGAACCAGTCGACGGTGGCCCGCAGCAGCCGGCGGGTCTCGGGATCGAAGTGCGCGGGGTCGTAGGTGTGCGGGTTGAACAGCAGCGGGTCGGTCATGGAGGTTCGCCTTTCGGGTCGGGGGATCGAGGGGTCAGGACGCGGCGAGACGGCGGAGGGTGGCGAGGACGTCCTCCAGCCAGGCGAGGGTCATGCGCTCGTAGGCGATGCCGCCGCGGAGCACGACGTGCTGGAGCTCCCGTCCGGCGTCGCCCGCCCCGGCGGGGGCCTCCGGCCCGGTGAAGTCGCGCAGCTCCCCCGCGAGGTAGTGGGTCAGCCGGCCGGCGTGCTCCCGGTGGTGCCGCTCGACCTCGCGGATCAGGGCGGCCGGGTCGTCGAAGGCGGCGCCGCGGATCTTCACCGCGAGCTCGTGCCGGACGCTGTCGGGCTGGATCGGCTCGTGCAGCCAGGCGGAGAGCGCGTCCCGGCCGGCGGCGGTGACGGAGTACTCCTTCTTGTCCGGCCGCGCCTGCTGCGGCACATCGCGGACGTCGATCCAGCCGTCACCCTCCATGCGTTTGAGCACGCGGTAGATCTGCTGGTGGGTCGCGGTCCAGAAGTATCCGATGGACCGGTCGAACCTGCGGGCCAGCTCGTATCCGGAGCCCGGCTTCTCCAGCAGGGAGACAAGGATCGCGTGCTCAAGCGCCATGCCCCGAATCCTTCTATGCAACTCGTTGCATAGACAAGCGCCACCGGCCGGGTGAGACACGGCTCACGCGCTGCGCCGTGCGGTTTCATACCTCCGGGTGAGGCCGTGCTCCTCCCGGCCGGAGGGCCGCCGGGAATTCCCTAGGGTGATCACGAGGGCGGCGGGCAGCCGCCCGACTGGCGCGTCTCATGCCCGGGAGCTTGCATGGCGCAGCACCACCCCCCGTCCACGTCGGCATCGGCGTCACTCCGCCTGCGGCTCCGGTACCGGTTCGACAATCTGGTGGCGGGCGGAACCGCCGCGCTGATCGGCTGGTTCGCCCTGGCCTGCCTCGCCGTGGTGGTCCCGGCGAGCGCGGTCCTCGTCTGGTCCGATCCCTCGGCCCCGGCCACCCTCTCCGGACGGCTCGCGGCGGTGTGGGCCAGCGTCGGGCAGACCCTCAAGATCGGGGGCGCGCTCGGCTCGCCCGTACATGTGCTCGCCTCCGTCTCGCTCGCGCTGGTCGCCCTGCTCTTCGTGTCCACCCTGGTCAGTCTGATCACCACCGGCATCAACCGGCGGATCATGTCGCTGCGCCTCGGCCACTCGACCGTGCTGGAGACCGGGCACACCGTGGTCCTGGGCTGGTCCGACCAGGTCTTCCCGGTGGTCGGGGAGTTGGTGGCGGCCAACGCCAACCAGCGCCGGTCGGCCATCGCCGTCCTCGCCCCGAAGGACAAGGTGGAGATGGAGGACGAGATCGCCACCCGCTTCACCGACCGGGACCGCGGCAGGACGCGGATCATCTGCCGCAACGGCAGCACCACCGACCCCGCCGAACTGTGCCGGGTGAGCCCGCAGACGGCCCAGGCCGTGCTGGTCCTCCCCGCCGAGGGGGATGCCGGCGCCCCCGCCGGCGCGGACACCGCACACCCGGGCCGGGCCGGTGACCTGGGCAACGCGGGTGACGCCCAGGTGGTGAAGACCCTGCTCGCCCTCGGCGCAGCCGTCCCGGACACCTGCGGCGCGGTGGTGGTCGCCGCCGTCCGCGACGCCCGCAATCACCTGACCGCCAGGCTGGCCGCCGGACGGGGCGGGCACGTCCTGTGCGTGGACGACATCGTGGCCCGGCTCCTCGTCCAGACCGCCCGTCAGCCCGGCCTCTCCCTGGTGTACCAGGAGCTCCTGGATTTCGCGGGCGACGAGTTCTACTCCACCGGCGCGGAGGAGCTCGCGGGCCGTACCTTCGGCGAGGCCCTGCTGTCCTTCGCCACCTCCTCGGCGGTCGGCCTGCTGCACGCCGACGGCCGCGTCGCACTCAACCCGGAGCCGGGCACCCCGATCGCCGCGAGCGACCGGATCATCGTCATCTCCCGGGACGACGACACGGTCGTACGGGAGGACATGGCCGGCTGCGTGGACGAGACGGCGATCGTCCCGGCGGCCGGCCCCCGGACCCCGCTCGCCGAACGCCTGCTCCTGCTCGGCTGGAACCGCCGCGCTCCGCTGGTCGTGGCCCAGCTGGACCAGTACGTGGGCCCCGGAAGCATCCTGGACGTGGTCGCCCTCGACCCGGCCGCGACACCGCTCGGCGCAGGGGACCGTGCGGCATCACAGCTCCGGCACCTCGAAGTGTCCTTCCACAGCGGAGACATCACCGATCCGGAGGTGCTGGCCAAGCTGGACGTACCCGGGTACGACGGCGTGATCGTCATGGGCGAGCACACCGAGGAGTCCTCGACGGACGACCGGACGCTGGTCACTCTGCTCCACCTGCGGGCCATCGGGGAGACCGCGGACCGGGAACTCGCCCTCACCACCGAAATGTCAGACGACGGCAACCGCCTTCTCGCACCCGCCCGCGAAGGCGCCGACTTCATCGTCAGCGGCCGGCTGATCAGCCTCCTGATGACCCAGATCTCGGAAAGCCGCCACCTCGCCGACGTCTTCGAGGAACTCTTCCGCGCGGAGGGCAACGAGCTGTACCTGAAGCCGGCCGCGGACTACGTCCGGACCGGCGTCGACCTCACCTTCGCCACCGCAGTCGAGGCGGCCCGCCGCCGCGGTGCCTGCGCGGTCGGCTACCGCCTGGGCGCCCGGGCCTGCATCGGCCCCGACTACGGCGTACGGATCAACCCGGACAAGCGGCAGCGGGTACGCTTCACCGAGGGTGACTCACTGATCGTCCTCGCCGAGGACTGAGGAAAAGGCCTGGCAGAGCGGAGTGGGGGTGGCCTAGGCTCCCCCACGATGACGACTCACTCCACGAACAGATCGGGGGTCCCGTCCGCGCAAGGTGAGTGCTGATGCTCACTCAGACCGCGAACGGCGCATCCCTTTCCTCCTTTCCTTCCTTCTGGCTGCGCGTGCGCCAATACGCCGTGCCGCCGCCCATGATCGAGACTGCGACCGCCCGCCGTGCCACCGGGGACTGGGCGGGGGCCTGTGCCGCCGCAGCCATCGATGTCGACCTCGACCTTCGTTCCGTGGCCCGTACCCACGGCCGGGAACTGGCCGACCGGGTCCGGTCCGACCTCCGCCATCTGGCGCCCGACCTGCTGCGCTGGCACATGCCGAGGATCGCTCCCGACGGGCTGCTGCGCCCGGGACTGACCGTGGCGCTGGCCCGGTACGAGACGGCGGGGTGCAGGGGCGTGCGCCCGGTGCACCTGGTGGTCCGGACGCCGCCGGCGTGGGCGGATGCCGGTCAGCGGATCAGCCTCGCCCTGTGGGACGGTTCCCACTCCCTGGCCCGCGCCCACCCTCACCCGCATCCCCATCCTCATCCCGACCGGCGGTTCCGCCTCGACCTGCACCGCCACCTGTGGGACGCGCGCCGGTCCGGGGAACTGGGGATCCGGGCCGGGGCGGATCGGCCGTCCGCAGCCGGACCGCCAGAGCCCGGACCGGTACCGCCGGAGCTGGGCTGTGCCGTCGACCGGTGGGCGGCCGAGGCGGGAATCCTGCTCCGCGCGGAGGGCCGTACCACCGGTGCCGTCACCGTACGGATCGGAGCCCGCAACCGTCTGCTGCTCGACCTGACCGGGGACAAGGCGCGGATCTCGGCCGCGCCCACGGGCGGCTCCGACGGTATGCGGCCGGTCCTGCCGGTGCTGCCCGACGCCGCGACCTGGGTGCTGCCCGACCTGGAACTGATCCGCACCGGTGCCATCGGTCCCGACCGGCTGCATCCGCTGGTCGCCTCGGCACTGGTACCGGATCACGTGCCGGCCGGGGCCGCGGACCGTACCCCGGACGGGCCCGGGCAGCCGCGCATGGTGGACTGCCGGGGCGCCCGGCACCGGATCGCCCTGGTCGACGGGGTACTGGCCGCACTGGACCACGATCCGGCCGAGATCCGTCGGGAGGAACTGCTGGCCGCCCTGTCCGGCACTCCCCTCCCCTGCCTCCGGCTGATCGACGAGGCGCACCGCCGGCCGGAGAACCTGGCCGACGTCCGAGAACGCCTGCGCCACGGTGACTCCTCCGGTGCACTGGCAGTCGTCGAGGGCTTGCTGGGCCCCGACGCCGTGCTGCGCAGCGGCGCGCTGCGGGACGAGCTGGAGGCCGCCGCGCGCCGGCGGATCACATACGGCCTGTTCCGCGCCGGCCTGTTCGGACCCGCTCCCGGCCGGCTGCTTCCGGGTCCGGTCCGTCCCCGTTGGCAGCATTCGCGCCCGCGCCACGCCATCGTGCGCTGATCTTCTCCTCTTCCCTCCGAACCCATAGGTGATCACTCATGCTTGCTCACACCACCTCCCAACTGGATGTGGCCGCCGCACTGTTGGCGCTGCTCCGCGACACCACCACCGAGCCGCGCCCCGACACCCAGCTCGAGGCCCTGACGCTGGCTGTGGCCGCCGACCTGCCCGTACTCCTGTGGGGTGAGCCGGGGATCGGCAAGACTGCGGCGCTGACCCAGCTCGCCTCCTCCCTGGACCTGCCCCTGACCACCGTGGTCGCCAGCGTGCACGAGCCGTCCGATTTCTCCGGCCTGCCCATCGTCGGGGACGATCCGGCCGAGCAGGGTGTGCCGATGGCCCCGCCGGACTGGGCCGTGCGGCTGGTTCGGGCCGGCCGCGGACTGCTGTTCCTGGACGAACTGTCCACCGCTGCCCCGGCCGTTCAGGCCGCCCTGCTCCGCCTCGTACTCGAACGGCGGATCGGCGCTCTTCAACTGCCGCCCGGGGTCCGGATCGTGGCCGCCGCCAATCCGCGGGCCTCGGCGGCGGACGGCTGGGAGCTGAGCCCGCCCCTGGCCAACCGGTTCGTCCACCTTCAATGGGCCCACGACCACGAGGTCGTGGTCCGCGGCCTCGGTGGGACCTGGCCGCGGGCCACCCTCCCCCGGCTCGACCCTTCGAGGCTGCCGGAGGCCGTGGCCTTCGCCCGCCGGGCGGTGTGCGGACTGCTGTCCGCCCGCCCCGGGCTCGTCCACCGGCTGCCGGACGGCGAAGCCCGCCGGGGCGGCCCCTGGCCGTCGCCCCGGAGCTGGGAGACGACCCTGTGCCTGATCGCCTTCGCGACTGCGGCCGGCGCTTCCCGAGAGGTGCTGTCCATGCTGGTCAGAGGCACGGTCGGGGACGGGCCTGGGCTGGAGCTGCTGGCCGCCCTGGACCGGATGGACCTGCCGGACCCCGAGGTGCTCCTCGCCGACCCCGAGGGTGCCGTCCTGCCGGAGCGCGGGGACCTGCGGCAGGCCGCACTCGACGCCGTGGTCGCGGCGGTCGGTCAGCGGCCGGAGAAGTCCCGCTGGGATGCGGCCTGGGCGCTCCTGGCCCGGGCGCTGGAGACCGGCGCCCCGGACCTGCTGGTCGTCCCCGCGACCACCCTCGCCACGCTGCGCCGGGAGGACTGGGACGTGCCGGCTTCGATCGAACGGCTCGCCGGCGCGGTGTCCCTGTCCCGGCGCGCGGACCGGGCGGCGAACCGGACCGGGGCAGGGGCAGGGGCCGGCCGGTGATCCCCGGCCGACCGGAGGCCCGCGCCCTGGATCTCGACAAGCTCTACGCCGCCCGGCTGTACGCCGCCCGGGTCCGCCCGTACCTGGCGACGGCACTGTTCGCCCTGCACGTCGTGGAGTCACGGCGGGTCCCGACGATGGCCGTCGACCGGCACTGGCGGTGCTATGTCGCGCCGGCGTTCGTGGACCGGACCCCGGTGGAGGAGCTGGCCGGGGTATGGGTGCACGAGGTGTCGCACCTGCTGCGCGACCATCACGGCCGCAGCGACCGGGTCGCCCGCGAGCGCGGCCTCACCGGCCTCGGGGACCGGCTCCGGATGAACATCGCCGCCGACTGCGAGATCAACGACGACGTGTTCGGCGACGGGCTGGTCCGGCCCGAGGGCGCGATCCGGCCGGAGACCCTGGGCCTGCCTCCCGGGGAGCTCATGGAGGACTACCTGGGCCGGTTCGGGCTCGGGCCACAGACCCAGGACCTCGCCTGGCTGGACTGCGGCAGTGGCGCCGACGGTCTGGAACGCGAGTGGGACCTGGGCCCGGCCGGGGCGCACGGCCTCAGTGCGCAGGAACGGGACGCGATGCGGTTCCGGGTCGCCCAGGGCATCACCGGCCGGCCCGGGAACAGCCCGAAGGGGTGGCAGCGGTGGGCCGAGGAGGTGTTCCACCCACCCCAGCCGTGGCGGGAGTTGCTGGGCGCGGCGGTCCGTTCGGCCGCCTCCGGCCCCGGTGTGGGCGAGGACTACACCTACGGCCGCCCCTCGCGGCGCTCGGCGGGGGTGCCCGGCGCCGTACTGCCGAGCCTGCGACGCAGACCGCCCCGGGTGTCCGTGGTCATCGACACCTCCGGGTCGGTCAGCGACACCGAACTGGGCAGCGCGCTCCACGAGGTAGCCGAGATTTCCCGGGCCGTCGGAGGCCGCCGTGACCTGGTCACCGTACTGCCGTGCGACACGGCCGCCCACCTGGTGCACCGGCTGTGCCGGGCCGAGGGAATCCCGCTGCTGGGCGGTGGGGGTACGGACCTGCGCGCGGGCTTCGCCCGGGCGCTCCGCACACGGCCCCGGCCGGATGTGATGGTGGTGCTGACCGACGGGCAGACCCGCTGGCCGGACACCCGGCCGCCGTGCCGGACGGTGGTGGGGCTGTTCCCCCGGCAGCACGGGTCGTACGACGAGGACGACCCCGGCTACGTCCCGGACGCCCCGCCCGCGTGGGCCCGGGTGGTGTCCATCGGCTAAGGGAGCCGGGGTTTCACAGGGGTTCGGCGTCCAGGAAGGCCGAGAGGTCGGGTTCCGGGACGGTGGTCGGGGAGCCGGGGCCGGGGAGGGCCTGTTCTGCCCAGATGACCTTGCCGAACGGCGTGTAGCGGGTGCCCCAGTGTTCGCTGAGCTGCGCCACCAGGTAGAGTCCGCGCCCGCCCTCGTCCGTGCTGGCGGCGTACCGCAGGTGCGGGGCGATGCTGCTGCCGTCCCATACCTCGCAGGTCAGGGCGTGGTCGTACAGCATCCGGACCAGGACCGGGGCGGTGCCGTGCCGCAGGGCGTTGGTGATCAGTTCGCTGAGGATCAGTTCCGTGGCGAAGCCGAGCTCCTCGAGGCCCCACCCGTCGAGTTTTTTCGCCGCGGCGTTGCGGATGGCGCCGACCGCGTCCGGCTGGAACGGCACCTCCCACTGGGCGACCCGGTCCGGGCCGAGGGTGCGGGTCCGGGCGATGAGCAGGGCCACGTCGTCGGCCGGCCGGGCCGGCAGGACGGCCTCGAGTACGGCCGTGCAGCTGTCGCGCGGGTCCAGGCCGGGCCGGCTCAGTGCGGTGCGCAGCAGTTCCAGTCCCTCGCTGATGTCCCGGGTCCGCTCCTCGACCAGTCCGTCCGTGTACAGGACGAGCTGGCTGCCCTCCTCCAGGTACAGCTCCGCGGTTTCGAAGGGCATGCCGCCGAGTCCGAGCGGGGGTCCGGCCGGCAGTTCCACGATCTCCGTCGTGCCGTCGGGGGCGACCACCAGCGGCGGCATATGGCCGGCCCGGGCCAGGGTGCAGTGCTGGGACACCGGGTCGTAGACGGCGTAGAGGCAGGTCGCGCCGATGACGCCGCTGCTGTCCTGGTCGTCGCCGTCCCCGACCTGGTCGTGGTCGCGGTCGCGGTCGATGCGCTGGACGAGGTCGTCCAGGCGGGCGAGGATCTCGTCGGGGGGCAGGTCGAGGGAGGAGAAGTTGTGCACCGCCGTCCGCAGCCGCCCCATGGTGGCGGCGGCGTGCAGGCCGTGGCCGACGACGTCGCCGACGACCAGCGCGACCCGGCTGCCCGGCAGCGGGATCACGTCGAACCAGTCGCCGCCCACCCCTGACTGGGCGGGCAGGTAGAAGTGCGCCACGTCCATGGCGCTCTGCTCGGGCAGGGCGCGCGGCAGCAGACTGCGCTGGAGGGTTTCGGCGAGTGCGTGTTCCCGGGTGTAGCGGCGCGCATTGTCCATGCTGACCGCCGCCCTGGCGACGAGTTCCTCGGCGAGCGACAGCTCGTCCTCGTCGAAGGGCTCCGGTTTCTCCGAGCGCCAGAAGTTGACCACTCCGAGGACCACGCCCCGGGCCTTGAGGGGGGCTGCGATGAGGGAGTGGATGCCGTAGTCGACGATGGCCCGGGCGCGGGGCGGGTCCTGGGCGACCCAGCCCGGTGCGTCGGACAGATCGGGTACCAGTTCCGCCTGGCCGGTGCCGTAGCCGCGGGCCTGGGGGGTGGAGGGCAGGAAGTCGATCAGCCGGCCGAGGGGGTAGAGGGGGTGGTCGGAGCGGATGCCGTTCACCGCGGTGCGACGCATGTCGGCGCCGGGGCCGGGTTCGTCGCCGCCGAGCACCGGATCGGCCAGGTCGACGGTGACGAAGTCGGCGAACCGGGGTACGGCCACGGCGGCGAGCTCCTCGGCGGTCCGGACCACGTCGAGGGTGGTGCCGACGTCCCCGCCCGCGTCGTACAGCAGTTTGAGCCGTCTGCGGGCGGTCTCCGCCCGGCTGGTCAGGATCTGCATCTCGGTGGAGTCGCGGATGGTGACCGCGGTGCCCTCGGGGCGGCCCCGGGGGTGGGTGGGCCGCTGGTTGACCACGA
The DNA here is from genome assembly GCF_008642295.1 of Streptomyces venezuelae. Lineage (GTDB taxonomy): Bacteria > Actinomycetota > Actinomycetes > Streptomycetales > Streptomycetaceae > Streptomyces > Streptomyces venezuelae_C. Next base: position 6,581,260 of record NZ_CP029190.1, on the reverse strand, counting down.
GGAGCCGGTCGCCGGTCTCGACCACCTCGTCGGTGGCCTCCCGGCCGGACAGCAGGAGGTCCGCCATCCGCCGGTCCAGGCCCGGTAGGTCCGCGATATTGCGGCCGTCGGTCTCCTCGGGGAGCCCGAGCAGCCGTTTGGCCTCGTCGTTCGCGAGCAGCAGCCGTCCCTCGCCGTCGGTGATCACCACCCCTTCGCGGACGGCGTGGAGCACCGCGTTGTGGTGCTCGTACATCCGGGTCATCTCCTGGGTGCCGAGCCCGTGGGTCTGCCGGCGCAGCCGTCTGCTGATCAGCGCGGTGCCGACGGTGGCCAGGCCGAGGCCGGTCGCGATGGCCAGCAGGATGACGGGGAGCTGGCGTTCGAGGACACCCGAGACGTTCTCCACGGTCAGGCCGGCCGACACCAGGGCGACGACCTCGCCGTCGTCCGCGGTGACCGGCACCACCGCCTGGATCTCCTTGCCGAGCGGCCCCTCCACGCTCTCGGTGTGGACCTTCCCGGCCAGGGAGGGCTCGATCGTGCCGACGAAGGGTTTTCCGATGCGGTCGGGCTGGGGGTGGGTGTAGCGGATGCCCTGGGTGTCCATCGCCACGATGAAGTCCACCCCGGCGGCCTTGCGGGTCTCTTCGGCGAGGGGTTGCAGGACCGCGGACGGGTCGGAGGTCTTCAGTGCGTCCTGCAGGCCGAGGGAGTGGGCGAAGGTCTCGGCGACGGCCACCGACCGGTTGCGCGCCTCGCGGTCGGCGTCGTGCCGCGACTGGAGCAGCAGGGCCAGCAGCGCTCCGGCGGCGAGCAACACCACGATCGCCACCTGGAGGACGAATACCTGGCCGGCGACGCTCCTGAACCTGATGCCTAGAGGTGACCGCACCGGCGGGCCCGGCACGGGTGGCGAGGAAGGGTCACGAACCCAGTTGTAGCACCTCCGGGCCGCCGTGGCTCCCGACGGGCGCACAGCGCGTCCCACCGGTCACACGCCGTCTCCCCGGCCCCTCCCGGCGCTCCGGCCCGGCCGCGAGTGCTACGGCCGGGACGGCGGGATTCCCCCGGGTGGACGATCATATGAACAAGGCGGCCCAGGGCGGTCAGCCGCCGTTAACGCGGTGCTCGCCGGACCTCCCTACCCTCCCTCTGTCCGTCACCCGACGTGACCGCCGTCCGACCGAGGGGAATCCCGGTGACACTCACCGTTTCCGTCCGCGCCGCCGCCCTGCCCGCCGCCGTCCTGGCCGCTCTGGCCGTGCCGGCCGCCGCCCCGGCCCACGCGGCGTCCGCGCCCACGTCCGTGTCTGCCTCCGCGTCCGCCGCCCCGTCCGTCTCCGCGTCCGCCTCCGTCTCGGTCACCGCGACCGTGGAGACCGCCCCGGTCTCGCACAGCGGGGATGCCGCCGACGACCCGGCGATCTGGGTGCACCCGACCGACCCCGCGAAGTCCGTGGTGGTCGGCACCGACAAGAAGGGGGCGCTGGAGGTCTACGACCTGTCCGGCGCCCGGATCCAGCGGATCAGCGGGGACCACGGCAACAACGTCGACCTGCGCGGCAACATCGTCGTCTCGGCGGACGACGAGGCCGCCGGCGGCAACGGAGCCATGCACGTCTACCGCATCGACCCCGCGACCCGGCAGCTCAAGCGGCTGAAGGACATCCCCACCGAGGTCACCGCCCACGGCATCTGCCTCTACACCTCCCCGGTCTCGGGGAAGCTGTACGCCTTCCCGAACTCCACCTCCGGCCGCGTCGAGCAGTGGGAGCTGGCGGTCAGCGGCGATTCCGTGACCGCCACCTCGGTCCGGCTGTGGGACACCGGCTCGGCCGTCGAGGGCTGCTACGCCGACGAGACCTCCGGCAGGCTCTACCTCGGAGAAGAGGACGCCGGCGTGTGGGTGTACGGGGCCGAGCCGGGCGCGGGTACCGGCCGCACCCGGCTCGACTCCACCGGCTCCGGCGGGCACCTCACCGCCGACACCGAGGGCATCACCGCCGCCGGGAACCGGATCTACGTCTCCTCCCAGGGCAGCGACGACTTCACCGTCTACGACCGCGCCTCGGGCGCCTACCTCGGCCGGTTCTCGGTCGCCAACGGCACCGCGGCCGACGACTGCGAGGACACCGACGGCATCGACGCCACCGCCGCGGGCCTCGGCCCGGCCTTCCCGAACGGCGTGTTCGTCTGCCAGGACGGCTCCAACGGAGCCCCCGGCACCAGCGGCAACCAGAACTTCAAGTTGGTCCCGCTCCAGCGCATCACGGCCCGGTTCGGCGGCTGACGGCCGGAGCCGCCAGGGGCTCGGGACGGGCGGCGGGCGCGGCCCCGGCCGGCTGCGCCTCGTCCTCGTCCGCGGCCCGGTCCCGGGCCAGGTCGCGGCCCCGGGTCTCCCGGGCCGCCCAGACCGTGAGCACCGTGATCCCCGCCGTGAAGGCGAGGTAGACGGAGACGGGGGTCGGGGAACCGTAGTCCTTGAGGAGCTCCACCGCGATGATCGGGGCGAGCGCACCGCCGACGATGGAGGCGAGCTGGGAGCCCATGGAGGCGCCCGAGTAGCGGACCTTGGTGTCGAACATCTCGGAGATGAAGGCCGCCTGCGGCCCGTACATGGCCCCGTGCAGCAGCAGTCCGACGGTGACCGCGAGGGCGATGACCGGGAACGACTTCGAGTCCAGGAGGGCGAAGAAGACGAAGGCCCAGCCGGTCATGCCGACCGCCCCGATGAGCGTCACCGGCCGCCGCCCGATCCGGTCGGAGAGGGCACCCCACATCGGGATGGTGACGAAGTGGACGGCGGAGCCGATGAGCACGGCGTTCAGTGCGGTGCTCTTGGGCAGTTCCAGGTGCACGGTGACATAGACGAGCAGGAAGGCGGTGAGGATGTAGTAGGAGACGTTCTCGCCGAGCCGGGTGCCGATCGCCGTCAGGACCTGGCGCCAGCCGGTCCGGAAGACCTCCACCACCGGGGGCTTCTCCCTGACCCCTGCCTCCGCCGCCTCGGCCGCCTTGCGCTGGGCCTCGAGGAAGACCGGGGATTCGGAGACGGAGATACGGATCCACAGGCCGATGACCACCAGCAGGCCGGACAGCAGGAAGGGGATCCGCCAGCCCCAGGCGAGGAAGGCCTCATCCGACTGGACGGCGGCGAGGAGCGCCAGGACACCGGTGGCCAGGAGGTTTCCGCCGGGCGCGCCGGCCTGGGGCCAGGAGGCCCAGAACCCGCGGCGCTTGTCGCCGCCGTGCTCGGAGACCAGCAGGACGGCGCCGCCCCATTCACCGCCGAGGGCGAATCCCTGGATCAGGCGGAGCAGGGTGAGCAGGATGGGGGCGCCGACGCCGATGGAGGCGTGGGTGGGCAGCAGGCCCATGGCGAAGGTGGCGCCGCCCATCAGGACGAGGCTGAGCACCAGGAGCTTCTTGCGGCCGATCTTGTCCCCGTAGTGGCCGAAGACGATGCCGCCGAGCGGGCGGGCGGCGAAGCCGACGGCGTACGTGAGGAAGGCGAGCAGGGTGCCCACGAGCGGGTCGCTGGACGGGAAGAACAGCTTGTTGAACACCAGGGCGGCGGCCGAACCGTAGAGGAAGAAGTCGTACCACTCGATGGTGGTGCCGATCAGACTGGCCGAGACGATGCGGCCGAGGCCGCCTCCGCCGGGCCGGGGGGCCGGCGGAGCGGACCGGGGGGTGCTGGCAGGCTTCATGGCGGGTACTCACCTGTTTCGTTGAGCAGAGCGGAAACGGGACGGGGAATGGGCACGGGACGGGGAAAGGGAGTTCAGTGGGCGCCCCAGCCGCCGTCGAGGGGGATGGAGGCTCCGGTGAGGTATCCGGTGTGCGGGCCGCACAGCCATACGGCTGCCGCGGCGACCTCCTCCGGCTCGATCAGCCGCTTGATCGCGGAGCGTTTGAGGAGGACGTCGGTGACCACGTCATCGGGCGCGATCCCGTGCGCCTCGGCCTGGGCGCCGATCTGGTGCTCGACCAGCGGGGTCCGGACATAGCCGGGGCTGATGCAGTTGCTGGTCACCCCGTGCGGGGCGCCCTCGACGGCCGCGACCTTGCTCAGCCCCTCCAGGGCGTGCTTGGCGGCCACATAGGCGGACTTGAAGGCGCTCGCCCGCAGACCGTGCACGCTGGAGACGTTCACCACGCGGCCCCAGCCCTGGGCGTACATGTGCGGCAGGCACTGCCGGAGCAGCAGGAACGGGGCGGTGACCATCACCCTCTGGATCAGCTCGAAGCGGTCCGGCGGGAAGTCCTCGATGGCGGCGACGTGTTGCAGTCCGGCGTTGTTGACCAGGATGTCCATGGCACCGGGGAGCCCGCGGACCGCCTCGGCATCGGCGAGGTCCACCGCATACGCCCGGCCTCCGGTCTCCCGGGCCGCCTCCTTCGCCGCCTCGGCATCGCGGTCGACCACGTGCACCAGGGCTCCGGCCTCGGCCAGGGCCCGCGCGCAGGCCCGGCCGATGCCGCTGCCGCCGCCGGTCACCATGGCGCTGCGCCCGGACAGGTCCACCGTGCCGGCGGGGGCCTTGAATTGGCTCGTCATGGCGGGAAACGCTAGAGACAGCCGGACGGACCGCCCATGGTGTGGAACCCCACAGTCCGGGCCGGAGGGGTGTGGGCCACCGCCATACGGGCGGGGCGGCGGCTCAGTCCAGGCCGCGGGCCCGCCGGAACCGGCCGAGGGCGTCGACCAGGTCCACCACCGGGTCCGGGTAGTCGAAGCGGGCCCGCTCGGGGCCGCTGATCCGCCACGGCCGGTGGACGTCCGGCGCGGGCAGTCCGGCGAGTTCGGGCACCCAGCGGTGCACATAGGCGCCCGTCGGGTCGTGCCGGCGGGCCTGGGCCGTCGGGTTGAGCACCCGGTTGGGCCGGGTGTCGGTCCCGGTGCCCGCGACCCACTGCCAGTTGAGCTGGTTGTCGGCGACGTCGCCGTCGACCAGCAGCTCCAGGAAGTGCGCTGCGCCGATCCGCCAGTCCACGTAGAGCGTCTTGGTCAGGAAGCTCGCCGTCAGCAGCCTGGCCCGGTTGTGCATCCAGCCCTCGTGGCGCAGCTGGCGCATGCCCGCGTCGATGACCGGGTAGCCCGTACGGCCTTCCTTCCAGGCCCGGATCTCCTCCGCCGCGTCCCGTTCGGTGCGCCACCGGTCGTGCCGGGGCCGGTAGTCCTCGGCCGCCGCCTCGGGGCGGGCGGCGAGCACCTGGTGGTGGAAGTCCCGCCAGCAGACCTGGCGTACGAAGGCCTCGGCGCCGGGACCGCCCGCCGCGCGGGCCCGCCGGACGGTCTCGACGGCCGAGACGGTGCCGAAGTGCAGGTGCGGGGAGAGCCGGGAGGTGGCATCGCCGGCCAGGTCGTCGTGGCTCTGCTCGTACGCCCCGAGGCCCCGGCGCAGCCAGCGGGTCAGCAGGGCCCGGCCCTCGGCCTCACCGCCGCGGGCCAGGCCCGGCGAGACTCCGCCGACGGCGCCGCGGGCGGGCAGGGCCTCGGAGGCGAGGTCTTCGGGCACCGGGACGCTGCGCGGTGCGCCCAGGACCGGCCGGGGCGGCAGCGCGTTCCAGCGGCGGAAGTACGGGGTGAACACGGCGAAGTGGTCCGAGCCGGCCGGGACCGCCGCGCCGGGGGCGACGGCGGTGACGACCGCGTCGTGCACGGACAGCCGCCGGCCCTCCCCCGCCAGCGCCTCCCGCAGCCGGGCCTCGCGGGCCTGGGCGTAGCCGCTCACTCCGGCGGCCAGGTGGACCTCGGTGGCGCCGGTCTCCCGGGCGACCGCGCACACCTGCGCGACCGGGTCCCCGGACCGCAGGACCAGCCGGCCGCCGCGGGCGCGCAGCCCGGCGTCGAGGCCGGCCAGGCAGTCGGCGAGGAAGGCCAGCCGGTTGGGGGCCGCGAACCCGGCCGCCTCGATGCGGTGGTCGCGTACGAACAGGGGCACCACCCGGTCCGCCGAGGCGAGGGCCGCGCGCAGCGGCGGGTGGTCGTGCACCCGCAGGTCGGAGGTGTAGAGGACGAGGGCGACGGTCATGGGTCCCTGGGCATGCTCAGGCTTCGGCCTTCGGCTTCGGCTCCGGGTCGAGGCGTTCGGCGGCGCGGGTGATGTTGCGGGCCATACCGCCGAAGATCACGGCGTGGAAGGGGGACACGCTCCACCAGTAGAGGTGTCCGAGCAGTCCGTGCGGATGGAACAGGGCCCGCTGCCGGTAGCAGGAGCCGGGCCCGTCGTCCCCCGCGGCCGGGTCGGCGTACATCTCCAGCCATGCCAGTCCGGGCAGCCGCATCTCGGCGCGCAGCCGGAGCAGGCGGCCCGGTTCGATCTCCTCGACCCGCCAGAAGTCCAGCGAGTCGCCCACCCGCAGCCGGGCCGCGTCGCGCCGGCCGCGCCGGATGCCGGCACCGCCGGCGAGCCGGTCGAGCCAGCCGCGTACCGCCCAGGCGAGCGGGGCGGAGTACCAGCCGTTGTCGCCGCCGACCCCCTCGATGATCTGCCACAGTGCGTGCGGGGAGGCGTCGGTGGCGCGGCTGCGGTGGTCGGTGTAGAGGCTGCCGCCCGCCCAGTCCGGGTCGGTGGGCAGCGGATCGCTGGGCGCGCCGGGCAGGGAGGCGTTGGACCAGCGGGTGGTCACCTTGGCCTCGCGGACCCGCCGCAGGGCCAGGGCGAGGGCCCGGTCGAAGGGGACGGGGGCGCCGGGCGGGTCCGGGACGTACCGGGCGATGTCGTGCTCGTCGCACACCACCTCGTGGCGCAGGGACTCGGCCAGTGGCCGGGCCAGGCCGCTCGGTACCGGGGTGACCAGGCCGATCCACTGGCTGGACAGCCACGGGGTGAGCATCGGCACGCGCAGGATCAGCCGGTGGGGCAGGCCGGCGACGACGGCGTACCGGCGCATCATCTCCTCGTACGTGAGGACGTCCGGCCCGCCGATGTCGAAGGCCCGGTTCACCTCGGCGGGCATGCCGGCGCTGCCGACGAGGTAGCGCAGGACGTCGCGGACGGCGATCGGCTGGACCCGGCTGCCCACCCAGCTGGGGGTGACCATGACCGGGAGGCGTTCGGTCAGGTAGCGCAGCATCTCGAAGGAGGCGGAGCCGGAGCCGATGACGACCGCGGCGCGCAGCACCGTCGCCGGGACCTCGCCGCGGAGGAAGATCTGGCCGACTTCGGCGCGGGAGCGCAGGTGCGGGGAGAGCCGGCGGACCGGCACGCCGGCCGGGACGAGCCCGCCGAGGTACACGATGCGGCGGACGCCCGCGGCGCGGGCCTGTTCGGCGAAGATGCGGGCGGCTGCGCGGTCGCGTTCCTCGAAATCGGATCCGGTGGTGAGGGAGTGCACCAGGTAGTAGGCGACGTCCACGCCGCGCAGGGCGGCCCGGGTCGATTCGGCGTCGGTCACGTCTCCGCGGACGACCTCGGCCCGGCCGGCCCAGTCGTGGTCGCGGAGCCGTTCGGGGGACCGGGCGAGGCAGCGGACCCGGTGGCCGGCGTCCAGCAATTCGGGCACCAGGCGGCCCCCGATGTAGCCGCTCGCGCCGGTGACCAGGCAGAGCAGCGGGCCGGAGGACGGGTGCCGGGGGGTGTGCGCGGTGATCTGTGTCCTCCGTGTTCCACGCGGGCGGGTTCCTCCAGTCTGCCGGTCCGGGTCCGGCAGCCGTGGACGCGGCGGCAGCGTGTCGGCGGGCGGTCGGGCCGGCGGTCGCGGCGGGCGGTCCGGCCGGCGGTCCCGGCGGGCGGTCGCGGCGGCGTGTCCTGGCGGGCGTCAACCCGGCGGTTCCGCCGTCATCCCCCCGGTCGGGCCGGATCTTGCCGTGCAGTACGGGGGTTCGGGTGCGGGGACGGGTTCGGAGCCGCGTCGTGTGGATCACGTTCGGTGTCACCATGCCTGCGCACCCAGCGGTCGAGGCGGCGGCGAAGCCGTGGCACAGGACGAGAGGTCGGACAGTGACACCTCAGGTGGTCGACACAGCGGATCGGCGTCTCCCCGTACGGCGGCAGCCGAAAGGCACCGCCGACGGCCCTCCCCCGGCCGGGCCGGCCGCGGACCGGGGCACCGATCCCGAACTCCTCATCGCCGCCTCGGTGCTGCTGGCGGACGCGGCCCTCACGGCGAAGCAGGCGGGCGCGGAACTGACCGGCGCCCTGAGCAGCTGGCGGTTCGGGCTGGAGGCGCTGCGGCGTCCCGTCTGGGCCTTCGGCGCGGCGGCGGCCTGCGCCCGGGCGCTGACCAACCCGGCGGGACTCGGGTTCGGGGCGAACGGCGGGATCGTCGGCGAACTGGCCCGGATGGCAGGGAATCTGACCTACCGCCGGCCCGCCAAGGTGGCCATGGCCGTGGACGCCTTCGCCCTGCGGATCAGGGCGGCTGCGGCCGACCACCCGAACCTGGAGACCGCGGCGGCCCGGCGCCTCACGGACGCCATGGTGGCCGGGGACCGGACGGAGGCGCTGCGGGCGCTGTACGGGCTGGTCGAGCAGCTGGGGGTGACCCGGGCCCTGACCACCCTCAGCCCCGTGATCATGGAGCTGCTGGCGCTGGCGGGGCTGCTCGACGAGAACCCGGTCAACGACGACTTCTCCTGGGTGACGCTGGCCGGCGGGGTCCCGGCCACGGATCCGTTCCTCGGCCTGCCGAGTTCGCTGCTCGGCATCCTCAACCCCGGGCCGGGACGGGCCGAGCGGACCGAGCCGGACTCCATCCTGGCGAGGCGCCTGGCGACCTCCGGCAACGACCTCGTGAGCTACATCAACGACATCGGGGCCCTGGGCAACCACGGCCTGGTGCTGCTGCGCCGGATCGAGTGCACCGACGGCGCCGTCCGGTACGTGCTGCTGCTGCCCGGGACCAGCTTCGGAGGGCTCCGCAACAGCACCCCGCAGGACCTGGTGGGCGCCTTCGACGGGCTGCTGCGCACCGACACCACGTACACCCGGGCGGCGAAGAAGCTGCTGCAGCGGGCCGGGGTGCCCGAGGGTGCGGAGGTCATGTTCGTCGGCCACAGCCTGGGCGGGCTGACCGCGATGAACCTGGCGACGGACCTGGACGTGGCCTCGGTGTACCGGGTCACCCATGTGATCACGCTGGGCTCCCCGATCGACGGGAAGCGGCCCGCCGACCACACCACCCAGGTGATCAGTCTGGTCAACAAGCACGATGTGATCCCGACCCTGGACGGCCGCGGACCGGCCTCGCCCCACGACACCCCCGGCAACTGGGTCGAACTGGACTGGCTGGACGAGACGTACGACTACCCGCTGTCGCACGCCCCCCAGGCGTACTCCGACTCGCTGCGCGGGGAGCTGTCGCACTACCGGGACCAGGTCAACAAGCTCATCACGGCCTACGACGGCAAGGTCGTCGGCAACCAGCCGTACATGCTGCGCGACAAGTGACCACGAGGGAGACCGACCGATGACCACTGTGGACAACGAGGCCGACACGGCTGCGCGGCGGCCCGCGACGGCCTGGCCCCTGGAGAACGCCGTGTTCAGCGCGGCCATGGTCGCGCAGCGGCTGCCGTGGGTGGCGGCCCCGGCCCGGGCGCTGGGGCTGGGCCTGGAACTCGGGCCGGACGCGCTGTCCGGGGCGGGGGTGACGCGGCTGCTGCCGGCGTACCTGCGGCGGACCGGGTCCGGGCAACCGGTGCAGGTGCGCACGCCGTTCGGCACCTTCCTGGTGCCCTCCGGAGGAGCCGGTGAAGCGGAGGACCTGCTGGTCCGGGCCGAGGAGGCGGGCGCGCTGGGGCCCGCGGTGGGCCTGACGGCCGGCGGACGGCGGTACGGGCTGTCGCCGCACGCGACGGCGGCCTGTGAGCCGGCGGTCCCGGTGGCGGAGCTGGCCGCACCGGTGGCCGAGGAGGTGGGCCGGCTGCTCATGGCCCGGCGCGGGGACGGCACGCTGGAGTGGGACGACTGGTACGGCCGCATGCTGCGGCTGAGCCGGCGCGTGGTGGTGGCCGCGGCGGCGGCCGAGGACACTCTGCTCAGCGAGGTCCTCGCGGCGACGACGGCCGCCGCGGGCACCCGGACGTACGCGTCCCGGGCCGCAGCCCTGCGGCGACGACTCGCGCTGTACCCGGCGGACGGGGACCCCGCGGCACCGGAAGCCGGGGCGCCGGGAGCCGCAGTCCGGGACACCGGGGCGCCGGGAGCCGCGGTGCCGGAGGCTCGGAGCCCGGAGGACGCGGGCCCGGAGGACCGTGTCCCGGGTGTCGCGCACCTGCTCGCCCTGGTGTCCGAGGCCGCCGCGGGCACCTCGCTCCAGGCCCTGGCGCTGCTCGCCGTGGGGGCCGCGGCCACCCCGGAGGAGGCCGTGGCCGAGGCACTGCGCCGGTTCCCCCCGGTGACCGCCGCCGTGTACCCGGTACTGACGTCGTTCACCTGGCGGGACCTCGCCGTCGAGTCCGGGACGGAGATCCTCTTCGCCCCCGGTGCGGACGCCGGCGTTCCGTCCGGCCCGGCCGGTCTGTGCGAGGCCCGGTCCGGCTGCGCGGCGACCGGGTTCGCGGCGCGGGTCGCCGAGGAGATCGTGAGCGCGGTCGCGGCGGCGGCCCGCCCGGTGGTGATCTCCCCGGAGCTCGGTGCGGACCGGCTGCCGGCCGCACTCGATCCGCGGACCCTGCTCGTGGCCCTCCTCCCCCTCGGGGACCTCTCCGACCTGCTCCCGGTGCACGGCAGCGCACCCGCGGCGTACGGATCGCTGGCGCGGGCCAGTTCGGCCCGGCTGGACCGGCACGCGGAGAGCCTCGCGGCCTGTGCCGGCCACAACGGCTGGAACGCGGACGAGTCCGGCGAGCGGTTCCGGATGATCCTGCTGGGTCACGCCGCGCGGTGCGCCGAGGCCGCCGACGACGTACGGCGGGCCGCTCAGCGGCTCGCGGACTGAGGTCGGCGTGCCCAGGGTGCAACCACCGGGCCCCGGCCGGGCCGCGGTCCTGGCGGGGCTCGGCGCCTATGTGCCGCCGCGCGTCCTCACCAACGAGGAGCTGTGCGGGCACCGGCCCATCGGCGACGAGTGGATCCGCGAGCGGATCGGGGTGGCCCGGCGGCGGATCGCCGACGGGGAGGCCACGGTCGATCTGGCCGTCCGGGCCGGCCGGCGGGCGCTGGCGGCGGCCGGGACCGCCTCGGCCGATGCGGTCCTGCTGGCCACCCTCTCCCCCGACCGGCTCTGTCCGGCCGGCGCCCCGGAGGTGGCGGCGCGACTGGGCTTCGGCCCGGTGGCGGCGTTCGACCTGGCCTCGGGGTGCAGCGGGTTCCTGTACGGGCTGGGCGTGGCCTCGTCGATGGTCGCCGCCAGTACCTTCGACAGCGTGCTGCTGGTCGCCTCGGACGTGTTCAGCGCCTTCCTCGACCCGGACGACTGGCTGATGCGGGCCATCTTCGGAGACGGAGCCGGAGCGGTGGTGCTGCGGGCCGGTGCGGTCGGCGAACCCGGCACGTTCGGGCCGTTCGACCTGGGCAGCGACGGGTCGCAGGCGGATCTGCTGGAGATCCCGGGCGGCGGTGCGCGGGCCCGCAAGCGGGCGCTCCAGGCTCCGGAGGAGGAGTTCTCGCCGTGGTTCCGGATGGACGGGCCGGCCGTGCGCAAGCAGGCGGTGGTGGGCATGTGCGATTCGGTGACCCGGGCCGTGGCACGGGCCGGGTGGCAGCTGGGCGAGCTGGACCTGCTGGTCGCCCACCAGGCGAACCAGCGGATCCTGGACGGTCTCACGGCCGAGCTGGGGCTGGCGCCCGGGCAGGTGCTGTCGCACATCGAGACGTACGGGAACGCGGCGGCGGCCTCGGTGGCGGTGCTGATGGCCCAGGCGGCTGCCGCCGGCACCCTGGCCCCGGGCCGGCGGGTGGCGCTGACCGCGTACGGCGCCGGGCTGGCCTGGGGCTCGACCACCCTGGTCTGGCCCGAGGTACGGGCGGTCACCGAGGACGACTGAGGACGGCTGAGCCGACCCCCGGAAGGGGGACCCGGAGGCCGGGTCCCCGTTCCGGGGTGGCCGGCCACCGGGCTTCGACGGCGAGCGGTACGAGAAGCGAGTGTTGCGGCCCGGATCAGCGGCGGGGGTAGACCAGGATGCTCTCCCCGCCGGCGGTCGACGTGCCGAAGACGGCGACGTCGGCTCCGATCGCGGTGGGCAGGAGAGTTCCCTCTGGCAGCGGGGACGCTTGGCCCGAGGAGAGGTCGACGCCTGCGGGCGACTGGGAGGTTTTGCCGTAGGCGGTGCCGTCCTTGTCCACCGTCGAGACGGTGATCGCCTTGCGGGTGTCTGTCTGCTCGAAGCAGTGGCCCTGCCCCGACTGGAGGTCGATCACCACGCGGCCGGCCAGCACATGGCGGCCATCACCCGACACCGTGGGGGTGAAGGCGGAGTCCCTCTCGTTCGCGCACGCGACGGAGGCGCGCACCATGCCCGTCTTTCCGTCGTGCACCGCATAGACGTTGGTCTGCGCCTTGCCCTCCTTGTCGGGCCAGGATGCCAGCGCGTCCCCGTTCGGCAGGCCGGAGGCCGTGACCGTGCGCCCGCCGTGCTCGGGCGCGGCACCGGCAGGCACCACGTCGCCGCTGAACCAGCCGCCGGTCCAGAAGGCGCCGTAGCCCTGGACCAGCGGGCCCGCGGGCGTCTGCCCGGCCACCGTCACCCGCCTGCTGTCGCAGGTGCCGGTGAGTTGCCGGCAGGGTTTGGGCGACTTCAGCGCGGGGTGGTTCCTGTCGTAGGTGGTGACCTGACCGGAGACCACATCGACGAGCGACACACCCTGGTCTGACGCCACGTTGACGATGCCCAGTTCCCGCTGCGCCGTGAAGCCGAGGGACGGCCCCGGGACGGTGATCTCCCGCAGGGGCTTCGCATCGTTGCCCGAGGAGGCGATGTCGTACACGGCGAGACGGGTGACCGGGCTCGCCGTGTTGACTCCGTCACCACCCTCGTTGCCGGTGACCGCGAGAACGGCGTACTCCTTGCCGCCTCCGCGTGTCAGCAACACCTTGGAGTCGACGGGCCGCCCGCTCTTGGGCTCTTCCGGACGGACCACCGGCTTGCTGCTCCAGCGCACCGTTCCGGTCTTCGCATCCCTGGCCACCACGCGCGCCGTCTTGCCACCTCGTTCGTGCCACCGCAGCAGAACCAGCCGGGCCTCGTCGGAGATCACAGGCCCGGACAACTCGTGTTCGTCGTCCTTGATCTCCCAGCCCTTCGTGTTGTCGAACGCCGCCGGCACAGGCTCCTTCGGTGCGCCCGCGGGTACCGCCCCCTGTTCCGCGCCTTGGGCAGCACCGCCCTTCGATCCGTCCGCCCCGTTGCCGGACGAACCGCTCCCGCACGCTGCCAGCGACAGCGTGGCGAACGCCGTCATCACACCCACAGCCACTCGGAACTTCTTCGACATCGCTTGCTCCCCCGAACACTCCTCAACGAACCTGAGAAACATACGGGATGATCAAACATCAGATCCAACGCCCTTGCGTCTGGCCCCTGGTGCTAGCCGAACACGGGCTCTGCCAGGGACCGTTCCCGGTCCACCATGGCCTGCACCGTGGCCTGCACCTCGTCACAGAGGGCGCGGGCCGCGGCCTTGCGGGCGGCGAAGGAATCGGGGACCTCGGGGGCGGGGATCGGCTCCCCGACGGTGATGCGCCATTTCGCGGGCAGCGGGAACGGCGGCGTGAGGGGGAAGTAGGGGAGATCGAAGAACCGGGCCAGGGCCGGGACTTCACCGATCTTGGGGCATGCCTCCTCGGCGCCGATGACGGACACCGGTACGACGGGGGCGCCCGCACGGAGGGCGGTGAGTGCGAATCCGGGGCTGAAGGGCCGGAGCCGGTAGCGCTCCCGGAAGGGCTTTTCCAGGCCGGCGATTCCTTCGGGGAACACTCCGACGAGTTCACCGGCGTTCAGGTGTTCCAATCCCAGCATGGGGTTGACGGGAAAGCCGCCGATCTTGCGGGCATACGAACCGATGACCGGAAACCGGAATGCCAGGGGCGCCGCGGGCACGTGCAGGGGGCGCCGGACGCTGCGGGTGAGGACCTTGTGGAGGACGAATGCATCGAGCCCCCAGGCACCGGAGTGATTGGCCACGATGACCGCGGGGCCTTCGGCGGGAATGTTCTCCAGCCCCAGCGCGTCCAGCCGGAAGTAGTCGTCGACCAGCCATTCCAGCAGCCGCTCCCAGGCCGTCTCGCCGGCCAGGCCGAGCAGCCGGGTCAGCTGCTTGAGCTCGGCTCCGGCCATGTCAATCATTTCGTCAACGCTATCGGGCACGAATGATCCTCGCTCATGTGTTTCGAAGCATCAATAAGACGCTCGGCGACCGGTTTTGAGTAAATGCACCGCCGTGATACTGATGTGGGCATTCAAGCGCCCGCGCCACCGTACCTGAGAGTTGCCGTGACAATTTCCGCGCAGGAATCCATCGTTCAGGTGATCAGCGACCTGCTGGTCGAGAAGTTCGAAGTACCCGCCGAGGAGGTACGGCCGGACGCCCCCATGCGCGAGTTGCTGACCGATTCGCTCATGGTCGTGGAGATGGCCATCGCCGTGCACGAGACGCTGGGCGTCAAGGTCGAGGAGGACGAGCTCCGCGGCACCACCCTGGCGGAGTTCGCCGAGGCCGTCGGGGCCCGGAGGACCGCTCGTTGAGCCGACGTCCCTCAGTCGCGGTGACCGGGCTGGGCCTGGTCACCGCGGCCGGCTGCGACCGGGACGGCACGTGGTCCGCCGTGTGCGCGGGCCGCACCACCGCCGCTCCCGACCCCGAACTGACCGGTCTGCCCGTCTCGCTGAGCTGCCGGGTCCCCGCGACGCCGGACCATCCGGTGCTGCGGCAGCGCGGCTCGGCCCGGCTGGACCCGGTGGACCGCTTCGCCCTGGCGGCCGTCGGCCAGGCCCTGGACCACGCCGGGCTCGACCCCGGACAGTGGGACGGCGGGCGGGTCGGGGTCGTCACCGGCGGCGGCCTGGGCGGGGTCCGGACCCAGGACACGGCGCTCGCCCGGCTGGCCTCCCACGGCCCGGAGTTCGTCTCCCCGTACTTCCTCACCGGCTACCTGATCAATATGGCCTGTGCCAACATCGCGCTGCGCTTCGGCGTCACCGGACCCGCCCTGTCCACGAGCACGGCCTGCGCCTCGGGCACCACCGCCCTCGGCCTGGCCCGGGACCTGATCACCACCGGGCAGTGCGACATCGCCCTGGTCTGCGGCGCCGAGGCGGCGGTCACCCGGCTCGCGGTGACCGGCTTCGCCCAGCTCGGCGCGCTGTCAGCCACCGGGTCGCGGCCCTTCGACACCACCCGCGACGGCTTTGTCATCGCCGAGGGCGCCGGCGCGCTGGTGCTGGAGCGGGCCGAGCACGCCGCGGCCCGGACGGCCCGGCCGCTCGCCCGCCTCCTCGGCTACGGCGCCACCACCGACGCCCACCACCTGGTCTCGCCGCACCCCCGGGGGCGCGGCGCCGAGCAGGCGGTCCGCGCGGCCCTCGCGGACGCCGGCATCGGCCCGGAGGACGTGGGCCACGTCAACGCGCACGGCACCTCGACCCGGCAGAACGACACGGTCGAAGCGGGCGTCCTGAGCCGCGTGTTCCCGCACCGGCCGCCCGTCACCTCGGCCAAGGGCTCCCTCGGGCACACCCTCGGGGCCGCGGGCGTCATCGAGGCGGCCCTGACCGTCCTCGCGCTCGCCGAGGACACCGTCCCGCCCACCGCGGGGCTGACCGAGCCCGAGCCCGGCCTGGACATCGACCTGGTCCGGGGCACGGCCAGGAAGCACCCCTGCGAGGTGGCCGTCAGCAACTCCTTCGGCTTCGGCGGCCACAATGCGGTGGCCGTGCTCGCCCAGCCCTGAGCCCGTGCCTGCCGGCTGCCGTGCGTGGTGGCCGTACGCGCCGGCGGCGGTGCGTGGTGGCGGTCCGCGGCCGGCGGTTCTGGCAGGCTGGCCGGCATGACCGATACGGGTTCCGGCTCCGATGCCCCCGCGTTCCGGCAGCTCACCCGGCCCGACGCGATGACCCCGGAGCTCCGGGAGCAGCTGGTCGACTGCTGGACGGCCGTCGTCAACACCGGCGGTGCGGTGATCGCCGCCGATCTGCCGATGCCGCCGGTCGGCGCGGCGGACGTCGGGCCGGTGGTGGACCGGCTGGCCGCCGCCCTGGACCCGGACCGCAGCAGGCTGCTCCTCGCCGGCGTCGACGGCGCCCTGGCCGGCTGGCTGCTCCTCCGGCGGGATCTGCACCCCCTGATCGCGCACTGCGGGGTGGTCCACCACGTCCAGACCCACCCGCGGTTCCGCCGCCGGGGCATCGGCGCCGCCCTCATGGAACGCGTCCGGCTGATCGCCCGCGAGGAGCTGGGGCTGGAACGGCTCCAGCTCAGCGCACGGGCGGGGCTCGGGCTGGAGGAGTTCTACCTGGGGCTGGGGTGGACGGAAGTGGGCCGGTGGCCGGGTGCGCTGCGGGTGGCTCCGGGCGACGACCGTGACGACATTCTCATGAGCATCGGCCTCTGAACCGGCCTGATCCGGCCGATACCCGTTCCGGGTGCGTACGGACCCTGGAGCCGGGGAACACCGGGCCCGATGATGGGCAGAGCCGTACGAACCGCCGCCGGGGCCGGTCCGGTTCGCCTGCCTCGCCGGGGAGGAACTGCCGGGATGAGCGACGCTCCTCTGTACCTGGAACCGAAGCTCGGCCCGGACCTGGCATCGCTGCTGGGCTCGGGCCCGTTCCTGCACACACTGGCGGACGCGCTCGGGTCGCCGCTCAATGTGGTGCTGCCGGACCGGATCGCCCGGAATCTGGCGGAGTTCGAGGCCGTCTTCCGCCGCCACCGGCTTCCGGGCCGGGTCTTCTTCGCGCACAAGACGAACCGCTCCAGCGCCCTGGTCCGCCGGCTGGCCGCCACCGGGGCCGGACTCGACGCCGCGTCCCTGGGCGAGCTGCAGCACGCCCTCGGGTCCGGGTTCACCCCGGACCGGATCCTGGCGACCGGGCCCAAGGACCCGGAGTTCCTGTGGCTGGCCGCCCGGTCCGGGGTGGTCGTCAACGCCGACGGTCCCGCCGAACTGGCCGAGGCCGCACGCCTGGTGCGCGGCTACGGGCTCCCCAGACTCCGGATCCTGCTGCGGCTGTCCGGGTTCGAGACCTCCGGGGCGCGGATGCTCTCCCGCCGCAGCCGGTTCGGAACCTCCGTGAAGGCACTCGGCCGGCTCCTCGACCTGCTCGAGGACCACCGGGACGCCCTGGAGCCGATCGGGGTCGGCTACCACCTCGACACCACCGGAATCGACGAGAAGGCCACCGCGCTGGAAGGCTGTCTGCGGGCCATGGAGGACCTGCGGTTACGGGACTTCCGGCCGCGCGCGATCGACATCGGCGGCGGCTTCGGGGTCGGCTACCTCGCCGACGGCGGGCAGTGGGACCGGTACACCACCGCCCTCACGGACGCCGTGATGGGCCGGCGCTCCCCCCTCACCTGGGGCGGGCACGGCTACGGCCTGCGGGCCGAGAACGGCACGCTCAAGGGGGCGCTCGCGCTCTACCCCGCATACCGGCCGGTCGCCGGGCCGGCCTACCTCGACGAACTGCTGTCCCGCCCCGCGCCCGGCCTGGGCCGCCCGCTGGGCACCCTGCTGCTGGACAGCCTGTGCGATCTGTACGCCGAGCCCGGCCGGGCCCTGGTGGACCAGTGCGGGCTGACCCTCGGCAGAGTGCTGGAGGTGCGCGAGACCGATGGCGGCGGGTGGCTGGTACGGCTGGGGATGAACGCCGCGGACGTCGGCCTGGAGGAGCACGGAGTGCTCATGGACCCGGTACTGCTGCGCCGCCCCGGGGGCGGGCCGGCGGCGGGCGGCGGGGGCCCGGTGGGCGTGCACCTGCTGGGCAACCTGTGTCTGGAATCGGACCTGATCACCCGCCGGACGGTGTTCCTGCCCGGCCTGCCGCGGCCGGGCGACCTCCTCGCCTTCCCCAACACGGCCGGGTACTGCATGGACTTCACCGCCACCCGGGCCCAACAGCAGCCCGTGGCCCGGAAGGTCGCGGTACGGGAGGGAGGTGGCACCTGGCACTGGCGCCTCGACGAACAGTACTGGCCGGTCACGGACACGGGGGGACAGGACGCATGAGGTACGACAGCATCACCGAGGCCATCGGCAACACCCCGCTGGTGCGCATCGACCCGCAGGTGCACGGGCTGCGCCATATCGACCTGTACGCCAAGCTGGAGATGCTCAACCCCTTCGGCTCGCTCAAGGACCGGGCGGCCTGGAACATGGCCCGCGACCAGCTGCCGGAGGCCGCCGCCCGCGGCGCCACGGTCGTCGAGCTGTCCAGCGGCAACACCGCCAAGGCCCTGGCCCTGATCGCCGGCCTGCACGGGCTGCCGTTCAAGAGCGTCACCAACCGGATGCGGATCCCGGAGGTGAAGGACCTGCTCCTGCTGCTGGGCGCCGAGATCGAGGAACTGCCCGGGCAGAGCGAATGCCTCGACCCGACCGACACCTCGGACCCGCTGACCGTCTTCCACCAGCGGCTGAACCAGCCCGGCAGCACCCACCTGCACACCGACCAGTACTTCAACCCGCTGAACGCGGAGGCCCATGCCCAGGGAACCGGCCCGGAGATCATCGCGGATCTGGACGGCCGCGCCCCGGACTGGTTCATCGCCTGTGTGGGCACCGCCGGCTCGTCCACCGGGGTGGCCTCGGCGCTGCGCGCCCACCGCCCGGCCGTGCAGGTGATCGGTCTGGTCGGGGAGAAGTCGGAGTTCATCCCCGGCATCCGCACCGCCGAGGAGGTGCAGGAGGTCGGGCTGTTCGACCCGGCGACGTACGACGTGATCGAAGCGGTGGGCGCGGACGAGGCCATCGACGGCATGCTGACCCTGATCCGCCGGTGCGGGCTGCTCTCCGGCCCCACCGGCGGGGCCGCCTACGCGGGGGCGGTCCGCCATCTGAAGCCGCTGGACACCGCGTCGGCGGAGCGCCGGACCGCCGTGTTCATCGTGTGCGACCGGGCGGAGAGCTATCTGGGCTATGTGGGCCGCCGCCGGCCGGAACTGCTGGGGCGCCCGCCGGTGCGGAACTCGGTGGCCACGCTGACGAGTGCGGAGCTCGCCGCCGCCCCCGTCGTGGAGGTCGGGGAGGCGCAGAAGTGGATCGAGACGGGACAGCCGCTGGTGGTCGACCTGCGCGGCCCCTTCGCCTTCGCCGCCCTGCACATCGACGGCTCGGTCAACATCGTCGACGAGCTGTTCGAGGAACTACTCCGCGGCGGGCTGCCGTTCAGCCGGTCCCGGCCGGTGCTGCTGGCCTGCCCGGTGGGCGAGAAGTCCGCCCGGTACGCAGCCCTGCTGACCCGGATGGGCCATCCGGACGTCCGCAGTCTGGCCGGCGGCATCATCGCCTGGCGGGACGCGGGCGCCCCGCTGGTGCGTGACTGACATGGGCGGATTCACGGACGAACTCGAGGCGCTGGCCGCCTGGCAGCGCCCGTTGCGCGCCCAGTTCCCCCTGGTGGCCGGCCATCCGGGGCAGGCGTACCTGGACAGCGCGGCCACCGCGCAGAAGCCGCAGGCCGTGCTGGACGCGGTGGCGGCGTACCTGACCACCTGCAACGCCAATGCGGGGCGCGGCTCCTACCCCTGGGCCAACCGGACGACCGCGATGGTGGAGCGGACCCGGGAGCGGGTCAAGGAGTTCCTGGGCGATCCGGATCCGGGCCGCTCCTCGGTGCATTTCACCAGCGGGGCCTCGGAGGGGCTGCGGACCGTGGCGCGGGACTGGCTGCCCGGGTTCCTCCGCGACGGGGACGAGATCGTCGTGCCGTTCGGCGACCACCAGGCGAACCTGGCGCCCTGGCTGGAGGTTCAGGAGCTGCTGGCCCGTCAGGGGGTGCGGATCGGGGTCCGGGAGCTGCCGTGTCAGGAGGGCTCGGGCGACTACGACGTCCGCGCCCTGGCGCGGGCGGTGGGGCCGCGCACCCGCTTCCTGGCCGCCACGCATGTGCACCACGTCTACGGGGCCGATATGAACGTCCACCGGCTGCGGGAGGCGGTCGGCCCGGAGGTGGTGATCGCGCTGGACGCCGCGCAGAGCTTCGGGCACCTGCCGGTGTCGGTGGACCGGCTGGACGTGGACTTCCTGGTGTTCTCCGGGCACAAGGCGCTCGCGCTGCCGGGCACCGGGGCGGTCTGGGCCCGCGGCCGGCGGGGGCCGGAGTTCTCGCCCGGGGGCTGGCAGGGCACCCCGAACACGGCCGGGATCGCCTCGCTGGCGGCGGCGCTGGACTGGCTGGAGGAGGCGGGCACCGACCGGATCGAGCGCTGGACCACGGCGCTGGCGGCGCAGCTGACCGACGGGCTGAGCCGGCTGGAGGCGTACGAGGTGCTCGGCTGCCGGACCAGTCTGGCGGCGGAGTCCGAGGTGCAGCGCCGGACGAGCCTGGTGACCTTCCGGCACCGCGGGATCGATGCCCGGGACCTGGGGTTCATCCTGTTCGGCGAGGGCTTTATGGTCCGCTCCGACGGGCACTGCCAGGCGGGGCGGAGTGTACGGGAAGACTCGGTGCGGGTCAGCCTCCATGTGTACAACACACCCGAAGAGATGCAGGCACTGCTCACCGTTCTGGCCGGACTGCAATGATTTTCATGAGCACGGACTGGTCACGGCGGCGGAGGCGACGCGATCGCTATGGGCATGAGTACGGTGGCGGCGGCGCGCTGGGTGGAGCGCTGGGAGTGCCAGCAGCAGCGGTACGCGGTCGACCGCGAGGAGCGGTTCACGGTGATCGCGGACGTGGTCGAGCACATGACGCTCGGCCGGCCCGCTCCGCTGGTGCTGGACCTGGGCAGCGGACCGGGCTCGCTGGCCGCCCGGCTCGCCGGCCGGCTGCCCGCCGCGGAGGTGGTGGCCGTGGACGCCGATCCGCTGCTGCTGGAGCTGGGCCGGGCCCACCACGGCAGCACCCTGCGGTACGTGGAGGCGCTGATCGGCGCGCCGGACTGGCTCGAGGCGCTCGCCCTGGACCGTCCGGTGGACGCGGCGGTGTCCACCACCGCCCTGCACTACCTGGGTGAGGACACCCTGAAGCAGGTCTACGCCGACCTGGCCGGGCGGCTGCGGCCGGGCGGGGTCCTGGTCAACGGCGACCACATCAGCCCGGACTCCGCGAAGGTGCGGGAACTCGCCCTGGACATCGGCCGCCGGCAGGCCGAGCGGTGCCTGGCGCTGATCCACGAGGACTGGCAGTCCTGGTGGTCGGGGGCCGCCGCCGACCCGGAGCTCGCCCCGTTCCTGGCCCGCCGGGGCGAGCGCCGCCACCCGCCCTGCGAGGGCAACGACCTGCCGCTGTCCGGTCATGTCGGGCTGCTGCGGGAGGCGGGGTTCGCGGAGGTGGGAACCGTCTGGCAGTTCGGCAACAGCCATGTGCTGGTGGCCGTGCGCTGACGGCCGTCCGGCCGGTGAGACTCGTACGGCCGTCCGGATCACGGTCCCGGGGCCGGGCGGGGGTAGGTGCGGGACTGTTTGACGCTGCCGTAGGCGAAGCTCGATTCGATCGATGCGATGCCCGGGATGGCATGGATCTTGTGGCGGACCAGGGATTCGTACGCCTGGAGGCTCTCGATGACCACGCGGAGCAGATAGTCGCTGCTGCCCGCCATCAGATAGCAGTCCTGGATGTGCTCGATGACCGCGACATGTTCCTCGAAGACCCTGACCGCCTCCGCCGTGTGGCGTTCGAGGCGGATCCGGACGAACACGGTGATCGGCAGCCCGAACGCGACCTGGTCGACCATGGCGGTGTAGCCGCGGATGAGACCCGCCTCCTCCAGGCGGCGCACCCGGCGCAGGCAGGGGGACGGGGACAGCCGGACGCGGTCGGCGAGGTCCTGGTTGGACAGCCGGCCGTCCGCCTGCAAGGCACGGATGATCTGCAGATCGACGGCGTCCACGGGGCCTCCAGGGCTGTTCTTCGGCAGTTCTTGGCAGATCCTGC
Organism: Streptomyces venezuelae; assembly: GCF_008642295.1. Taxonomy (GTDB): domain Bacteria; phylum Actinomycetota; class Actinomycetes; order Streptomycetales; family Streptomycetaceae; genus Streptomyces; species Streptomyces venezuelae_C. The sequence continues at coordinate 6,559,284 of NZ_CP029190.1, read as the reverse complement.
CCCAAACGTATGTCCGAGCGGCAGAACTGGCAATCGGCTGCCCCGGCCGAAGCCCTAGCGTTGCCCGGGTACGGAAAACCGGGTCTCACAGGCTGGAGCAACCTCCTTGGTCGCGACGCACACCACGGGGGTGGCACCGCCCCGCTCGGCGGCAACCCCGCTCCGGGGCCGGCTCTCACCGCAGGCACAGGGCATGCTCGCGCTGCTGGTGACCGTGGCGATCTGGGCCGCCTTCGCACTCAGCGCCCGCGCCCTGAGCAGTTCCTCCCTGCTGCCGGCCGATGCCGCCCTGCTGCGCTTCGGCGTTCCGCTGGTGGTGCTCGCGCCGGCGCTGTGGCGCCGCCGGCAGCGCATCGCCGCGGTACGGCTCTCCGCCGCAGTCAAGATCGTCTGTGGTGCGGGGGTGCCGTTCTTCCTGGCGGCCATGTACGGGGGCTCCCTGACCTCCGCGGCCTTCGTGGGGTCGATCGTGCCCGGCATGGTCCCGCTGTTCGTCTCCGCCCTGATGGTCGTCCGCGGCCACGGCGTGCCCCGCGGCACCCAGGCGGCCGGGCTCGCGCTGATCGCGGCCGGGGTGCTGGCCCTGGTCGGTCGGCACCTCGTACCGCTGGACGCCGGAGTGCCGGCCGGTGTCGGCCTGCTCCTGGTCGCCAGCGGGCTGTGGGCCCTGTACACGGTGGGGCTGAAGGAGGTGGACCTCGATCCGGTGGGGTCGATCGGGCTGCTGTGCCTGCCCTCCTTCGCGGTGATCGCGCTGCTGGCCGCGACCGGGGTGCTGCCGACCGGCATGGCCGGGGCGGCGGGCGCCGACATCGCGCTCTTCCTGGTCGTGCAGGGGCTCGGGGTCGGGCTGTGCGCCGGCCTGCTCTACGCCTTCGCCATCCGCCGGCTCGGCGCCCAGCGGGCCTCCGTGATCGGCAGCCTCAGCCCGGTCGTCGTGGTCCTGCTCGCCGTCCCCCTGCTCGGCGAATCGCCCACCCTCGCCGTCCTCGTCGGCGTACCCCTGATCACCGCGGGTGTGGTGCTCGCCAACCGCGCCCCTCGCACTCCCCGCGCTCCCCGTACTTCCCGCACTCTCCGCACTCTCCGCCCGCGACCCGAGGTCCCCGCCGATGCTTGAGCTCCTTCCGCCGCCGCCCGTCGACCCGCTGTGGGACCTGACCTACGAGTTCGGCACCGACGAACGGCCCGAGCGCCTGAACCTGGTGCTCGGCGTCTACCGGGACCGGACCGGAACCACCCCCGTGATGACCGCCGTACGCGAGGCCGAGATCCGGCTGGCCGAGCGGTCCGCCTCCAAGGAGTACCGCGGGCTGTCCGGCAATGCCGCCTTCAACCGGGCCATGCTGGCCATGGTGCTGGGGGCCGGCGGCCCCGCCGAGCGTGCCGCGGCCGTCCAGACCGTCGCGGGCACCGGCGCGCTGCGGCTGCTGGCCGATCTGATCTGCCGGACCCGCCCGGGCACCACGGTGTGGATCAGCGATCCGGCTTACGTCAACCACCGGCCCATCCTGGAGGCCGCCGGGCTGACCGTGCGGACGTACCGCTGGCGCGATGCCGAGGGCGGCTTCGACGCGGCGGGCATGCTGGGGGACCTGGCCGGCGCGGGCCGCGACGATGTGGTCCTGCTCCAGGGCTGCTGCCACAACCCCACCGGGGTGGACCCCTCGGCCGAGGCGTGGGAGGCGGTGGCCGCACTGGCCGTCCGGAACGGCTGGGTGCCGTTCGTCGACCTCGCCTACCACGGGCTCGGGGACGGCCTGGAGGCCGACCTGTGGGCCACCCGGATGCTGGCCGCGCGGGTGCCGGAGATGTTCATCGCGGTGAGCTGCTCGAAGAACTTCGGTCTGTACAGCGACCGGACCGGCTGCGCCATCGTGCTCGGCTCCTCCCGCCGGACCGTGGCCCACGCCGAGACGGCCCTGCAGAACGCCGCCCGTACCCAGTACTCGATGCCGCCGGAGCACGGGGCGGCGGTGGTGACGGCGATCCTGGAGGACGAGGGGCTGCGCGCTGCCTGGCAGGCGGAGCTGGACGTCATGCGGGCCCGGATCACGGCCAACCGGACGGAGCTCGCCGCCCGGCTGACCGCCCTGGGCCGGGGCGCGCAGGCGCAGACGCTCGCCGGGCAGAAGGGGATGTTCTCGATGCTGCCGCTGCGGGTGGACCAGATGCTCCTGCTGCGCAGGCAGTACGCCATCTACGGCACCACCGCGGGCCGGATCAACATCGCGGGCATCCCGGCCGACCGGATCGGCTGCCTGGCGGAGGGCATCGCGGCGGTCATGGACACGGCCGACGCCCGGCACTGACCGGGCCGGCACGCAGGCAGGCAGACAGACAGGAAGGCGCCCGACCGGGCTGGTACCCGGTCGGGCGCTTTCGTGTGGTGCGGGGCCGCGGCTCAGAAGCCGAGGTCGGTGAACAGGCGGTAGGCGGTGGGGTCGCCGGACATCTGCCAGTGGAAGCCCTGGAGCAGGAAGCAGGCGATCAGGTTGCTGGCGGCGAAGACGAACAGTATGGCCAGGGTGACACCGGCGGCCCGGCGCAGGGCGGGCGAGGCGGTTCCGGCGTCCAGGGGCTGGGCCCACTCGGTCAGGAAGAGGGCGGCGCCGGCGGCGATGGCCGCGGCAAGGAAGGCGATCAGGGCCCAGGTGTACAGGTGCAGGCCGAACAGGGCACCGGCGTAGCCGGGGTCCGGGGGCACGATGTGCATCAGGACCTGGGCGGCCGAGACGGTGCTCCCGGCCAGCGCGGCCACCACGGCCCAGCCCCAGCCGGCGGCCCAGGTGCCTGAGGTCACCGCGCCCTTGCGGGAGCGGGCGATGATCCAGGCCGGGCCGAGGGCGCTCAGCAGGAAGAACATCCGCTGGAGCAGGCACATGGGGCAGGGGTACTCACCCAGTCCGAACTGGAAGAAGTAGGCGCCGGCGAGGGTTCCGCACAGGCCGATCACATAGGCGTGGGTGAACCAGAGGCCGAGCCGGTGCGAGAGCGCGGCGGGGCGGGCGCCGCTGTCGGCGGCGGGGGCGGTGGCGGTGGCGGTGGCGGTGGCGGTGGCGGTGGCGCCGGTCAGGGTGGTGGTGCTCATGGGAGGTCTCCTCCTCGGGAACGCGGGGCTCAGAGGGCGATGTGGAAGGTGTGGTCGAAGACGTGCGGCAGGAACGCGGCCACGCTGACGATCAGGGTTCCGGTCCACAGGAGCATCCGGACGCGGTCCGACCGGTCGCGGAACACCGCCACGACACACAGGAAGATGAGGAGGAAGAGGAGGGTGTACATGAGGTCCCTGCTTCATCGGAGGGGGTTTACACCTTCACTTTCCGCCCGGGAGAAACCGGCCGGTAGGGGTCATAAACCGATGCACCCATAGGGCCGGCTTATGGCCCGGTTCCGGGGGCTGAACGGAATCCGACGGATCATCAGGTCATCTGTCCCGGACTCTTGACTCCGGTTACAACAGTCGGGATTCTCGTTCCCAATGTTTGCGCGGAGCATGACAATCCCCCCCTGGAGAAGAAGACCATGGCCCGATCCGGACCCAGCAGCAGGCACCGGCCCCGCCCACCACGCCGGCCCCTCGCCGTACTGACGCTGCTCCTCGCCACCCTGGCCATGGTGCTCGGGCCCGCGCCCGGCTCGGCCGCCGACGACCCCGGCTGGTGGAACCCCACCGCCCGGCCGGCGCCCGACTCCGGGATCAACATCACGGGCGAGCCCTTCAAGGGCACCAACGCCCAGGGCGAGGTACGCGGGTTCGTCGACGCGCACAACCACCTGATGTCCAACGAGGCCTTCGGCGGCCGGCTGATCTGCGGCAAGCCCTTCTCCGAGCTCGGCGTCGCCGACGCGCTCAAGGACTGCCCCGAACACCCCACGCTCGCGGTCTTCGACTTCATCACCAAGGGCGGCGACGGCAACCACGACGCGACCGGCTGGCCGACCTTCAAGGACTGGCCCGCCCATGACTCGCTGACCCACCAGCAGAACTACTACGCCTGGATCGAGCGGGCCTGGCGCGGCGGCCAGCGGGTGCTCGTCAACGACCTCGTCACCAACGGGGTCATCTGCTCGGTCTACTTCTTCAAGGACCGCAGCTGCGACGAGATGACCTCCATCCGCCTGCAGGCCAAGAAGACGTACGAGATGCAGGACTACATCGACAAGATGTTCGGCGGCCCGGGGAAGGGCTGGTTCCGGATCGTCACCGACAGCGCCCAGGCCCGCGAGGTCATCGCCCAGGGCAAGCTGGCCGTGATCCTCGGAGTCGAGACCTCCGAGCCCTTCGGCTGCAAGATGATCCTGGACGTCTCCCAGTGCAGCAAGGCGGACATCGACCGCGGTCTGGACGAGCTGCACGGGCTCGGCGTGCGCAGCATGTTCCTGTGCCACAAGTTCGACAACGCGCTCTGCGGGGTGCGCTTCGACTCCGGTGCGCTCGGCACGGCGATCAATGTGGGCCAGTTCCTCTCCACCGGGACCTTCTGGCAGACCGAGCAGTGCGCGGGGCCGCAGAAGGACAACCCGATCGGCCTGGCCGCGGCGCCGAACGCGGAGAAGGAGCTGCCGGCCGGAGTGAGCGTGCCCGGCTACGACCAGAACGCCCGGTGCAACACCCGCGGGCTCACCGAACTCGGCGAGTACGCGGTGCGCGGGATGATGAAGCGCAAGATGATGCTGGAAATCGACCACATGAGCGTGAAGGCCGCCGGCCGGGCCTTCGACATCATGGAGTCGGAGTCCTACCCGGGCGTGATCTCCTCGCACAGCTGGATGGACAACAGCTGGACCGAACGGCTGTACAAGCTCGGCGGGTTCGCCGCCCAGTACATGAACGGGGCCGAGGCGTTCAGCGCGGAGGCCAAGGCCAAGGACGCCCTGCGCGACAAGTACGGGGTCGGCTACGGATACGGGACCGACATGAACGGCGTCGGCGGCTGGCCCGGCCCGCGCGGCGCGGACGCCCCGAACAAGGTCACGTACCCCTTCCGCAGCGCCGACGGCGGCTCGGTCATCGACCGGCAGACCACCGGGCAGCGCACCTGGGACCTCAACACCGACGGCGCCTCGCACGTCGGACTCGTGCCGGACTGGATCGAGGACATCCGCAAGGTCGGCGGCCAGGGCGTGGTGGACGACCTGTTCCGCGGCGCCGAGTCCTACCTGGACACCTGGGGGGCCTCGGAGAAGCACAAGGCCGGGGTGAACCTCGCCTCTGGCGTCCCGGCAGCCGCCTCGACCACCGAGTGGTGGAACCCGTTCACCACCTACGCGCCCGGCCGGGCCGTGGACGGCAACGGGGGCACCCGCTGGGCCAGCGAGTGGAGCGACGGCCAGTGGTACCAGCTCGACCTCGGGTCCTCGCAGCTGGTCAAGCGGATCACCCTGGACTGGGAGCGGGCGTACGGGAAGGCGTACCGGATCGAGCTGTCCGACGACGGCTCCACCTGGCGGACCGTCTGGTCCACCACCACAGGTGACGGCGGCCTGGACACCATCCAGATCGCCGGGACCCCCGCCCGCCACCTGCGCGTCCAGGGCGTCCAGCGCGGCACCCAGTGGGGCTACTCGCTGTACGAGGTCGGCGTCTACAGCAGCTGACGCACGGCACGCACCACCGGTCCGCGGCCGTCCGGCCGCGGACCGGAGCACCGAAGGGACCACCCGTATGACCCGCAGGCCGCTGGCCGAACGGCGCCGGCAGCTGACCGAGGCGGCCATCCGCGCCATGACCCGGGACGGGGTGCCGCGTACCACCACCCGGTCGATCGCCGCCGAGGCGGGCGTGTCGCTGAGCGTCTTCCACTACTGCTTCGACTCCAAGCAGGCCCTGCTGGAGTCCGTCATCTCGGCCATCACCGACCACTACGTGGGGGTGGTGCGGCAGGCGCTCCGGCCGCGCGGCACCCTGCGGGAGACCATCCGGGCCGGATTCGGGGCCTACTGGGACCATGTCCTGGCCCATCCGGGCGAGCACATGCTCACCTACGAACTCACCCAGTACGCGCTGCGCACGCCGGGTTTTGAACAGCTGGCCCGCCGGCAGCACGAGCGGTACGCCGAGATCTACCGCGAACTGCTCGAGGAGCTCAGCGCGGAGATGCCCCTCGACCTGCGGGTGCCCGCACCGGTGCTGGCCCGCTATCTGGCCGCGCTGACCGACGGGCTGACCCTGAACTTCCTGGTACTGGGCCAGGACGCAGCCGCATCGGCGGCCATCCTGGACCTGATCGCCGATCAGGTGGCCGCGCTGGTCGGCCGGTCAGGGGGACAGCTCCCGGGCGTCCATGGGCAGCCGCCAGAGGTTGCGCCGGTGGACCGCGTCGAGCTCGGCCTCGAGCGGGGAGGGCGGGACGGTGAGGACCGGGCAGGCCGCATGGGCGAGGCAGTAGCGGGCCACTGAGGGGCGGACCAGCCGGCGCAGCGGGGCACGCGATCCGGTGCCCACGACCAGCAGGTCCTCGGGGTTGTCGGCGGTGCGCACCAGGGCCGCGCCCGGGGTGGCCCGTACCGTCAGGCCCTCCAGCGGGACCCCTGGGGATCCCGGGCCGAAGGCACCGTGCAGGATCTCGCGCAGCCGGTCCACGGCCGCGGCCCGGCACTGGGCGAGCGCCGAGACATTGCAGGAGCTGCGGCTGCCGAGTTCACCGCCCGGGGCGGCCCAGGCCAGGACGGCGCACAGGCCGGCGTCGCGGGCCCGGGCCTCGGCGGCGGCCCGGTGCAGGGCCGCCAGGCTTCCCGGGGTTCCGCTCACTCCGACCACGATTCTCGGCACCGCTGCCGCCCCCTTCCATCTCGCTCCGGCCTTCCATGAAAAGGCCCGGGCGGCGGGTGGGACATGGGCTCTGACGGCCTTCTGACGCCGCCGGTGCCAACCCTGACGGTTTCCTGATGCCGGCGGTGTTCCGCCGTCAGTGATCCGTATGGACTGCGCCCGTCGGCGTATGGGTCCCGTCATGGGGTGGCAGGGGAGCCCGGTGTGCAGGGATAGCTTCGGTGACGCGTCCCGGTCTGCCTCCCCGCACCCGGGCCGCCCACACCGTTCGCATTGCGTGGTTCTTCGAGGAGGACCTCATGTGCCTGTTCCGGTACGCCGACGACCCCGAGCCTGACGAACAGGGCCCGGCCGGACTTCTCTACGTGCCCGTCCGGCCGGGAACGGCGGGGGTGGTGCTCCGGATGTTCCGCACCCCGCTGGGCGAGCGCACCGCCGTCGGATTCACCGCACCCGGGCTGCTGGGAACCACACTCGGTGCGGACCAGCCCTGGATCCGGCTCTCCACACCGGTGCTCCGCGCCATCGCCGGGGCACTGGGCGTCGGCCGGCTGACGATCGACCCGGTCTTCTCCGCCCCCGCCGTCACCCCGCTGCCGGCGCAGCCGGGCGGGAGCCGGGTCCGGGCCGTGCAAGGGGGGATGATTCCGTGACCGTCGCCGCTCTTTCCGAGGCCGCGGCCGGCCGGGACGACCTGTCCGTCTGGCCCGCCTCCACCAGCCGCCTGCGGCACGGCGGGCTGTCCGTCGGCGGGGTGTCGCTGACCGAGATCGCCGAGCGCTTCGACACCCCCGTGTACGTGTTGGACGAGGGCGAGGTGCGGGCCCGCTGCCGGACCTACCGGGACGCCTTCCCCGAGGCCGATGTGCTGTACGCCGCCAAGGCGTTCCTGTCCCGCGCGATGGTGCGCTGGATGGACGAGGAGGGCTTCGGTCTCGACGTGTGCTCGGCGGGCGAACTCGAGCTCGCCGTCACCTCGGGTTTCCTGCCCGAGCGCATCACCCTGCACGGCAATGCCAAGTCGCCGCGCGACATCGCAACCGCGCTGCGGCTGGGGGTGGGCCGGATCGTCATCGACAGCCCGTCCGAGATCGCCCGGCTGGCCGCCGCGGTGGGGCCGGACGGACGGCAGAAGGTGCTGGTCCGGGTGGTGCCCGGGGTCTCGGCCGGCGGACACGAGAAGATCCGTACCGGGACGGCCGGCCAGAAGTTCGGCCTGTCCCTCACCGACGGCTCCGCGCAGCACGCCATCGCCCGGATCCTCGGGCAGCCACAGCTGGAACCGGCGGGTCTGCACTGCCACATCGGCTCGCAGATCACCGAGGTCAAGCCGTATGTGGCCGCCCTGCGCCGGATGGTGGGACTGATGGCCCGGATCCGCGACAGCCACGGGATCGTGCTGCCCGAACTGAACATGGGCGGCGGCCACGGGATCGCCTACCGGCCCGGCGAGCCGGCGCTGGACCTGACCGCCCTCGCCCGCAGGCTGCGTACCGAACTCCTCGAGAGCTGCGCTGCGGCCGGTCTGGCCGTGCCCCGGCTGGCCATCGAGCCGGGGCGGGCGGTGGTCGGTCCGGCCGGGGTGGCGCTCTACCGGGTCCTGGCCGTCAAGCAGACCGGGGACCGGGGGTTCGTTGCGGTCGACGGCGGTATGAGCGACAACCCGCGGCCCGCCCTGTACGGGGTGCGGTACGCGCCGCGGCTGGTCGGCCGCAGCAGCACGGCGCCGGACCGGACGGCCACGGTCGTCGGCCGGCACTGCGAGGCGGGCGACATCCTGGCGGCCGATGTGCAGCTGCCGGGGGACGTCCACCCCGGGGACCTGCTCGCCGTACCGGTGGCGGGGGCCTATCACCTGTCCATGGCCTCCGGCTACAACCTGGTCGGCAGGCCCCCGGTCGTGGCCGTCCACGAGGGGACGGCCCGGCTGCTGGTCCGGCGGGAGACGCTGGAGGACATCCGGCACCGGGACATCGGCGGCTGACTCCCCCGCCGGAGGTCTCGTTCCGGGCCCGGCTCCCCCGTCTCACCCTGCGTGGACGTGCGGGCGCCGGGCCCGGTCCGGTTCGGCGGCGCAGATGACCTCGCGGGTGACGGGGGCGATCTCCCCCATCATGCACGGGGAGCGATGTCATCCTGACGTGTCCTCAACGCAGTCCGGGGATCGCCGAGACCGCGAGGTCGATGAGTTTGATGCCGATGAAGGGCAGGACGAGGCCGCCGAGGCCGTACCGAGTGAGGTTGCGGCGCAGCAGCTCGTGGGCCGAGGCGGGGGTGTAGCGGACTCCGCGCAGGGCGAGCGGGATGAGCGCGATGATGATCAGCGCGTTGAAGATGATCGCGGAGGTGATGGCCGACTCCGGGGAGGACAGGCCCATGATGTTGAGCTTGTCCAGGCCCGGATAGGCCGAGGCGAACATGGCCGGGATGATCGCGAAGTACTTGGCGACGTCGTTGGTGATGGAGAAGGTGGTCAGGGCGCCGCGGGTGATCAGGAGCTGCTTGCCGATCTCCACGATCTCGATGAGCTTGGTGGGGTTGGAGTCCAGGTCCACCATGTTCCCGGCCTCCTTGGCGGCCGAGGTACCGGTGTTCATCGCGACGCCGACATCCGCCTGCGCGAGCGCCGGGGCGTCGTTGGTGCCGTCACCCGTCATCGCGACCAGCTTGCCGCCCGCCTGCTCCCGCTTGATGAGGGCCATCTTGTCCTCGGGGGTGGCCTGGGCGAGGTATTCGTCGACTCCGGCCTCGGCGGCGATGGCCCGCGCGGTGAGTTCGTTGTCGCCGGTCACCATCACCGTGCGGATGCCCATCCGGCGGAGTTCCTCGAAGCGTTCCCGCATCCCGTCCTTGACCACGTCCTTGAGGTGGACGATGCCGAGGATGCGGGGGCCGTCCCAGTCGTGCACGGCGACCAGCAGGGGCGTCCCGCCGGAGGCGGACACCGAGGCGGACCAGGCGGCGGCCTCGGCGGGCACGGTGCCGCCGCGCAGCGCCACCCAGTCGGCGACCTCGGCCACCGCGCCCTTGCGGATGGCGCAGCCGGCGCCGTTGTCCCAGCTGAGGTTGACCCCGCTCATCCGGGTGCGGGCGCTGAACTCGACGAACCGCGGGTTGCTCAGTTCGCCCTCGGCGGGCGGCTGGAGGCCGTGCCGGCGGGCGAGGGCCACCACGGAGCGCCCTTCGGGGGTCTCGTCGGCGAGCGAGGACAGCTGGGCGGCGTCCGCCAGCTTGATCAGGTCGATGCCGGGGAGCGGGACGAAGGCCGCCGCCTCGCGGTTGCCGTGGGTGATGGTGCCGGTCTTGTCCAGGAGCAGGGTGTTGATGTCGCCGGCGGCCTCGACGGCCCGGCCGGACATGGCCAGGACGTTGCGCTGGACCAGACGGTCCATGCCGGCGATGCCGATCGCGGAGAGCAGCGCGCCGATGGTGGTCGGGATGAGGGTGACGAGCAGGGCGACCAGGACGGTGGTGGACTGGGCGGCCTTCGCATATCCGGCCATCGGCTGGAGGCTGACCACGACCAGGACGAACACCACGGTCAGGGCGGCCAGCAGGATGTTGAGGGCGATCTCGTTCGGGGTCTTCTGCCGGGACGCGCCCTCCACCAGGGCGATCATGCGGTCCATGAAGGAGTGTCCGGGGCGCGAGGTGACGCGTACGACGATCCGGTCGGACAGCACCGTCGTGCCGCCGGTGACACCGCTGCGGTCGCCGCCCGACTCGCGCAGGACGGGGGCCGATTCGCCGGTGACGGCGGACTCGTCCACCATGGCGGCGCCGTCCACCACATCGCCGTCGGCCGGGATCAGCTCCCCGGCCTCGACCAGCACGAAGTCGAAGGGCTGGAGTTCGGCCGGGGTGACCGCCTCGGTTTCGGCCGCGTGCAGGTTGGTGCCGTAGTTCCAGTGCGACAGGCGCAGCGCGACCGTGTCGGTCCGGGCCCGGCGCAGGGATTCGGCCTGGGCCCGGCCGCGGCCCTCGGCGACGGCCTCCGCGAAGTTGGCGAAGAGCACGGTCAGCCACAGCCAGATGCCGATCACCCAGGTGAACACGGACGGGTGGATGAGCGCGGAGAGGGTGGTGAGCGCGGACCCCACGGCCACGACGAAGAGCACCGGCTTCTTCACCAGCTCCCGCGGGTGCAGCTTGCGGACCGCGTCCCGGGCGGAGGCCGCCAGCCGTTCCGGTTCCAGCATGCTCGCCGGTCCGGGGCGTTTGCGCGAGGGCCGGGGACCCGGTGTCCGCGGAGTGGTCCCGGGAACCGGTGAGGTGTGCTGCGCGGCGGCGGGAGACATGAGGACCTTCTGTTGAGTTCGTGGGTGCCGGGCGTGGGCCGGTCCGGTCGTACGACGGGTACGGCCCCCCGGCGGCGCACCAGGCAGGAAGCTACTGCCCGATCTTGGAATGCCGCCCGTGCTTCCAGGGGTAATTGGCAGCTTCTTGACGGCTCCGCTCGGGATGCGTCAAGGCGCCATCAGGGACACGTCAACAGATTCCGCGGTGGCGTACGGGGGGCGTCGAGAGCAGAGTGGGGTGTGCGGCTTTCGCCCCGGTGCGGGGCAGGTGGAGGGGGTGGACGGGCGACGGGAGGCACGACATGTCCGGGTACCGGCTCCGGGACCTCATCGTCCTGCTCGCGGCCCTCGTCGTCCCCTTCCTGGTGGCCCTCGCGCTGGTGCCGTTCCGTACCGACCTGTCCTCGACCAACGAGGCGCTGATCCTGGTGGTGGCCGTGGTGGCGGTGGGCGCCGCCGGCACGCGCGCGGCCGGGGTGGTCGCGGCGCTCTCGGCGGCGGTCTGGTTCGACTTCTTCCTCACCCGGCCCTACAACCGGTTCACCATCGACGACCGCGCCGAGCTCGAGACCGCGGTCCTGCTGCTGGTCGTCGGGCTGGTGGTCGGGCAGCTGGCGGTGCGGACCCGGCGGCTGGAGGCGGAAACGGTCACCGAGGCCGGCCATCTCACCCGCCTCCAGGAGACCGCCCGGCTGGCCGAGGACAGCCCGCCGGAGGAGGTGGTCGAGCACGTGCGGCGGGAGCTGATCGGGCTGCTGGAGCTGCGCGACTGCCGGTTCGAGTACGGGACGCTGCTCGGGCACCGGCCCCGCCTGGAACACGACGGCGGCCTCTGGCTGCGCCTGGGGGACCGGATCACCGAGTACGCCGACTGGCCGGACGGGGAGACCGAGCTGCGCGTGGTCGGCGGCGGGCACTACTACGGCCGCTATCTGCTGGACCCCAGGCCGGGCCCGCTGCCGCCGGAGCAGGCCCGACTGGTCGCCGTCGCACTCGCGGCCCAGGTGGGCGGGTCCCTGAACAGCGCAGGGATGTCCCCCCAGGGCTGATCCGCTCCCGCACCCATGCCCCCGTAAGGGTGGCGTTAAGGCTTTCCGTGAACCCGTAAGGGCCCCGTCAAGAGCACTTATCGCCACGCCGGGGATGCGGTTGGCTCATCCCCGGCCTGTAGGCCGCGTCCCGCTCCCCGTATCGGTCGTGCCGCCGGACCTCTTGCCGTCCCGCAACGAAGGAAAGGCTGCCCGCCCCATGACCCGGGTGCTCGTGGTGGAGGACGACCCCCAGCTCGTCCGCGCACTCAAGATCAACCTCCAGGCCCGCCGGTTCGACGTCGAAGAGGCCGCCACCGGCGGTGCGGCACTCCGGATCGCCGCCGCCCGCAAGCCCGACGTGATCATCCTCGACCTGGGGCTGCCCGACATGGACGGTCTCGAGGTCATCCGCGGCCTCCGCGACCGGAGCCGGGTCCCGATCCTGGTGCTGTCCGCCCGGCACACCTCCGAGGACAAGATCCGCGCCCTGGACGCCGGTGCGGATGACTACGTCACCAAGCCGTTCAGCATGGACGAGCTCCTTGCCCGGCTGCGGGCGGCCACCCGCAGACAGCAGGCTCCCGAGGGCCGGTCGGAGGACGCGGTGGTCACCACCGAGGGGTTCACCGTGGACCTGGCGGCGAAGAAGGTGCTGCGGGGCGAGCGGAGCGTACGGCTCACCCCCACCGAGTGGCACCTGCTGGAAATCCTGATCACCCACCCCGGCCGGCTGATGACCCAGCGCCGGCTGCTGCTGGAGATCTGGGGGCCCACCGCCGGCGACAGCACCAACTACCTGCGGGTCTACATGGCCCAGCTGCGGCGCAAGCTGGAAGCGGACCCCTCCCACCCCCGCTATCTGATCACCGAACCCGGCATGGGGTACCGGTTCGAACCGTAACCGCCCACCAGGGGGCGCGTACCGGTACACACCATCACACACGAGAAAACGGCTGCGCGAGACCTTTGCGATGCACTCCGTGGCCCTGCTGGAGCGCGAGAGCGAGGTCGAACCGTGGTCCGTCGCGGCCTCGGTCGGCACCGGCCCGGTCGGCCGGCCCGAGGAGGCCGACGTGGGCATGCCCCTCGGCGACCATATGGCCCTGGCCCTGGCCGGCCGGGTCCTGCCGGCCGAGGACCGCCGCGTCTTCGGCGCCTTCGCCGCCCAGGCCGTGGTGGTCCTGGACCGGCAGCGGCAGCGGCTGCTCGACGAGGCGGGCCGGGCCCGCGAGCCGGCCGAGGGCAACCGCATCCGGACCGCCCTGCCGGCCGCGGTCAGCCACGACCTGCGCACCCCGCTGGCCGGCATCAAGGCCTCCGTCAGCTCGCTCCGCTCCGACGACGTCGGATGGCCCGAGGAGGACCGCGTCGAGCTGCTGGAAGGGATCGAGGAGGGGGCCGGCCGGCTCTCCGCCCCGATCGGGAACCTGCTGGACATGTCCCGCCTCCGGACGGGCACGGTGACCCCGGTGATCCGCGGGACCGACCTCGACGAGGTGGTCCCCATGGCGCTGGGCGGGGTTCCCGACGACAGCGTGGACCTCGACATCCCCGAGACCCTCCCCATGGTGGCCGTGGACCGGGGCCTGCTGGAGCGGGCCGTGGCCAACATCGTGGAGAACGCGGTCAAGTACAGCCCGGAGGGACACCGGGTGCACGTCTCGGCCAGTGCCCTGCGGGACCGGGTGGAACTCCGTGTGGTCGACCGCGGGCCCGGGGTCCCGGACGCGGCCGAGGACCGCATCTTCGAACCCTTCCAGCGGTACGGGGACGCCCCCGGCGGGGCCGGGGTCGGTCTCGGGCTCGCCGTGGCCCGCGGGTTCACCGAGGCGATCGGCGGCACCCTCGGCGCCGAGGACACCCCCGGCGGCGGTCTGACGACGGTCCTCACCCTGCCGACGGCGAACGGCGTCCGGGCGGTCGCGGCCGAGCTGCCGACCTCCGCCGTCACCTGAGCGCCCGTACGACCTGAGCACCTCGGGTAACCGAAGCATCGGCTGCTGCATGCACAGGGGCCGCCCGCCCACAGCTTCCCCTTGCGCTGTGAACCGGGCGGCCCCTGCTTCGTGCGAACGGCTGTCGGTGCAGCTGCGCCCGGGATCGCCCCCCACGGCCGTCCCCGCGCGCCTGTCCGGCGGTGTTCAGGTCACCGTCGTCCAGCCCACACACCACGGACCGTCTTCCGGTGCCGTCGCACGATCAGTCTGCGTCATGTCCACGGCCCCGGCGGCCCTTCTTGACGCCGCCTTTCCGCACTCGGCTGGATTCTTGACGGTGTGTTGACGACCGCGTCAGAGGGCCGTCAAAGCGGTTGCCGAGATCTTGCCGCGGGATTCCGGATGCGCTGGGATGGGGGCATGAACAGCGGTCCGCGCTACGAAGACCGGCCACCGAATACGGTGCCGCCGGCAGCGCCTGCTGTCCGCACAGCCGCCTGACACCGGCTGCGCGTCGTCTCCGCGTATCTCCGCCCTCCCCCGGCCCGAACCGACGGGCCGCGGCCGGAATTGCGAGTACGCACACCTTCACCTTCACCGCATGACCCCAGTCCACGCTCCCCTGCTCCGTGCCGGGGCGCGCGGACATGCCGGTCATGCCCACTCAGGAAGCCCACATGTCTTCTTCCCTGACCGGACGCACGGTCCTCGTCACCGGCGCCACCTCCGGAATCGGCTACGAGACCGCCCGCCTGCTCGCCGAGAGCGGTGCAACCGTCCTCGTGCACGGGCGGACCGCCGAGGAGGCCCAGGCCGCGACCGACCGGCTGATCGCCACCGCCGGTGTCAGCAGCACCCTCCTGCGCCCGCTGGCCGCCGACTTCGCCCACTTCGACGAGGTCGAGTCGATGGCCCAGACCGTCGTACGGGAGCACCCCCGCCTGGACGTGCTCGTCAACAACGCGGCCGTGGCCGCGCCGGAGCGCCACACCGTCACCCCCGACGGCAACGAGCTCGCCTTCCAGGTCAACTTCCTGGCCCACTACCTGCTCACCAACCTCCTGGAGCCGGCCCTGACCACCGACCCGGGCGGCCGGGTCGTCAACGTGTCCTCCTCGCTGCACCGCAGCGCCGCCATCCAGTGGAACGACCCCAACCGGACCCGCCGTTACTCGCGCCTCGCCGCCTACGCGCAGTCGCAGCTGGCCCTCACGGTGTTCGCCGCCGACCCGCGCGTCACCGCCGTCTCCGTGCACCCGGGCGTGTGCGACACCGGCCTGCTCTCCCTGTACGGCCACGAGGGCGCGTCCGCCGCCGACGGCGCCGAGCACGTCGTCCGCCTCTGCGACCCGGCCACCGAGATCGTCAACGGCGCCTACTACGACCGCTCCGAGCGGGTCGCCCCGGCCGCCGCCGCCACCGAGGAGCGCACGGTCAAGCGCCTCAACAAGCTCGCCGACGTGCTCGTCGGCCACACCGCCTGAAGGAACACCCGCACATGTCCAAGCGCGCACGCAAGAAGAAGTCCCGCCGCAAGAAGGCGGCCAACCACGGCAGCAAGGCCGGCCAGCGCTGAGCGCAGGCCCCTGCCCACCCCGCGGGGCGGTCCTGGCAAACAGGACCGCCCCGCTCCCATGTCCCGACGGGCGCGAAGCCCGGCCGGACCTGCCATGTCACTTCGCGAGGTCCAGACGGGCCTCCTCCAGGTCCAGGGAGCGCCGGAGCAGCCGGCGGGTGGTGCGAGAGGGCGGCGGCCGGCGGCACCACTCCGCGGGTGCCCGCCCAGGTGAGGACGGCGGGGACCCGCCAGGAGGGGCGTGCCCCGAGCTCCGTTGCAGCAGCACGGACAGTGGGAGCACCCACAGCAGGCGGACGGCGATCAGGGTGCCGCCGGCGAGCAGGGCGAACTCGCCGCCGGCCTGCTGCCACGGCGCCCTGGAGGAGGCCGCGGCGACGACCACCGCGACCCGGAAGAGGATCAGCGAGGTCGCGTCGTTGAAGAGGCTCTCGGCCTGGACCAGGACCTGGACCCTGGGCGGCAGCGCGAGGCGCCGGCCGAGGGCGGTGACCGCCACCGGGTCGGTGCCGGCCAGGACGGCACCGAGGACCAGGGCCATCTGCCAGGTGAGCGGGGTCAGCAGGGAGGCGACCGCGCCGACCGCCGCCGCCGAGGCGAGGACCAGGCCGACGGCGCGGGGCAGCGAATGTCAACACAGCGTCAGAATCCCGTGCACAAAGCGCCAGAGGTGCATCAAGGGGCTTATCTGCGCGCGCGTGGCGGAGTTTCCTGGGCGGGTAGGCTACACGGAGGTGTCAGGGGCGCGTGAGCACGGAAACTGTCGTAGGCGGCATCATCTCGGCCTGGCCGGCCGGATGTCCGAGGGCCGCCCGGCTCTGCCCCGAGGGGTCCTGAGCATGGGGATGCCGGCGCCGGCTGTGGCGGAAGCCCGGAGGACGGCCCTGCGCGCCGGCCGGTTCAAGGTGTACCTCGGGTCGGCTCCGGGGGTCGGCAAGACGTACCGGATGCTCGACGAGGCCCAGCGGCGGACCGGGCGCGGTGCGGTGGTGCTGGCGGGGGTGGTGGAGTGCCACCGGCGGCGGCACACCGAGGAGAAGCTCGCCGGTCTGGACGTGCTGCCGCGGGCGGCGTGCGAGTACCGCGGGGGGCGCTACGCCGAGCTGGACGTGGCGGCCGTGCTGGCCCGGCGGCCGGATGTGGTGCTGATCGACGAGCTCGCGCACTCCAATGTCCCCGGGGGCGGCCGGCACCCCAAGCGGTGGCAGGACGTCGAGGACATCCTGGCGGCCGGGATCGATGTGATCGCCACCCTGAACATCCAGCACCTGGAGTCGCTCAACGACGTGGTCGAGAAGATCACCGGGGTGCCGCAGCGGGAGACCGTCCCCGACGACTTCGTGCGCCGGGCCGATGAGATCGAGCTGGTGGACATCCCGCCGGAGGGACTGCGCCGGCGGATGGCCCACGGCAACATCTACCCGCCGGAGCGGATCGACGCCTCGCTGGCGAACTTCTTCCGGCCCGGGAACCTCCACGCGATGCGGGAGCTGGCCCTGCTGTGGGTGGCCGGGCGGGTGGAGGAGGCCCTGACCAAGTACCGGGCCGAGCACAACATCGGAGCGGTGTGGGAGACCCGGGAACGGGTGGTGGTGGCCCTCACCGGCGGGCCGGAGGGACAGACCCTGATCCGCCGGGCCGCCCGGATCGCGGCCCGCTCGGCGGGCGGGGAGCTGCTCGCCGTCCATGTGACGCGCAGCGACGGTCTGGCGTCCGGGGCCTCGCACGCGGCCCTGGCGGACCAGCGGGTGCTGGTCGAGAACCTCGGGGGCAGCTACCACTCGGTCGTGGGCGACGAGGTGGCTTCGGCGCTGGTGGACTTCGCGACCGCGGAGAACGCCACCCAGCTGGTGCTCGGCACCAGCCGCCGCGGTCGGCTGGAACGTTTCCTTACCGGGCGGGGCATCGGCGAGACCGTGGTGTCCCTGTCCGGGGACATCGACGTCCACACCGTCACCCACGAACGGGCCGGCCACGGCCGGCCGCTGCCCTCCCGGCGGCGCACCCTGCCGGTGTCCCGGCTCATCGCCGGGCCGGTGGCGGGGCTGCTGCTGCCGGTCCTGCTCACGGTGCTCCTCGACCGGACGCGGGGCACCCTCAACCTGACCGGCGAGGCCCTGCTGTTCCTCCTCGCCGTGGTCGCGGTGGCCTGCATCGGCGGGGTGGTGTCCGCCCTGGTCGCCGCCCTCACCGCGGCGCTGCTCCTCAACTACTGGTTCATACCGCCCATCGGGGCGTTCACCCTGAACGATCCGGACAGTGTGCTGGCGCTCCTGGTGTTCGCCGCGGTGGCGGCGATCGTGGCCGCCGTGGTGGACCGGTCGCTGCGGCTGTCCCGGCGGGCGGCCCGGGCCACCGCCGAGGCGGAGACGATGTCCTCGCTGGCCGGCAGCATCGTCCGCGGCGACCACACGATTCCCGCCCTGCTGGAGCGGACCCGCGAGACCTTCGGCATGGACTCCGTCGAGCTGCTCCGGGAACCGTACGATGACCGGCCCGACCGTACCGGTGACCGGCCCGTCCCCGCGGGACCGGGGCGGCCCGGGACCGGGACGGACTCACCCCTGGTGGTGACCGCGGGCCCGCGGGCCCGCCTGGCCCTGCACGGCCGTACGCTGCCGTCCTCCGAGCGCCGGGTGCTGGCCGCCTTTGCCGCGCACGTCGGTGCCGCGGTGGAGCGGGCGCAGCTGGCCGAGGCGGCTGCCGAGGTGGAACCCGTCAAGGCCGCGGACCGGCTGCGCACGGCCCTGCTCCGGGCCGTCAGCCATGACCTGCGGACCCCGCTCGCCGGGTCGCTGGCGGCGGTGAGCTCGCTGCGCAGCCGGGAGGTGGTCTTCTCCGAGGAGGACCGGGACGAGCTGCTGGCCTCGGCCGAGACCTCGCTGCTGCGCCTGCACCGGCTGGTGGAGAACCTGCTGGACCTGAGCCGGCTCCAGGCCGGTGCGCTCACCCTGGCGCTGCGGGCCACCGCGCTGGAGGAGGTGCTGCCGGGGGCGCTGGATTCGCTGGAACCCGCTGCTGCCGCCGCGGATGCGGGCGGGCCCGGGATCGACGTACAGGACCTGGAGGCGGTACCGGCGCTGTGGGTGGATCCGCCGCTGCTGGAACGGGTGCTGGCCAATCTCGTCGGCAATGCCGTCCGCCACTCCCCCGCGGACCGGCCGGTGCTGGTGACCGCCAGCGCACTCGCCGGGCGGGTCGAGGTACGGATCATCGACCGCGGGCCGGGCATCACCCCGGCCGACCGCGAGCGGGTGTTCGAGCCCTTCCAGCGGCTCGGCGACCGGGACAACTCGGCCGGCCCGGGCCTCGGGCTCGCGCTGGCCCGGGGGCTCACCGAGGCGATGGATGGCACCCTCACCCCCGAGGACACCCCGGGGGGCGGGCTGACCATGGTCCTGTCCCTGCCGGCCGCCGACTGTAGGCAACCCGCTGCGACCCCGGCTCCGACGGCCCTGTCCTCCGGCGCGGCATGACCGGGACCCTCCACCTCCGCTGATGACGGGCCTCCAGCCGCACCCGGCGGAACGCCGCCGGGTGCGGCTGGAGGGGTGGTGACGGAGCGGGACGGCGGGGCCTGGTGCTTCGGTCAGAGGGGGCGGATGAATTCCAGGCGGTCGGCGACGTTCTCGTAGTCGGCGCTGCGGAAGGCCTTGGCCATGGCCGTGTTGGCGGCGTCGCAGTCGCCGCGGATCTCGGTGGCGCCGTGCGCCGCGAGGATCCGGGTGCCGCGGACCACGGCCGAGGTGGCGTAGCCCTTGCCGCGGTGGGCCGGGGCGACGCCGACGAAGCCGATCACCGGGACGCTGGGGTTCTCGGCGGGCAGGCTGATCACGGCGGGGGTGCCGTCCGCGTCGTAGCCGAGCTCCCACCAGCCGGGTTCGTGCCGGAGTTCGGCGGTCTCCTCGAAGAGGAGTTCGGCGGCCCGCCGTGCGCCGTGCTGCCGGACGTCGGCGGCGAGGCGGGCGTCGGCGGTATCGGCGAGGAGGTCCCGGAGCACCTCGACGAACGGCTCGGGGCCGAGCTCGGAGAGGGTACGGAAGGTCAGCCGGGGGTCGTCGGCCGGAAGGTCCGCGGGAGCCGCACCGGAGAGCAGGCGGCGGAAGCGGCGGCCGTCGCGGACCACCTGGAAGCCTGCCTTCCGCAGGAGCGCGCCCCGCTGCTCGGGGTCGCGCTGGAACTGCGGGGGCTGCGCGGGCGAGTCGAGGACGTGCTCGAGTTCGGTCGCGCCGAGCTCCGCCGCCTTCGCCGCGGCGGCGTCCAGCAGGGCGGTCCCGGCGTCCGGGGCGTCCACGGGGACCTCGAACAGTACGAGGGCGAGCGGCACCGTCTGGCCCGGGAGGGTCCACAGCACCACGCTGCCGGCCGGCCGCCCGTCGGCGCCCTCGGCGACCAGGCACCATTCGGGGCGGGTGCAGCCGCTGTCGAGGAGCCGCTCCAGGTAGACACGGGTGGCGGTGTTGCGTTCGGCATCACCGGGGTGTTCCACCAGGGCGGGCAGTTCCTCGGGGCGGGCGGTGCGCACGGATGTCACGGAGGTCCTCGTCGATCCGGGGATGGTGTCGCTGTCGCTAAGGTCCCGTGAACCTAACCCCCGGGGCCTTGGTCCGGCCCTGCCCGGGGGCACCGCTTGTCAGGTCGATGCGCTCGTTTCGCGTGTAGCGCCCGTAGTGCCCGTAGCGCTCGCTACGAGCGGCCCCGGGGCTTGCCGCGACCGCCGGCGGACCCGCCCCTGCCCTTGCCCTTGCCGCCCTTGGCGGCGCCGGAACCACCGCGGGGGTTCTTGCCGGCCGTCCTGGCCGCGGGCTTCGCGGCCGTGGGCTTGCGCTTCTGCTTCGGCTGGGGCGGCGTCGGGGTCCGGCCCCGGGTGCTGTTCACGGTCCGCCCGCGGACGATCCCGATGAACTCCTCCACCAGGTCGGTGGTCTGCTCCTGCGGCCAGGACAGTGCCACCCGCGACTCCGGGACCTCCGTCACCGGCCGGTAGGTGAGGTCCTTGCGGTGATGCAGGCGGGCCAGCGACTGGGGGACGACCAGGACGCCGATCCCGGCCGCCACCAGCTCCACGGCATCCGCCGTGCTGGCGGGACGCTCGTACGCGGGGCGGCCCGGCGGGTTCTCCCAGCCGAGGGTGTCGAGGGTGTCGTCGAGGGGGTGCAGCACGATCTCGTCGGCGAGGTCCGCGACGGACACCTCCTCCACCGCCGCCACCAGGTGATCCTTGGGGATCACGACCACGGTGGTCTCGGTGTAGAGGGGGATCGCGCTGAGGTCGTCGCGGTCGACCGGCATCCGGACGAAACCGGCATCGGCGCCGCCGCTGCGCAGCAGGTCGAACGCATCGGCCGCGGACACCTGGACGAGGGTCAGCGGGATGTCGGGCAGCCGCTCGTTCCAGATCCGCACCCATTTGGTGGGCGTCACTCCCGGGACATACGCGAGCCGGAACGAAGGGGATGTATCCGAGCCTGTCACCCCGCCAGGTTACCGGTCGTGGTCGGAGGTAGCGCACACGCTCGATACCCTTGACTGCATGACGTCGCACCAGACCGCCCAGACGATGAAGCCCGCAACCGCGGCGAAGAAGCTGGGTGTGTACCTCGAGGCCACCCCCGCAGAGTTCCAGGAGGGTGTCGTCTCGCGCACCGAGCTGAACGCCCTGCAGACCGACCCGCCCCAGTGGCTGCAGGACCTGCGGCGCAATGGGCCGCACCCGCGGCCGGTGGTCGCGGCCAAGCTCGGCATCTCGATCGCGGGGCTCGCCCGGGGCGGGGTCACCGAGGCGCTGACCACTGAGCAGATCGAGGCGCTGAAGCAGGAGCAGCCCGAGTGGCTGCAGAAGGAGCGGGCGACGCAGGCGGAGGTCCGCAAGGAGGCGGTGCGGATCAAGGAGCGCAACGCGGAGCGCGAGCGCCGGGCCGGCGACTCCCGCTCCTGACCCTCCCGGCCGCTGCCCCGGTCGGCCCTGCCGTTTCCGCCCGTGCGGGAGTGGGCGGGGCCGCCGCCGGGCGTGCAGGCGGCGGGGCGAGCCCGCTGCGCGGCACCGTTCCCCCACCCCGCCCCTTCCCGAAACCGGGGCTCCGCCCCGGACCCCGACCTGCCGGGCTCGGCCCGCACCGGTTTCGGGGCTCCGCCCCCGGACCCCGAACACCCGGGCAACGCCCGCGCTCCCGGGGCTGCGACCCCGTATGGGGTGCCCGAGCCGCGCCCGCACCCCCGGGGCTCCGCCCCCGCATGGGTGCTCGGGCAACGCCCGGCAACCCCGGGGCTCCGCCCCCAGTCCCCGCACGCCTGGGCTCCGCCCCGGACCCCACAGAGGTGCCGGGCAACGCCCGCACCGGGTTTCGGGGCTCCGCCCCGTACCCGTATCGGCGCCCGGGCAACGCCCACACCCCCGGACTCCGTCCCCGGACCTCGCACGCCCGGGCAACGCCCGTACCGCCGGGGCTCCGCCCCCAGACCCCCGTACGCCCGGGCAACGCCCGGCAAGCCCCGGCCCCGCCCAGGAACCCCGCAGGGGTGCCGGGCAGCGCCCGCACTGCCGTACCGCCCGGGCCGCGCCCGAGAACCTGGCTGGACGGGGGTCCGTACGGCCGGGAGGGCGGGACGGCCGTGCCGTCGGGGTATATGTCCTGAACGCCCGCACCCCGGAGGGAATGTCACCGACTCTTCATCTCCCGACTCCTGCGCCCAGCTGGACTTAGGTTAGCCTAAGCTAAACAATTGGGCGGACCCTCGGGCCTGGCCATGAGGAACCATCAGAGAACCAGGGCGGGAGACCAGCGGCATGACCCTACGGGCAGCGGTGGCCGGAGCGAGCGGCTATGCCGGAGGGGAGATTCTGCGGCTGCTGGCCGGGCACCCCGGCGTGGAGGTCGGTGCCGTCACCGCGCACAGCAGCGCGGGCCGACGGCTCGCCGAAGTGCAGCCGCACCTCGGCGCGTTCGCGGACCGGGTGCTCGGCGACACCACCGCCGAAACCCTCCGCGGCCACGACGTCGTCTTCCTGGCCCTCCCGCACGGCCAGTCCGCAGCCCTCGCCGAGCAGTTGGACCCCGAGACGCTGATCCTGGACTGCGGAGCCGACTTCCGGCTGCGCAACCCGGCCGACTGGGAGCTGTTCTACGGCTCCCCGCACGCCGGCACCTGGCCCTACGGACTGCCCGAACTTCCGGGCCGGCGACAGGAGCTGAAGGGTGCCACCCGGGTGGCGGTGCCCGGCTGCTTCCCCACCGCGGCGACCCTCGCCCTGTTCCCGGCCTTCGCCGCCGGCCTGGTCGAGCCGGACGTGGTCATCGTCGCGGCGAGCGGCACCTCCGGGGCCGGCAAGGCCGCCAAGCCGCACCTGCTGGCCTCCGAAGTGGCCGGGTCCATGACCCCGTACGGGGTGGGCGGCAGCCACCGGCACACCCCCGAGCTGGAGCAGAACCTGTCGCTGATCGCCGGCGAACCGGTGACCGTGTCCTTCACGCCGTCACTGGCCCCGATGCCCCGCGGCATCCTCTCCACCTGTACCGCCCGGCTGCGGCCGGAAACGGGCGCTGCCACGGCCGTCCGCGAGGTGTATGAAGCCGCCTACGCCGACGAGCCGTTCGTCCGGCTGCTGCCGCCCGGCCGGTGGCCGTCCACCGGCTCCGTGCTGGGCTCCAACATGGCCCACGTACAGGTGGCCGTGGACGAGCGGGCCGGCCGGCTGGTGTGCGTCAGCGCCATCGACAACCTGACCAAGGGCACCGCGGGTGGCGCGGTGCAGAGCATGAACGTCGCCCTCGGCCTGCCGGAGGACCTGGGCCTGCCCACGAATGGAGTCGCTCCGTGACCGTGACCGCTGCCCAGGGATTCCTCGCGAGCGGCGTGGCCGCCGGGATCAAGGAATCCGGTGCGCCCGATCTGGCCCTGGTGGTGAACCACGGGCCGTCCCGGGCTGCTGCCGGAGTGTTCACCTCCAACCGGGTCCAGGCCGCCCCGGTGCGCTGGTCCCGCCGGGTGCTGGCGGACGGCCGCATCTCCGCGGTCGTCCTCAACTCCGGTGGCGCCAACGCCTGTACGGGCCCCTCGGGCGCCGTGGACACCGAGACGATGGCCGCCCGTACGGCGCTGGCCGTCGGTGCGGACGGTCCGGATGCGATCGCGGTGTGCTCCACCGGGCTCATCGGGGTGCCGCTGCCGATGGACCGGATCACCGCGGGGATCGACGCCGCCGCCGCGCAGCTCTCCCCCACCGGCGGCGCGGACGCGGCCGTCGCGATCAAGACCACCGACTCGGTGCACAAGACCGCCGTGGTCACCGGCCCGGGCTGGACCGTGGGCGGGATGGCCAAGGGTGCGGGCATGCTCGCACCCGGACTGGCCACCATGCTCGTGGTGCTGACCACGGATGCCGACGTGTCCGCCGGGGACCTCGACGCGGCCCTGCGCTCGGCGGTCCGTACCACCTTCGACCGGGTGGACTCGGACGGCTGCATGTCCACCAACGACACCGTGCTGCTGCTGTCCTCGGGCGCCTCCGGGGTGGTCCCCGACCCGGACGCCTTCACCGGAGCCGTGTACACGGTCTGCCTGGACCTGGCCCGGCAGCTGATCGCCGATGCGGAGGGGGCCTCGAAGGAGATCGAGGTGGAGGTGGTGGGCGCGGCCTCCGAGGAGGACGCGGTGACCGTGGGCCGCTCGGTGGCCCGCAACAACCTCCTCAAGTGCGCCCTGCACGGCGAGGACCCGAACTGGGGCCGGGTGCTCTCGGCCATCGGCACCACCTCCGCCGCCTTCGACCCGGACCGGCTCGACGTGGCCATCAACGGGGTCTGGGTGTGCCGGGACGGTGCGGCGGGCGAGTCCCGCGACAAGGTCGACCTGTCCGGGCGCCGGATCACGGTGACCGTGGACCTGCGCTCCGGAGACGCCTCGGCGGCGATCTGGACGAACGACCTGACGGCCGAGTACGTCCACGAGAACAGCGCGTACAGCTCATGAGCGGGCGCATCGTGGTGATCAAGTTCGGCGGCAACGCCATGGTGAACGAGGATCTGAAGCGGTCCTTCGCCGAGGACGTGGTGTCGCTGTGGCGGTCCGGGCTGCGCCCGGTCGTGGTCCACGGCGGCGGTCCGCAGATCAGTGCGCTGCTGGACCGGCTCGATCTGGAGGTCCGGTTCGAGGCGGGGCTGCGGGTGACCACTCCGGAGGTGATGGAGGTGGTCCGGATGGTCCTCGCGGGGCAGGTCCAGCGGGAGCTGGTGGGGCTGGTCAACCGTCACGGGCCGTTCGCGGTCGGGATGACGGGCGAGGACGCGCACACGCTGACCGCGGTGCGCCGGCCCGCGTGGGTGGACGGCGAGCCGGTGGACATCGGGCTGGTCGGCGAGGTGGTGGACGTCAACACCGAGACCCTGCGGGCGCTGCTGGACCAGGGCCGTATCCCGGTGGTCTCGCCGGTGGCCCGGGGCACGGACGGACAGGTCTACAACGTCAACGCCGATCTTGCGGCGTCCGCGCTGGCGGCGGCCCTCGGTGCGGAGCGGCTGGTGATGCTCACCGATGTGGAGGGGCTCTACGCGAACTGGCCGCACAGCCCCGAGGTGATCCCCCGGCTGACCGCCGGGGAGCTGGAGAAGCTGCTGCCGGAGCTGGCGAGCGGGATGCTCCCCAAGATGGAGGGCTGTCTGCAGGCGGTACGGGCGGGGGTGGCCTCGGCGCAGGTTCTGGACGGCCGGGTTCCGCACTCCGTCCTGCGGGCGGTGTTCACCGAGGACGGTTCCGGTACCACGGTGGTTCCGGACGGCATGCACGACAAGCATGAAATGCACGAAATGCGTGATATGCACATCTGTGGGGAAGCGAAGGACGCGGCATGACCGCCGGAGAACTGACCGGGCGCTGGCAGGCCGCGCTGATGGACACGTACGGCACTCCGCCGCTGGCGCTGGTCCGGGGCGAGGGCTGCACGGTCTGGGACGAAGCGGGGCGTTCCTATCTGGACTTCACCGCCGGAATCGCGGTGAACACGCTCGGGCATGCGCATCCGGCCGTGGTGGCCGCGGTGAGCGGCCAGGTGGCCCGGCTGGGCCATGTCTCCAATCTGTACGTGGCCGGGCCCCCGGTCGCGCTGGCCGAGCGGCTGCTGGGGCTGGCGGGCCGGCCGGGCCGGGTGTTCTTCGCCAACTCCGGTGCGGAGGCGGCCGAGGCGGCGTTCAAGATCGCCCGCCGGACCGGGCGCAGCCATGTGGTCGCCGCCGAGGGCGGGTTCCACGGCCGGACGATGGGGGCGCTGGCGCTGACCGGGCAGCCGGCGAAGCGCGAGCCGTTCCTGCCGCTGCCCGGCCGGGTGACCCATGTGCCCTTCGGTGAGGTGGCCGCGCTGCGGGCGGCGGTCACCGAGGAGACGGCGGCCGTGTTCCTCGAACCGGTCCAGGGTGAGGCCGGGGTGATCCCGGCCCCCGAGGGATATCTGCGGGCGGCCCGGGAGATCACCCGGGCCACCGGCACCCTGCTGGTGCTGGACGAGGTCCAGACCGGCATCGGCCGGACCGGGCACTGGTTCGCCCACCAGGCGGCGGAGGGCGTCGATCCGGATGTGATCACGCTGGCCAAGGGGCTGGGCGGCGGGCTGCCGATCGGGGCCGTGCTGGCCTTCGGTGCGGCGG
The DNA here is from genome assembly GCF_008642295.1 of Streptomyces venezuelae. GTDB lineage: Bacteria > Actinomycetota > Actinomycetes > Streptomycetales > Streptomycetaceae > Streptomyces > Streptomyces venezuelae_C. Next base: position 6,533,030 of record NZ_CP029190.1, on the reverse strand, counting down.
CCGGACTGCTCTCCCCGGGCCAGCACGGCTCGACCTTCGGCGGCAATCCCGTGTCCTGTTCGGCAGGACTGGCGGTGCTCGACACCATCGAGTCGGAGGGGCTGCTCGCGCAGGTCCGGCGGGTCGGCGAGCGCCTGCGCTGCGGCATCGAGAAGCTCGGACATCCGCTGGTGGCGGAGGTGCGGGGGGCCGGGCTGCTGCTCGGGGTGGTGCTGACCGAGCCGGTGGCTGCGCGGGTGCAGCGGGCGGCCCAGGACGCCGGGTTCCTGGTCATCGCGACCGGGCCGTCGACCGTACGGCTGGCACCGGCGCTGATCGTCGGCGAGGCCGAGGTGGATGCGCTGACGGTGGCGCTGCCGGGGATCCTCGACGGCTGAGCGGGCATGCGTACGAAGGGCCGGTCCCGGAAGCTTCAGACGTCCGGGACCGGCCCTTTCGGTATGCCGTGGCCGGCGTGGGTGCCGGGGGTGCGGTGCGCGCCGTGCGGGGTCAGGCGCGGAGCCGGCGGGCCAGGACCCTGGCGTTGCGCCGCGGGTCCAGGGTGCCCGCCCAGGGCTCCGGCGCCAGGGAGGCGTCGGCGGGGGTGAACCCGTACCGGAGGAACAGGGCACCGCTGCCGGTGGTCGCGGTGAACAGCCCGGTCAGCGACAGGGCGTTGGCGCGGGTGAGCGCGGCGCGCAGCAGCAGGGCGCCGACGCCCTGGCCCTGCATACGGCGGGTGACGCAGAAGTTGTAGAGGACGCCCGCGGGCAGCGGGCCCCCGGCGGCCTGGTCCGCGCCGTACACCTGGAGGCCCAGGCAGCCGTCGAGGGTGCCGTCCGGGGCCTCCCAGACCATGAAGTCGGTGGCGTGGGCGGCGTAGACGGCCTCGGGCCGTTCGCGGAGCGCACCCGTGCGGGCGAACGGCCGGGACAGAGCCGCCAGCGCGGCGGCGTCCGCGGGACGCGCGGGCCGTACGGGCAGCTCGGCCGGCCGGGGCGCGGGGAGCAGTGGCATGCCGAGGCGACGCCGAGTGGCCGTGATCAACGAATTTCCTTCCTGTACCGGGCTGTACGCGTGCGCGGCTACGAACAGGGCCGGCCCGGGTAGTCCTTGCCCTCCGGGACCCCCGCTTCCCGCATCCGCCCCAGGACCTGACGCAGGGTCGGCTCGTCGTCGATGTACACGGGGCAGTTGAGTTCGGTGTCGAAGACCATCGTGCCCTCGGCCGCGTTCCAGACGACCCAGCGGAACTCGGACACGGAGGGCTGCCACAGGTGGGCGTGGAGCCCGATGGCTTCCGTCTGTTCCATGGTCGCGCTCATGCTGCCGAACTCCAAGTCTCTGTGCCGTTCACGAAGGTCTTCAGTACGCCGATGTCCCCGATCCGGGAGGTCTCGACGCGGTGCGGGTCGTCGGCCAGCACCACCAGATCGGCGCGCTTGCCCGCGGTGAGGCTGCCGGCGCTGTCCTCCCAGTGGCAGGCCCAGGCGCCGTCCACGGTGTAGGCGCGCAGCGCGGCGTCGACGCCGATGCCCTCGTCCGGGCCGATGGGCCGGCCGGAGGAGGAGGCCCGTTCCACCATGAACTGGATGGCGCGCAGCGGCGATCCGTCGGTGACGGGGCGGTCGGAGCTGCCCACCAGGGTGACTCCGTGGTCCAGGAAGCCGCGGCCCCGGTACATCCAGTGCGCCCGGTCCGGGCCCATGACGTCGGCGTAGTCGTCGCCGAAGGACCACAGGAAGTTGGGCTGGACCACCGCGCTCACGCCGAGGGCGGCGAAGCGGGCGAGCTGGTCGGGGCGGACCAGGCCGGCGTGTTCGACCCGGTGCCGGGCGCCCGGGCGCGGCCGGGTGCGCTGGGCGTGTTCCAGGGAGTCCAGGGCGAGGTCGACGGCGCGGTCGCCGATGGCGTGGACGGCGAGCTGCCAGCCGGCCAGGTGGCCGGCGAGGATGGTCTCGGCGATGCGTTCCGGTACGTCCTGGAATTCACCGGTGTGTTCCATCCCGTGGTACGGGCTGGTGAGGGCGGCGGTACGGGCCATCATGCCGCCGTCGGTGTAGACCTTGAGCGCGCCGATGGAGAGCCAGTCGTCCCCGAAGCCGGTGCGCAGGCCGAGGTCGAGGGAGCGGGGAATGCCGTCGGCGGTGTGGGCGGCGACGGGCTTGATGGTGTCGGAGGCGGCCATCAGCTGGACGCGCAGCGGCAGTCGGCCCTGGTCGCGCAGGAGCTGGTAGGCGCCGAGCTCGACGGGGCTGTGGCCGAGCAGGCCGCCGCCGATGCCGGCTTCGGCGGCGGCGGTGATGCCTTCGGAGAGGCACTGGCGGCCGGCCCGCTCGATGGCGTCGGCGAGTTCTTCCTGGGAGTAGGGCAGGCGGAGCCGCCGGGCGGCGGTCATGGCGCTCTCGGCGAGGAAGCCCTGTCCGTCGGCCGCTTCGGCGGGGAGCAGGTCCAGGACTGCGGTGTTGACCACGCAGGCGTGCCCGGAGTCGTGGACCATGAACACCTTGCGGCCGTCGCTGACCTTGTCCAGTTCGGCGGCGGTCAGGTGGCGGCCCAGGGCCCGCTGGTCGTAGCCGGCGATGTCCACCCAGGCGCCGTGCGGCTTCCGGGCGACGGCCTCGGCCACCACGGCCAGTACGTCCTCCACCCGGGTGCAGGGCGCCACGGTGGGGGTGCTCGCCTTCAGTCCTGCCCAGGACAGGTGTACATGGCTGTCGATGAACCCGGGCAGCACGGTGGCCCCCTGGAGGTCGACGACCTCGCGGGCGGGCAGTGTGGTCACCGCTTCGTCGAGGCCCACGATCCGGCCCTGCCAGATGCCCAGGTCGCGCGCGACCGGGTGGTCCGGGTCCATGGTGAGGATGTGGGCGTTCGTCAGCCGCGTGTCGAGCATGGGCGGTCCGTCCTCAGGAGGTGTGGGCCGCACCGACGGCGTCGGCGGCCGGGGCGGCGGCGGCCGGGGTGCCGGCGCCTGCCGCGGTGAGTCGGGTACGGGCGGTGGGGATCATCAGCGGGGTGCCGGTCTCCGGGTCGTCGATGATCCGGCAGGGCAGGCCGAAGACGTCCTCGACGAGCTCCGCGGTCATCACCTCGGCGGGGTTGCCCTCGGCGGCGACGATGCCGCCGGGCTTGAGCACCACGAGGTGGCTGGCGTAGCGGCAGGCCTGGTTGAGGTCGTGCAGGACGGCCACGATGGTCTGGCCCCGGTGCTCGTGCAGGTCGGCGCAGAGGTTCAGCACCTCGACCTGGTGGGCGATGTCGAGGTAGGTGGTGGGCTCGTCGAGCAGCAGGATGTCGGTCTGCTGGGCGAGGACCATGGAGAGCCAGACCCGCTGCCGCTGGCCGCCGGAGAGGTCGTCGACCGGGCGGTCGGCGAGGTCGAGGACCCCGGTCCGGGTCATCGCTTCGGTCACGGCATTCTCGTCCGCGGCGGACCACTGCTTGAGGATCTTCTGGTGCGGGTAGCGGCCCCGGGCCACCAGGTCGCCGACCGTGATGCCGCCGGGGGCGGTGGAGGACTGCGGGAGCAGGCCGAGCCGGCGGGCGACCTCGCGGGTGCGGTACGAGGAGATGGCCGCGCCGTCCAGGTAGACCTCGCCGGCCTTCGGCTTCAGCATCCGGGCGAGGGCCTTGAGCAGGGTGGACTTGCCGCAGGCGTTCGGGCCGATGATCACCGTGAAGGAGTGGTCGGGGATGACCACCCCGAGGTCGGTCGCCACGGTGCGCTGGTCGTAGGAGAGGGTCAGCCCTTCGGCCCGCAGCCGGGCCGAGGGGGCGGAGGACGAGGTCGTCGCTGTCATGCGCGGCTCTTTCGGGATTCGGTGACCAGCAGCCAGATGAGGTACAGCCCGCCGATGGTTCCGGTGCCGGCGCCCACCGGCAGCAGGGCGGGGGAGAACAGCCGCTGCACCAGGAGGTCGCTGACGGCCAGCAGGAAGGCGCCCATCAGTGCGGCGGGGACGAGTCTCGGCCCCGAGGAGCGGATCAGCGTACGGGCCAGCTGGGGGCCGGCGAGCGCGACGAACATGATCGGTCCGGTCACGGCGGTGGCGAAGGCGGCGAGGGCCACGCTGATGAAGAGCAGGGCCGCCCGGGTGGCGCCCACGTTCACGCCGAGGGCTCGGGCGGTGTCGTCGCCCATCTCGACCATGGTGAGGCGGCGGCCGAGTCCGAAGGCGAGGGGCAGCAGGACGGCGGTGGCCAGGGCGATCGCTCCGGCGTGGTCCCAGGTGCGGTTGCCGAGGGTGCCGATCAGCCAGGCCTGCGCTTCCAGGGCCTCCTGCCAGTTGGCCCGGGTCATCAGGTAGGTGTTGACGGCGAGCAGCAGGGAGCTGACGCCGATGCCCATGACGACCAGCCGGAAGCCGGGCGATCCGCCGCCGAACACCAGCAGGTAGACGAGGAGGGCGGTGATCAGGCCGCCGGCCAGGGCGCCGAACGCCACCTGGGTCATGCTGCCGTTGAAGACGACGATGACCAGCAGGGCTCCGGTGGCGGAGCCGTTGGTGAAGCCGATGATGTCGGGGCTGCCCAGTGCGTTGCGGGTGAGGCTCTGCAGGATCGCGCCGCTGACCGCGAGGGCGGCGCCGACGCACAGGGCGGTCACCAGGCGGGGCATCCGCAGGGTGTTGACGATGAAGTCGGCGGCGCCGGAGCCGTTGCCGGTGAGGGCCTGGAGGACCTCGCCGACCGACAGCGGGAAGTCGCCGGTGGTCAGGGTGATGCCCATGACCACGACCAGGGCGGCCAGCAGGGCGAGGGTCACGGTTGCGGTACGGACGTCCAGGCGCAGCGAGTGCCGGTCGCCGGGGGTGCGCAGGACGGCACCGGTGACCACCCTGGACCGGCGCGGGCTCGTCGGGGCAGGGCTCTTCACGGCGGGGGGCTTCACGGTGGGGCCCTTCACAACGGGACCGGTCACAGCATGACCAGCTTTCGGCGGCGGCACAGGGCGAGGAAGAGGGGCGCTCCGATGAACGCGGTGACGATGCCCACCTGGAGCTCGCCGGGTGCGCCGATCACACGGCCCAGGACGTCGGAGCCGAGCAGCAGGATCGGCGCGAGCAGGGCCGAGTAGGCCATCAGCCAGCGCTGGTCGGGGCCGACGACGAACCGGGCCATGTGCGGGACGACGAGCCCGATGAAGGCGATGGGCCCGGCGGCGGCGGTGCCGGCGCCGCACAGGAGCATCACGGCGATCACGCCGAGCACCCGGGTGCGGCCGGCGTTGACGCCGAGGGCCCGGCCCATCTGCTCGCCGAGGGCGAGGGCGTTGAGCGAGGGGGCGAGGGCGAGCGCGAGGATCAGGCCGACGGCGATGAACGGCAGGACGACCCAGAACACCTCCATCCGCCGGCCCGCCAGGGATCCGGCCGTCCAGAAGCGGAACTGGTCGAAGGCGCGCGGCTTGAGCAGCAGGACGGCCGAGTTGAAGGCCCACAACACGGCGGTGACGGCGGCTCCGGCGACCACGAGACGGTCGGGGGTGACCAGGTTCCGGCCGGCGGAGCCGAGCAGGTAGACGACCACGGAGGCGATGGCCGCGCCGGCGAAGGCGAACCAGAGGTAGCCGAGGGCGGTGGCGACTCCGAAGAAGCCGATGGCGAACACCACGCCGGTGGAGGCGCCGAGGCTGACGCCCAGCAGGCCGGGATCGGCGAGCGGATTGCGGGTCAGCGCCTGCATGAGGGCGCCGGAGAGGCCCAGGGAGATGCCCACGAGGATGCCGATGAGGGTGCGCGGAATCCGGTATTCGTGGATGATGACCGCGGCCTGTGACCCGTCGGGGTGCCACAGGACGTCCCAGGTCGAGGTGAACGGAATGTCCCGGCTGCCCCACCAGATGCTGAGCAGGGCGACCACGAGCAGGGCACCGAGTGCGGCCAGGATGCCGACGGCGCGCAGCGCGGCGGCAGCGGGCCGGCGCGTCGGCGGTGCCGGTTGTGCCGGTTGTCCGGGTTCCGCCGCCTCCGCTGCCGGGGAGGTGTCGGTCCCGCTCCCGATCGTTGCCCCGGCCTCGATCGACAACTGAAACTCCCCCCGTGACGGCAACTTAGGTGAGGCTAACCGAATGCGCCCCACAGGGTCAACGTCCGGGCAGAGCCGGGCAAATGCGCTGCTCACACCGGGCCCGCAGGGGGACCGAACCACCCTCGGCAGCCGCCATTGCTTAGTGTAGCCTTACCTAACTACTGACTCGCTCCGGAGGACACGCATGCTCACTGGGGGTCCGACCGGAGGCGATGTCCTCCGGCGCGCGATCGGAGGCCAGCGACGGCGCGTCGCCGGTGCCTCGCTCCTGGGAATGACCCATCAGGGCTGTGAGGCCATGGTCCCCGTCGTCATCGGCGTGGTCATCGACCAGGCCGTGGCCACGGGTTCGACCGGCGCCCTGGTGCGCTGGCTGATCGTCCTCGCCGTCCTGTTCCTCGTCCTGTCCACCTGTTACCGGATCAGCGCCCGGATCGCCGAACGCGGCGGTGAAGAGGCCGCCCACGGAATCCGGGTGGAACTCGGGACCAGGGTCCTGGACGCGCGCGGCGGCGCCGAGGCGAACCGGCTCCCCGGCGAACTGACCAACATCGCCACCGACGACGCCCGCCGGGTGGGCACCGTGGCCACCATGCTGCCCTTCGGCATCGCGGGCCTCGCCGGTCTCGCCATCAGCGCGGTGGCCCTGCTGCGCATCTCGGTACCGCTCGGCCTGCTCGTCCTGCTCGGCATTCCCCCGCTGCTGTGGCTCGGCCACCGCATCAGCATGCCGCTGGAGCAGCGCAGCGAGGTCGAACAGGACCGGGCCGCGCACGCCTCCGGCGTGGCCGCCGACCTGGTCGCCGGGCTGCGCGTCCTCAAGGGCATCGGTGCCGAGTCCGCGGCCGTGTCCCGCTACCGCCGCACCAGCCAGGACTCCCTCGCCGCCGCCCTGCGCGCCGCCCACAGCCGGGCCGGCCACGAGGGCGCGGTCCTCGCGCTCACCGGGCTGTTCATCGCCGGCATCGGCATGGCCGGGGCGTACCTGGCCATGAACGGCACGATCAGCGTCGGCGACCTGGTGGCCGCGGTCGGACTCGCCCAGTTCCTGCTCGGCCCCTTCCAGATGCTCACCTGGGTCAACGCCGAGTTCGCCCAGGGGCGTGCCTCGGCCCGCCGGATCGCCGAGGTGCTCGCGGCACCGCACGCGGTGGCGGCCGGTGACACCGCCCTGCCGGCGAAGACCGACGGCGGCCTCGCCCTGCGCGGGGTCGGCTTCGGCGCGCTGCGCGGGATCGACCTGGACGTCCGGCCGGGCGAATTCCTCGGGGTCGTGACCCGGGATCCGGCGGTCGCCCGCGATCTGCTGCTCTGCCTGGGCCGCGAGGCCGATCCGGCCGAGGGCACCATCGCACTCGACGGCCTGTCACTGACCGCCCTGGACCCGGCCGATGTCCGTGGGGCGATCCGGGTGGCCCAGCACGACGCCGCCCTGTTCGAGAGCAGCCTGCTCGCCAATGTCGCGGCCGGCTCGGACGACCGTGCGGACACCGAAGCCCCCGCGGTCCTCACGGACCGCATCGAGGCCGCGCTGCGGGCCTCGGCCGCCGACGACGTGGCCCGCACCCTCCCCGAGGGGGTGGACACCCTGCTCGCCGAACGCGGCCGGTCGCTCTCCGGCGGCCAGCGCCAGCGGGTCGCGCTCGCCCGCGCCCTCGCCGCCGATCCCCCGGTCCTGGTCCTGCACGATCCGACGACGGCGGTGGACGCGGTCACCGAATCGGTGATCGCCGCCAGGCTGCGGGAGATCCGCCGGGGCCGCACCACCCTCCTCGTCACCACCAGCCCCGCCCTGCTCACCGTCACCGACCGGGTGGTGGTGCTCGACGGCGGTGCCGTGGCCGCCGACGGGGTGCACGCCGATCTCGTCGCCGGTGACGAGGCCTACCGCACGGCGGTGCTGGCATGACCGCCGCCACCGGAACCCCCGAGCACTCCGAGAGAGCCCCGATGAGCCCCAGCACCGACACCGATACGGGCACCGACACGGGCACCGGAGCCGGCGCCGCCGCCGCGGCGGACCGGGACCTGCTGCCCATCGCCTCCGGCGCCCAGACCCTCGCCGCGCTGCGCGCCCTGCTCCGCGGCCACCGGCTGCTGACCGTGTCCGCCGTGACGGTGCTGCTCCTCGGCACCGGCATCGGCCTGCTCACCGCCCCGCTGCTGGGCCGCATCGTGGACCTGGTGGTGGAGCAGCGGGGCCCGGACTCGCTGACCGTCCCGATGGTCCTCCTCGTGGTCGTCGCCCTCGCCCGCGGCGCCGCCACCGCGGCCGGCAGCGCGCTGGTCGCCCGGCTCGGCGAAACCGTCCTGGCGGCCCTGCGCGAGCGGTTCATCGAGCGCGCCCTGCGGCTGCCGCTGGAACGGGTCGAGCGGGCCGGATCCGGCGACCTGGTCTCCCGGGTCACCGGGGACGTCACCCTGATCGCCCGCTCCGTACGGCAGGCGCTGCCCGAGTTCAGCCGCTCCGTCCTCACCATCGCCCTGACCCTGGCCGGACTCGCCGTACTGGACTGGCGGTTCCTGCTCGCCGTCCTGCCGGCCGTGCCCGTACAGATCCTCGCCGTCCGCTGGTACCTGCGCGGTGCCGTGCCCGTGTACTCGGCGCACCGAGTGGCCACCGGCGCGCTCCAGCACCAGCTGCTGGACAGCGTGGGCGGGGCCCGGACCGTCCGCGCCTTCCGCCTGAACGGCAGGCACACCGGCCTGATCGAGCAGCGCTCCCGGTCGGCGGTGGACCTCGCCCTGCGCGGCATCCACCTGGTGACCGGGTTCTTCTCCCGGCTCAACCTGGCCGAGTTCATCGGACTGGGGTCGATCCTGGTGACCGGCTTCTTCCTGGTCGACAACGGCTCCGTCAGCATCGGTACGGCCACCGCAGCGGCCCTGTACTTCCACAGCCTGTTCAACCCGATCAACGCGGCGCTGGTGCTGCTGGACGACGTCCAGTCCGCCGGGGCCGGGCTGACCCGCCTGGTCGGGGTGTCGGAGCTGCCCGCCGAGGCCGAACCGGAGCGCCCGGCCGAACCGGCCGACGGCTCGGTGACGGTGTCCGCGCTCGGCCATGCGTACGTGGACGGGCACCCGGTGCTCCGGGGCGTCGATCTGACGGTACGTCCCGGGGAGCGGGTCGCGCTGGTCGGCGCGAGCGGCGCCGGCAAGACCACCCTGGCCAAGCTGATCGCCGGAGTGCACCGGCCGTCCGAGGGCACCATCGCCCTCGGCGGGGTCGACTCCCGCGAGCTGGGCCCGGCCGGCCTGCGCCGGGCGGTGACCCTGATCAGCCAGGAGGTCCATGTGTTCGCCGGTCCGCTGGCCGAGGACCTGCGGCTGGCCCGGCCCGGGGCCACCGACGAGGAGCTGACCGCGGCCCTGGCCGGGGTCGGCGCGCTGGAGTGGGTGGAGGCCCTGCCCGAGGGACTGGCCACGGTGGTCGGCGAGGGCGGGCACCAGCTGACGGTCACCCAGGCCCAGCACCTGGCCCTGGCCCGGCTGGTCCTCGCGGACCCGCCCGTGGCGATCCTCGACGAGGCCACGGCGGACGCGGGCAGTGCCGGCGCCCGGACCCTGGAATCGGCCGCCGTACAGGCCCTGGAGGGCCGCACCGGGCTGATGGTGGCCCACCGGCTGCCGCAGGCCGCGACGGCGGACCGGGTGGTGGTCCTGGACCAGGGCCGGATCGTCGAGACCGGCTCGCACGCCGAACTCGTGGCCGCCGGCGGGCGGTACGCCGCCCTGTGGGCGGCCTGGTCCGACAGCCGCCGCCCCCAGGACCCCCCGGCCTCACCCCGCATTCCCGCCCAGGGCTGATCCGGCCCCTCCTGCCCCGGCCCTCTTCCCCCAACCCCCGGGGGGAAGGGGGCCGGCCCCTTTTCGGGAGCTCACCCGCCCGGCGCCTGCACCGCCACCGCGGCCCGGTACCGCCCCGGGGTGGTGCCGAACTCCCGGCTGAAGGCGTGGGACAGGGCGTACGGGGTGCCGTAGCCGACCCGGCGGGCGATGGCGGCCAGGGGGTCGGGGGTGTCGCGGAGCAGCCGGGCGGTGACGGTCAGCCGCCACCAGGTGAGGTAGGCCATCGGAGGCCGGCCGACCAGGGCGGTGAACCTGCGGGCCAGGGTGGGCCGGGAGACGCCCGCCCGGGCGGCCAGGCGCTCGTTGGTCCACGGAGCGGCCGGGTCCGCGTGCAGCGCCCGCAGGGCGGCGGCCACCACGGTGTCGCCCAGCGCGGCCGGCCACGCCCCGGTCCGGGCCTCTGCCGTCCAGGCGCGGATCATATAGACGAGCAGGAGGTCGAGCAGGCTGGGAACCACGATGCCGGACCCGGCCCGTCCGCCGTCCAGTTCCCGGCCCAGCAGGTCGATGGCGGCGCGCAGTTCGGGGTGGCCGTCCGCGCGGTTCGGCAGGTGGACGACGGCCGGCAGTTCCGCCATCAGCGGGTGCAGCCGGCTGCGGTCGATCCGGTATTTGCCGCACAGCAGTTCCACCGCGCCGGCCCCGTCGGCCCTGCCGACCTCGCCGGCCTCATCGGCCGTATCCCGGTCCGGCTGCCGCACCGCCGCGGCCCACCGGTCGTAGGACACCGCCTGCCGCAGGGCCGCCGCATCGGCCCGGTCGTCCGCCATCACATGTCCGGTGCCGTGCGGCAGCAGCACCGCGTCCCCCGTGCCCAGTACCACGGGCGGACCGCCGTCGGGCTGCAGCAGACAGCCGCCTTCCAGGACCACGTGGAAGCCCGCACCCTCGTACGGGTCGAGCCGGGTGCTCCAGCTTCCGCTCACCCGCACCCGGTCGGCGGAGGGCCGCCCGACGCGCACGGCGGAGATCGCATCGCTGACCACGTCCATCGGGTCAGGCTACGACACCGTCTGACGGGGCAGGACGGGCAGGACGGGCGCGATGAGACGCAGGCGTATCCGATCGAGCAGCACGGGCATCGAAAGTCTCGGCCAGCCCTTCTAACGTCGGAAGCATGACGCAGCAGAACGTACAGCGCATGACGCTGGGGAATGTCGAGGTCATCCGGATCGTCGAGTGGCGCGGAGCGTTCGTCTCCGCCCGGACCCTCGTCCCCGAATCCGGCCCCGGGGTCTGGCGGGAGAACCGGGACCGGCTGGCGCCGGACCACTGGGATCCGGACGGCGACCTGGCGGTCATGGCACTCCAGACCTGGGTCCTGCGCAGCGGCGGCCGGACGGTCCTGGTGGACACCGGGGTGGGCAACGGGCGCGAGCGGCCCGGCGCCCCGCAGTTCCACCACTGGCAGGGCGACTTCCTCGGCGGCCTGGCGCAGGCCGGCATCCGCCCGGAGGACGTGGACACCGTGGTCAACACCCATGTGCACGCCGACCACGTGGGCTGGAACACGCACGCTGCGGACGGCGCATGGGTGCCGACCTTCCCCAACGCCCGGTATCTCATCCCGGCGGCCGACGACCGCCACTTCGGTCCCGACGGCGGGTACGGGGGCGGCCGGGCCGAGCACGACCGGCTGGTCTACGAGGACAGCATCGCGCCCGTGCACCGGGCCGGGCAGGCGGTGCTGTGGGACGGCTTCCACCGCATCGACGAGCACCTCACCCTGGAGTCCGTCCCCGGCCACACCCCCGGCTCGGCCGTCCTGCGGCTCGCCTCCCGGGGCGACCGGGCGGTGTTCGCCGGCGATCTGCTGCACAGCCCGGTGCAGATCCTGCGCCCCGACTGCAACAGCTGCTTCTGCCTGGACCCGGCGCAGGCGGCGGCCGGCCGCCGCCGGATCCTCGCGCGGGCCGCCGCGGAACGGGAGCTGGTGGTCCCGGCGCACTTCGGCGGGGCGGGCGCCCTGGAAGTCCGGGCGGAGGGCGGGGGCTTCGCCCTCGGACCGTGGGCGGCCTACGGAGCGGAGTAGCCGGACGGGCCGTCGGGACCGGGGCCCGGAACAGCCCGAAGGCTCCCGGGAACCGCCGTTCGGCGGTTCCCGGGAGCCTTCCAGGGCAGGACCGGGGTCAGGCCTGCTGCTGGGCGGCTATCAGGCTGGCTGGGCGCAGGTCCGTCCAGTTGGCCTCCACGTAGGAGAGGCAGGCGTCCCGGGTGTCCTCGCCGAAGACGGTCCGCCAGCCCGCCGGCACCTCGGCGAAGGACGGCCACACCGAGTGCTGGTTCTCGTCGTTGACCAGGACCAGGAAGCTGCCCTGCGGGTCCTCGAACGGGTTGGTGGTCATGCGTTTTCACTCCTCGTGGACATAACGGTGAACAGCTCCGAGAGCGGCTGTCCGGGGTTGGCCGCCACATGGCGCAGCAGCGCGTGAAGTTCGTCGGCGAGCTGCCGGGCCTTGGCCCGCCCGAGCAGGTCGGTCGCGTGGATCAGCTCGCAGTGGACCGGCCCGTCGCCGCGCGGCTCGTAGAAGCTGAGCGTGAGCTCAGCCTTCGCCGAGCCCGTCGGCACGGCGTGGAACGCGCCCACGCCGCCTTCGAGCTGTCCGAGGTCCGCCTGCTCATGGTGGATCACCATGACCTGCGGCCCTTCGTCGGGCAGTGCGGTGGCGCGGACGACCGCGTCGAACGGGACGTCCTGCCGGTCCAGGGCGTTGAGTGTGGTCTCCCGCACCCGGCCCAGCAGTTCGGCGAAGGTGGGGTCCCCCGCCGTGTCGGTGCGCAGCACCACGGTGTTGAAGAAGCAGCCGACCAGGTCTGCCAGCTGATCGTCACCGCGGCCGGCCACCATGGTACCGATCGGCAGGTCGGTGCCTGCGCCGTGGGCGGTGAGCAGGGCCGACAGGGCCGAGTGCAGCACCATGAACATGCTGGTGCCGGTGGCCTGCGCCAGTGCGTCCACCTCGGCGTGCAGCTGCTCGTCCAGGACGAAGGAGACGTAGTCTCCGCCCGGGCCGCGGACGGCCGGTGCCTGCGGGCGCGGCCGGTCGCCCGGCAGGTCCAGCTGCTGCGGGATGCCGTCCAGCTGCTGCCGCCACCAGGCGAGCTGCCGTCCGCCGAGGCCGGCGGGGTCGGCGAGGTCGCCGAGGACCCGGTGGGCCCAGTCGGAGTAGTCGGAGTAGTCGACCGGCAGCGGCTGCCACTCGGGGGCCTTGCCCTGCGCCCTGGCCTCGTACGCGGAGGTGAGGTCGCGGAACAGCGGCACCACGGACCATTCGTCCACGGCCAGGTAGTGCGCGGTCAGCAGCAGTGCCTGGGCGCCGTCGGGGCCGGTGAGCAGCCGGGCCCGGAGCGGGGCCTCCCGGGTCAGGTCGGGGTGCAGCGCGGCGAGTTCGGCGAGCCGGGCGTCGAGGTCGGCGCAGCTCTCCTGCTCCAGTGCCGGGTGCGCGGCGGGCTGCCGGTACACGGTGCCTTCCTGCTCGGTGAAGCGGGTGCGGAGCGGCTCGTGGCGGGTCACCACGTCGTCGAGGGCGGCGGCCAGGAAGGCTGCGTCCAGGGCGCCGGGCGAGCGGAGCACCAGGCCGTGGTCGAAGCCGTCCCAGCGCCGGTACGCCGACCACTGCCAGCGCTGTACGGGCGCGAGTACGGGCTCTTCGCCGGCCGGCCGGTCGCCGGCCGGGACCAGGGCCGGGCGGGCTGCGGCGGCGCCGTCGAGCTTGGCGGCGAGGCCCGCGACGGTCAGGGCGTCGAAGACGTCGCGGATGCTGAGCTCGACGCCGAACTCGGAGCGGATCCGGCCGAGCAGACGCATGGAGGCCATGGAGTGGCCGCCCAGGGCGAAGAAGTTGTCGTGGACGCCGACCGCGTCCAGCTGGAGGATCTCGCCGAACAGGTCCGCCAGCCGGGCCTGGGTGGCGTTGGCGGGGCGGGTGTCGCCGGTCATGCCGGACCAGTCGGGCGCGGGCAGCGCCTTGTGGTCGAGCTTGCCGTTGGGGGTCAGCGGCAGCGGGCCGTCGAGCGGCACCACGAGGGCGGGCACCATGTACTCCGGCAGCTGCCCGGCGACGTGCGCCCGCAGTTCCTGCGGGTCGAGTTCACCCTGCTCGGGGACGACGTATCCGACGATCCGGACGATGTCGCCGGCCCGGTCGGGAACGACGGTGGCCTGGCTGACGGCGGGGTGTCCGGCGAGCGCGGCCTCGATCTCGCCGAGCTCGATGCGGAAGCCGCGGATCTTCACCTGGGTGTCGACCCGGCCGAGGAAGTCCAGGTTGCCGTCCCGGCGCCAGCGGGCCCGGTCTCCGGTGCGGTACATCCGGCTGCCGGGGGTGCCGAACGGGTCGGCGACGAACCGCTCGGCGGTCAGGCCGAACCGGCCGAGGTAGCCGCGGGCCAGGCCGCGCCCGGACACGTACAGCTCGCCGACGACACCGGGCGGGACGGGCTGCAGGCGGTCGTCCAGCACGTAGCAGAGGGTGTTGGGGTCCGGGATGCCGATCGGCACCCGGGCGCCGGGCCTCAGCTGCGCGTCCCGGGACGGCCAGAGCGTCGAGTTGACGGTGGCCTCGGTCAGTCCGTACGCGCAGATCAGGTCGGCGGTGGCGCCGAACCGCTCGAACAGGTCCGGCGGCACGGTCTCGGTGCCGACCAGGACGGTCGAACCCTCGGGGAGTTCGCAGCCGGCCGGCAGGGCGGACACCAGGGACGGCGGCAGGATCATGTGGCTGATCGCGTGCTCGGCCAGGAAGTCCGTGAGGGCCGGTCCGGCGACGCGTGCCTCGTCGGTGATGAGGACGAGCCGGCCGCCGTGGCAGAGCGCCATGGCGAGTTCGAAGACGAACACGTCGAACCCGATGGAGGCGAACTGCAGGACGCTGCTGTCGGCCTCCAGGCCCATCCGGTCGACCGCGGTGGCGACCAGGCTGCCGATGCCCTCGTGCGGGACGACGACGCCCTTGGGGCGGCCGGTGGAGCCGGAGGTGTAGATGACGTACGCGGCCTGGTCCAGGACCACCCGGGGGGCGGGCACGGCGGTCTCCGGCAGCTCCGCCAGGGCGGCGGCGGTGCCGGGCCCGTCGAGCAGCAGCACGGGGGTGCCGGTGTCGGGGATCTTCCCGGCGACCGTCTCGGTGCCGACCACCAGGGCGGCCCGGGAGTCCTCGATCATGTAGCTCAGCCGGTCCGCGGGGTGGACCAGGTCGAGCGGCAGGAAGGCGGCGCCGAGCTTCAGGGCGGCCAGCACGGTGGCGATCATGTCCACCGAGCGGGGCACGGCGACTCCGACCACGCTCTCCGGGCCGACGCCGTGCGCGGCCAGCAGGTGGGCGATCCGGTTGGACCGGGCGTCCAGTTCGGCGTAGCTCACCCGGGTGGCGCGCTCGACGACGGCGACCGCGTCGGGGCGCTCGGCGACGTGCCGGGCGAACAGCGCCGGCAGGGACAGCTCGTCGACCTCGCGGGGGGTGCCGTTGAAGCCCTCCAGGACGAGCCGGCGCTCGTCCTCGACCAGCAGCGGGGCGGCGGACACCGGCAGGTCGGGGGCCGCGGCGAGGGCGCCGACCAGGGCGGCCAGGCGCTCGCCGAGGCGTTCGGCGGTCTCCTGGTCGAACAGCTCGGTGGCGAACTCCAGCCGGCAGGCCAGGGAGCCGGTGTCGCCGTCGGCGGCGGTCTGCTCGGTGAAGCTGAAGACCAGGTCGAACTTGGCGGAGCTGATCCGGAAGGGCACGTACTCCACGCCCAGTCCGGCCAGGTCCAGTTCGCCCTCGGTGCGGGCGTGGTAGCCGACCATCACCTGGAACAGCGGGTTGCGGGCCAGCGAGCGGGTCGGGTTCAGCTTCTCCACGACGGCCTCGAAGGGCACGTCGGCGTGCGAGAAGGCGGCCAGGTCGGTGTCCCGGACCCGGCCCAGCAGCTCGGTGAAGCTGGGGTCGCCGCTGAGGTCGGTGCGCAGCACCAGGGTGTTGACGAAGAATCCGACCAGGTCGTCGAGGGCCTCGTCGCTGCGTCCGGCGATGGGCGAGCCGAGCGGGATGTCGGTGCCGGCGCCGATGCGGTGGAGCAGGGTGGCGACGGCCGCGTGCACCACCATGAACATGCTGGCGCCGTTCTCCTTGGCCAGCTGCTTCAGGCCCTGGTAGGCCGCGCCGTCGAACTCGACGTCGAGTTCGGCTCCGGTGAAGGCCGGGCGGGCCGGGCGGGGCCGGTCGGTGGGGAGTTCCAGTTCCTCGGGGGCGCCGTGCAGGGTGGTGTGCCAGTAGTCCAGCTGCCGGGCGGCCAGGCTCTGCGCGTCGGCCGGGTCGCCGAGCAGCTTCTGCTGCCACAGGGCGTAGTCGGCGTACTGGACCGGGAGCGGCTCCCAGTGGGGGGCCGTGCCGGAGCGGCGGGCGGCGTAGGCGGCGGCCAGGTCGCCGAGGAAGGGGCGGTCCGACCATTCGTCGGTGGTGATGTGGTGCAGGAGGATCACGACGACGTGCTCCTCGGGCGCCACCTCGATGACGGTGGCGCGCAGCGGCAGCTCGTTGGCCAGGTCGAACGGGCGGTTGATGGCCGCGTCGACGAGGGCCGCGGCCTCCTCCTCGGAGGCGCGCAGGTGCTCCACCGGCGGGTGGGCCTGCCCGGCGGGCAGGACCCGCTGGTACGCCAGGCCGTCGCGCTCGGCGAAGACGGTGCGCAGGGCCTCGTGGCGGTCGGTCACATCGGCCAGGGCAGCCCGCCAGGCGTCCACGTCGAGGGTGCCGTGCAGCCGCATGACCAGCGGGAAGTTGTAGGCGGCCGAGGTGCACTCGATCTGCTGGATGACCCACAGGCGCTGCTGGGCGTGGGAGAGCGGCAGTTCCTCGGGGCGCTCCCCCGCGGTCAGGGCGGGGCGTCCGGAGGACTGGGCGCCGGCGGCCCGTTCCACCAGCTCGGCCACGGTCGGGGCCTCGAACAGGTCGCGGATGGCGAGTTCCGCCGAGAGGGCGGTACGGGCCCGGGCGACCAGTCGGGTGGCGAGCAGGGAGTGCCCGCCGAGCTCGAAGAAGTCGCTGTCGATGCCGACGCTGCCCTCGGCGAGGCCGAGCACCTCCGCGTACAGCGCGCAGAGGGTCTCCTCCTGCGGGGTCCGGGGGGCCCGGCTGGTGCCGGGGCCGGCGAACTCGGGGGCGGGCAGGGCCTTGGTGTCGAGCTTGCCGTTGACGGTCAGCGGCAGGGTGTCGACGGCCATCAGGGCGGCCGGGACCATGTAGTCGGGCAGGGCGGCCTTGAGGTGGTCGCGCAGGCTCTGGACGAGGGCCTCGCCGCGCTCGGTTCCCTCCTCCGGGACCACATAGCCGACCAGGCGCTTGCCGCCGGCCTGCTCGGCCACGATGACGGCGGCGTGGGCCACGTCGGGGTGTCCGGACAGGGCGGTGGCGATCTCGCCGAGTTCGATGCGGTAGCCGCGGATCTTGACCTGGTCGTCGGTGCGGCCGAGGAAGTCGATCAGGCCGTCGGGCCGCTGCCGGACGAGGTCGCCGGTGCGGTACATGCGCTCGCCGGGGGCGCCGAACGGGTCGGCGACGAACCGTTCGGCGGTCAGCCCGGGCCGGTCGTGGTAGCCGCGGGCCAGGCCGGTGCCGGCGATGTAGAGCTCGCCGGGGCTGCCGGGCGGGACCGGGCGCAGCATGGCGTCCAGGACGTAGCCGCGGGTGTTGCGGATGGGGCGGCCGACGGTGGGGGTGGGGCTGTCGGCGGTGGAGCCGCCGAGGGTGTTGATCGTGTACTCGGTGGGGCCGTACAGGTTGTAGCCGTAGGTGCCCTCGGTGTCGGCGAGCCGGGTCCAGACGGTGTCGGACACGGCCTCGCCGCCGAGCAGGACCAGGGCGGGCCGGTGCTTGCCCGCGTTCTCGTCGTGGTCGAGCAGGCCTTCCTCGATGAGGAGCTGGGCGTAGGTGGGGGTGACGTTGACGACGTCGACCCGGTTGCGGTCGCAGTAGGCGACCAGGGCTTCGGCGTCGCGGCGCAGTTCCTCGTCGCAGACGTGCACCTCGTGGCCCTCGACCAGCCAGAGCAGCTCTTCCCAGGACATGTCGAAGGCGAAGGAGACGGTGTGCGCGATGCGCAGGCGCCGTCCGCCGGCCGCGGCGATCGCCGGGTCGAACACCTCCACCTGGTGGTTGAGCTGCATGTTCGTCAGTCCGCGGTACGGGGTGACGACGCCCTTGGGCTTGCCGGTGGAGCCGGAGGTGTAGATGACGTAGGCCGGGTGCTCCAGCCGGCCGGCGACCGAGTGCGCGAAGGCGGGGCGTTCGGCGTCGGTGATCTCGTCGCCGGGGAGGGCGGCGAGGGCGGCGGCGACGGCCGGGTCGTCCAGGGCCACCTCGGGGGCGAGCGGGCCGGTTGCGGCGCGCAGGGTCGGGGCGACCGCGGTGGTGGAGAGCAGGCACAGCGGCCCGGTGTCCTCGACCATCAGGCGGAGCCGGTCGGCGGGGTGGTCGAGGTCGAGCGGCAGGTAGGCGGCGCCGGTGCGGAGCACCGCGAACAGGGCGACGACCATCTCGATGGAGCGGGGCAGCGCGAGGGCCACGGTCCGCTCCGGGCCGGCCCCGCGGGCCAGCAGCAGCCGGGCCAGCCGGTTGATGCGGGCGTCGAGTTCGGCGTACGTGAGGGCGGTGTCGCCGAAGACGAGGGCGACGGCGTCCGGGGTGCGGGCGACCTGTGCGGCCAGCATGTCGGCGACGGTCTCGTTCGGGACCGGTTCGTTGCTGGCGGCCCAGGCGGCGGTGAGCGCGGCGTGCTCGCCGGGCAGCAGCAGGTCCAGGCCGCCGACCGGGGCGGTGAGGTCGCCGAGGAGGCGCTCGACCAGGGTCCGGTAGCGGTTCAGGGTGGCCGCGGCCTGCTCGTCGTCGATCAGGTCGGGGCGGTACTCCAGCTTGACCTGGACCCGCTCGGCCGGGTTGACGATCAGGGTCATCGGGTAGTGGGTGGCGTCGACGCTGCCCACTCCGGTGATGCCGTGCCGCTCGGTGAGCTCGCGGAAGGCGCCCTCGTCGGCGAAGTTCTGCAGGACGTACAGGGTGTCGAAGAGGACGGGGTGGCCGCCGGCCCGCTGGAGCTCGGCCAGGCCCAGGTACTCGTGGTCCATCAGGGCCATGCGCTCGGACTGCACCCGGCGCAGGAGTTCCGCAACGGTCTCCTGGGGGCGCAGGGTGATCCGCAGCGGCACGGTGTTGAGGAACATGCCGATGGTGGTGTCGGCTCCGGACACATCGGCGGGGCGGCCCGCGACGGTGGCGCCGAACACCACGTCCTCGCGGCCGACGGCGGCCGACAGGACGAGCGCCCAGGCAGCGGAGAGCACGGCGTTGATGGTCAGGCCGTGTTCGCGGGCGGAGCCGCGCAGCCGGTCGCTGAGGTCGGCGCCGAGGTCCAGGGAGTGGCGGCGCGGGATGGTCGGCTCGCCGCCGCGGCCCCGGGCGACCAGGGTGGGCTCCTCGAGTCCGGCCAGGGCGGTGCGCCAGGTGGCGCGGGCGGCGTCGAAGTCCTGCGCGTCGAGCCAGCTCAGGTAGTCGCGGTAGCTGCCGGGGGTGCGCATCCCGGTGTCGTCGCCGGCCGCCGCGTAGAGGGCGAGCAGCTCGTCCAGGAAGAGGGACTGGGACCAGCCGTCCCAGGCCACCAGGTGGTGGCTGAGCATCAGGCGGTCGGTGTTCTCGGTGAGCCGGATCAGCTGGAGCCGGAACAGCGGGGGCCGGTCCAGCTCGAAGCGGCGCAGCCGGTCGGCGTCGGAGATCTCGGCGAGCCGGGCCTGCCGCTGCTCCTCGGTGAGCCCGGTCAGGTCGGTCTCGGTGAGCGGGACGGGGACCTCGGCGGCCGGGCCGACAAACTGCACGGGGGCGGTCAGGCCGTCGGAGGTGATGCCGGCGCACAGGCTGGGGTGCCGGGCGAGCAGGGTGGCGCAGGCGGCGCGCAGCCGGTCCAGGTCGAGCCGGACGCCGAAGTCGAAGCAGTCCTGGGCGGTGTAGACGTCCAGGCCGTCGGTGTCGTAACTGGCGTGGAAGTGGATGCCCTCCTGGAGCGGGGACAGCGGCCAGATGTCGGCGACGGGCACCGGGCTGACCTGCTCGATCCGGTCGATCTCGGCCTGGGTGAGGCGGACGAGCGGCAGGTCGGAGGGGGTGAGGGCGCGGGTGGCCGAGCCGGTTCCGGCGGCCTGGGCGACGAGTGCGCGCAGGGCGTCGGCCCAGGCCAGGGCGAGGGCGTGGACGTCCTGTTCGGCGAGGGTCTGCCCGGCGGGCCAGGTCCAGGTGGCCCGCAGTTCGGGGCCGTGCGGGGTGTCCGCGCACACCGCGTTGATCTGGAGCGGGTACGGCATGGCGAGGTCGGCGTCCGGTTCCACGGCCAGGGCGTCGGATTCGGCGGCGGGCGCCCAGTCGACGGTCTGGTCGGCGGGCAGCCGGCCGAAGTAGTTGAACAGCACCTGGGCGGTGGACAGCTGGGCGAACACCGGGGCGAGCTGCGGGTTGAGGTAGCGCAGCATGCCGTAGCCGGCGCCGGAGTCGGGGGCCGAGCGGACGGCTTCCTTGACCAGCTTGAGGGTGTCCAGGGCGGTGTCGGCGGCAGCGGCGGGCAGCCGGACCGGGTGCAGGCCGGTGAACCAGCCCACGGTGCGGGACAGGTCCAGGCCGGTGCCGTCACGGCCGTGCCGCTCCAGGTCGACCAGCAGGTCGGCGCCGGGGGCGGTGCCGCGGTCGGCGTGCCAGTGGGAGACCGCCAGCCGCAGGGCGGCGAGCAGCACCTCGGTGACGTCGGCGCCGGCGGTGGCCGGGACCGCGGTCAGCAGGGCGCGGGTCTCCTCGGTGGACAGGGTGACGGTGTGGTCCTGCGCGGCTCCGGCGGTGCCGGTCCGGCCGGCGCCCGGGACCAGCTCGGCGCCGGGGGCCAGGGTCTTGGCCCAGTACGGGAGTTCGGCCTGCCGCTGCGGGGAGGTGGCCTGCTCGGCGATCTCCCGGGCGAAGCGGCGCAGCGAGGACGGGACGGGCTCCAGCTCGGGCTGCTGCCCCTGGGCGACGGCCGCCCAGGCGGCGGCGAGGTCGCCGAGGAGGACCCGCCAGGACACGCCGTCGATCACCAGGTGGTGGACGACGAGCAGCAGCCGGCCGGGGGTGCCGGTGCCCGCGTCGAACCAGACGGCCTGCAGCATGACTCCGGTGTCGGGGTCGAGGCGGCCGGCGGCGGCGTCCGACTCCCGGGTGATCACGGCGCGCAGGGCGGTCTCGTCGAGTCCGGCGGCGTCGACGCGGTGCAGCAGGGCGGCGGCGTCCACGCTGCCGGCCGGGGTGGTGGCGGCGGACCAGAGGGCGGGGATGGCCGGGCCGAGGTCCATCCGGGTCAGGGTGGTACGCAGGGCGTCGTGGTGGTCCAGGACGGTCTGGAGGACCCGGGTGAGGGTGGCGGTGTCGGCCGCCGCGGGCGACTGGAGCAGCATCGACAGGTTGAACCGGCCGATGGGCCCGCCGTCCTCGCGGAGCTGGTGGACGATCGGGAGCAGGGTGATGTCGCCGACCCCGTCGGTGTCGGCCGCCGGTGCGGCCGGGGTGCCGGCGGAGCCGCCCGAGGCGGCGGCGAGGGCGGCCGGGGTGCGGTGTTCGAACACCTCGCGGGGGCTGACCGACAGTCCGGCCTTGCGGGCCCGGCTCGCGACGGACATGGAGAGGATGCTGTCGCCGCCGAGCATGAAGAAGTCCTCGTCGGCTGCGACCTCGTCGAGGCCGAGCACCTCGGCGAAGATCGCGCAGAGCTGCTGCTCACGGGACTCGCGGGTGTCGAGGGTGCCGCGGGTGCCGCCGGTGGTGCGTCCGGCCTTGCGGCGGACCTCGGGGGCGGGCAGCGCCTTCAGGTCGGTCTTGCCGCCCGGGGTGAGCGGCAGCGCGTCGAGGGCGACGAAGTGGCTGGGCACCATGGGCGCGGGCAGCTTGACGGCCAGCGCGGTGCGCACGGCCTCGGTGTCGAAGCCGGCCGCGGTCGCGCCGGGGGCCGGGACCAGGTAGGCCACCAGCTGCTTGACTCCGCGCTCGTCGTCGCGGGCGACGACCACCGCATCGCCGACGGCCGGCTCGTCCCGCAGCCGGGCTTCGATTTCCCCGAGTTCCACTCGGTTTCCCCTGATCTTGACCTGGTGGTCGGTGCGCCCGAGGTAGGTGAGCACGCCGTCGCCACTGAACTGGACCATGTCTCCGGTGCGGTACATCCGCGCACCCGGACCGCCGAACGGGTCGGCGACGAACCGCTCCGCGGTGAGCGCGGTGCGTCCGTGGTAGCCGCGGGCGAGTTGGGCGCCCGCGATGTAGAGCTCGCCCGGCTCGCCCGGGGCCACCGGGCGCAGGTACCGGTCGAGGACGTGGAGCTGGGTGTTCCACACCGGGCGTCCGATGGGCACGGTGCCCTCTTCGCCGGCCTCGGTCCCCGCCTGCCAGCTGGTCACCTGGATGACCGCCTCGGTGGGCCCGTACACGTTGTGGAGGGGGACGCCGGTGCGTTCCTGCCAGCGCCGGGCGAGCGGCACCGGGAGGGCCTCGCCGCCGCTGAACGCCCGGCGCAGGCTCGCCCACCAGGGGGCGCCGTCCACCTCTTCGGCGAGCAGGGCGGTGTAGAGGGAGGGCACCAGGTCGACGTTGGTGACCTGTTCGGCGCGGATCAGTTCGGCGAGGTAGGCCGGGTCGCGGTGGCCGTCCGGCCGGGCGATGACCACGGTGCCGCCGGTGAACAGCGGTACGAACATCTCCTGGACGGAGGGGTCGAAGCTGGTCGAGTACTGGTGCAGCACCCGCTCGCCGGGGCCGAAGCCGAACCGCTCGGCGGTCCAGGCCAGCTGGCCGACGACGCCGCGGTGCGGCACGACCACGCCCTTGGGCAGGCCGGTGGAGCCGGAGGTGTACATCACGTAGGCGGCGCCGTCCGGGTCGACGGGCGCGAGCACGGTGCCCTCGGGCGCGGCCGTGGCGGCGCGGGGGCCGTCGAGCAGGAGGGGGGTGACCGTTCCGAGGGTGCCGAGCGCGGGCAGCTTCGCCAGGGCGGCCTCGGTGGCGACGACGGTGCGGGCACCGGAGTCGGACAGCAGGTGGCGGACCCGGTCGGCCGGGTAGTCCACGTCGACGGGCAGGTACGCGGCGCCGGCCTTGAGGACGCCCAGCAGGGCGGTCAGGGTCGCGGCGGAGCGGGGCACGGCGACGGCGACCACGGACTCGGCCGCCACCCCGGCGGCGGCGAGCCGGCGGGCCAGCGCCTCGGCGCGGGCGTCGAGTTCGGCGTACGTGGTCCGGCCGTCCTCGTCGATCAGCGCGACGGCGTCGGGGGTACGGCGGACCTGCTCGGCGAAGGCCCCGTGCACGGTCGTGCCGGGCATCACGTGGGCGGCCCCGGCGAGGCTGACAAGGAGGTCTCGGCGTTCCGCCTCGCTCTGGGCGGCGATCCGGCCGACCGGCAGCTGCGGGTCCGCGGTGACCTGGGCGAGTACGGACCGGAGCCGGCCGGCGAAGCGGGCGGCGGCGGTGGCGTCCAGCCGGGCCGGGTCGTGGTCCAGCTGGAGCCGGAGCCGTTCGCCGGGCAGCACGGTGAGGGCGAGCGGGTAGTGCACGGAGTCGCGGATCTCGGAGCCGACGATGCGGACGAGGCCCTGCGGGTCGGCGGGTTCGCCGGCCTCGGGCAGGTTCTCGACCACGACCAGGGCGTCGAACAGGTCGCCGCGGCCGACGGCCCGCTGGATCTCGGCGAGGCCCAGGTGCTGGTGGTCGAGCAGGTCGGCCTGGCCGTCCTGGAACCGGGCCAGGACCTCGGCGAGGGGCTGCTCGGGGCGCCAGCCCAGGCGGGCCGGCACGGTGTTGATGAGCAGGCCGACCAGGGTCTCGATGTGCTCGACGGGGGCCTGGCGGCCGGAGACGGTGGTGCCGAGGACCAGGTCGTGGGAGCCGACGACATCGCCGAGGACCAGGCCGAACGCGCCCTGGACGACGGTGGAGAGGGTGAGTCCGAGGCTGCGGAGCCGGGCGGTGAGCGCCTCGGTTTCGGCGGCGGTCAGGTCCAGGGTGATCCGGCCGGTGCCGGCCTCGGCCCCGGCCGCGTCGGCGGCGCGGAACGGCAGGCCGGCGGGGGTGTCGAGGCCGGCCAGGGCCGTGCGCCAGGCCTCGCGGGCCAGTTCGCGGTCGCGGCCGGCCAGCCAGCCGGCGTAGGCGCGGTAGGCCGGGTCGGGTGCGGTGGCCGGGGCGGGGGTTCCGGGCCGGTAGCCGTCCAGGAGTTCCCGCATGACCAGGGAGACGGACCAGCCGTCCACGATGATGTGGTGCATGGTCAGCACCAGCAGGGAGCGCTGTCCGTCGAGCCGGACCAGGGCGGCCCGCATCAGCGGCGGGGTGCCGAGGTCGAAGCCGTGGTCCCGTTCGGCGGTGGTGATCTCGGCCACCGCGGCGGTCTGCCGGGCCGGGTCGAGGCCGGTGAGGTCGTCGAACCGCCAGGGCAGTTCGACGCGGGCGCCGATGACCTGGACGACCGGGCCGTCCGGGTGCTGGCGGAAGGCGGCGCGCAGCAGCGGGTGCCGGTCGAGCAGGCGCTGGACGGCGGCCCGGAGGGCTTCCGGGTCCACGTCGCCGGCGAGTTCGACGGTGTCCTGGACGGCGTAGCCGTCGGCGCCGCCGCGGTCCATGGCCGCGTGGAAGAAGAAACCTTCCTGGAGCGGGGTGGCGGGGACCACGTCCAGCAGTTCGCCGACTCCGGCGGTGAACTCGGTCCGGTCGGCGTCGGTGAGCGGGACCAGGGAGAACGGCTCGGGCAGCGCGGCACCGGCCTGCGGCGGCTGCGGGGCCTCGCCGGCGGCGCGGGCCAGGGCGGCCACCGTACGGAGCCGGAACACCTCGCGGGGGCTGATCGCAAGACCGGCCGCCCGGGCCCGGGTGACCAGCTGGATGGCGACGATGCTGTCGCCGCCGAGCTCGAAGAAGCTGTCGTGGACGCCGACCGAGGGCAGTCCGAGGACCTCGGCGAACAGGGCGGCCAGGGTGGCCTCGGCCGGGGTGGTGGGGGCCGCGTCACCGGTCATCGCGGTCCACTGCGGGTCCGGCAGGGCGCGGGCGTCGAGCTTGCCGTTGGGGGTCAGCGGCAGCGGGCCGTCCATGCGGACGACGGCCGAGGGGACCATGTAGTCGGGCAGGCCCTGAGCGGCCTCGGCGCGGGCGGCGGTGACGGCCGCCTCGGCACCGGCGGTGTCCAGGGAGGCGTCGGCGACCAGGTAGGCGACCAGCCGCTTGGCGGAGCGCTGGTCCTCGCGGACCAGGACGGCGGCCTGGGCGATGCCCTGGCAGGCCATGAAGGCGCTCTCGATCTCGCCGGGCTCGATGCGGTGGCCGCGGATCTTGATCTGGCCGTCGGCGCGGCCGAGGAAGTCGAGGTTGCCCTCGGCGGTCCAGCGGACCCGGTCTCCGGTGCGGTACATACGGGTGCCGGGCTCGCCGAACGGGTCGGCGACGAAGCGCTCGGAGGTCAGGCCGAACCGGCCGAGGTAGCCGCGGGCCAGGCCGCGCCCGGCGACGTACAGCTCGCCCTCGACGCCCACCGGGACCGGCCGCAGGGCGGAGTCCAGGACGTAGGCACGGGTGTTGGGGTCGGGCTCGCCGATCGGGACGGGGCCCTGGTGGCCGGCTTCGGCGACCCAGAGGGTGGAATTGACGCTCGCCTCGGTCAGGCCGTAGGCGACGACGATCTGGAGGCGGTGGGACCAGCGGGCGATGAGCTCGCTCGGCACGGCCTCGGTGCCGACGACGAGGACGGCGCCCTCGGGCAGTTCGCAGTCCTGCGGCAGCGCCGACACCAGGGAGGGCGGCAGGATCATGTGGGTGGCCCGGTGCTCGGCTATGTAGTCGGTGAGCGCGGGGCCGGCGACGCGGCGTTCGGTGGGGACGACGATGATCCGGCCGCCGACGCACAGGGACATGATCAGGTCCCAGACCGTCACGTCGAAGCCGACGGAGGCGAACTGGACCACCCGGCTGCCGGCCGTGATGCCGATGCGCTCGGTGGCGGTGGCGATCAGGCTGCCGACGCCGTCGTGGGGGACGACGACGCCCTTGGGACGGCCGGTGGAGCCGGAGGTGTAGATGACGTACGCGGCCCGGTCGAGCGGGATGGCGAGGCCGGGGGCGGCCGGGTCCTGCGCGGCGAGCTCGGCGGCGGTCTCCGGGTCGTCGAGCGTCAGCAGGGTGGTGCCCGGCAGCCCGGGCAGGCCCTCGGCCTGTTCGCGCGCGGTGACCACGGTGCGGGCGCCGGCGTCCTCGAGCATGTAGGCGAGGCGGTCCTGCGGGTGGTCGGAGTCCAGCGGCAGGTAGGCGGCGCCGGCCTTCATCACCGCGAGGAGGGCGGTGACCAGCTCGGGCGAGCGCGGCAGCGCCACGCCGACCACGTCCTCGGCCCCGACGCCGCGGGCGGCGAGCAGGCGGGCCAGCCGGTTGGCGGCGGCGTCCAGCTCCGCGTAGGTCAGTTCGCGGTCCTCGCAGACCAGGGCGACGGCCTCCGGGCTGCGGCGGACCTGCGCCTCGAAGGCGGCCGGCCAGGACAGCTCCGGGGATTCGCTCGGGGAGGTGCCGAAGTCCTCCAGCAGCCGCGTGCGTTCGGCGGCGGTGGTGAGTTCGAGGTGGCCGACGGGCCGGGCGGGGTCCTCGGCGAAGGCGTCGAGGAGGATGCCGAAGCGCTCCTGGTGGGCGACGAGGGCGTCTTCGGTGCACTGGTCGGCGTCGGCGTCGAAGAGGATGCGGACGGCGCCGCGGACGGATTCGCCGACGCTGACGGCGAGGTCGCTGGCCGCGCCGAGCCACTGGGGGCGCAGGTCGGAGTAGTGGTCGCGGAAGCGCAGCCAGTCGGTGCCGGGCAGGATGTTGACGGTGGGTCCGACGAGTTCGGCCACGCCCTCGACCAGGCCGAGTTCCTTGGCCAGGTCCTCGGAGCGGTAGCGGCCGTGGGCGACGGCCTCGGCGATCCGCTCGTCGGTCTGCGCCAGCAGTTCGGCGACGGTCGTGCCGGGGTGCACGACCAGCCGCAGCGGCACGATGTTGGAGACCATGCCGGGGACGCCCAGCACGCTGCGGTCCTGCCGGCTGGTGACGGGCAGGCCGAGGACCAGGTCCTGCTCGCCGGTGGTCCGGTGCAGGTAGGCGGCCACGGCGGCGATCAGCAGCCGGGACACCCGGACCCCCGAGGCCCCGGCGGCGGCCTTGAGGCGGTCGGTGTCGGCCACGGACAGTTCGGTGGTGCGCCGGTAGCGCTTGGAGATGAGCTTCGGGCCGGGCTCGACCAGGCGGACCGGCTGCGGCCGGTCGCCGAGGCGCTCCAGCCAGTACGCGCGGTCGGCGGCGTACGCCTCGGAGGCCCGGTAGGCCTGCTCGGAGGCGGCGAGCCGGGTCATGTCCCAGTCGACGGGAGCGGCCGGGCGGACGTCGCTGTAGAGCTCTCCGGCCCGGCGGGAGAGCAGGCCGATGCTCACGCCGTCGATGACGAGGTGGTGGTAGCACTGGTGCCACAGCACCCGGTCGTCGGCGAGCCGGAGCAGGGTGTGGGAGAACAGCGGGCCGTCCGCGAGGGCAGCGGGGCGGGCGCGGTGGGCGCTCATCCACTCCCAGGCCGCGTCCTCCACGTCCTCGGGGGCGGCTGCCGTGCGCAGGTCGACGACGGGGACGTCGACCGCGTGGCGGCGGGGAAGCTGACGGGGGCTGCCGTCCTCGGCCGTTTCGAAGACGACGTGCAGGCAGTCCGCCTCCTCGACCACCTGCCGCACGGCGGCGGTCAGGCGGTCGAGGTCGACGTCACCGCGCAGTTCCAGGGTGAACGAGACGTTGAAGGCCGAGCTGTCCGGCTCGATCTGCTGAGCAAGCCAAATTCCGGACTGCCCACCGGTGACGGGTACCCCGGCGGCAGAAGTCCGGTCCGACTCGGCGTCAAACATCGTTCAGAAGGCCTTTCCCTGGTCGTGCGTCAGTACTGCTGGTGCGTTACTTGATGGCTTCGAGCCGCGGCACCACCTGGTCGATGGCGTACGGGATGCTCAGCACGGTGTTGAAGGACAGCGCGGCGCCGATGTCCGGGCTGTCGTAGGGCAGGAAGAGGTCGCGCTTCTCCTGGCTGGCCTTGGTCTTGACGTACAGCGGGTCGGCCTTCATGGCCTTCTCGGTGTCCGGGGTGCCCAGCCACACGACCCGGTCGGCCTCCATGACGTCGAGGCGCTCGGAGCTGAGGTCGGCGATGTTCTCCTTGCCCAGGGCGGCGCGGTAGGCGTCGGTGGTGCCGAAGCCCATGCCGGCGAAGAACTTCAGCTTGGGGTCGTTCGGGGAGAACGCGGAGAACTTGCCCGGCTCGTAGGGCTCGCCGACGGAGACCGTCTTGCCCTTCCACTCCGGGTGCTTGTCGCTGACGGCCTTGAACTTGGCGTCGATGCCGGAGATCAGCTTCTCGGTCTCGGCGTTCTTGCCGAGCGCCTTGCCGATCTGCTGGGTCATCACCTTCCAGTCGGCCTGGTAGTCCTCGGCGCCCTTGGGCTGCGCGACCACCTTGGCGATCTTGGAGAGGGTGTCGTACTGCTCCTTCTTCATGCCCGAGTACTGGGCGATGATCAGGTCCGGCTTGAGGGCCGCGATCTTCTCCATGTTGTACTCGTCGCGCTCGCCGACGACCTGCGGCGGGGTGGAGCCCCACAGGTCCTTCGCCCACGGCCACTTGCCGTACGGGGCCTCCTTGAACCAGTCCACCGCGCCGACCGGCTTGATGCCGAGGGCGAGGACCGCGTCCTGGTCGGACAGGCCGAGGGTGACGATCTTCTTCGGCTCGGCGGAGATGGTGGTGCTGCCGTACTTGTGGTCCACGGTCACCGGGAAGGCACCGGCGGCCTTGGTGTCGCCGGAAACGGCGGGCTTGGACTCGGACTTCTCGTCACCACCGCCACAGGCGCTGAGGACGAGGGCGGCGGCTGCGGCGATTGCCACGCGGGGGACGTTCCTGACGACTCTCGTCAGCGCGGGGCGCTTACCAACGGACACGGGTGTTCCTTTCACGGGGGTGTTTCACAGTGCGCAGACCACCGGCCCGGTGCGATGGAAACACCGGGCAGGCGCAACGGTCGTGGGGATGCTAGAGCGTCGAACCGATTTCGTCGGCAGCGCGCTCGGCCTGGGCGAGCGGGGCCCGGCCGTTCGCGACGATCGAGTCGAGGATCTCGCCGACCCGGACCGCGGTGTTCGACAGCAGGGACGAGGTGATGCCGTGCGTGTGCTCGGTGCCGCCCTGCAGGTAGATGCCGCAGTTGAGTTCGGGGTCGGTGGTGATGCGGTAGTCGCGCTCCACCCGGACCCGGCCCTGCTCGTCGCGCTGGCAGTACTGCTCGACCTCGCCGAGGAGGCCGAGGGCGTCGGCGGAGCGGTATCCGGTCGCGTAGACCAGGACGTCGGCGTCCAGCGGGGTCTTCTCCCCCGTGACGAGCGACTCGACGGTGACCCGGACCTTGTCGGGGGTCTCCATGACCTCGGTCAGCCGGGACACCTTCAGGAAGCGCAGGCGCTCGGTGCCGAGCACCTTCTCCTGGTACTCCTGGCGGTAGAGGTCGTCGATCAGGTCGATGTCCACCACGGAGTAGTTGGTGTTGCCGTGGTAGCCGATCAGCTTCTGCTTGATCTCCTCCGGCGCGATGAAGTACTCGTCCACGGCGGCCGGGTCGAAGATGCGGTTGGCGAAGCTGCTGTCGTCCGCGGGGCTGTAGCCGTAGCGCGAGAAGACGGCGCAGACCTCGGCCTCGGGGAAGGTCCGGTGCAGGTACGCGACGTTCTCGGCGGCGCTCTGGCCGGCGCCGACCACGATGAAGCGGCGGGGGTCGGTGCCCTTGAGGCCCTCGACCTTGCCCAGCAGGTCGGAGTTGTGCCAGACCCGGTCGGTACGGTCGACGCCCTCGGGCATCCGCGGCGTCAGGCCGGTGCCGACGACCAGGTTGCGGGCCCGGTGGACCACGAGCTCCGAGCCGGAGCGGGCGGTGACGTCCATGTACTGGACGACGCCGTCCTCGACGACGGGGCGGACGGCGACGACCTCGGAGCCATAGGAGACCATGTCGTCGACCTTGGCCGCGGCCCACTGGAAGTAGTCGTGGAACTCCACGCGCAGCGGGAAGAGGTTCTTGTGGTTGACGAAGTCGATCAGTCGGCCCTTGCTCTGCAGGTAGCAGAGGAAGCTGTATTCGCTGGTCGGGTTCCGGAGGGTCACCAGGTCCTTGAGGAAGGACACCTGCATCGTGGCATCGTCGATGAGCATGCCGCGGTGCCAGCCGAACTCCGGCTGGCGCTCGAAGAAGTGAGCAGTGACCGCCTCCTGCCGTCCGACGCTTGCGTTGTGCTCGCTGAGCGCGATCGCCATGGCCACATTGGAGGGGCCGAAGCCGATTCCGATGAGGTCGTGGATCAAAGGTGCGTCGTCAGGAAGAGCCTGTGACATGTCACTCCCAATCGTGCGGGGCAGCCGCTTGTCAGGCGCTGGGGGAACCAGGGGAAACCTAAAGCCGGGCACACCGAAGGACGGCGACCCGATTACTTAGGCAAGGCTAACCTGATCTTTTCGGCCTGTCGACCGGGCATATCGGACGCCGACAACAGGCTTCGGCTTGAACTCCGCCCGAAGCGGGCTGGATTCGAGTCCGATTCCGTACCAAATCGGACCCCGTTGCACACTTAGGTAAGCCTTGCTTTACTTACCCTCGATTCATCACTGCTCTGAGGAGGAACCCTATGCGGGTCGTCATGTTCGGTTATCAGACCTGGGGGCACCGCACCCTGCAAGCTCTCCTGGACTCCGAGCACGACGTGGTGATGGTCGTGACCCACCCCAAGAGCGAGCACGCGTACGAGAAGATCTGGAGCGATTCCGTCGCCGACCTCGCCACGGAGCACAACGTGCCCGTGGTCATCCGCAACCGCCCGGACGACGACGAGCTGTTCGCCCGCCTCCAGGAGGCCGAGCCGGACATCATCGTCGCCAACAACTGGCGGACCTGGATCCCGCCGCGGATCTTCGGCCTGCCCCGGTACGGCACGCTCAACGTCCACGACTCGCTGCTGCCGAAGTACGCCGGCTTCTCCCCCATCATCTGGGCCCTCATCAACGGCGAGTCCGAAGTGGGCGTCACCGCGCACATGATGGACGACACCCTCGACGCCGGGGACATCGTCCTGCAGCAGGCCGTGCCGGTCGGACCCACCGACACCGCCACCGACCTGTTCCACAAGACCGTCGACCTGATCGCCCCGGTCACGGTCGGCGCGCTCGACCGGATCGCGGCCGGTGAGACCGACTTCACCCCGCAGGACCGCTCGCAGGCCAGCTTCTTCCACAAGCGGGCCGAGGAAGACATCCGGATCGACTGGAACTGGTCCGCCGAGGAGCTGGAGCGCCTGGTGCGCGCCCAGTCCGCGCCCTACCCGGCCGCCTTCACCTACCACCGGGGCCGGCGGCTGGAGATCCTCGCCGCGACCGTCTCCGAGGGCCGGTACGGCGGCACGCCCGGCCGCATCTTCTACCGCGAGGGCAACGGCGTGGTGATCGTGGCCGGCGCCGACGCCCGCACCGGCCGCAACCACGGCCTCGCCATCACCCGGGTCCGCACGGAGGACGGCGAGGAGATGTTCGCCACCGACTACTTCACCAGGA
The DNA here is from genome assembly GCF_008642295.1 of Streptomyces venezuelae. Classification (GTDB taxonomy): domain Bacteria; phylum Actinomycetota; class Actinomycetes; order Streptomycetales; family Streptomycetaceae; genus Streptomyces; species Streptomyces venezuelae_C. The sequence goes on along the minus strand of NZ_CP029190.1, from coordinate 6,501,494 downwards.
TGGGCGGCTACCTCACCGGCCGCCGCTAGTGCTGTGACCGGAAAGGTTTGCCGGCCCGCGGCGCCCGGCACGGCACCTCGTCCCCCAGCTACCGCTGGGAGGTGCCCCCAGCGTTGTCGGGCCACGCAAGTACGTCCAGTACGAGCCGTGGCCCTCCGCCTTGCGATGCGTCCCCTAGGCCCTGCGGGCCTGGGGAGGCCCCATGCACCGGACGCCGCGGGCCTACCGGCAAACCTTCCGGGTCACAGCACTAGGCGCCAGTCGCCCCCAGACCGCCGGCTTCCCCTCCATGGCCCCGGGGACGCCGGTCGTCGCCGCCGCGCGGACTGCCCTGTCCGCGCGGCGGCGATGCCTTTCCGCCCCTGCGAGGGAGAGCAGAGCAATGGAGCAGCCCGTCTTCTCCGGTACGGCCCACGACCCGGCCGGGGCCACGTTCGCCGTCATCGGTGTGTCCAACAGACCGGCCGACTGGGCCCAGATCTTCCGGGTCATCGGGACCATGGAGCCGGCGGCGGACGGGCAGGGCGGGCCTGACGGTCCGCCGGCGGGCGCGGACGGCGCCCAGCCGGGCGTGCTGGGGCTGAACGCCTATCTCCTGTACGCCGTCGGCAAGCACGCCCGCCGCAGACTCACGGAACGGCTCGGTGCGCACGGGCTGCGGCTCTGGCACCTGACCGTGATGGACCTGCTGGCCGAGCTCGGTCCGCAGGCCAAAGGAGCCCTGGCGGCCCGGCTGGACATGAACGCCAGCGATCTGGTCAAAGTCGTGAACGAACTGACCAGAAGGGACTACGTGGTCTGCGTCCGGGACACCGATGACCGTCGCCGGATCCTGGTCCTGCTGACCCCGGCCGGAAAGGCCGCCCTGGACCGGATCAACGCCGAGATCGCCACCGCCGACGAAGACCTCCTCGCCCCGCTGAGCGCGGCGGACCGCACCCGCCTGACCACCCTCCTCCAGCGCGTCCACGGCCACCTCGCCCCGGCGCCGGCTCCGGCTCCGGCTCCGGACCCGCCCGCCGCCCGCTCCTGACGAGAAGAAACGTCACTCCACCCAGACGCTGCACCGCCGGGAACCCACGGGAACCCACCGGCCCCGCCGTCCGACTACTCCTATTGGCAGGTGGCCGACGGGAAGGGACGGGATGGGCGGGCTGGACATACGCATGCAGGGGGTCGCCTGCGCCCACGGGCGCGTGGCCGCCGTACAGGACGTGGACCTGGAGATCGCGGCCGGCGAACGGGTGGCCCTGACCGGGACCAACGGATCGGGCAAGACCACCCTGCTGCGGGCCGTGCTCGGACTCCACCCCCACACCGGCGGCACGATCCTGGTCGGCGGGCGCGGTACCGCCACCGCCGGGGACCGCGCCTGGCGCCGGCGGGCCTGCGCCTGGATCCCGCAGAAGCCCGCGGCCGGCCGGTTCCCGCTGCTCGGCGGCGAGTTGCTGGCCAGCAGCGGCGCCCCGGCCGAAGCCGCGGAGGCCGCCGCCCGGCTGGGCGTCGCAGAGCTCGCCCGGCGGCCCCTGCACACCCTGTCCGGCGGCCAGCTGCAACGTATGTACCTGGCCCGGGCGATGGGCTGTGTGGCGGCCGGGGCGCAAGTGGTGCTGGCAGACGAACCGACCGCCGCCCTCGACTTCGACGGGCAGGAGGAGGCGGCCGAGGTACTGGCCGCCCTGCCGGCCACCGTGGTGGTGGTGACCCACGACCGGGCGCTCGCCGAACGCTGCGGCCGGGTCCTGGAGATGGCCGCGGGCCGGCTGCGGGAGGTCCGGTGAACGCGCTCGCCACCGCCGACGTCGGCGAACTGCTCCAACTGGTGCCGGTACAGCGGGCCGGGTTCGCGCTGCTGCTGGCCGCGGTCGGGCTGCCGGTGATCGGGGTGGTGATCGTCGGGCTGGACATCATGCCGGTGCGGTTCGCCATGATGCACGTCGCGCTGCTGGGCATCGCGATCGGCCTGTGGACCGGGCTGGACCCCATGGTGTGCGCACTGGTGGCCTGTGCCCTGGCCGGGGCCGGGGTGGCTCCGCTGGCCCGGACCCCGGACGGGCTGTCCGGGGCGATGGGGCTGCTGATGAGCCTGGCCATCGCCGCCGCCCTGCTGGTGCTCGCGGTGACCGGGGTCAATGCCTCGGGGGCGTTCGCCCTGCTGTGGGGGTCGATCCTGTCCGTCGGGACCGCCGACCTGGTGGTGCTGGGCGTACTGGCGGTGGCCGTGCCGGCGCTGTTCTGGTGGCGGCGCCGGGATCTGGCGCTGCTGCTGTACGACCGGGAGCTCGCGCACTGTTCGGGCGTACCGGTCCGCGGGCTGACCCTGGTGCTGCTGGTGCTGGTCGCCGTCTCGGTGGCCGGAGCCATCAAGCTGACCGGGGCCCTGCTGGTCGATGCACTGACCCTGCTGCCCGCGCTGGCCGCCCGCCGGCTGGGCCGCTCCCTCACCTCGATCACGCTCTGGGCCGTCGGCTTCGGCGTGTTCGTGAATCTGACCGGGTTCCTCGTGGCCCTCTGGCTGGACTGGCCGCCCGGGCCGGTCCTCGTCCTCACGGCGGGGGCCGTCGTCCTCGCCGTTCACCTCATTCCGGAACGGAGTACCGGCTCATGGCGCGCACCCGCGTCCGCACCACTTCCCTCCTCCCCCTCCTCGCACTGAGCACCGCACTGGCCCTGGTGGCAGGCTGCGGCGGCGACAGCGACAGCGACGCCGCCGGCGACGACAAGGCCTCGAACCCGGCCAAGGCCGGGGGGCAGCGGCCCGTGGTGGTGGTCACCACCACCTGGGAGGGCGCCTTCGCCAAGGCGGCCGGCGCCGAGGACATCAAGGTCATCGTGCCGCAGTCGGTGCACCATGCGCCCGACTACGACCCGAAGCCCTCCGACCTGGCGGCCGTGGCCAAGGCCGACTTCGTGCTGTACGCGCCGTTCGAGCCGTACGCCGCGAAGATCAGGGAGGCCGCCGGGTCGAAGGCGAAGCTGGTCGAGGTGAACCTGGACAACGACCCGGAGAAGGCGGGGGCCGAAGTCGCCCGGCTGGCGGCGATGTTCGGCACGGACGAGGCCGCCCGGAAGTGGAAGGCCGGCTTCGACACCGAGTACGCGCGGCTGAACGGGGAACTGAAGGCGGCGTGGCCGGGCGGGCAGAGCCCGGCGGTGGTCAACCAGGTGTTCACGGGCTGGTCGGCGAAGCTGGCGGGCGCGACGAGTGTGGGCACGTACGGACCGGAGGCGGTGACCCCCGCTCAGCTCGCCGAACTCTCGGCGAAGAAGCCGGCGCTGGTGCTGGACAACGCCCACATGTCGACCGGAACGGTACTGCCGGGCTCCGGCGCCCGGCAGGTGAAGATCGTCAACTACCCGGGGAACGACCTGGACTTGCTGACGGTATACCGCAACGCGGCGGCGGAACTGAAAAAGGCCATGCAACCCTGACGACCTGCCCCCGGGGCAAGGGCCGGGGCCCGGGGTCCCGCGGGCCGGGAGTTGTTCCCGGCCCGCGGGGCTTTCAGGGCGCCGGGGGCGGGGTCGGGAGGGGGGTCGGGGTCAGGTGGGTGCGGAGGGCCGCGCGGTCCGGTTTGCCGGCCGGGGTCAGGGGGAGTTCCGGGAGCACCAGTAGCCGCTCGGGGTGCTTGCGCGGGTCCAGGCCGTACCGGGTCAGGTGCGCGCCGAGCGAGGCCAGCGTGGGCTCCGCCTGCGGCCTCGGCACCACACAGGCCGCCAGCCGCTCCCCCATCAGCGGATCCGGTACCCCGACGCACACGACGTCCCGGATCTCGGGGTGCGAGACGAGGGCGCGTTCCACCTCCGCGGGGCTGATGTTCGCGCCGCCCCGGATCACGATGTCCTTCAGGCGCCCCACCACGTGCAGCACGCCCTGCTCGTCCAGGAACCCGAGGTCCCCGGTCCGTACCCAGCCGTCGGCGGTGCGGTAGCGGGCGTCCAGTTCGGGGGCGCCCACGTAGCACAGCGGGGTCATCGGCCCGCGGGCCACGATCTCGCCGATGCCGCCGTCCGGCAGCGGTTCCTGGGTGTCGGTGTCGGTGATGCGGATCTCGGCGACCCGGGGGTCGGGCCGGCCGGCCACCACTCCGGGGCCGTCTCCCGGCGGGGTCGAATGCTCCAGTCCGGTGTGGCAGTTGACCCCGTCGGCGGACCCGTACAGGTTCACCACCGGGCAGCCGAACGCCGCCGCCGCGCCCGCCGCGGTGGTCTCGTCGAGCGGTTCCCCTCCCAGTACCAGGGCGGTGGGGGCCGGCAGGTCCTGGTGTTCCTCCGCCGACTCCAGTCGGTCCAGCATCATGCGGATCATGGTCGGCACGCCGAGGACATGGGTCGGCCGGTGTTCGCGGATCGCCGCGAGCGCGCCCTCCGGAGTGAACCGGTCGAGCAGCACCAGGGTGCCGCCGTGCCGGGCCAGTGTGACCGCGGTGCCGTTGGAACCGAAGGCCGAGGCCAGCGGAACCAGGAACAGGCAGCGCGGCGGGGTCCCGTCCGGGATGAGGGAGGCGAGGAAGTTCCCGCGCCCGCCCGCCAGGGCGTTGTGCGAGTACGCGACCATCTTCGGTTCCGCCTCCGAACCGGAGGACACCAGGATGCGAGCGGCGCTGTCGGGGTCGGGGCGGGCGGGGACGAATCCGGCCGGGTCGGAGCGCAGCAGCTGCGCGAAGGACACCGTGCCGTCCGGGGCGGTGCCCGGTCCGGCCGCTATCACCTGCCGCAGGGCGGGCAGTTGAGGGGCCAGGGCGGCGAGCCCGGCCGCCTGCGGTGTGCCGCCGTGGTCGATGGCGGCGATGACGGCGACGGCTCCGGCGCGCCGCAGCAGGGTCTCGGCCTCACGGGTGCCCCGGCCCACCGGGAACGGCAGGGCGATCGCGCCGAGCGCGGCCAGCGCCAGATCGGCGATGACGGCGTTGCGGTGGTTGGGGAGCTGGACGCCGACCACCTCGCCCTCGCCGATGCCGAGGTCCCTGAGGCCGGTGGCCAGACATCGGACCTTGCGGTCCAGGGCGGTGTAACAGAGCTTGCCCTTGGCGTCGAGGACGGCGGTGCGGTGCAGTTCGGCTATCTGACGGGCCCGGAAGAGGCTGTACAGGTCGAGGTCGGGACAGGTGCCGTCGACCACCCAGGACCGGCGGAGGGCGGCGGGCAGCAGATCGCGCAGGACGGGCTTGCCGACTGTGGCGGCGACCGTGCCGCTGGCTGTGCCGGTGACTGTGGCGGTCATACGAAGCTCCAGGGGTCGGGGACTGCGGGGGCGCCGTACACATCGCGGCCGATCGGGCCGGTGAACCGTGGGTCCCGGTGCAGTCCGGACAGGTCGGTGGTGACGGGAGTGGCGGTCATGCCGTGGTCCCCGAGCCGGCGCAGCGCGTCGGGGGTGGACAGGTCCCGCAGGTCGTACTCGGCGGCTGCCGTGGCACACGTGTCGGCGGGGGCGATCCAGCCGTCGGCCGTGGGCAGCGGGCGCCGGAACCCGGCGGGGCGGCGCGGGTCCTCGCCGCGGCCCGCGCGCCGCAGCGCCGGTCCGGTGAGGAGGTCGGCGGCGCCGAGGAGGGAGGAGTCCACGCGGACTCCGTGTCCGGTGCGCTCGCGCAGCAGCAGGCCGGCGAGGACGGCCTCCGCGCCGATCAGTCCGCCCAGCACGTCGAGGAGGGTCATCAGGGAGGGAGCGGGCGGTTCGCCGTGCGGGCGAACGGCCTCGCCGACGCCGGTGCGGGCCTGGACCATGAAGTCCGTGCCCATGGGGGCGTCGGCCAGCCGGTCGGCCCAGCCACTGGTGTACGCGTATACGAGCGCGGGGTGGGCGGCTGCGAAGTGCTCGGCGTCGAGGCCGAGCCGGGCGGCCGTGCCGGGGGCCCAGTTGTGCAGGAACACATCCGCCCCGGCGGCGAGTTCGAGCAGTCGCCTGCGGTCTCCGGGATCCTTGATGTCGATCTCGACGGCCTGCTTGCCCCGGTTGAGGGCGAGCCAGCGGGCGGAGATCCCCGAGCAGGCGGGGGGCATCCCGCGGAGCGGGTCCCCGCCCGGCGGCTCGATCCTGATCACCTCGGCGCCCAGCAGGCCGAGCAGGTGCGCGGCCAGCGGGGCCTGGATCCGGCGGCCGGCCTCCAGCACCGTCAGCCCGGCCAGCGGACCGCCGCCGGATGCCGCGGACACGGGCGCGGGCGCGAGGGCGGAGTACGGGGCGGAGGCACCTGCGGCCGGCCGCGCGCTCAGGGTCCAGGGTGCGGCCCCGTCGTACTCCGCGGCCCGCCCGGCCAGGGTGGACAGCGCGCACACCTCCGCCCCGGACCCGGCCGCGGCCTGCCGGATCCGCTCCCAGCCGCAGGCCCGGGCCATGTGGTGGAGGGCCTCGGGGAAGGGCGCGCAGGCGGTGGCGTACCGGAACTGGAAGGGCCGCCAGCCCGCCCGTATCGCGTCGGCGGGGGCGTCGAGAGCCCGCCAGAAGCCGGCCCACGCCCCGGGGTCGAGGGTCTCCAGCTCGAAGAGGACCCCGTCGGCAGAGGTGAACGGCGGTCCGCCCGGGGCAAGTTCGGCGGCTTCCCCCTCGTCGGCCCCGGTGGCGGCCAGGTACTGCGAAACGGCCAGCAGTCCGGCCCGGTCGACGCTGGTGCCGACCCGCGCGACCGCGCCCCCACGAGCCTGGGCCAGCAGTCCGGCCAGCAGCCCCTGCACGGTGAGCACACCGGTGGCGACGGCCGCGAAGTCGACGGCCAGGCCCCGGGGTTCGCCGTCGCGGCGACCGTGTACCGACATGATGCCGGTGGCGGCCTGCGCGGTGGCCTCGTCGGTGATCCCGCTCCCGGCGGCACCCCAGACGGTGTCCGCACCGAGGGCCGCGAACCCGCCGCCCGACAGCTCGGTACGCCCGGTCCCGTCAGGGGCGGGGGGCGGGCCGCCCGGGACCGGCCCGGCGTCCCGGGCGCCGAGCAGCCGCAGGTGTGCGGCCACCACTTCGGTGAGCTGCGGAGGCCCGCAGGTGTCGAAGCGGAACGTGTCGAGCGGCCGTACCGTCCGTGTGGTGACGGATGACGTCATGCCTCTCCTCCCCCGTTCGGGAAACGCGGTAGCGCGGTATTGCGGGAACCCGGCGGCGGGTGCGCCCGACCAGTTCCTCGTAGGAAGCAGTCGGACAGCAGTTCCCATGGGTTCCCGGCAACGGCGGACCGGAGGAGAGACATGGCGGATACGGCGGATACGGCGGATGCGCCGGATACTGCGGACACGGCGGGTACGACCGTGCCGGAGCGGGTCGCGGAGTTCGTCCGGACCCGGGTGATCCCGCAGGAGCAGGTCCTGGACGCAGGCGGCGCCGGAGCCGCCGAAGCCCTGCGCGGGCTGCGGGACCTGGCCAGGGCGGAGGGCCTGTGGGCCCTGCCGCTGCCCGCCGAACTGGGCGGCGGCGGGCTGGACCTGCCCGCGTACGCCGCGCTCGCCGAGACGGAGGGCGCCAGCGACCACGGCCCGGCCGCCCTCGGTTCGGCCTCGCTGCTCGACGTACGGATGCTGGCGGGGCACGGCAGCGCCCGGGTGCGGGAGCGGTACCTCCGGCCGCTGGTGGCCGGCGAGCTGCGCGCCTGCTACGCCATGACCGAGCCCGAGGTACCGGGCACCGATCCATGGCTCACCGGGACCCGCGCAGAGCGGCTGCCGGACGGCAACTGGCGGATCACCGGCCGCAAGTGGTTCACCTCGGGTGCCGCGGACGCCGGGCTGGTCACCGTACTGGCCCGCACCGACGGGCGGGCCGGGGACCGGGCGGGGCTGTCGCTGCTGGTGGTGCCGACGGACGCGGAGGGCTTCCGGGTGGTGCGCGAGCTGCCGCTGCTGGGCGCGGGCGGGCAGTGGGAGATTGCGCTGGACGGGGTCGTCGTACCGGCGGACCACCTGCTCGGCTCCCCCGGCCAGGCGCTGGCCATCGCCGGGGAGCGGCTCCAGTGGGGCCGTACGCTGCGCTGCCTGCGCTGGCTCGGGCAGGCCCGGCGCGCCTTCGACCTGATGTGCGGCCGGGCGGTGTCGAGGACCGGCTCGGGCGGGCCGCTGGCCGGCCACCAGCTGGTCCAGCAGCATGTGTTCGAGGCGCTGCTGGCGATCCGCACCACCCGTCCCCTGGTGCACGAGGCGGTGGCCCTGCTGGCGGCCGGGCGGGACGCGCGGACGGAGGTGGGCCTGGCGAAGGTGGCTGCGGCGCGGATGCTGCAGCAGGTCGCGGACGCCGCCATCCAGGTCCACGGGGCGGCGGGGCTGGGGCCGGACACCGCGCTGCCCGCCCTGTTCCGCACCGGCCGTACCGCCCGCATCCTCGACGGGCCCGATGAACTGCACATCACCTCGGTCGCCCGCCGGGTGCTGCGGGATTACGGTCCTACACCTCGGTGAGGTCGGCCAGGCCGGTGAGCGCGGCGAGGGCCAGGGCCAGGAAGTGGTCGCCCCAGACGAGCTCGTGGCGGGGTGCGGTGCCGGTGGCGGCGTCGTAGCAGCCGTCCAGGAGCATGCCGGCGGGGCAGCCGGGGCCGGGCCCGGTGAGATGGGCGGTGGCCAGCCGGCGGAGCACCGCCTCGGCGCGGCGGGCGTACTCGGCCTGCCGGGGGCCGGGCTGCCGAGCGAGCTTGAGCAGGGCGACGGCGGTGATGGCGGCTGCGGAGGTGTCGAGGGGGCCTTCGGGCCGGTCCTCGTCCGCGGCGGGCACCGGTGGCCCCGCCAGCCCTTCGGGCCCCATCGGCACCAGCTGCCGGACCGCCGCTTCGAGCCGGTCCGGCCGCCATGCCGCCGAGGCGCCGGGCTCACGGGCGAACCGCAGCCCGTCGGCACAGGCCAGCAGCAGCCAGGCCCGCCCGCGGCTCCACCCACTCCCGGGCTCGGCCCGTCGCATCCACCCGTGCCCGGCCTCGAACTCCCACCCATGGCCCAGCCCGTCCCCGGGCCCCGCCGGGCCAGACCCTACGGCCACGGGCCCGGCGTTCCCCGCCCCCGGGAGGCCGGCCCGCCCAAGCTCCTGGCCGGCCGGCAGCCGCCCCCGTCCCCGTCCCCGCCCGGACTCCCCGCCGCGCCGCGACGGTTCGGCACGGGACGACCCGGCCCCGGCCCCGGGTTCCGGCGAGCCGGGGCGAGCCGGCGCGGGCCCGGCCCCGGGCCCTGCCGGGCCAGACGGTACGGCCACGGGCCCGGCGTTCCACGCCCCCGGGAGACCGAGCCGACCAAGGTCCTCGCCGGCCGGCAGCCGCCCCGGCTCCGACTCCCCGCCGCGCCACAGCGATTCGGCACGGGACGACCCGGCACCGGCCCCGGCACCGGCCCCGGCACCGGGCTCCAGCAAGCCGGGCAGCGCGGGCTCGGGCCCGGCGATCCGCGCCCCCGGGGCGCCGGGCCGCCCGAAGTCCTCGCCGGCCGGCAACCGCCCCCGCCCCGGCTCCGACTCCCCGCCGCGCCGAAGCGATTCGGTACGGGAGGGCCCGGGCGCGGTGGGGTTGCCGGGGTCCGGAGCCGGGCCGTCGTTGGGTGCCCGCCGTGGCGGGCGCAGGCACAGGTCCAGGTGGCCGTGCAGGTGGGCGGCGGCGGCCGGGACGGAGGTCGTGGCGAGGAGGGGAACCATGCCCGGGACCGCGTCGCTGCGGGCCAGCAGGCGGGGGCCGCCCAGGGCCGACCCCCAGGGCACCAGGCCCAACTGCGGGTCCAGCGCGGCATGGCAGGCCTCTGCGGCCCGCCCGCGCAGGTCCGCGGCGGCCGGGTCGCCGTCGGCGAGGGCGGTGCCGTACCAGAGGATCAGCCCGCGGGTCGCCGTGTCGGCCCCTGCCCAGGGGGCGAGCCGGGCGGTGCATTCCGAGGCCGCCGCCCGGTCCGCCGCCGCCCCGGTGTGCCGGGCCCGCAGCCACAGCAGCCCCGCCCAGAAGCCGCCCGCCCAGGAGCCGCGCCGGGTGGTGGTCCAGTGCCCGGTACCGGGATCGGCGAACAGCGGGAACCGGTCGCCGACTTCGGCCCGGGTCACCGCCACCCGCCCCAGCACCGCATCCAGCGCCTGCTCCGCCCAATCGCCGCCGCCGCCCGTCATGCCTGCGTCCCCGTCCTGGTGTCCGTACGGGTGTCCGTGCGGAAACCCCGGTCGCGTACCGCCCAGACGTACGCCACGCCTGCCGCAATCGCGAACTCGCAGGCCACCAACAGCCATCCGGCGCCGTACCGTCCGCTCTGCGCGAGCCACCCGAACAGCGGCGGCCCGGCCGCGAAACCGGCGAAGAACCCGGCCGAGACCAGGGCGGAGTCCCGGCCCGCCCGCCCGGGCCCGGACCGCTGCATGACCAGCACCATCGAGACCGCGTTCGCGGAGACGGCGAACACGCCGATGGCCGCGGCCCCCGTCCAGGCCAACGCGGGCCCGCCCGCGCCCGCCCCGGCCACCCCGGCCGCTCCGGCGAACAGCAGCGCCGCCCCGACCGCACCGGCCGCCAGACCGCCGGGCAGCCACTCGGCGCGCCCCGGCCGGGCCGCCTTCGACCAGCCCACCCGGCCCGCGATACCGGCCGCGCCGAGCACCGCCACCAGCCCGCCGGCCGCGGTGGGGCCCAGGTCCAGCCGCTCCGTACCGAACAGCGCCAGATAGGTATTGACCGAGGCGATACCGCAGCCCAGGAAGAGCGAGAAGGCCGCCAGCCAGCCCACATGCACACCCGGCCCCCCGCCGGCAGCGCCGCCACCGGCGGCACCGGCCGCCTTGGGCGACGCGGCCGTCGGCGCATCGGCGGGCAGCAGTCGCCAGGTCCAGCCGGCGGTCAGCAGTGCCGCGCCCGCGGCCGTCCACACCGCACCCCGCCAGCCGAGTCCGCCGGCCAGCGCCGCGAGCGGCAGACCTGCGGCGAACGCGCCGAGCTGGACCCCGGACTGCTTCATCCCGGTCACCCCGCCCCGGCGCTCCGCCGGAACCACGGCCAGAATGGCCTTGTTGGTGGCCGGGTTGGCCAGCGCCTGCGGAAGTCCGCCCAGCGCCACGGCACCGAGCAGCAGCCCGGCCCCCGGCGCGGCCCCGATCAGCCCGAGCGCGACCGCGGCCACCAGGAGCAGCAGTACCAGCGACCGGCGGGGCCCGATCCGGTCCACCACCCGGCCGGCCGACGGGGAGAGCAGCGCGGCGGTTCCGAAGCCGATCGTGGTCGTCAGCCCCAACAGCACGGGCGAGAGGTCCAGTTCGTCCATCAGCCGTGGGCCGAGCGCACCCAGCAGGAACAGCTGCAGCATGGAGAAGGCCATGGCGCAGGTCAGCAGGACCGTCAGCCGGTGCCCGGCCCGCCCCGGGCCCGCACCCCCTGCCCGGCCCAGGTCAGGTGCCCCGGCCTCGGCCCCGGCCGCCTGCGCGGACCTCCGCGCATCCCCCATCGCCCTCCCCCTCTCACGCCCACGCGCCGTCCGGCGCAGTGGAGTTGTCGTTGCCGACGGGCTCCGGGTTCCCGGCCCGCCCGGTGGCCATGGTCACATCCCGGCGGTCCGGCCGGAGCTTGAGAATGAGTCGAGCGTTCCCCGTGGAGGTCCGCCGGACGGGGTGCGAGGATGACCCCGCCATGAATCCGGACCGGGCGTGCCGAGGGTTGCGGGCTGCGGTGTTCGCAGCCGTCTGTGTGCTGCTCGCAGCCCTGGGCCATGTCCTGATGTCGGGTGCCCCGGTGGCCGGTTGGACGATCGCCGCCGGTTTCGCGGGGACGGCGGCGGCGGCCTGGCTGCTCGCCGCCCGGGAACGCGGACTGCTGGTGGTCACCTCGGCCGCGGTCGCCGCCCAGGCCCTGCTCCACTCCGCGTTCTCGCTGGGCCTGCCGTCCGGCCACCAGCCCTCGCCGGGCTCCTGTGCCCCGCCGGCGGCCGGGTCCGCCGCCCCCGCCCACCACCTGCACGCCGGCCATGCCGGCCAGATCGGCCAGGCCGCGACCGACGGGGCCGTCCCCGCGGGGCACGACATGGCCTGTATGTCCCCGACCGGGATGACGGCCGCCCACCTCCTCGCCGCCCTGCTCTGCGGGCTCTGGCTCGCGTACGGGGAACAGGCGCTCTTCCGGCTGCTGCGCTCCTTCACCGGGCGGTTCCTGACGCCCCTGTGGCTGCTGCTGCGCCGGCCCGTGCCGCTGCATCCGCAGCCGCCCCGGCTGCGGGTCCGCCGGGAACGCCGGGCCCGGCCGCTGCGCCGGCTGCTCCTCGACCATGCCATCACCTCACGGGGTCCGCCGCCCGGGACCGCTGTCCGCTGACAGCCGGCTTCCCGGACGGCCGACGTGACCCGTCGCGCCCTCCGGGCATCGGCCCGGTGCGCCTCCCGCGCCCGGCGCCGTACCCGTTTGACGCTCACCGGTGCCGCCCTTCCGCGTGCCGCACCGGCTTCCGCATCCTCACGAAGGACCCGAGGCGATGACCCCTACCCTGATGTCCGCGCGCCCGGCGCGCCCCACCCCCGCAACCGCACCCACCACCGCACCCGCGACCGGCACCGACGATGCCGTGACCCGGCTGGCCCTGGACGCCCGCGGCGGCGATCCCGAGCAGGTGGACCGGTTCGTCCGGGCCCTGCACCGCGACGTCCGGCGGTACGTCGTCTTCCTCGGCGCCGACCCGCAGGCCGCCGAGGACCTCACCCAGGAGACGTTCCTGCGCGCCCTGGGCGCCCTGCACCGGTTCGAGGGCCGCTCCTCGGCCCGCACCTGGCTGCTGACCATCGCCCGCCGCACGGTGATCGACAGCCTGCGCCATGCGGCGGCCCGCCCCAGACTCTCGGGCCGGGACGACTGGCAGACGGCGGCGGAGCAGGCCCAGCCGCGCGGCCTGCCGGGCTTCGAGGACGGGGTCGCGCTGGCCGAGCTGCTGGCCGCGATCCCGGCGGAGCGCCGCGAGGCGTTCGTCCTCACCCAGGTCCTGGGGCTGCCCTATGCGGAGGCGGCCGATGCCATCGGCTGTCCCGTCGGCACCGTCCGGTCCCGGGTCGCCCGCGCTCGGACCTCGCTGATCAGCCTGCTGTCCGAGCCCGACCCCCAGGCGGCCCAGACAGCCCAGGCGGCCTGAGGCAAGCCGCCGCACGCCCCACCCGGGCCCCGGCCCGCCCCGGTCCGGCTCGGTCAGTACGGCCGCGGCTCCATGGCCCGCGGCCCGGTGTCCGGCGCCTCGAACCGGCAGGCCGGGGCGCCGGGCCCGGCGGCGGCCCGGACGCTGGCCCGGGTGGGCGGATCGGTCGGCAGTTCGACGGTGACGGTGACCGGGACATCGCGGCGGGTGGTGGCGTGCCCGGTCTCCTTGCCGTCGACCAGCACCTCCACCACCACGGTGTGGCCGGTCTGGACGGTGGCACTGACCGAGTGTCCGAGGTGGTCGGTGTGGAAGTGGTGGCGTCGTCTCAGTCTCATCGGTCTCATCGGTCTCATCGGGGCGTCAGAGCTCCCTCGGTGCGAGCGGAGTGGCGGCCGGGCCGTCCAGCACGGTGCCGTCGGGGGCAAACCGGGAGCCGTGGCAGGGGCACTCCCAGGTCTGTTCGGCCTGGTTGAAGGCAACCAGGCAGCCCATGTGGGTGCAGCGGGCGGCCACCGCCCGCAGGGTGCCTTCGGTGTCGCGGTGGACGGCACAGGGATGGCCGTGGACGCGGATGACGGCCCCTTCGCCGGGTTCCAGGGCCTCGGCGGCCTCCCGGCCGGCGAGGTGGCGGCGGTCGCCCAGGTAGTGCCCGGCGACCGCGGCCTGCCCCGTCAGCAGGGAGGGGAGTTCCCGGGCCGGGGGCATCCGGCGGGGGTCGAAGAGCTCGGTCCAGGCCGGCCGGGGGCCGCCGCGGATATGGGCGGTGAGCAGCCGGCCGGCCATGATGCCGCCGGTCAGGCCCCAGCCGCCGAATCCGGTGGCCACGTACAGGTGCTGGGTGCCGGGGTGGAGGTGGCCTACAAAGGGCAGGTGGTCGGCGGAGTCCACGTCCTGGGCGGCCCAGCGCTGCACCCCGCCCGCAGTGCCGAATCCGGGGAAGGACTCCCGGGCCCAGCTCTCCAGCCGGGCCCACCGGTCGACGCTGCCGTTCTCGCCCGGCCGGAAGGATTCCCCGGCGACGATCAGCAGGCGCTGTCCGGGGGCGTACGGGGCGGTGCGGACGGAGCGGACCCGGTCCTCCGGGGTGAGATACATGCCGTGGGGGTCGGTGTTCTCCGGGACGGGCGCGGCGATCACCAGTTCGCGCCGAGGGCTGAGCCGGGCCAGCAGCGAGACCGGCCCCACCAGGGGGTAGTGGCAGGCGAGCACCGCTTCGGCGGCGTGTACGACGGGCCCGGCGGAGGTTTCGATCCGGATCCGGGCGTGCTCCTCGACGGCGGTGGCCCGGGTCTGCTCGAAGATCCGGCCGCCGGCGGCGGTGACGGCCTCGGCGAGGCCGGTCAGAAAGGCGACCGGGTGGATCTGCAACTGGTCGGGGAGGTACACGGCGGCGGCCACCGCGAAGGGCAGGCCGGTCTCGGTGACGACCCGCGCGTCGAGTCCGGCGGCCCGGGCGGCGGTCACCTCGGCGCGGATCTCCCCGACCCGCTCGGGATCGCGTACGTAGGTGAGGGCGGGGAGCCGCTCGCAGCCCGGGGCGGTGGCCGGGTCGGCGCCGAGCGCGACCGCCCGCTCCAGGGCGTCCTGCTGTGCTGCCGCGTACAGTCCGGCGCCGTCCGGTCCCACGCTGCGCCGCAGCCGCTCGTACTGCAGGCCGTGCAGGGCGGTGAGCTTTCCCGTGGTGTGGCCGGTGGTGCCGGAGAGGATCCGGTCCGCTTCGATCAGGACCGTCTCGCGGCCCGCGACGGCGAGCTCCCGGGCGGTGGCGAGTCCGGCGATTCCGCCGCCGATGACCACGGTGTCGACGTCGAGGTCCCGGTCGAGGCGGGGGTACTGCGGCCGGTGGGCGGTGGCCAGCCAGTGCGAGAGCGGGCCGCCGGCCCGCACCGGGGTGGTGTCGTCCATGCCGTGCGGGTACCCCGCACCGCCGTGGGGGATGCGCCAAAGGCGCCGCGGTCACCGGTTGCGCCCGCGCCGTGACCGACAGAGAGTGAATCCGGACAAACCGTCCCAAATCTCTGCACGAGGAGTACGTCATGAGCAAGGCCAAGGCGAAGGCCAAGCAGATCAAGGGCAAGATGAAGGAGTCGGTCGGCGATATGACCGACGACAAGCGCATGGAGGCGGAAGGCCGCGGCGAGCAGATGACCGGCAAGATGCAGGAGGCCGCGGCCAAGACGGGCGAGCGGATGAAGAAGCCCGGCAAGTAACGACGAGCCGGGCGCCCGCTCCACTCCTACGCCCTGCATCGCCCCGCCCGCGCACAGCCGGGGCGGGGCGATGCGGTGCCGTGCGGGCACTCCCCTAGCTGTCGCGGACCGCCACGATGCCGTTGAAGACTCCGACGTAGGCGGTGCCGTCCGGGCCGAGGGTGATCGGGGCCCAGTTGTTGTCGTACAGCGGGCCGGTGCCGGTCAGCTGCCGCCAGCGGCGCTCGCCGGTCCGGAAGTCCACCGCGGTGAGGTACCAGGCGTCGATGCCCAGGACATGGGGCTCCTTCTCGTAGAAGTAGAGCAGCCCATTGCCGGTGGAGAGCTTCGGGACGGTCGAGGGCGAGCGGATCGCACTCTCCCAGACCGTGTCGCAGCCGCTGCCGTCGGCGCGGACGTCGATCCGGCTGACGCCGCCGGTGACGCTCTTGCCGAAGAGCAGGCTGGTCGGGTTCTCGTAGCCGTAGTTGTTCTCGACGACGAGGCTGTTGCCCCAGCTGATCAGGGAGTTGTCGGTGGTCGAGGCCCCGGAGCCGAACACCGGGACCGTGCAGACCAGCCGCTGCCCGTCCGGCACGTTGGCGCCGCGCCGGAAGACGAGGACGTTCATCCGGTCGTCGGCATTGTCGGTGATGGCGACGTAGCCGGCGCCGAACAGATCCGGGGTGGTGCCCGAACCCTGGTTCACGGAGCCGGGTTTGGTTCCCGTACCGCGGTCGTAGGTCTGCCGCCACTGCACCCGGGGGGTGCCGTCGGGATCGGCGCGGAAGCTGTAGAGCGCATGGTCGGAGACGATGGAGACGCCGTCCTCGGCGACCGAGAAGGAGTTCTGGATCTCCTCGCCCTGGAGCCGGACATGGCGGATCGCCCCGGTCGCCGGGTCGACCGTGCCGACCCGGCCCAGCCGGGTGACCCACCAGATCCGGCCGTCCCAGTCCGGCATCACGGAGGTCACGGGGTCGCAGGTGCCGCTGGGCCACAGGTTGGTCCAGCTCACGCAGTCGTGCGGCACGACGCCGGTGAGGTCCCAGTCGTCGTCGACGGTGAACTTCCAGCTGCCGTCCGGGTTCCGGCTGTGGGCGAGGCGCAGGATGTGCTGGCGGGAGTCGGCCAGCACGGCGCGGTCCTGGTGGTCCAGGTAGAAGTAGGCGCCGCCCGAGGTGTCCTTGAAGATCTTCGAGAAGTCGAGCGAGGTGATCGCCTCGACCGTCGAGGAGCGCTGCGGGAGCTGGTGTTCCGCGAGCGTGTCGAGGGTACGGGGGTCCAGCAGTTTGACCTTGAAGCCGGAGAAGGTGCCGCAGACGGTGACCAGGCGACCGCCCGAGTCGAAGGTGGCGGTGGCGCACTCCCCGCCCAGGGCGGCGATCTTCCTGCTGGTCACCTGGGGGGCCCGGCCGAGCGGGCCGGACCAGGGGACGGTGGCGCTGCCGGCCGCGTCGGCGTGCATGCCGCTGCGGCCGTTGGGCGCGAGGTACGGGTGCTGCGGCGGGGCCTCGCCGGGCAGTGGTGCGGCGGCGGCCGGACTGCCGTCGTAGCGGTCGACCAGGCGGTGGCCGGGCGCCTTGGGTATCTCCTCGGCCTGGGCCGGGACGATGCCGGTCAGCGCCGCGAGGGCGGCGAGGGCCGGGACCACACCGCAGTTCAGGGCTCTGCGCATCATCGGGCTTCCTCCGTTCTCTTCCTCGTTGTTGACATTGCGTATGACATCGCGCCGCCGCCAGACGCTAGATCGCACCGGCCGAGGAGTCCATGGAAGGTGAGGATGATTCACGAAGGCGCAACAGTCGATCAACTGACGCCGGATCGGGGGCGGTTCAGGGATTGAGGGCGGCGACCACCTCGGCAGTGGCCGCGAGGCCGTTGTGGATGGTCGCGGCCAGACTGCTGCTCGCCAGATAGAAGCCGAGCAGCATGCAGACCAGCGCGTGCGAGAACTTGAGACCGCCGCTGCGCAGGAAGATCCACGCGAGGATGAGCAGCAGCAGGATCACGGAGAGGGAAATCGCCATCGAAAACCTCCTTGTGCCGCGTCATCGTGGCGCAGCGGGAGGTCCGGACGGGGGCATGACGTGTCCGCCGTACGGGTGTTGACGGTCCGTGACGGACTCCCGGCCCTTGACGGCCGCCAAGTCGGCCCCGTGGAAGGCGAACCCGCGCAAGGCGAACCCGTCTCTTGTCCGGCCGCCACCACCCGTGCCATAAAGGTCCAGACCTTTTATACGGGAGGCGAAGGAGTACCCGTGCGACGCTCCGCAGTGCTCTGCGCCCTGGCGGTGGCCGGCCTGGCCGCCTGCAGCAGCCCGGACACCACGCCTCCGGCCGCCCCGGCCGGTCTCACCGCGCAGGCGGGCAGCGCCAGTTCGGTGCACGTCATGTGGGAGGCGGCGGACGGCCGGGAAGGGGTCACAGGCTACCGGGTGTTCCAGGGCGACCGCATGGTCCGCGAGCTGCCCGCCGAGAAGACCATGACCGATGTCACCGGACTGAGCCCGCAGACCCGGTACGCCTTCACCGTCCGGGCCCTGGACGCGGCCGGGAACCTCTCCGCGGCCGGGCCCCAGGCGGAGGTCACCACCCCGGCCGCCCGGGCCGAGGACCGGCAGGCCCCGACCGCCCCGGCCCGCGCCGCCGGCAGCCCGGCCGGATCCCGGGAGGCCCGGCTGTCCTGGTCCGCGGCCACCGACGCGTCGGGGGTCACGGCGTACGACGTGTACCAGGGCGGGGTCCGCATCCACACGGTGGCGGGCACCGAGACCGGCACCCGGCTCACCGGGCTGCGGCCGGACACCGTCTACACCTTCACCGTGCGGGCCCGGGACGGCGCGGACAACTCCTCCCCCGACAGCCCGCCGGTGGACATCACCACGGAGCCCGCCGACGGCCCGGGGCCGAGCACCTCCCCCGGCGACTTCACGGCCACCGCCTCCCCCGGCGCGGTGGCACTCTCCTGGACCCCGCCGGACACCGGCCGGGAGACCCGCGAGTACGAACTGCACGTGAACGGCCGGGCCACCACGGTGATCCAGTTCGGCGCCGGCGCGGTACCCGCCGGGCGGGCCGAGCACCGGCTGACGGTGGCCGAACCGGCCGGCACCGAGTGGCGCGTGAAACTGCGCGCCCGGCTGCCCGACGGCACCTGGGGCGCGTTCTCCGCCGAACGCCGGGTCACCCTCGGCCCGTGAGCGCGCCGCCCCGAAGGGGAACACCCCTGCGATCCAGGCCAAGATCAGCACGGAACGGCCATCGAGCAGGCGCAGACCGCACAGGATGCAGCCAGGTCCGACCGACATCCGATCAACAGCGGTCAAACGGGCGATTTCGGCGGCGCTTCTGCGCCAGAATCTGGCGCCGTGCCGGGAAATCTGCCGCCCGAGTCGGCGAGCTTCGTCGGCCGAGTACATGAACTCGGCCTGCTCGATGCCCTGTTGCGTGAACGCAGGCTGATCACCGTGACCGGCGTGGGAGGGGTCGGCAAATCACGGCTGGCCCTGCACGCCGTCCGCGGTCTCGCCCGGTCCCGAAGACCGGCCCACCGCGACGGCATCTGGTGGGTGGAGCTCTCCCCGCTGCGCGATCCGGAACTGCTGCCCGCAACCGTGGCCCACACCCTCGGCCTGGCGGTCCACTCCACCCGCTCCCTGGCCGAGGAACTCTGTGCCTGGATGGCGGACAAGGAGCTGCTGCTGGTCCTCGACACCTGCGAGCACCTGGTCGCCGCCGGCCGTCACCTGGTCGGCGAACTCCTCCAGACCGCACCCGGGCTGACGGTCCTGGCCACCACCCGCGAACCGCTCGGCAGCCCCGGCGAGGCCCTCCTCGAACTCCGCCCGCTGCCCTCCGACGGACCCGACAGCGACGCCCTCACACTGTTCCGGGAGCGGGCCCTGACCGCCACCCCGCGCGCCGCGGACCTGTTCGCCGACCCCGGCCGGACGGCCCTCGCGGCCGAGGTCTGCCGCCGGCTCGACGGGATCCCGCTCGCCCTGGAACTGGCCGGGGCCCGGCTGCGGCGGTGGAGCCTCGAGCAGCTGGCGCAGAAACTGGACCTCCGCTTCGAGCTCCCCTCCGACCCGCCGACGCCGCTGCTGCCCCGGCACCAGACCCTGCGTACGGCCATCGGCTGGAGCCACGAACTGTGCGCACCGCTGGAACGGCTGCTCTGGGCCCGGCTCTCGGTGTTCGCCGGGAGCTTCGACCTGGCCGCGGCCCGGGCGGTCTGCGCCGGCGGACCGCTGCCGGCCGGCCGGGTGGAGCAGGTACTGGCCTCGCTCGTCACCAAATCGGTGGTCCGCCGGTCCGGCCCGGGCACCCGGTACCTGATGCTCGACACCCTGCGCGAGTACGGGCACGACTGGCTGGCCGAACTGGGCGAGGTCGGCACCGTCGCCGACCGGCACGCCCACTGGTACGCCCAGCTCGCGCAGGCCGCGGACACCGGCTGGATGGGACCCGGCCAGCTGGACTGGCACCGCCGGATGACCGCCGACCACATGCAGCTGCGCACGGCCCTGGAGCACCTGCTGGGCACCGACCCGGCGGCTGCCCTGGAGATGGCAGGGGCCCTCTGGTTCTTCTGGTTCTGCTGCGGGCACACGTACGAGGGCCGGACCTTCCTGGAGCGGGCCCTGCGGATGGCCCAGCCGACCGGGGCGGCATATACCCACGGGTTGTGGGCACTCGGGGCGATCTGTCTGATCCAGGGCGACCTGGCGACGGCGCAGGAGCGCGGTGAGCAGTGCACGGCGGCTGCGGCCCGGCTGGCCGATCCGGAGCGCGAGCTGCGGGCGGCGTACCTGCTGGGGGCGGCGGTGCTGATGCCCGGCGACCCCGAGCGGGCGCTGAGGCTGTCGGGCCCGTCGGCCCGGGAGGCCATCGGCGGCCGGACGAGCGGGCCGGGCTGGCTGCTGTGCCGGCTGGTGACCTCGTACGCCCTGTGCGACCTGGGCCGGTTCGAGGAGGCGCTGGAAGAGGCCACCGGGCTGCGGGAGGCCTGCGCCGAACTCGGCGAGCGCTGGATGCGCGCCTATGCGGACTACATTCTGGCCACGGCGGCGCGCGCCCTGGGGCGGCACGAGCCGGCCGCCGGGCACGTGCGGGCCATGCTCTCGGGCAAACGGCTGCTGGGCGACCGGTTCGGCATCGCGCTCGGCCTGGACCTGCTGGCCGCGACGGTCGCCGAACAGGGCGACGGGGAGCTCGCGGCCCGGCTGCTGGGCAACGCCCACGCCTGGTGGCGGACGGTGGGCCGGCCGCAGATGGGCTCGCCCTCGCTCACGGCCGTCCGGGACGCCGGTGAACAGCGGGCCCGCGCCACGATCGGCGATGCGGCGTACGAGCACGCCTTCCGGGGCGGCGCGGAGGCGACCACGGGCTGACCTCCACCTCGATCGGCGGTCAGTACGGGAGCGGGCGCCCCGACGGGGTGCGCAGGTCCAGGTCCCGGGGGGCCGGCTTGGGGACGGGCTTGCGGATCAGCTGCTGACGCATGGGCGCCTCCCCGCTCAGACCAGGGCCGGGGCCGGCCGGTGCGGTTCCACCGTGCGGCCGTCGGGGAGCAGCTCGCCGGTGTCGTCGAAGACGACGGCACCGTTGCAGAGCAGGCTCCAGCCCTGTTCCGGGCGGGATGCGACGACGCGGGCCGCTTCACGGTCGGCGCTGTCGGCGCTGGGGCAGGGGGGCTGGTGGGAGCACATGGCGCACCTCCTCGCAGTGTGGGGCGGAGGGCCGGTGGTCACCCGGTCGGTTCCGCGATCCACGGTGGCGAGGAGTATTACCGATCACCGCCCCGCTGCGGAACCCATATTCGGGGCCCAGTTCATCGAGCAGTTGCCCGATTACGATGCGTTCATGCCCGATATCCGGATCGTCCGCCGCAGTGCACTCCCGCCGGCCGAGGCCTGGAGGCGCCTCACGGACTGGGAACGGCACGGCGAGCAGGTCCCCCTGACGAAAACCGTTGTCGATACGGCGCCTCCCACCGGGGTCGGAACCCGCTTCACGGCCCGCACCGGAGTGGGAAGGCTCACACTCGACGACCGGATGGAAATCGTCCGCTGGCAGCCGCCGGCGCCGGACCGGGCGACGGCCCTGGTCCGGCTGGAGAAGCGGGGCCGCGCGGTGCGCGGCTGGGCGGAGATCGAGATCGCCGCGCTGCCGGCCGGCGGCAGCGAGATCCGGTGGCGGGAGGACCTCCGCCTCAGCGGCCTCCCCCGCCTCCTGGACCCCGCCGTGGCGGCGGTGGGGCGCTTCCTCTTCTCCCGCGCCCTGGACCGCCTGCTCACGCCATGACCGGCCCTATCGGATCGGCATCCCCGAGAGCGTGCGGGCGATCACCAGGCGCTGGATCTCGCTCGTCCCCTCGAAGATCGTGTAGATCGCGCTGTCCCGGTGCATCCGCTCCACCGGGTACTCCCGGGTGAAGCCGTTGCCGCCGAGGATCTGCACGGCCTGCGCGGTGACCTTCTTCGCCATCTCGCTCGCGAACAGCTTCGACATGGAGCCCTCCGCCGAGGTGAACGGCTTGCCCGCGACGGCCATCCAGGAGGCCCGCCACACCAGCAGCCGGGCCGCGTCGATCTGGGTCCGCATGTCGGCGAGCTGGAAGGCCACGCCCTGGTTGTCGATGATGGGGCGGCCGAACTGGGTACGGGTCTTCGCGTAGTCCAGGGCGACCTCGTACGCGGCGCGCGCGGTGCCCACCGCCATGGCGCCGACCGCGGGGCGGGAGGCCTCGAAGGTGGCCATGGCGGCGTTCTTCACCCGCTCGCCGCCGCCCTGCGCAGCCCGCTCACGGGCCCGGGCGAGCCGCTCGTCCAGCTTCTCCTTGCCGCCGAGCAGGCAGGAGCCGGGCACCCGGACGTCCTCCAGCACCACCTCGGCGGTGTGCGAGGCGCGGATGCCGTGCTTCTGGAACTTCTGGCCCTGGGACAGGCCGGGGGTGTTCGGCGGCACGATGAAGGAGGCGTGCCCCTTGGTCCCGAGCTCGGGATCGACCACCGCGACCACGATGTGGACGTTGGCGATGCCGCCGTTGGTCGCCCAGGTCTTGGTTCCGTTGAGGACCCACTCGTCCTTGGCCTGGTCGTAGACGGCGCGGGTGCGCATCGAGCCGACGTCGGAGCCGGCGTCCGGCTCGGAGGAGCAGAAGGCGGCGACCTTGACGTCGTCGGGGGTGCCGTACATCTGCGGGATCCAGGTGCCGATCTGCTCCTCGGTGCCGTTGGCGACGACGCCGATGGCGGCCAGACCGGTGCCGACGATCGACAGGGCGATGCCCGCGTCGCCCCAGAAGAGCTCCTCCATGGCCATCGGGATGCCGAGGCCGGTGGGGTCGAAGAACTGCTGCGCATAGAAGTCGAGGGAGTAGATGCCGACCTTGGCGGCCTCCTGGATGACCGGCCAGGGGGTCTCCTCGCGCTCGTCCCACTCCGCGGCGGCCGGGCGGATGACATCGGCGGCGAAGCCGTGAATCCACTCCTGGACCTGCTTCTGGTCCTCGTTCAGCTCCATGGTGAACTCCGCCATGTCCCCTCCAGCTATGCTTGTGCAATACGTGCGTTACCTGCGGTAACGCACCGCAGGGCCCCAGTGTGTTACTCGCGAGTAGCACCTGTCAACCAAACTGCCTCCGGCCCTCCGATCCGCTCCCTGAGCTGCTGCGGGGTCGCAGAGTGTTACGTTGCGTGGGCGTCACGCACATCGCAAGGGCGGGGAGACACGTCATGGAGACCAAGCAGCAGGCCGACCAGCAGCCGGGGGCGGCCGAACGCCGCCGGCGGGAACTGCTCGAAGCGGCGGACCGGGTCGTACTGCGCGACGGCCCGAAGGCTTCCATGAACGCCATCGCGGCCGAGGCCGGCATCACGAAGCCGATCCTGTACCGGCACTTCGGCGACAAGGCGGGCCTCTACCAGGCCCTCGCCACCCGCCACACCGATGCCCTGCTGGACTCGCTGCGGGCCGCGCTGGACGCGCCGGCCGAGCGGCGCAGCCGGGTGGAGGCCACCCTGGACACCTACCTCGCCGCGATCGAGGCCCGCCCGCAGGTCTACCGCTTCCTGATGCACCCGGCGGAGGACTCCCACACCGCGGAGCGCGGCTTCGATGTGGGCCTGCACTCGGCCCCGCTGCTGCGCCGGCTGGGCGAGGAGCTCGCCAAGGTGATCGAGGAGCGGGTGGACCTGGGCCCGGGCGGCGAACAGCTGGCCCGGATCTGGGGCCACGGCATCGTCGGCATGATGCACGCGGCCGGCGACTGGTGGCTCGGCGAGCGCCCCTGCTCCCGCGAAACCCTGGTCAGCGGCCTGACAGACCTCCTCTGGGGCCGCCTCTCCACAGCCGGCAACCGCACGGACGGCCCCGGCTTCTGACCCCCACCGCGGGCCCCGGGCGAACACGCGCCGGTCAAGGCCCACGCACGGCTCCGGGGCGCAGCCCCAGCACGGGGGCCCGGGGCGGAGCCCCGCGAAGGGGCGCCAAGCGAAGCCCGTGCACGGGTTCCGGGGCACAGCCCCACAGACGGGGTACGGGGCGCAGCCCCGCAAAGGGGCGCCAGGCGCAGCCCGCAAACGGGTTCCGGGCGCACCCGCGCACCCGCTCCGGGGCGCAGACCCGCGAAGGGGCGCCAAGCGAAGCCCGTGCACGCGTTCCGGGGCACAGCCCCACAGACGGGGTACGGGGCGCAGCCCCGCGAAGGGGCGCCGGGCACAGACCGTGCACGGGGTCCGGGCGCACCCGCGCGCCTACGGGCCCGGGGCGGAGCCCCGCGAACGGGCGCCGGGCGAAGCCCGTGCGCCTACGGCCCCGGGGCGCAGCCCCGCCAACGGGTCCGGGGCGGAGCCTCGGTTTCGGGAAGGGGTGGGGTGGGGGCCATGGCCCCGGGGCGCAGCCCCGGTCAGGGCGACCAGGGCGCCCGGCGGATGGCGCGCTCCAGCCGCCGCCTCCGCACCCCCTCCACCCGGTCCCGGTACACCACCCCGTCCAGGTGATCGCACTCGTGCTGCAGGCACCGCGCGAAAAACCCCGTACCCTCCACCCGTACGGCCCGCCCGTCGGCGGTGCCCCCCTCGACCACGGCCCGGTCGAACCGCACCGTCCCCGCCTCCAGCCCCGGCAGGGACAGACACCCCTCCGGCCCCCGGAGCTCCACCCCGTCCACCTCCGCCAAACGCGGGTTGACGATGTGCCCGATGTGCCGTTCGTCCTCGTCGTCCGGGCAGTCGTACACGAACACCCGCCGGGCCACCCCGATCTGGTTGGCGGCCAGCCCGACCCCCTGCGCCGCGTACATCGTCGCGAACATGTCCTCGATCAACCGGTCGAGCTCCGGCCCGAATTCGGTGACCTCGGCGCAAGCCGAGTGGAGCACCGGATCGCCGAGCAGGCTCATGGTGCGGACGGTGCCGGACGTACCGGGAATGGGGCGCTGTCGCATGGCCGTAAGGGTACGTCGGGCGAATATATGAGGAGATCCGCGACGTCACAGCGGCGCCGCGGTCAGGGCTCCGGCCGGTTCTGGATAGGCTGGGGCCGGACCGACGCAAGGAGGAACTGGGACGATGGCAGGCAACACGGAGCCGCTTTCGCCGCGCGCCAAGCTGGCCGTGACGGCGGGCAAGGCCGCGGCGGCGGTGTCGCGGGCCGCGGGGCGCGGAAGCGGATCGGTGATCGGGGGCAGGGTCGCACTCAAGCTCGACCCCGATCTTCTGGGCGCGCTGGCGCAGCACCTCGATGTCGTCCTCGTGTCGGCGACGAACGGCAAGACGACGACGACCCGGCTGATCGCGGAGGCCCTGCGGGCCAGCGGGCCGGTCGTCTCCAACGCGCTCGGCGCGAACATGCCCGCGGGCATCACCTCCGCCCTCGCGGGCGGCAGCGACGCCAAGTACGGCGTCATCGAGGTGGACGAGAAGTACCTGGCCGGGGTGGCCCGCGATGTGACGCCGAAGGCGATCGCACTGCTGAACCTCTCCCGCGACCAGCTGGACCGCGCGGCCGAGACCCGGATGCTCGCCGAGAAGTGGCGGGAGGGCCTGGCCGGCTCCAAGGCTGTCATCGTCGCGAACTGCGACGACCCGCTGATCGTGTGGGCGGCCTCGTCCTCGCAGAACGTGGTGTGGGTGGCCGCCGGCCAGGAGTGGAAGGACGACGCCTGGTCGTGCCCCTCCTGCGGCGGTGTGATGCAGCGGCCGGGCGACGACTGGTTCTGCGGCGAATGCGGCTTCCGCCGCCCCATGCCGACCTGGGCGCTCTCCGGCGACCACGTGCTCGACCCGCACGGCAGCGCCTGGCCGATCCACCTCCAGCTGCCCGGCCGCGCCAACAAGGCCAACGCCGCGACCTCGGCGGCCGTGGCCGCCGTGTTCGGCGTACCGCCGCAGGTGGCCCTGGAGCGGATGTACCAGGTGCAGGCGGTGGCCGGCCGGTACGACGTGGTGACCTTCCAGAACCGCCAGCTGCGGCTGCTGCTCGCCAAGAACCCGGCGGGCTGGCTCGAAACGTTTTCCCTGATCGATCCGCCGCCCACGCCGGTGATCCTCTCGGTCAACGCGCGCGGCGCCGACGGCACCGACACCTCCTGGCTGTGGGACGTGGACTACCCGCGGCTGGCCGGGCACCCGATCTTCGTGATCGGTGACCGCAAGCTGGACCTGGCGGTCCGCCTGGAGGTCGCCGGCCTGGACTTCCGGGTCTGCGAGACCCTCGACGAGGCCGTGCAGCTGGCGCCGCCCGGCCAGATCGAGCTGATCGCCAACTACACCGCCTTCCAGGACGTGCGCCGCCGCGTCGGCAACTAGTACCCATCCCTAAGGACAACAGCATGAGCGACAACAGCCTGCGTCTGGTGTGGGTCTACCCGGACCTGCTGAGCACGTACGGAGACCAGGGCAACGCCCTGGTCGTGGAGCGCCGGGCCCGCCAGCGCGGCCTGGACGTCCAGCGCCTGGACGTCCGCAGCGACCAGGCGATCCCCACCTCCGGGGACATCTACCTGATCGGCGGCGGCGAGGACCGGCCGCAGCGGCTGGCCGCGGAGCGGCTGCTGCGGGACGGCGGCCTGGAGCGCGCCGTGTCGAACGGGGCGATCGTGTTCTCGGTCTGCGCCGGGTACCAGATCCTCGGCCAGGAGTTCGTCAACGACATGGGCGAGCGCCAGGCGGGCCTCGGCCTGCTGGACGTGGTGACCGTGCGCGGCGAGGGCGAGCGGTGCGTCGGCGACGTGCTCGCCGACATCGACCCGCAGCTGAACCTGCCGCCGCTGACCGGATTCGAGAACCACCAGGGCGTGACGCACCTGGGCCCGACCGCCCGGCCCTTCGCCCGGACCCGGCTGGGCCGCGGCAACGGCACCGGGGACGGCACCGAAGGCGCCTACAACGACACCGTGTTCGGCACCTACATGCACGGCCCGGTGATGGCCCGCAACCCGCAGATCGCGGACCTGCTGCTGAAGCTGGCCCTCGATGTGAACGCGCTGCCGCCGATCGACGACCGGTGGTACGAGGCGCTGCGCGCGGAGCGCATCGCGGCGGCCACCCAGCCCGCCTGAGCGGGCCCCAGCCCGTCTGAGCACCGGCCCGGTCCCCTGTGGGGGCCGGGCCGATGTCATTTCGTACGACGGATACGACCGGCCTGTGGACGATGGTTCAGTCCACCGCCGATCCGCTTGTAGGGTGACGGGTAGTTCCAACCGGACGACGTGGTCCGGTCGTCGGCCCACGTTGCAAAGGTTCTTCCTGCCATGCGCATTGGTGTGCTCACTTCCGGCGGCGACTGCCCCGGCCTCAACGCCGTCATCCGTTCCGTCGTGCACCGCGCCGTCGTCGACCACGGCGACGAGGTCATCGGCTTCCACGACGGCTGGAAGGGCCTGCTGGAGGCCGACTACCGCAAGCTGGACCTGGACTCCGTCTCCGGCATCCTGGCCGCGGGCGGCACGATCCTCGGCTCCTCCCGGGTGCAGCCCGCCCATCTGCGGGACGGGGTCGAGCGGGCCCGCGGCCATGTCGCCGACCTCGGCCTGGACGCCATCATCCCGATCGGCGGCGAGGGCACCCTGAAGGCCGCCCATCTGCTCTCCCAGGGCGGGCTGCCGATCGTCGGCGTCCCGAAGACCATCGACAACGACATCGCCTCCACCGATGTCACCTTCGGTTTCGACACGGCCGTGGGCGTGGCCACCGAGGCCCTGGACCGGCTGAAGACCACCGCCGAATCGCACCAGCGGGTGATGGTGGTCGAGGTGATGGGCCGGCACACCGGCTGGATCGCCCTGCACTCCGGGATGGCCGCCGGTGCGCACGCCATCGTCGTGCCCGAGCGCCCCTTCGACATCGACGAGCTGACCCGGATCGTCGGCGAGCGCTTCTCGGCCGGCAAGCGGTTCGCCATCGTGGTGGTCGCCGAGGGCGCCAAGCCGCGCGAGGGCTCCATGGAGTTCGAGGACGGCGGCAAGGACATCTACGGCCACGAGCGGTTCGCCGGCATCGGCAACCGGCTGGCGGTCGAGCTGGAGGCCCGGCTCGGCAAGGAGGCCCGCCCGGTCATCCTGGGCCACGTCCAGCGCGGCGGCACCCCGACCGCCTACGACCGGGTCCTCGCCACCCGGTTCGGCTGGCACGCGGTGGAGGCGGCCCACCGGGGCGAGTTCGGCATGCTGACCGCCCTGCGCGGCACGGACATCGTGATGGTGCCGCTCGGCGATGCGGTCCAGACCCTGAAGACGGTGCCGGCCGAGCGGTACGCCGAGGCCCAGAACGTCCTCTGATGTCCCGATGCCGCCCCCGGTCGCAGCAGCGGCCGGGGGCGGCACTACTGTGGTGGGGCGCCACAGTCAAGGGAGTGAACAGATGGATCACAGCGGGCACGGCATGGACATGGAGATGGACCTGCCGCCGTTCACTCTCGGGCGCGGGCTGGAGTTCTCCTTCGACGCCTTCTTCCTGTTCGGCTGCCTGGCGGGACTCGCCCTCTACGGCTGGGGGGTCTTCCGGCTGCGCCGCCGGGGCGACTCCTGGCCGCTGGGACGCACCATCGCGTTCACGGCCGGCGTGCTGAGCATCGCACTGGTGATGTGCACCCGGCTGAACGACTACGGCATGGTCCTGTTCAGCGTGCACATGGTCCAGCACATGATCATCAGCATGATCTCGCCGATCCTGCTGCTGCTCGGCGCCCCCATGACGCTCGCCCTGCGGGCCCTGCCGCCGGCCCCCCGCGGCCACAAGGGACCCCGCGAACTCCTGCTGGCGCTGCTGCACAGCCGGTACATGCGGATCGTCACCCACCCGGCGTTCACCATCCCGATGTTCATCGCCAGCCTCTACGCCCTGTACTTCACCCCGATCTTCGACTTCCTCATGGGCAGCCGGACCGGCCACATCGCGATGATGCTGCACTTCCTCGCCGTCGGCCTGGTCTTCTTCTGGCCGATCATGGGCGTGGACCCGGGCCCGCACCGGCCCGGCTATGTGATGCGGATGCTGGAGCTCTTCGCGGGCATGCCCTTCCACGCCTTCTTCGGCATCGCACTGATGATGGCCAGCGAGCCGATGATCGGTACGTACGCCCATCCGCCGGCCTCGCTCGGCATCGACGCCCTCGACGACCAGCAGTGGGCCGGCGGCATCGCCTGGGCCTTCAGCGAGATCCCCTCGGTGCTGGTGCTGATCGCCCTGGTCTACCAGTGGTACCACTCCGAGCAGCGGGCGGCGAAGCGCGCCGACCGGGCGGCGGACCGCGACGGCGACCGGGAGCTGGAGGCCTACAACGCCTATCTGGCCTCGCTGCAAGCGCGTGGCCAGTAGCGGAGGACCGCCTCCAGGCGCCACCATGGGGCATGACCGGATCCGTTAAGGCGATGGCCGTGCTGACCTTCGCCGCTCTGGTGGCCGTCGCCGCGTATTCGGTGGCGCTCGGCAGCAATGGCTGGCTCTGGTTCGGCTGGGTGGTCCTCGGACTGCTCACGGCCGGCATGGCGGCATCCCGCAGCGGTTGATCCGTTTCGCACAATTGGCCGATTCCCGTCGGCGGACGGATGAACTCCAGGCAACGCCATCCGTACTAGGGGTAACAGGAAGTCCGTGTGATGACCCCGGTGCGTGCCTGGAGGAATCATGGCCAAGGGCGAGGACGACAGTCGGGCCTGCCAGGCCTACGCGGAGATCCTGCAGGAGGTCCGCATCGCCCAGACGGCGGTGCAGTTCCTGCTCGGCTTTCTGATGGCGGTGGCGGTGACACCGCGGTTCGCCGCGTTCCAGACCGCCGACCGCACCATCTACGTCACCTCGCTCGTGCTGGCCTTCGGCTCGGTCGGACTGCTGACCGCCCCGGCCCCGCTGCACCGGCTGTGCGACTCGATGGACAAGGAGTCCCTGGTGCGGATCGCCGGGCGGCTCGCCCTGTGGGGGGTGCTGCTGCTGATGCTGGCCCTGTCGGCGGCCGTCCTGCTGGTCCTCAATCTGGTCGTGGGACTCTCCCTCGCCGGAATCCTCGCCGGCTCCATCCTGGTCTGGCTGGGCGGATTCTGGTTCGCCATGCCCATCTGGCACCGGGTCCGTCAGACTGACCTTCCCGCCCGGTAGAAGGAGAAGACGCCCGGTGTTCTACCACGTGCTCAAGCATGTCCTGCTCGGCCCGCTGCTGCGGCTGCTGTTCCGGCCCCGGATCGAGGGGCTGGAGAACATTCCGGCAGACGGCGCGGCCATCGTCGCAGGGAACCACCTGTCGTTCTCCGATCACTTCCTGATGCCCGCGATCCTCAAGCGGAGAATCACCTTCCTGGCGAAGGCGGAGTACTTCACCGGCAAGGGTCCCAAGGGCCGGCTGACCGCCGCCTTCTTCCGCAGCGTCGGGCAGATCCCGGTGGACCGTTCCGGCAAGGAGGCCGGCCGGGCCGCGATCCGCGAGGGGCTGGGGGTACTGGCCCGGGGCGAGCTGCTCGGGATCTACCCCGAGGGCACCCGGTCCCACGACGGGCGGCTGTACAAGGGCAAGGTGGGGGTGGCCGCGATGGCGCTGGGCGCCGGGGTGCCGGTGGTCCCGTGCGCGATGGTGGGCACCTTCGAGATCCAGCCGCCCGGGCAGGTGGTCCCGAAGATCCGCCGGGTCACCATCCGGTTCGGCCGGCCGCTGGACTTCTCCCGGTACGAGGGCATGGAGGGCGAGAAGGCCGTCCTGCGGGCCGTCACCGACGAGATCATGTACGCGATCCTCGAGCTGTCCGGCCAGGAATACGTCGACCGGTACGCCGGCGAGGTCAAGGCCGAGGCGGAGGCCGCACGGAAGAAGGCCCGGCGCACCGCGCGCTGAGCCTCCTCCCGTCCTCCGCCTCCGGAATCCGGCTGGTACTACCGGGTACTACCGGACGGCCGGCAGCTCCTCGAGCTGAGGCAGCGCCGACGGCGCCGGCGCCGCGCCCTTGGCCTTGGCGGCGGCCGGAGCCGGGGCCACCGGGCCGGCGTGCGGGGCGCAGGTCACGTCATAGGCGTCGACCTTGCCGGTGAGCAGGTAGCGGTCCACCCGGTCGTTGATGCAGGGGTTCTTCAGACCGGTGACCCCGTGCGAGCCCGCGCCCTCCTCGGTGATCAGGCGCGAACCGGCCAGCCGGCGCTGGAGCTCCTTCGCCCCCTCGTACGGGGTGGCCGCGTCCCGCTCGGCCTGGACGATCAGGACCGGCGGCAGCTCGCGCCCGGCACCCACCTCGACCGGCGTGTGCTGCTTGGACTTCCACACCGCACACGGGTAGTTCATCCAGGCGTTGGACCAGGTCAGGAAGGGGTACTCCTGGTGCAGCCGGGTGTTGTCCCGGTCCCACTTCTTCCAGCTGGTCGGCCACTTGGCGTCGGTGCACTCCACCGCCGTGTAGACGGCGTTGCCGTTCTCCGAGGCCGCGTTGCCCGCGGTGTCGCTCATGTCCGGGGCGGCGGCGTCGACCAGCGCCTGGGTGTCGCCGGCCAGGTAGTCGCTCCAGGTCTGGGCGACGGGCACCCAGGAGGAGTCGTAGTACGGGGCGCCCTGGAAGAAGCCGATCAGCTCAGCCGGTCCGACCTTCCCTCCGATCGGGTTGGCCTTGGCGGCGGCGCGCAGTTCACGCCACTTCGCCTCGACCTTCTCCGGGGTGTCGCCGATGTGGAAGCTGGCGTCGTTCTGGGCGACCCAGGCCTTCCAGTCGTCCCAGCGCATCTGGAAGGCGACGTCCTGGTCGAGGTTGGCCTCGTACCAGATCTTCTCCTTCGACGGGTTGACCACGCTGTCCACGATCATGCGGCGGACGTGGCCGGGGAACAGGGTCGCGTAGACCCCGCCGAGGTAGGTGCCATAGGAGACGCCGAGGAAGTTGAGCTTCCTCTCGCCCAGGCCGGCCCGGACCACGTCCAGGTCGCGGGCGGTGTTCGCGGTGGTCATGTGCGGCAGCATCCAGCCGCTGCGCTCCTTGCAGCCGTCCGCGTACTCGGCGGCGAGCTTGCGCTGGGCGCGCTTGTCGGCCTCGCTGTCGGGAACCGGGTCGGCCTTGGGGGCCTTGACGAACTCCTGCGGGTCGATGCAGGAGATCGGGGCGGAGTGCCCGACACCGCGCGGGTCGAAGCCGACGAAGTCGTAGGCCTTGGCGGCGTTGGCCCACAGCGGGTTCTTGGTGGTGACCCGCCGCGGGAAGCGCATACCGGAGCCGCCGGGGCCGCCCGGGTTGTAGACGAGGGCGCCCTGGCGCTCCTCGGTGGTGCCGGTGTTGCCGATCCGGTCGACGGCGATCTCGATCTGCCGGCCGAAGGGCTTGGAGTAGTCGAGCGGTACCTTCACCCAGCCGCACTGGATCGGCTTCTCCAGGCCCCAGTCGGCCGGACAGTCCTTCCAGTCGATGCCGGCGCGCTCGGCCCGGGCGGCGGCGATCTGCACGCCCACGGCTTCCGAGACGGCGTAGGAGCGGCTGTCCGCGCCGGCGGGCGGGGCGAGCAGCAGGCCGGCGCCCAGCACGCCCGCGGTGAGAGTGGCGGCGCTCCCCAGCGCCGCGTTGCGTATCACGTGGTTGTTCCCCCTGCGTCAGGAGCCGCCCGGGGCGGCTCGGTTCGGGTCAGGGAGATCCTTTCGTCTGCGCAGGTCGCGGGACAGGGCTAGGCCTTGTTCTTTGCCAAGCCGATAACCGGAGAGTGATGTACCGCTGACCGGGCGCGGTCGCCTGCTACCAGGCGTAGAGACGGCAGGCCTCGTCGAGGAGTTGACGCAGCCTCAGTCCGTCCGGGGCAAGTGCGGTGACCAGGACGGCCGGTCCGGCGAGCGGGGTGGCGGCGGCGAGCTCCCCGAGCATCCGGGGTGTGGCCGGGGTGGTCTCGAAAGCCGGGTCGACGACCAGGAGTTGGCCCAGGGCGCGGTGCCCGGCGAGGCCCGCGGGGCCGTCCCAGCCGGCGGGTGCGCCGGGCCCGGCGGCGGTCTCCTGGTCCAGCAGCGGGCGCCCGCCGCGCAGTACGGTCAGCCGGCTGCACAGCCGCCCGGGGGCCTCGCCGGTGCGGCCCAGGATCTGCTCCTCGCGGAGCACCAGCCGGGCGCCCGGGGCGAGTTCGGCCCGGGTGGACACCCGCAGGTCGCTGCCGCGCACCGATACGAGCGGCTCGGGCAGCCAGCGCACCGCGGCGTCCCCGTCCAGGGTCAGGTGTACGTCGTACCGGGCGGGTTCGCCGGCCGGGCCGGGCAGGGCAAGGGTGGCGGCGGCCGAGCCGACGGCGAGCCGGGTGCCCGGCCCGGCGGTGGCCCGCAGAGTGAGGTGGTCCCCGCCGAGCGGCCCGCTCATCGCGCCGACCAGGGTGACCGCGGCCTCGGCGCCCTCGCTGCGGGTGCGGCGCAGCGCGAGCGGCCCCTCCCCCGCCAGGACGGGCAGGGCGGTGCCGCCCCGGCCGTCGGCCCGGGCGGTGAGGCGGGCGGTGGCGTGCAGAGCCCGGCCGTTCCGGTGCCGGGCCGCCGTGGTCACCGGGACGCCCAGGCGGCAACCTGCTCGCGTACCCAGGCGGCGACCGGTCCGACGCCGTCCGGGGTGCGCAGGGACTGGAAGACGACGGGGAGCCCGGCCCGCTGTTCGGCGGCGTCGCGGGCCATCCGGTCCAGGTCGGAGCCGACGTGGGGGGCGAGGTCGGTCTTGTTGACCACCAGCAGGTCGGCGGTGGTGACACCGGGGCCGCCCTTGCGGGGGATGTCGTCCCCGCCGGCCACGTCGATGACGAAGATCTGGGCGTCGGCCAGGCCGCGGGAGAAGGTGGCGGTGAGGTTGTCGCCGCCGGACTCCACCAGGATGAGGTCCAGCGGGCCGTGCTCGCGGAAGGCGTCCTCCAGTTCCTCGACGGCCTCCAGGTTGGCGGAGATGTCGTCGCGGATGGCGGTGTGCGGGCAGGCGCCGGTCTCCACCGCGGTGATCCGCTCGGGTGGCAGGACGGCCTCGCGGAGCAGGAACTCGGCGTCCTCGCGGGTGTAGATGTCGTTGGTGACCACGGCCATCGAGAGGGTGGCGCGCAGTTCCCGGCAGAGCGCGGCGACGGTGGCGGTCTTGCCGGAGCCGACGGGGCCGCCGAGCCCGATGCGCAGCGCGCGCCGGGAGCCGTCCGGCCGCAGGGGTGCGGCGCTGTGGGTGTGCCGGTGCGGGAAGGTCACGGCGTGGTCGAGATGCATGGGCAGTCCTTGGGTGGTCGGGTGGCCCCGGGGGCGGTGGCGTGGGTCAGGAGGCGAAGAGGCGTACCGGCCAGTTGGCATGGGCCTCTGCCGCGATGTCCAGGAGGGGCGAGGAGGCCGCGGGAAGGGTGTGCGGGCCGTCCCGGCGGGCCGTGCGGGCGGCTTCGGCGGCCCGGTCGGCGATGGTGTCGAGGTCGGGGGTGAGCCGGGCGAGGACCCCGCTGGCTTCGAAGGGGTCCAGGCCGAGCAGCCGTACGGTGGCGGTGGCCGGGCCGCCGACGGTCTCGTACGCGGCGATGTGGGCGGCGTCGAGCGGGGCGAGGCCTGCTGCGCGGGCGGTGACGCCGAGGACCACGGGCTGGTGGGCGCCGCGCGGGAAGGCGGCGGCCAGGGCGTCCAGTTCGGGGGCGGGCCAGGTGGCGCGGGCGGCCCGCATGAGCTGCCGGCCGAGTTTCCTGGCGGCCAGGCGCAGGGCGGGCGAAGGGGTGCGGGCGTCGGCGGCGGTGTCGAGCTCAGCCGGGTCCAGGCCGAGGGCGGCAGCGGCGGCGATGGCGCCTGCGACGAGTCCGGCGGTGTGCAACCGGCCCCGGCAGAACTCCTCCAGGGAGGCGGCGTCGTGGATGCGGCCGGCCTTGACGGCGGCCTCGGCCCCGCCGGAGTGGGCGTGGCCGCCGGCCGGGAAGCGGCCGTCGGCCAGCACCAGCAGGGCTGCGCGGCTCATCAGAAGAGGAAGTAGCGCTGGGCCATGGGGAGTTCGGCCGCGGGCGCGGGTTCCACGGCCTCCCCGTCGATGGTGACGGTGAAGCTGTCGGGGTCGACCTCCACCCGGGGCATGGCGTCGTTGTTGCGCATGTCGGCCTTGGTCACCTTGCGGGTGCTGTCGATGGCAAGGAACTCCTTGCCCAGGCCGAGCCGTTCGGGCAGGTGGTCCTCGATCGCCGCCTGCGCGGTGAAGTTGACCGAGTTCTGTGCGGGTGCACGTCCGTGGCTGCCGAACATGGGGCGTGGGAGTACGGGCTGCGGGGTGGGGATGGAGGCGTTGGCGTCGCCCATCTGGGCGTAGGCGATCTGTCCGCCCTTGATGACCAGCAGTGGTTTCACCCCGAAGAAGGCCGGATCCCAGAGCACCAGGTCGGCGAGTTTGCCGGTTTCGACGGAGCCGATCTCGCGGGAGAGGCCCTGGGCGACGGCCGGGTTGATCGTGTACTTGGCGACATACCGGCGGGCCCGGTGGTTGTCGGCCGGTCCGTCGCCGGGGAGGGCGCCGCGCCGCTGCTTCATGACGTGGGCGGTCTGCCAGGTCCGCAGGACGACCTCTCCCACCCGGCCCATGGCCTGGGAGTCGGAGGAGATGATCGAGATGGCGCCGAGGTCGTGCAGGACGTCCTCGGCCGCGATGGTGGTGGGCCGGATGCGGGATTCGGCGAAGGCGAGGTCCTCGGGGACGGCCGGGTTGAGGTGGTGGCAGACCATCAGCATGTCGAGGTGTTCCTCGACGGTGTTGAGGGTGTGCGGGCGGGTGGGGTTGGTGGAGCTGGGCAGCACATGAGGCTCGGAGACCACGCTGATGATGTCGGGTGCGTGCCCGCCGCCCGCGCCTTCGGTGTGGTAGGCGTGGATGGTGCGGCCGGCGATGGCGGCGAGGGTGTCGCCGACGAATCCGGCCTCGTTGAGGGTGTCGGTGTGGACGGCGAGCTGGGCGCCGGTCTGCTCACAGACGTCGAGGCAGGCGTCGATGACGGCGGGGGTGGCCCCCCAGTCCTCGTGGATCTTGAATCCGAGGGCTCCGCCGCGCAGTTGGGAGTGCATGGCCTCGCGGGAGGTGGTGTTTCCCTTGCCGAGCAGGCCGATGTTGACGGGGTGGGACTCCAGGGCGGCGAACATCCGGGCGAGGTGCCAGGGGCCGGGGGTGATGGTGGTGGCCTTGGTGCCCTCGGCGGGGCCGGTTCCGCCGCCGACCAGGGTGGTGATCCCGGAGGCGAGGGCCTCGTCGAGGATGGTCGGGGAGATGAAGTGCACATGGGCGTCGATGGCCCCGGCGGTGAGGATCCTCCCGTTTCCGGAGATCACTTCGGTCTCCGGCCCGATCACCAGCTCGGGAGCCACCCCGTCCATCGTGTCCGGGTTGCCGGCCTTGCCGATGCCGGTGATCCGGCCGTCCCGCAGGGCGATGTCGGCCTTGACGATGCCCCAGTGGTCGAGCACCACGGCCCCGGTGATCACGGTGTCGGCGGCGCCCTCGGCGCGGGTGGTGCGGGCCTGGCCCATGGACTCGCGGATCACCTTGCCGCCGCCGAACACGGCCTCGTCACCGGCCCGGCCGGGGCCGCCGGAGAGGTCCTGTTCGATCTCGACGAGCAGGTCGGTGTCGGCGAGCCGGATCCGGTCGCCGACGGTGGGGCCGAACAGTCCGGCGTACACCGGCCGGGAGAGCTCAGCCATCGAGCGGCCCTCCGGTCTCCCCGCGCAGGCCCGGTACGGTGCGCAGGCCGGCCAGCGGGACGAGTTCCACGGCGACCGGGATGCCGGGCTCGAAGCGGACGGCGGTACCGGCCGCGATGTTGAGGCGCAGGCCGCGGGCGGCCGGCCGGTCGAATTCCAGGCCGGGATTGACCTCGGCGAAGTGGTAGTGGGAGCCGACCTGGACGGGCCGGTCGGCAGCGTTGAGCACGGTCAGGCGGGTGACGGGGCGGCCTTCGTTGAGAGCGACCGGCCCGTCCCCGTAAAGGATCTCACCGGGAATCATGCGGGTGTTCCCCTCACGCTCAGACGATCGGGTCGTGGACGGTGACGAGTTTGGTGCCGTCCGGGAAGGTCGCCTCGACCTGGACGTCGTGGAGCATCTCGGGGATGCCCGCCATGACCTGGTCGCGGGTCAGGACGGTACGGCCGGAGGCCATCAGCTCGGCCACGGTCCGCCCGTCGCGGGCGCCTTCGAGGATGTGCGAGGTGATCAGGGCGATCGCCTCAGGGTGGTTGAGCAGCACCCCGCGCGCCCTGCGCTTCTCGGCGACGTCGGCCGCCACGTGGATGAGCAGTCTCTCCTGCTCGTGCGGTGTCAAGTGCACGCGTATCACCCAGTCTCATGGCC
The DNA here is from genome assembly GCF_008642295.1 of Streptomyces venezuelae. GTDB lineage: Bacteria > Actinomycetota > Actinomycetes > Streptomycetales > Streptomycetaceae > Streptomyces > Streptomyces venezuelae_C. The sequence continues at coordinate 6,464,507 of NZ_CP029190.1, read as the reverse complement.
ATGATCACCACACACCCTGCGGGATCCAGGCGGCCCAGGCTAGGACGCCCGCTTTTCCATCGCGTTAACGCACGTTTCAGGCGAACACCCGGTTCAGCGGCCCGCACACCCCGGCCGGCACTCCGTATACGGCGGAACGCCACCCCTCGCCGGATACGGACCGTACACATTCCGGGACTTGACATCACGCCGCGCCGTCGCCCGTTCGGAGCAGCGGGGGAACGGACGGGATCGAACCCGGACTTGCCGCGCGGGGCCACCCCCCGCTTGCACAACACTGCTGGTCGGGCGGCGGATCACGGGAGTGTCGCAGGCGCGGTACCCGCAACACGCCATAAGGGCCACATAAGTGATGGGCGCGGCACGCGCCCAACAAAAGCCCCAAATCCGGCATTTCCTGGGCCAGTATCCCTCCAGCAACAGACCCGCCCTCCCGGCGGGCCCGACCGAAGGGTTCCGATGTCCGCGTTCAAGACCGCAGTTCCTTCCTCCGTGGGCCGTGCCGGGGTGACCGCCGTGCTCACCCTCGCGGTGGCCGGCGGCACCATGTTCGCCCCGGGCGCCGCTCCGCCCGCCCGGGCCGCGACGGCCCATGCCTGGGAGGCGCTCCGGGTGGCCGCATCCAAACAGGGCGCGCCCTATCAGTGGGGCGCCACGGGGCCGAACCGCTTCGACTGCTCGGGGCTGACCCAGTACTCGTACAAGCGGGCCGGCAAGTCCCTGCCGCGGACCGCGGCCCAGCAGGCCCGCCGCACGAGGCCGATAGTCGCTGGCTCCCGGCAGGAGGGCGACCTGGTCTTCTTCCGGTTCCGGGGACGGGTCTACCACGTGGGCGTGTACGCGGGTGACGACATGATCTGGCACTCCCCCAAGCCCGGCAGCAGGGTCCGGCTGGAGAAGATCTGGACCGACAACGTCAGCTACGGCCGGGTGAGCTGACCCGGCGCCGGACCGTGCTGCCGGGCGGGGGTCAGCAGGGCTGGGATTCCGCGGTGGCGCCGACGGTCCAGGGCAGGGTGATCCACACCGTCTTGCCCCCCTCGGCCGTCGGCGTGACCGACAGCCGGCCGCCCGATTCCGCGGCGAGCCAGCGGATGATCACCATCCCCCGGCCGTTGTCCTGCTGGACGGCGGCCGGCAGCCGTTTGGGCCAGCGCGGATGGCTGTCGGTCACCCCCACCCGGAGCAGCTCCTCGCGCTCCAGCCGGACGTCCACGGTGAAGGTGGGCGACTGGCCGAAGGTGTGCTGGACGGCGTTGGTGGCGAGTTCGGAGACGATCAGCCGGACGGTATCGGCCGTGCCGTGCTCGTCCGGCAGGCCCCATTCGCCGAGCACGTCCGCGACGTAGCGGCGGGCGGCGGACACCGAGGCGGGATCGCTCGGCAGCGTGACGGATGCTTCCTGGTGGTCTGCCATGACGCGCTGTCCCTTTCCCACCGGGGCGGACCCGCCCCGGATCTGTGCTTCGCGCCAGACTGCCACTGTTCGCTCGGCCCCTGCCGCCGTTCCCCAAGATATGCATTTATCTGTCGCTCAAAGCGGTGAACTCTGCTACGAGAGACCGTATTTGGACGGCAGACTGGTGCGAGCTGTGCCGGTGGAAGGGGAGGCGGGTATGCAGCACGGTCCCGCGGTGCGCCGGCGGAAGCTCGGCGAGGAACTGCGTGCGTTGCGCGACCGGTCCGGGCTCACCAGTGGTGAGGCGGCCCGGATCGTGGGATGGCACCAGTCGAAAATCAGCCGGATCGAGACCGGGCGCAGTGGCGTGAAACCGGAGGACGTCCGTCTGCTGCTGGACGCGTACGGAGGCGTGGGCGCCCAGCACCGCGCGCTGCTGGAGGCGCTGTCGGCCTCGGCCGCCGGACCGGCGGGCGGCCGGGAGAACGGGCGCGTCCGCGAGTGGTGGCACGACTACCGGGGGCTGCTGCCGCAGGAGTACCGGGACTTCATCAGCCTGGAGGCGGGGGCCCGGTCGGCCCGGACCGTGGAACTCTCGGTGGTGCCGGGGCTGCTGCAGACCGCCGCATACGCAAAGGCGGTGACCCGGGCGGCGCTCGGCGGGCTGCCGGAGCCGAAGGTGGACGCGCTGGTGGACGTACGGCTGGCCCGGCAGTCGGTGCTCCGGGCGGATCCGCCGCTGGAGCTGAGTGCGGTGCTGGACGAGGCGGTGCTGCGGCGGCAGATCGGCGGGCCGGGGGTGATGACCGAGCAGCTGCGGCACCTGGTGGCCGTGTCCCGGCTGCCCCAAGTACGGCTCCAGGTACTGCCGTTCAGCGTAGGGGGCCATCTCGGCCTGACCGGACCGTTCGTTATTTTCTCATTTCCGAACATCGCCGATCTGGATGTGGTGGTACTCGACCATTTGACGAGTAGCCTCTATCTGGAGCGGAAGGAAGACCTTGACGCATACAGCGCCGCGTTCCGCACCATCCAGGCGCACGCCCTCCCGCCCCAGGACTCGTCGGATCTGATCAGCGTGATCGCTGACGACGCGTAAGGAGGCACCCCCCGTGTCCGCAACCCCCTGCCGCACCAGCGGACTTCCGAACAGCGCGCGGTGGCGGCGGAGCAGCCGCAGCACCGGAATGAACAACTGTGTGGAAGCAGCCGGCCTCGACGGCGGTCTGCTGGCCGTCCGCGACTCCAAGCAGACGGACGGCCCGGTCGTGCTCTTCTCCGCGCCGGCCTGGACCGGCTTCCTCGCCTCGGTCCGGGCGGACGCCCGCTAGAGCGTCTCCCCCAGGTCCGTGGCACCGGCCGGAGCGGTCCGCAGGATCGTTTCGACGGCCCGGGAGATCTCGTCCCCCGTGAGATCGGCCCGAGCGGTCAGCCGCAGCCGGGAAATGCCGTCCGGCACGGACGGCGGCCGGAAGCATCCAACGGACAGTCCTGCCTCGCGACAGTCGGCGGCCCACCGGAGTGCCGCCGAAGGCGACGGGGCCCGCACCGACACCACGGCCGCGTCCGGCCGGGCCGCGGTCAGGCCGGACGCGGTCAGCCGCCCGTACAGCTCGGCGGCCACCGCACGGGCCTGCCCGGCGCGTTCCGGTTCGCGGGCCAGCAGCCGCAGCGACGCCAGTGCGGCACCCGCCGCGGCAGGCGCCAGGCCGGTGTCGAAGATGAAGGTCCGGGCCGTGTTGACCAGGTGCCGGATCACCCTGGCCGGGCCCAGCACCGCGCCGCCCTGACTGCCCAGCGACTTGGACAGGGTCAGGGTCGCCACCACCCCCGGCGCACCGGCGAGGCCCACCGCGTGCAGCGCGCCCCGGCCGCCCTCGCCCAGCACGCCCAGCCCGTGCGCATCGTCCACGACCAGGGCCGCGCCCTCCTCGCGGCAGACCGCGGCGTACCCGGTCAGCGGAGCGGCGTCCCCGTCGACGGAGAAGACCGAGTCGCTGACCAGCAGCGCCCGGGTGCCCGGCGCCCGCGCGGCCAGGCTCTTGCGGGCGGCGTCCGGGTCGGAGTGCGGGACCACCGCGGTCTCGGCCCGGGAGAGCCGGCAGCCGTCCACGATGGACGCATGGTTGCCGGCGTCGGAGACCACCAGGGTGCCGCGACCGCTCAGCGCGGTGACCGCGGCCAGGTTGGCGGCGTAACCGGAGGACAGCACCAGGGCCGCTTCGAACCCGCAGAAGGCGGCGAGCTCCCGCTCCAGCTCGGCATGGAGCTCGGTGGTGCCGGTGACCAGCCTGGAACCGGTGGCTCCGGCACCCCAGCGCTCGGCGGCCTCGCGCGCCCCCCGGATCGTCTCGGGGTGCCGGGTCAGGCCCAGGTAGTCGTTGCTCGCCAGGTCCAGCAGGCCGGAGTCGGCCGGGCGGGGGCGCAGGGTGCGCACGAGGCCGGCCTGCTCCCTTGTCCTGGCCTCGTCGTCGATCCAGGCGAACACGTCCATTGGCTGGTCCTCGCGTTTTGTCGGCTGTCCACAGACCTTCCCCGACCCTAGCCGCCCGCAACCGGTGTGGTTGGTGTGGCGATACACACACTCATCTCAAGCCATCTTGTACGGTCTCTCCTTGGCCGGGAGTGGGGGTGTGGTCCAGGATCGGCCCCATGGACCTGCTGAACACCCTGGTGGACAAGGGGCTGCGGCGTGAGCTGCCGACCCGCGAAGAGGCACTCGCCGTGCTGGCGACCTCCGACGACGACCTGCTCGACGTGGTGGCCGCGGCCGGCAAGGTGCGCCGGCGCTGGTTCGGGCGCCGGGTCAAGCTGAACTACCTGGTCAACCTGAAGTCGGGCCTGTGCCCGGAGGACTGCTCCTACTGCTCCCAGCGGCTGGGCTCGAAGGCGGAGATCCTCAAGTACACCTGGCTGAAGCCGGAGGACGCCTCGAAGGCCGCCGCAGCGGGCGTCGCGGGCGGCGCAAAGCGGGTCTGCCTGGTGGCGAGCGGGCGCGGCCCGACGGACCGGGACGTGGACCGGGTCTCGAAGACCATCGAGACGATCAAGGAGCAGAACGAGGGCATCGAGGTGTGCGCCTGCCTCGGCCTGCTCTCCGACGGCCAGGCGGAACGGCTGCGCGACGCGGGCGCGGACGCCTACAACCACAACCTCAACACGTCCGAGGCGACGTACGGGGACATCACGACCACCCACACCTACGCGGACCGGGTGGACACGGTGCAGAAGGCGCACGCGGCCGGCCTGTCGGCCTGCTCGGGCCTGATCGCGGGCATGGGCGAGAGCGACGAGGACCTGGTCGACGTCGTCTACTCGCTGCGCGAGCTGGACCCGGACTCGGTGCCGGTGAACTTCCTCATCCCGTTCGAGGGCACCCCGCTGGCCAAGGAGTGGCACCTCACCCCGCAGCGCGCCTTGCGGATCCTCGCGATGGTGCGGTTCGTCTGCCCCGACGTCGAGGTCCGGCTGGCCGGCGGACGCGAGGTGCACCTGCGCACCCTCCAGCCGCTCGCCCTGCACCTGGCCAACTCCATCTTCCTGGGCGACTACCTCACCAGCGAGGGCCAGGCCGGCCAGGCCGACCTGGACATGATCGCGGACGCCGGGTTCGAGGTCGAGGGCGCCGGTACGACGACGCTGCCCCAGCACCGGTCCGAGGCGGGCGCGGAGGCCGGCGCGGGCGCGGGCCCGGCGGGCGGCGGCTGTGGATCGCACGGTGCGGGCGGTGCGGGCGGCTCGCTCTGCGGCTCGGCCGCGGGCGGTGCGGCGGCGGACGCGGGCTGTGGCTCCGGCTGCGGGGGCTGCGGCTCCCACGCGGCGGCGCAGGCTCCGCAGCAGCAGCCGGCCCAGGCCGGGGCTGCGCAGGAGGCGCCGGCGCAGGCCGCGCCCGGCGAGGTGCGTCCCGACCTGGTGGCGGTGCGCCGCCGCGGCGCCGGAACGGAGCTCGCGCCCAATGCCTGACCTGCCTGACCGGTACCAGCCGCTGCCGGCCGAGGAGCTCCTCGCGCTCGACCGGCAGCACGTCTGGCATCCGTACGGGCCCATGCCGGGGCGGCAGGAGCCGATGGTGGTGGCCTCCGCCTCGGGGGTCCGGCTGCACCTGGCCGCCCCGGTGCACGGGCAGCAGGAGCTGGTCGACGGCATGTCCTCCTGGTGGTCGGCCATCCACGGCTACAACCACCCGGTGCTCAACGAGGCCGTCACCACGCAGCTGGGCCGGATGTCCCACGTCATGTTCGGCGGGCTCACCCACGAGCCCGCCGTCCGGCTGGCCGCCAAGCTGGTCGAGATCACCCCGGCCGGTCTGGAGCACGTCTTCCTCTCCGACTCCGGTTCGGTGTCGGTCGAGGTCGGCATCAAGATGTGCCTCCAGTACTGGCGTTCGGTGGGGCAGCCGGCCAAGACCCGGCTGCTGACCTGGCGCGGCGGCTACCACGGCGACACCTGGCAGCCGATGTCGGTGTGCGATCCCGAGGGCGGGATGCACGAGATGTGGTCGGGGGCGCTGCCGCAGCAGGTCTTCGCGGACGCCCCGCCCGGCGGCTACGACGCCCCGGTCGATCCGGCGTACGTCGCACACCTGCGCGAGGTGATGGCCCGGCACGCCGGCGAACTGGCCGCGGTGATCGTGGAGCCGGTGGTCCAGAACGCGGGCGGGATGCGCTTCCACAACCCCGGCTATCTGCGGGTGCTGCGCGAACTGTGCGACGAGTACGGGCTGTTGCTCGTACTGGACGAGATCGCGACCGGATTCGGGCGGACCGGCACCCTGTTCGCGGCGGACCACGCCGGGATCACCCCGGACGTGCTGTGCGTGGGCAAGGCGCTGACCGGCGGGTACCTGACGATGGCGGCCACGCTGTGCACCTCCCGGGTGGCGGACGGCATCTCGCAGGGCGAGGTGCCGGTGCTGGCGCACGGGCCGACGTTCATGGGTAATCCGCTGGCCGCCTCGGTGGCCCTGGCCTCGATCGAGCTGCTGCTCGGCCAGGACTGGGCGCAGGAAGTGAAGCGGATCGAGACCGGTCTGCGGGACGGGCTGGCGGCGGCTGCCGAGGTGCCGGGGGTCCGGGACGTCCGGGTGCTGGGCGGCATCGGGGTGGTCCAGCTGGACCACGATGTGAACATGGCGGCTGCCACGGCGGCGGCGGTCCGGGAAGGCGTGTGGCTGCGCCCGTTCCGCGACCTGGTCTACACGATGCCGCCGTTCGTGACCTCGGACCGGGATCTGGCCCGGATCTGCCGTGCGGTGTGCGCGGCGGCGCGGGAAGGCTGAGATGGCTGTCGTGGTGGTGTCCGGGACGGGCACCGAGATCGGAAAGACCGTGGTCACCTCGGCGGTTGCGGCTCTGGCCGCGGCCGGGGGCCGTTCGGTGGCGGTGCTCAAGCCCGCGCAGACGGGTGTGGCCCCGGGCGAGCCCGGGGACGCGGCCGAGGTGGTGCGGCTGGCCGGGCCGGGGGTGACCGCCGCCGAACTGGCCCGCTACCCGGAGCCCTTGGCCCCGGACACCGCCGCCCGGCGCTCCGGGCTGCCGACGGTCGGGCCGCAGGAGATCGCGGAGGCGGCCGAGAAGCTGGCCGCCTCGCACGATCTGGTCCTGGTTGAGGGCGCCGGCGGGCTGCTCGTACGGTTCGACGAGGCGGGGCACACCCTGGCCGACGCGGCGCGGCTGCTGGGCGCGCCGGTGCTGGTGGTGGCCGCGGCCGGGCTCGGCACGCTGAACACGACCGCGCTGACCGCCGAAGCGCTGCGGGCGCGGGGACTGGAGTCGCCGGGCGTGGTGGTGGGCAGCTGGCCGGCCGAGCCGGACCTGGCCTCCCGCTGCAACCTGGCGGACCTGCCGGCGGTCTCGGGGCTGCCGCTCCTGGGCGCCGTACCGGACGGGGCGGGTGCGCTGGCTCCGGCGGAGTTCCGGGCGGGCGCGGGGGCCTGGCTGGGGCCGGTGCTGGGGGGCGGCTGGTCGTCGGCGGAGTTCCTGCGGCGCTGGCCGGCGTAGGGCCGGGCGGGCGGCCGGGCGGCCGGGGGCGAGCCGGTCGGGTTTCTGCAGGCACGGCGGCGGGGGAAGACTGACGGCAGGAGTCCGTCCGCTTCGAGGAGGTCCGGTGCCATGCCCCTGCGAGCGAACCGGCCGCTGCCACCGGATGCCGTCCACCATCCCCTCTTCGCCCGGTTCTACGCCCGGCTGAGCGTGCAGGCCGACACCCGCGGCGGGGTCGCCGGACTGCGGGGGGAGCTGCTGGCCGGGCTGTCCGGCCGGGTCATCGAGATCGGGGCGGGCAACGGCCTGAACTTCGCCCACTACCCGCGGGCCGTCTCCGAGGTGGTCGCGGTGGAGCCCGAGCGGACCCTGCGCCGGCTGGCGGCGGAGGCGGCGCTGCGCGCGGAGGTCCCGGTGGACGTGGTGCCCGGTGCGGCGGAGGCGCTCCCGGTGAAGAGCGAGGCCTTCGACGGGGCGGTGGCCTCGCTGGTGCTGTGCACCGTACGGGACCTGCCGCGGGCCCTGGCCGAGCTGCACCGGGTGCTCCGGCCGGGTGCGGAGCTGCGGTTCTTCGAGCACGGCGTGGCCCCCGGGCGCGGTATGGCGACCGTCCAGCGGGCCCTGGACCGGACGGTGTGGCCACGTCTGTTCGGCGGCTGCCACACCGCGCGGGACGCGCCCGCCGCGATCGAGGCGGCCGGGTTCCGGATCACCGCGCGGCGGGCCTTCCGGCTGCCGGAGCGCGGACCCGCGCTGCCCACCTCGTACTGCGTGATCGGCACGGCCCGCCGCGAGTTCGGGGAGCTGCCGGCTTAGGCCGTCGGGAAGGGCTTCACCCAGCGGCGCCAGCGGTCCTCGCGGTGGTAGCCGGCCGCGGTCCAGGTCCGGTGGGCCCGCTCGTTGGCCTCCAGCACCATCGCATCGCCGCGTCGCCCGCCGGCCGCGCGGAAGCGCTGCTCGGCGGCGTCGAGGAGGCGGGTCGCGATGCCCTGGCGGCGGTGGGAGGGCAGGACGGCCAGCCGGTAGAGGGAGCAGCGCCAGCCGTCGTAGCCCGCGATGACGGTACCGACGATGCGTCCGCCCGCCTCGGCGAGGATCAGCGCCTGGGGGTCGCGGCCGATGAGGCCGGTCACTCCGGCGAGGTCGTCCGTGATGGATTCCCCCTCGGCCGCCTCCTTCCAGAAGCGGAGGACGTCCTCGGCATCGGCCGGGTCTGCGGTCCGGATCAGTGGCTCGATCATGGCCGGAAGCGAAGCACGGCCGGTCGCCGGCGGGCCACCGAATTCCGTACCGCGAGACCGGCTGCACCGCCGCTTTGCCCGTCCTTTACCATGTGGGGACACCGTTACCCGTGGTGCACCCGTACGTCCGAAGGAAAGGTGTGAGCGTCCGCCCATGGACGAGCCTCCCAGTACCCGACATCGCGCATCTGTTCCCCGCCTGGCTGATCATTGGACGGAGGTGAACCGATGACCGAAGTGCTTCTGCTCGTACTGGCGCTCCTGCTCTGCCTTGCCTGCGGCGTGTTCGTCGCGGCCGAGTTCTCGCTGACCACGGTCGAGCGCAGCGATCTGGAGCGGGCCGTGGAGCGCGGCGAGCGCGGGGCCGAGAGTGCCCTGACGGCCGTCCGGAGCCTGACCTTCCAGCTGTCCGGCGCCCAGCTCGGCATCACCGTCACCGGCCTGGTCATCGGCATGATCTCCAAGCCCTCGATCGCCGCCCTGCTCAAGGGCCCGTTCGAGGCCATGGGCCTGTCCAGCGGTGCCGCCTCGTCCACCGCCCTGGTCCTGGGCACGGTGCTGTCGACCGTCGTCCTGATGGTCGTCGGCGAGCTGGTGCCCAAGAACTGGGCGATCTCCTCGCCGCTGGCCATCGCCAAGCGGGTGGCCACCCTGCAACGGGTGTTCAGCCGTGCCTTCAGGCCGCTGATCGGCCACCTCAACACCACAGCGAACCACACGGTGCGCCGGTTCGGCCTGGAGCCGGCCGAGGAGCTGGCCTCCGCGCGGACCCCGGAGGAGCTGGTCGCGCTGGCCCGGCACTCGGCAAAGGCGGGCGCGCTCGAGAAGGACACCGCCGAGCTGTTCGTACGGACCCTGAACCTGGCCGATCTGACCGCGGAGAACGTGATGACCCCCCGGGTCCAGGTGACCGCCCTGGACGTGCAGACGACGGCGGAGGACGTGGCGAACGCGACCATGGCCACCGGCCTGTCCCGGTTCCCGGTCTACCGGGGCGGCCTGGACTCGGTGGTCGGCACCGTCCACATCAAGGACGTACTGGCCCTGCCGGCCGCCGAGCGGCGCCACCGCCCGGTCTCCCAGCTGCTGCGTGCACCCCTGCTGGTGCCGGAGTCGCTGACCGTGGACCGGCTGCTGGACCGGCTGTCCGGGAAGCAGACCATGGCCGTGGTCATCGACGAGTACGGCGGCACGGCCGGGGTCGTCACCCTGGAGGACATCGTCGAGGAAGTGGTCGGCGAGGTGCGGGACGAGCACGATCCGCATGAGACCTCCGACCTGGCCCCGGCCGGCACGGACGCCGCCGGACGCCGGCTCTACTCGGCGGACGGCGCTGCGCGTACCGACCAGCTGGAGCGGATCGGACTGCGGGTGCCGGACGGCCCGTACGAAACCCTGGCCGGGCTGATAGCGACCGGGCTGGGCCGGATCCCGGCGGTCGGCGACAGCCTCGAGCTGGGCGGCTGGCAGCTCGACGTGGTCGATGCCGGCGGGCGGCGGGCCGCACGCGTGCTGCTGCACGCGCCCGTGGAGTCCGAGGGCGGAAGCCACGACGGTGCGCACGGTGCGGAGGGGGCCCGATGACCGCGGTCCAGTTGCTGATCGGCCTGGCGACCCTGGTCGTCAACGCCTTCTTCGTCGGCGCGGAATTTGCGCTGATCTCGGTCCGGCGCAGCCAGATCGAACCGTACGCCGAGAAGGGCGAGCGGCGGGCCCGCAGTGTGCTGTGGGGCCTGGAGCACCTGTCGGCGCTGATGGCGGCGGCACAGCTGGGCATCACCCTGTGCACCCTGGTGCTGGGTGTGGTGGCCGAGCCCGCCATCGCCCATCTGCTGACCCCGCTCTTCGACCTGGTCGGCGTCCCGCACGGGCTCACCCACCCGATCTCCTTCGTGGTGGCGCTGGCCCTGGCGACGTACCTGCACATGCTGTTCGGCGAGATGGTGCCGAAGAACGTGGCGCTGGCCGAGCCGGTGCGCACGGCGCTGCTGCTGGGTCCGCCGCTGGTGACGCTGACCCGGGCGCTGCGGCCGGTGATCTTCGCGATCAACGCCTTCGCCAACAGCCTGCTGCGGCTGCTGCGGGTGGAGGTCAAGGACGAGGTCTCCGCGACCTTCACGGACGACGAGCTGGCCCGGATGGTGAAGGACTCCCGCGATGCCGGGCTGCTCGACGGCCGGGCCGGCGAGCGGCTGCACGATGCGCTGGAGCTGGGCAGGCGGCCGGTGACGGATGTGGTGCTGCCGGCGGGGAAGGTGGTGACGGCCCGGTTGGGCATCACCCCCGAGCAGCTGGAAAGGCTCTCCGGGTCCTCGGGGTACTCGCGCTTCCCGGTGGTCGACGACCAGCGCATGATCCTGGGATACCTGCACGTCAAGGACGCCCTGGACGCAATGGCCCGGGACGAGCCGTTCCCGCCGCCGGCGCTGCGGCCGATCGCCCAGGTCCGGGCGGACACCCCGCTGGACGACGTGCTGACCGCGATGCGGCGCAGCAGGACGCATCTGGCGGCGGTCCTGGGCGCGGACGGGGCCATGACCGGGCTGGTGACCATGGAGGACGTGCTGCGGGAGCTGTTCGGCAAACAGGCCTGACCCTCGCCCCCCGTGCCGGGCCGACTGCGCGGTAACATCGCTCCGCCATGGAGATGAATGCGTCCTACACCAGTTTTGTCGCGGTCGGCGACTCCTTCACCGAGGGCATGTCGGACGGGCTGCCGGACGGCTCCTACCGGGGGTGGGCCGATCTGCTGGCAGCCCGGCTGGCGGCCCGGGAGCCGGGCTTCCGGTACGCCAACCTCGCCGTCCGGGGAAAGCTGATCGGGCAGATCGTGGAGGAGCAGGTCGGTGCGGCTGCCGCGATGCGCGCCGATGTGGTCACCCTGGTGGGCGGCCTGAACGACGCGCTGCGCCCCAAGGTGGACATGGGGCGGGTCCGGGGCCATCTGGAGGAGGCCGTGGAACGGCTGGCGCCGTCCTGCCGGCAGCTGGTGCTGATGCGTTCGCCGGGCCGCAACGGCCCGGTGATGGAACGCTTCCGGCCGCGCATGGAGGAGCTCTTCACGGTCGTGGAGGAGCTCGCCGCCCGGCACGGGGCCCTGGTGGTCGACCTGTACGGGGCGCCGGTGCTCGGCGACCCCCGGCTCTGGGACGTCGACCGGCTGCACCTGACCGGTGAGGGGCACCACCGGGTGGCGGAGGCCGTCTGGCAGACCCTCGGCCTGCCCCCGGCCGAGGACTGGCGGGCCGAACTGCCGCCCGGCCGGCCCTCGGGCTGGGCGGTCCGGCGGACCGAGGACCTCCGGTTCGCCCGGCGGCATCTGCTGCCGTGGATCGGCCGCCGTCTGACGGGGCGCTCCTCGGGCGACGGACGGCCGGCGAAGCGTCCGGACCTGCTTCCCCTCTCGTAGCAATCCACAACCCGGGACGGGCCCCGGACCTGCGTAAACCCACAGCTGTGCGGCCAGTAGAATCCCTTGACGTGACTGCCAAGCCCCGCATCCCCAATGTCCTGGCCGGCCGCTACGCTTCCCCGGAGCTCGCCGTCCTGTGGTCCCCCGAGTACAAGGTGACCCTGGAGCGGCGGCTCTGGCTCGCCGTGCTGCGCGCCCAGAAGGACCTCGGTATCGAGGTCCCGGACGACGCCCTGGCCGACTACGAGCGCGTCCTCGAGCAGGTCGACCTCGCCTCCATCGCCGAGCGCGAGAAGGTCACCCGGCACGACGTGAAGGCCCGGATCGAGGAGTTCAACGCCCTCGCCGGACACGAGCACGTCCACAAGGGCATGACCTCCCGCGACCTCACCGAGAACGTCGAGCAGCTCCAGATCCGGCTCTCCCTGGAGCTGGCCCGGGACCGCACGGTCGCCGTCCTCGCCCGCCTGGGCAAGCTGTCCGGCGAGTACGCCGAGCTGGTCATGGCCGGCCGGTCGCACAACGTCGCCGCGCAGGCCACCACCCTGGGCAAGCGCTTCGCGACGGCCGCCGACGAGCTCCTGGTCGCCTACGGCCGCCTGGAGGACCTGCTGGGCCGCTACCCGCTGCGCGGGATCAAGGGCCCGGTCGGCACCGCCCAGGACATGCTGGACCTGCTCGGCGGCGACGCCGCCAAGCTGGCCGACCTGGAGCAGCGGATCGCCGCCCACCTCGGCTTCGCCCACGCCTTCACCTCGGTCGGCCAGGTCTACCCCCGCTCTCTCGACTACGACGTGACGACCGCGCTGGTGCAGCTGGCCGCCGCCCCGTCCTCGATCGCCAAGACCATCCGCCTGATGGCCGGGCACGAACTCGTCACCGAGGGCTTCAAGCCGGGCCAGGTCGGCTCCTCGGCCATGCCCCACAAGATGAACACCCGCTCCTGCGAGCGCGTGAACGGCCTGATGGTCATCCTGCGGGGCTACGCCTCGATGACCGGCGAGCTGGCCGGCGACCAGTGGAACGAGGGCGACGTCTCCTGCTCGGTGGTCCGCCGGGTGGCCCTGCCCGACGCCTTCTTCGCCTTCGACGGCCTGCTGGAGACCTTCCTGACCGTCCTCGACGAGTTCGGCGCCTTCCCGGCCGTCGTCGCCCGCGAACTGGACCGCTACCTCCCCTTCCTGGCCACCACCAAGGTCCTGATGGGTGCCGTGCGCGCGGGTGTGGGCCGCGAGGTGGCCCACGAGGTCATCAAGGAGCACGCGGTGGCCTCCGCCCTCGCCATGCGCGAGCAGGGTGCCGAGCGCAACGAGCTGCTGGCCAAGCTGGCCGCCGACGAGCGGATCCCGCTGGACCGGTCGCAGCTCGACGCGCTGATGGCCGACAAGCTGTCCTTCACGGGCGCGGCGGGCGACCAGGTCGCCACCGTGGTCTCCCGGATCGAGGAGATCGCCAAGCAGCACCCGGAGGCCGCCGGCTACACCCCGGGGTCGATCCTCTGAGCCCCCTGACGCCCGAGGAGCTGAACGCCGCCCGTGACCGCGTCCTGCCGGACGTGGTGGCGGGCGGTCTCCGCGTGCTGTTCTGCGGTATCAATCCGGGTCTCCTCTCCGCCGCGACGGGCCACCACTTCGCCCGCCCCGGCAACCGCTTCTGGCCGGTGCTGCACCTGTCGGGCTTCACCCCCCGCCGGCTGGCCCCCGCCGAACAGGAGGAGCTCCTCACCCACCGCCTCGGCCTCACCAATGTGGTGGCCCGGGCCACCGCGCGGGCGGACGAGCTCTCGGCGGAGGAATTCCGCGAGGGCGGCCGGATCCTGACGGCCAAGGTGCAGCTCCTGCGCCCGCAGTGGCTGGCCGTGGTGGGCGTGACCGCCTACCGGACCGCCTTCGGCGACCGCCGCGCCGCCATCGGCGAGCAGCCCCGCACCATCGGCTCCACCCGCATCTGGGCCCTCCCCAACCCCAGCGGCCTCAATGCCCACTGGACCGCCGAAACCATGGCCCAGGAATACGCCCGCCTGCGCGCCGCAGCGGAGACGGACACCCCTCTCTAGGGCGGGTCGATCACGGTGACCGCGGCCATCAGCTGCGGGGAGTGATCGGCACCCCAGTGAGCGGTGTAGAGGGCCACCCACCGGTCCTGGGCCCGCCACAGGTGGATGTGTCCGGCCGTGGCGCACACCTCCTGCCAGGGTTGCGGCAGTTCCTCGCCCGCTCCGGTCCGGGCCAGCAGGCCGTGGAGGCCGAACACCTGCGGTGTCCCCCAGCGGTCCGTCAGTCGTTCGGCCAACGCCCCGTGCTCCGCCGACAGCTGTTCCTCTCCGGCAAGCCGGTCGGCCGCGTCCTCGTCCCCGTACCACCGGCTTCCGCCGAGCTCGGCGAGGTGGTATCCGGGCCCGCTGACGACCGGCCCCGACCGGCCTCGGACCGCGGGGAACTCGCGCGTCCGGAGCCGGTCGATCGTCTCTAGATGCTCTGCCGTGGTCATACCGTCAGTATCCCGGCCACCACTGACAACTGGCGTGGCGTCACGCGTCCCGTCGGCGCACCGCCAGCCAGCCCCCGGCCAGTGCGGCCAGCGCCCACAGCGCGGTCACTCCCAGTCCGGTCCAGGGACCGAGCTCGCCGTGCGGCTCGATGCGCATGATCATCTGCCCGGCACGGTCCGGCAGGTACTGGCTGATGCCCCCCACGACTTCACCCACGACGAAGGAGACGATCAGGATGAACGGTATGAGCATGCTCAGCACCGCGGTACCACTGCGCAGGATCGCTGTCAGTCCAGCGGCGAACAGCGCCATCAGGGCCAGGTAGACCCCGCTGCCGACCATGGCACGGACCGCGCCCTCGTCTCCGAGCCCGATGGCGTACTGCCCCATGAACGCCTGGCCTGCGACGAAGGTGACGACCCCGGTGACCTGGCCCACCAGAAGCGCGAGCCCGCCCACCATGAGGACCTTCGACAGGTAGAAGCGGGTGCGGTCCGGCACCGACGTCAGTGTGACCCTCAGGGCGTTGTTGTGGAATTCGTTCGAGAACGCGCTCGCACCGAAGGCGATGGCGGCTATCTGCCCGAAGTTGAGGCCGTAGAAGGCTGCGAGCAGCGGGTCCTCTCCCATGCTGCCCTCCTCGGCGGTACCGATGGCGGCTGCGGTGAGTGCCTGGATCCCGGCGGTGGCCACGAAGACGGCGATCAGCGACCAGAAGGTGCCGCGCAGCGACCGTATCTTGATCCATTCCGCGTGCAGGACGGGGCGGGTGGGCAGGGCGGTGGCGAACATGGGGGTACTGCCTCCTGTCGGTATGGGGTGGTCAGTGGGCGGCGGCGAATTCGGCGTGGTCGGCGGTGAGGTCGAGGTAGGCCTGCTCCAGTGAGGCCCGCTCGTCGGAGAGTTCGAACATCGGGATGCCCTCCCGGGCGGCGAGCGCACCGATCTGCTCGGCCAGGACCCCGTCGACCGTCCAGCGGCCTTCCGGCGCCTCGGCGAGTTCCAGGCCGTCCCGGGCCAGGGTGGCCCGCAGACGGATCGGGTCCGAGGTGCGCAGCCGCACCCGGGCGGTGCTCCGCTCGTCGATGAACTCCTTCATGGAGGTGTCGGCGAGGAGCCTGCCGCGGCCGAGGACGATCAGGTGGTCGACGGAAGCGGCGGTCTCGGACATCAGATGGCTGGACACCAGCACGGTGCGGCCCTGCGCGGCCAGGCCCCGCATCAGCTCGCGGACCCAGATGATGCCCTCCGGGTCGAGGCCGTTGGTCGGCTCGTCCAGCAGCAGCACACCGGGGTCACCGAGCAGGGCGGCGGCTATCCCGAGGCGCTGCCGCATCCCCAGGGAGTACGTCTTGATGCGCCGGTCGGCCGCGGCGGCGATGCCGGCCTGCTCCAGGACCTCCGCCACCCGCCGCGCCGGGATCCGGTTGGCGGCGGCCAGAGCCCGCAGGTGGTTCCGGCCGGTCCGCCCGCCGTGCGCGGCCTGGGCGTCTAGCAGGGCCCCCACGTGGTGGAGCGGTTCGGTGAACTCGGTGAACCGTCGCCCGCCGATGGTGGCCGTGCCGGAGGTGGCCCGGTCCAGGCCCAGCAGCAGGCGCATCGTGGTGGACTTGCCGGCGCCGTTCGGCCCGAGGAATCCGGTGACCCGGCCGGGCAGCACGTCGAAGCTGAGGTGGTCCACGGCCCGGGTGGTGCCGTATGCCTTGGTCAGTTGGCGGATCTCGATGCTGTTCATGGCTCAAGACTCGCCGCCCGCCCCACCCCCGTTCCTCCCCCGTGCGGGGGGATCGTCTCCCCCGCACGGGGGAGGAAGCCGTGATCGCCGGGCTGCCACCATGTCGCCATGTACCAAATCCTCAGAGCCCCGCTCCAACCGGTCACGTACTCGCGCTGGTTGCACCTGTGCGTGCCCGTGCTGCTGGTGGCGATCTGGGTCTTCATAGAGCCGGAGGCCATGTGGGCGCCGGCTCTGATCATCGCGCCCTTTGGCCTGATCCCCTGGGTGCGGATGGCAGAGGGGCTGCAGGCCCAGTTCCTTCTCACCCCGCAGGACCGGGATTCCGAGGACAGCGCCATATCCACCAAGGCTTCCCAGCGCTGGGGAGACCGCTGGCGGACCGTGCTGTGGCTGGAGATACGGCTGGTGCTGGCCTTCGCCACCCTCTTCCCGACCGTCTGGCTGCCCATCTTCACGGTCGAGCTGCTCACCACCGCCTTCGGGTACCCGATCCGGGGGGACGTGTCGCTGCCGGTGGTCCCGCCACGCTGGCTGGCCGCGGTCCTGGTGCCGGTGCCGCTGCTCCTGCTGCTGTTGACCGTGCATCTGCTGGGCCGGCTGATCACCGCCACGGCCGGCCGGCTGCTGGGGCCCTCGGCCGCCGAGCGGATGACGGCCCTGGAACTGCGTACGGAGCAGCTGTTGGAGCGGACCCGGATCGCGCGGGAGCTGCACGACACGATCGGGCATGCGCTGACGGTTGCGGTGGTGCAGGCCGGGGCGGCGCGGGCGGCCGGGGATCCCGCGTTCACCGAGCGGGCACTGACCGCGATCGAGGAGACCGGCCGGGCGGCCCTGGAGGATCTGGAGCGGGTGCTGGCCGTGCTCCGGGAGTCCGGGCCGCGCCCCTCGCAACGGCCGACCCTCGCGGACGCGGACCGGCTCCTGGACTCGACCCGGGCCTCGGGGGCCATGGTGGACGCCCGGCTGTCCGGGCCGCTGGAGACACTGCCGGGGCCGGTCACCCGGGAGGCGTACCGGATTCTGCAGGAGGCGCTCACGAACGTGTTGCGGCATTCGGGGCCGGTCCCGGTCCGGGTGCGGGTGGAGATGACGGCAGAGCAGCTGGAGTTGGAGGTGGTGAACCCGCTTCCCGCCGGCCGGGAGGCGGGCGGTCCGGGCGACAGCGGGAGCGGGAGCGGCAGCGGTCTACGGGGAATCCGGGAGCGGGCTGCGCTGCTGGGCGGTGCGGCGGAGTCGGGTGCGTCCGCGGGCAGTTGGAGAGTGTGCGTGCGGCTTCCGCTGGAGCCCATACGCTGACCGGATGCCGGTTACCGTATTGCTCGTTGACGATGAACCCCTGGTCCGTGCGGGTCTGCGCGCCGTACTCGATGCCCAGCCCGATATCGAGGTGGTGGGCGAGGCCGCCGACGGGGCTGCCGTGATTCCCCTGGTCCGGCGGTTGCGGCCGGATGTGGTGGCCATGGATGTCCGGATGCCGCTGCTGGACGGGATCGAGGCGACGAAGGCGGTGCTGAAGACCGTCGACGACCCGCCGAAGATCCTGGTGGTCACGACCTTCGAGAACGACGAGTACGTCTACCGGGCGCTGCGGGCCGGGGCGGACGGGTTCCTGTTGAAGCGGGCCCGGCCGGCGGAGATCGTGCACGCGGTGCGGCTGGTGGCGGAAGGCGAGAGCCTGCTGTTCCCGGCGGCGGTGCGGGCGCTGGCCGGCGAGTACGGGAACAGCAAGGCGCGGGCGGCGCTGGAGCGGGCCGCGCTGACCGAGCGGGAGGAGGCGGTGCTGCGGCTGATGGCGCGGGGGCTCACCAATGCGGAGATCGCGGGCGAGATGTTCGTGGGGACGGAGACCGTGAAGTCCCATGTGAGTGCGGTGCTGGCGAAGCTGGGCGCGCGGGACCGGACCCAGGCGGTGATCGCGGCGTACGAGTCCGGGTTCGTGGCCCCCGCCTGACCGGAGGGGGCGAGGGACCCGGGCGGCCGGATGAGGGGGCTGCTTCTCGCCGTGGTCCGGGGTGGGCAGTACGATCCGGCTGACAGGCTCGCACGCTGGGAGGACACACGTTGGGGCAGCTGACCGGCGGGGATCCCTCTCTGCTCCGGCGGATCAATTCCGCCGTGGTGCTGCGCGCACTGCGCGCGGCCGAAGCGCCGACCCTCACCGACCTCACCCGGGTGACCGGGCTGTCCCGGCCGACGGTGGAGGGGGTCGTCGAGGGGCTGATGGGCACCGGACTGGTGGTCGAGGCCTCCGCAGAGGAGGGCGCGCGCCGGCAGGGCCGGCCGGCCAGACGGTTCCGGTTCCGGGCCGAGGCGGGTCATCTGCTGGGCATCGAGATCGGTTCGCACCGGGTCGCGGCCCTGCTGTCGGGTCTCGACGGACGGGTGATCGGCGCCGGCACCAAGGAGGTCGCCGAGACGGCGTCCGCCGACGAGCGGCTGGAGAAGGTCCGGTCCATGGTGGCCGACCTGCTGCGGCGGGCCGGTGTGCCGCGGGACTCGCTGCGGGCGGTCGGCGTGGCCAGCCCGGGGATCGTACAGGCGGACGGCACGGTCCGGCTGGGTACGGCCCTGCCGGGCTGGACCGGGCTGCCGCTCGGCGAACGGCTGCAGCGGTCGTTCCGGTGCCCGGTGCAGGTGGAGAACGACGCGAATGCGGCGGCGGTCGGTGAGCACTGGAAGGGCTCCGCGCGGGACACGGACGACATGGTGTTCGTCATGGCCGGGCTCAGCCCGGGCGCCGGGTCGCTGATCGGCGGCCGGCTGCACCGGGGCTTCGGCGGGGCGGCGGGCGAGATCGGCGCGCTGCATCTGCTGGGCCGCGAGGTCACCCCGGAGAAGCTGCTGTCGACGACCGATGAACCGCTGCATCCGCTGGACGAGCAGGCGGTGGCCGAGGTCTTCGCCATGGCGCGCCGGGGTGACGAGCGGGCGGTGGCCGCGCTGAACCGGTTCGTCCAGCGGCTGGTGCACGATGTGGCCGCGCTGGTGCTGGCCATGGACCCGGAGCTGGTCGTGGTCGGCGGCTGGGCGGCCGGCCTGGACGACGTACTGGACCCGCTGCGGCGGGAGCTGGAGCGGTACTGCCTGCGCCCGCCGCGGGTGGCGCTGTCGCTGTTGGGCGAGGCGGCGGTGGCCACCGGGGCGCTCCGGCTGGCGCTGGACCAGGCG
Organism: Streptomyces venezuelae; assembly: GCF_008642295.1. Classification (GTDB taxonomy): domain Bacteria; phylum Actinomycetota; class Actinomycetes; order Streptomycetales; family Streptomycetaceae; genus Streptomyces; species Streptomyces venezuelae_C. The sequence continues at coordinate 6,445,074 of NZ_CP029190.1, read as the reverse complement.
GAGGAAGAACTGTTCGCCATCGAGAAGACGGTCACGGCCCGCCGCTGAACCGCTGCGGCAGCGGGTCAGCAGGCCGGCAGCGGGTCGGCGACGGCCGATGGCTCGGCTCCCCCGGCCTCCCGCTCCCGGCCGCCGGAAACAGGCGCCGGGGAGGGAGCGGGACTCGGGAGGCGTTGCGGTCTCAGGAGGCGACGCGGTCCGGCTGGTGCGCTATTTCGACGTCGCCGGAGTCGCCGAAGGTCAGCCGGCAGGTGTCCGCTCGGTACGTGGCCACCGAGACCGCGGCGGTCCCGGCGGCGGTCATGTAGCGGGTGGTGACCAGCAGGACCGGGGCGCCCGGCAGCCGGTCGAGTTCCTTGGCGTCGTCGGCGCGGGCGGAGCCCAGCTCCACCGCCCGGTCCTGGCCGTCCAGCACCAGACGCTGCAGCTCGCGCAGGACCGCGCGGGCGCGGGCCGGGCCGGAGGGGGCGTCGATGGCGGAGAGCCCGGGCACCGAGGAGGCCGGGACGTGGAGCAGTTCGGCGGCGACGACCTGACCCTGGGTCACCCGGGTGCGCCGCACGGTGTGCACCGGCTGGTCGGCCGGGCCGCCCAGCAGCTTGGCCACCGCGGCGGTCGGCAGGGACTCGGTGGCGTCGACGGGCTGCCAGCCGTCGCCGCTGTCGCCGGGCCAGCCGTGCCGGGGGCTGCCGACTGCGACACCGACCCGCGGCGGGGCGACGGTGGTGCCGACACCACGGCGGCGCTGCAGCCGGCCTTCGAGTTCCAGCTGCTCCAGGGCCTGCCGGAGGGTGGCGCGCGCGACGCCGAAGCGGGCCGCGAGCTCGCGCTCGTTGGGCAGTACCTCGCCCACCGCGAAGTCCTGATCGAGCGCCTCGCTGAGCACGGTCTTGAGGTGCCAGTACTTCGGCTCCGGCACCGTTTCGAGCTGCGTGGTCCCCACCCTGACTCCTCCTGCGATCGCCGTGTTCCAGCGGCAGTTCGCGCCTTGGTTTTGCGCCCTTGTTTATTAAAGGTTCCTGCACTATCCCTGCGACCATAGGACGGCGCACCCCCTTGGTCAAGACCAATCCTCATCCCTTTGCCGGGCAGATCGGGCATACGTATCAAGCCGTTCACGGGATGTTCGCGGATCGGCCGGAGGCCTGCCGGGGCCTTGCGCAGGGGCCCGCTCCGGGGCTACCGGGCAGTAGCCAAGGTGGCGTTCCGTGCGGTAGTCATGACCGACGGAGAGCAAGGCCGCGCCCGCCGCCCGGAGCAGAGGAGCAGCATGACCGCCACGGTGTCCTTCACCATCGATTCCCCGCTCGGGCCGCGCGCCGCCACGGTGGCCTACGAGCGCAAGGGCGCCGGCGAACCCCTCCTGCTGCTCCACGGCATCGGCCACCACCTCCAGGCCTGGGAACCGGTGACCGGAATCCTTGCCGCGGAGCACGAGGTGATCGCCGTGGACCTGCCCGGGTTCGGCGCCTCGGAGCCGCTCCCGGACGGCGTCCCGTACGACCTGGCCACCGTCGTCCCCGCCCTCGCCGCGCTCTGTACGGCCCTCGGCGTGGAACGCCCGCACGTCGCCGGAAACTCGCTCGGCGGGCTGCTCGCCCTCGCGATGGGCCGCGCCGGGCTGGTCCGCTCGGTGACCGCGCTCTCCCCCGCGGGATTCTGGTCCGAACCCGAGCGGCGGTACGCCTTCGCGGCCCTGCTCGCCATGCGGGCGGGCTCGAAGGCCCTGCCGCTGCCCGCGATCGAGCGCCTGGCCCGCAGTGCGGCCGGCCGGACGGCTCTCACCGGCACCATCTACGCCCGGCCCGGCCGGCGCGCCCCGGGGGCCGTGGTCGCGGAGACCCTCGCCCTGCGCGGTGCCACCGGCTTCCGCCAGACCCTGGCCGCCGGCGGCTCGGTCCGTTTCACCGAGGACGTGCCGGGTCTGCCGGTGACCATCGCCTGGGGCTCCCGGGACCGGCTGCTGCTGCCCCGCCAGGGCCTCCGCGCGAAGCAGACCGTCCCGGACGCCCGGCTGGTCCGGCTGCCCGGCTGCGGGCACGTCCCGATGAACGACGACCCGGCGCTCGTCGCCCGGGTCATCCTCGACACCGCCCGCACCCCACAGCCCCGCACCGCCGAAGCCAGGCCCAACCCCACCGCCGAAGCCGGAGCCGACGCCGGCGTCGGCTCCGGCGCCGCGAGGTGAATGTCTGAGGGCTGTTCACCGGCGGTTCGCGTCGGCGACGCGGTCGGGCCGGGGTGCCGGCGGCACACTGGCCCGACCCGTCACTGGAGGCGCAACGATGCCGCACACCCGCCGGTCCCTGTTCCGCGGCTCCCTCGCCGCGTCCGCCGTCCTCGCCCTGCCCAGCGCGCCCGCCGCACTGGCCGCCACCGGCCCCACCGCCCCCTCCTTCGCCCGCTCGGGCCGCCCGAGCGCTCCCTGGGGCGTCCAGTCCGGCGAGATCACCCCCTTCTCGGCCTGCGTCTGGACCCGCTCCGACCGGCCCGCCCGGATGTCGGTGGAGACCTCCCCCAGCGAGTCCTTCCGGTACGCGGTACGCCGGCACCCGGGCCCCTACCTCGGGCCGGCCACCGACTTCACCGGCACCGCCACCCTGCACGGCCTGCCGCCCGGCCAGCAGATCCACTACCGGGTGCTGCTCTCCGACCCCGAGGACCCGCGCCGCACCGGCGAACCCGTATACGGCACCTTCCGCACCACCCCGGTCACCCGCCGCTCCGGGGTCCGCTTCCTCTGGTCCGGCGACCTGGCCGGCCAGGGCTGGGGCATCAACCCGGACCGCGGCGGCTTCCGGGTCTTCGACGAGATGCGCCGGCGCAACCCGGACTTCTTCCTCTTCAGCGGGGACACGGTGTACGCCGACGGCCCGATCCAGGCCACCGTCCCGCTGCGCGACGGCAGCATCTGGCGGAACATCACCACCGAGGAGAAGGCCAAGGTCGCCGAGACCCTCGCCGAGTTCCGCGGGAACTTCCGCTACAACCTGCTCGACCGGAACCTGCGCGCCTTCAACGCCCAGGTGCCGGTGATCGCCCAGTGGGACGACCACGAGGTCCGCAACAACTGGTACCCGGGCCAGCTGCTCGACGACCCGCGGTACACGGTCAAGGAGGTGGACGTCCTCGCGGCCCGGGCCGGCCAGGCCTTCTCCGAGTACTTCCCGGTCACCGACCTGCGCGGCGGCCGGACCGAGGGCCGGATGTACCGGGTGGTCCGCCACGGTCCGCTGCTCGACGTCTTCGTCCTCGACATGCGGACGCACCGCAACGCCAACTCCCCCGGGCGCCAGACCGTCGATCCGGTCGGCATCCTCGGCGCCGAGCAGTTGGCCTGGCTCCGGCGCGAGCTGGCCCGTTCCCGCGCCACCTGGAAGGTGATCGCCTCCGACATGCCCCTGGGCATCGTGGTACCGGACGGCGCCACCGACTTCGAGGCGGTGGCCCAGGGCGACCCAGGCGCCCCGCTCGGCCGGGAGCTCCAGATCGCCGAGCTGCTGCGCTTCATCAAGCACCGCCGGATCACCGGCACCCTGTGGCTGACCGCCGATGTCCACTACACGGCCGCGAACCACTATGCGCCGGAGCGGGCCGCGTTCACCGACTTCGCGCCGTTCTGGGAGTTCGTCTCCGGGCCGGTCGGTGCCGGCGGGTTCCCGCACGGCCGGCTGGACGCCACCTTCGGCCCCCGCCAGGAGTTCGTCCGGTCCGCGCCCCTGCCCAACCTGTCGCCGGCGGAGCACCCCCCGTACTACGGAGAGGTGGAGATCGACGCCGACAGCGGGGAGCTCACCGTCCGGTTGCGGGCCGAGGGAGAAGGCGTACTCTTCGCCCGGACCCTCCCGCCCGGCCAGGTGGGCAGCCACTGAGCCAGGAAAAGCGCCACGAAAACCGGGCGAAATCGGCCAGATGGATCCTTAACCAGTCGGTCACAGATCGTTCGTGATCACGCAACACCCCTTGGCCACAGTGGTGTGCATGACTCAGCCGACCCAGCGCCCCAAGCCCGCCCGCCGCAGTACCCACCGCAGTACCCACACCACCGCCCGCCACCACTGGCGCCGCGACCTCGTCGAACTGGCCGCCCTGTTCTGCGCGGTCGCGGTCGCCGATGCCATCGCCAAGCTCGTCGTCCGCGGCCCGCGCGGCCCCGTCATGCTGATCGCCTCGGCCGTCGCACTCCTGCTCACGGCCGCCTTCCACACCTGGTGGGCCCGCCGCCACAGCCATGCCCCGCCGCCGGAGCCGACGGCCCCCTCCGATACCGCCGTCCCCGCGGCCCCGTCCGGATCCACCAGCCTCTGGCGGATGCGGACGACCGTGCGGGACGAGCCGGGCAGCCTGGCGGCGCTGTGCACCGCACTGGCCACGCTCGGGGTGGACATCCTGACCCTCCAGACCCACCCCCTCGCCGAGGGCGGCACCGTGGACGAGTTCCTGCTGCGCACCCCGCAGGAGCTGCCCTCCGCCGAGGTGACACGGGCCGTCGCCGGAGCCGGCGGCCACCACACCTGGATGGAGCGGGCCGACGCCCACGACCTGGTCGACACCCCCACCCGGGTCCTCGGCCTGGCCACGCGGACCGCCCTCGACGCCGCCGAACTCCCGCTCGCACTGCGCCAGCTGCTCGGCCGCTGCACCATTCACTCGCTGCCCGCCACCACCCTCTCCGGCCGGCCGAACGCAGCGGCCGACGCCCCCGTCGAGGGAGTCCTGGAGGCCACCGTGATGCGGCTGCGCGACCCCTCGGGCGGCGCCATCACCGTGGAACGACCCCATCTGCCCTTCACCCCCACCGAGTTCGCCCGGGCCCGCGCCCTGGTCGAGCTCGATGCCCGGCTCGGACCGCGGGTCCCGCGCAGCCAGGACGTACTGACCCTGCCCGAGGGCAACGAAATCACCGTGCGCCGCGCCGACTCCGCCGACCACCGGGCCGCGCTCGCCATGCACGAGCGCTGCTCCCCGCGCACCCTGTCCCTGCGCTACCACGGACCGGTCTCCGACGCCGACCGCTACCTGACGCACCTGCTCAGCCCCCGGTTCGGCCGTACCCTCGCCGCCACCACCGCCTCCGGCCAGCTGGTCGCCCTCGGGCACCTGCTGTGGGACGGGGACGAGACCGAGGTGGCCCTGCTGATCGAGGACGAGTGGCAGCGCCGCGGCATCGGCTCCGAGCTGCTGCGCCGGCTGATCGCCATGGCCGTGGAGGCCGGCTGCGACAGCGTGTACGCCGTCACCCAGGCCTCCAACACCGGCATGGTGGCGGCCATGCGCGCCCTCGGCCTGCCCCTCGACTACCTCATAGAGGAGGGCACCCTGGTGATCACCGCCCGGCTGGACGCCACCCCGGTCCGCTCGCGGCTGCCGTACGAGCTCCCGCGCTGAAGCAGTACACCTGAAGCCCAACGGAAGAACCCGTTCCCGCCCCCGTCATGCGCCTGGATGAATACGGTGGTGACGCGGGCGGGTGCTCCGTATGAAGATGGCCCCATGTCAGACACCCTCCACACCGGCATGCTGCCGCGCCAGGTCGCCGATGCGTACGTCGACGATCTGATCGCCCTCGACCCGATCACCGGCACCTACCTCGGCGTCGCCGCCAGTTCGAGCAGGCTCCCGGACTTCTCCCCGGCAGGGCGCGCCGCCGTCGCCGAACTCGCCCGCACCACCCTCGCGGCGCTGGACGCCGCCGAACAGCGGCCGGGCGCCGACCGTGACAGCGAGCGCCGCTGCGCCCGCCTGCTGCGCGAGCGTCTGAACGCCGAACTCGCCGTCCACGAGGCCGACGAGGACCTGCTCGCCGTCAGCAACATCCACTCCCCCGCGCACGCGGTGCGCGAGGTGTTCACCCTCACCCCGGCCGACACCGACGAGGACTGGGCCGCCATCGCCGAGCGGCTGCGCGCCGTCCCGGCCGCCCTGGCCGGCTACCGTTCCTGCCTCGAACTGGGCCTGTCCCGCGGCCTGTACGGCGGCCCGCGCCCCACCGCCACCTTCATCGGCCAGCTCACCACCTGGGCGGGCGAGGACGGGACGGAGCCCGCCTTCTTCACCGAGTTCGCCGCGGGCGGCCCGGCCGCCCTGCGGGCCGAGCTCGACGAGGCGGGCGCCGCCGCCACCGCCGCCGTGGCGGGACTGCGCGACTGGATGCAGGAGGTGTACGCCCCGGCGGTCGCCGGCCGGCCCGACACCGTCGGCCGGGAGCGGTACGCCCGCTGGTCGCGCTACTTCAACGGCACCGACCTGGACCTGGACGAGGCGTACGCGTACGGCTGGTCCGAGTACCACCGGCTGCTCGCCGAGATGAAGACCGAAGCGGCCAAGATCCTTCCCGGGGCCGGCCCCTGGGAGGCGCTCCGGCACCTGGACGAGCACGGCACCCACATCGAGGGCGTCGAGGAGGTCCGGGCCTGGCTGCAGGGCATCATGGACGAGGCCATCGAGAATCTGGACGGCACCCACTTCGAACTCGCCGAGCGGGTCCGGAAGGTGGAGTCCCGGATCGCCCCGCCCGGCGGTGCCGCGGCCCCGTACTACACGGCCCCCTCGGAGGACTTCTCCCGGCCGGGCCGGACCTGGCTGCCGACCATGGGGCAGACCCGGTTCCCGGTCTACGACCTGGTCTCCACCTGGTACCACGAGGGCGTGCCCGGCCATCACCTCCAGCTCGCGCAGTGGACGCACGTGGCCGATCAGCTGTCCCGCTACCAGGCCACCATCGGCGGGGTGAGCGCCAACGCCGAGGGCTGGGCGCTGTACGCGGAGCGGCTGATGGACGAGCTGGGCTACCTCAAGGACGCCGAGCAGCGGCTGGGCTACCTGGACTGCCAGATGATGCGGGCCTGCCGGGTGATCGTGGACATCGGCATGCACCTGGGTCTGGAGATCCCGGCGGACTCGCCGTTCCACCCGGGCGAGCGGTGGACCCCGGAGCTGGCGCAGGAGTTCTTCGGCCTGCACAGCGGCCGGCCGGCGGACTTCGTCGAGAGCGAGCTGACCCGCTACCTGTCGATGCCGGGGCAGGCGATCGGCTACAAGCTGGGCGAGCGGGCCTGGCTGCTGGGCCGGGAGAACGCGCGCGCCGCGCACGGCGATTCCTTCGATCTGAAGGCCTGGCACATGGCGGCGCTGTCGCAGGGTTCGCTCGGTCTGGACGACCTGGTGGACGAGCTGTCCAGGCTCTGACACCGCCGGCCGCCGGGGTCGGCCTCAGCAGCCGCAGTCCTCGGAGTCCGTGGGCGCGGTCAGCGGGTCGGCCTCGGCCCGCTGCGCCGTGCCCTGCCAGGTCTCGACCTCGAAGCCCTCGCGGATCCAGTACTCGATGCCGCCGAGCATCTCCTTGACCTGGAAGCCGAGTTCGGCGAGCGCCAGGGCGGACCGGGTGGCGCCGTTGCAGCCGGGGCCCCAGCAGTAGGTGACCACGGGGACGTTCTTGTCCAGCAGCCGTTCGGCCTGCTCGGGGATCAGGGCGGTCGGCAGGTGGACGGCCCCGGGCACATGGGCCTGGTCCCAGGACGGGGTGGAGCGCGAGTCGATCAGCTGGAAGCCGAGCTCGGCGCCCTGCTCGCGGTGGGCCTTGAGGGCGGAGGCGACATCGGACACGTCCGCGTGGAAGGCGAGGCTCGCCGCGAAGTAGGCGGCAGCCGCGGCCGGACTGGCCGGGGGGACCCGGAGCACGGGGTTGGCGGTGGTGGCGGCTGCGGTCGTGGTGTTCTGGGTCGTCGTCATGGCCTGAAATCTACGGCCGTTGATCCACTCGAGGAAGTGCCTTTCCCCGGCGTATCACTTGTTGGACCGGGGATTCCCTGCTATTTCTGCGGGATGACCAGCTATTCCCCCGACGCCACGGACTGGCGCATCCTCGAGGCCCTCCAGCGCGACGGCCGCGCGAGCTTTGCCGAGCTCGCCCGGGCCGTGGCGATGTCCGCCAGTGCCGTCACCGAGCGGGTCCGCCGCCTGGAGGAGGCCGGGGTGATCACCGGTTATGCAGCGGTGGTCGATCCGGAGAAGCTCGGCAAGGCCATCCTGGCGCTGGTCCGGCTCCGCTATCCGCACGGCAACTACAAGCCGTTCCACGACCTCCTGGAGAGCACGACGGAGATCCTGGAGGCCCATCACGTCACCGGCGACGACTGTTTCGTCCTGAAGGTCGCCGCCCGCTCGATGGCCCATCTGGAAGAGATCACCGGCCGGATCGCCGGCCTCGGACCGGTGACCACGAGCATCGTCTACTCCTCGCCGCTGCCCCGCCGGCCGCTCAGTCCGTGAGCTGCCCGGTGCGGTGCCGGACCACCGAGCCGCCGCGCTGTTTGACCACCTCCAGCCGGGCCTGCACCCGGCTGCGCAGATCGGCGACATGGCTGACGATGCCGACGCTGCGGTCGCGTTCCCGCAGCGAGTCGAGTACGTCGAGCACCTCGTCCAGGGCCTGTTCGTCCAGGCTGCCGAAGCCCTCGTCGATGAAGAGGGTGTCCAGCCGCATTCCGCCGGCCTCGTCGGTGACCACATCGGCGAGGCCGAGCGCCAGCGCGAGGGAGGCGAAGAAGGTCTCGCCCCCGGACAGGGTGGCGGTGTCCCGCTCGCTGCCCGTCCAGGCGTCCACCACGTGCAGGCCCAGGCCCGAGCGTCCGCGTCCGCCGGCCCGCGCATCGGAGTGGACGAGGGTGTACCGGCCGCCGGACATCCGCAGCAGCCGGACCGTGGCGGCGGCGGCGACCTGCTCCAGCCGGGCGGCCAGTACATAGGCCTCCAGCCGCATCCGGCGCTCGTTGTCGGCGGAGGTGCCGGCGGTCAGCGCGGCCAGCCGGGCGACCTGGTCGTAGGCCTCGCGCAGCGGCCCCAGGGCGCGGAGTTCCGTTTCGGCCTGCCGGGAGAGCCGGTCCAGTTCGGCGCAGCGCACCCGGGCGGCGTCGCAGGCCGAGCCGGCGGCCCGCAGTCCGGTCGCGGCCCGGTCGGCGGCGGCCTCCGCGCGGGCCGGGTCCGCGGGAGGCAGGCCGGCCGCCGCGGCCGTGCCGGCCTCGGCGAACCGGTCGGCCAGCAGCGCCTCCTCGGCCTGCCAGGCGTCCAGCCGCCGTTGCAGACCCGCGTGCTCGTCCTCGGGCAGCACGGCTTCGGCGGCCTCGGCGGTGGTGTCGAAACCGGCGGCGAAGGCGGCGTCGGACAGCTGGGCGTCGGCCTCCTTCAGGCGCTGGGCACTCGCCTCGGCGCGCCGCAGGGCCTCCGCGGTGCCGGCCACCAGCCGGACCCGCTGCTCCAGGATCCGGGCCCGCTCGGCCACGCTGCCCGAGTCCCCCCGGACCAGCCGGAGTTCGGCCTCCAGGGCGGCCTGCTCCCGGTCGAGGGCCTCGCGGCGGGAGGCGCGGGCGGCGGCGAGCCGTTCGGCCTGCTGCCGGTTCTCGCTGCGGGCCGCGTGCTCGCGCTCGGCGGCGGCGAGGGCCTCGCGGGCGGCGTGCAGTCCGGTCGCCGCGGCATGGGCCTCGGCGTGCCGGGCCGCCAGTTCCCGCGTACGGGTGAGCAGTTCGGCAGTGGCGGTGTCCCCGGCGGCGGCTGCGGCCTCGGTGCCGGCCTGGCGTACGGCGGCCAGCCGGCGCTCGCCCTCGGCCCGGCGTTCCTCGGCCCGCTCGTAGCGGGCGTGGGCGGCGTCCTCGGCGGCCCGGTCCACATGGCCGGGGGCGGGCCGGGCCGGCGCGGGGTGCTCGGCCGAGCCGCACACGGTGCAGGCCTCGCCCGCGACCAGCGCCGCGGCCAGTTCGGCGGCGATGCCGCGCAGCCGGGCCTCCTTGAGTTCCAGCCAGCGTTCCTTGGCCGCCCCGGACTCCTCCCGGGCGGCCAGCAGCTCCCCGGCGGTCGTGTCGGCCTCGGCGGCGAGGGTGTCCCGGCGGCGGGCGGCGTCCAGCCGGAGCCGGGCGGGTTCCAGCGCCCCGGCGAGCTGTTCGGCGAGGGTGGCGGCCTGCTGGGCGGAGTCGACGCGGTCCCGCAGTTCTGCCCGGGTCGCCTCCCAGCGGGCCAGCCAGCCGGCGTCGTCCTGGAGGAGTTCCTCGGCGGAGCGGGCCTCCCGGTCCAGTGCGGTGCGCTCGCGGCCGATCTCGGCGCTTCGCTGTTCGGCACGGTGGGCGGCGCCGAGCGCGCCGAGGTCCTCGCGGAGCTTGCGTTCGAGGGCGCCGAGCTGTTCGGTGCCGGCTTCGGCGAGGCCGGCCGGGAGCAGGTTGCGGGCCTCGGTCTCGGCGCGGCCGGCCGCGCGGTGGGCGGCGGTCGCGGCGTCGCGGAGTTCGAGGGCGGGGCGGACCAGGGCGGCCCGGCGGGCCCGGTTCAGCCGGTCCCGGACCCGGTCGCGTACGGGTGCGGCGGCCTCCAGTGCGGCGGCCCGGGCGAGGGTTTCGGCGTGCCGGCGCTGGAGCCGGTCCAGCTCGCGGGCGTCCTCGGCGTCCCGGCGGGCGGCATGGTGGCGGCTTTCCGCGGCGGCCAGCGCATACTCGGCGATCGTCAGCCGTTCACGGGCTCCGCTGCGGGCGACGGCCGCCCAGGCCCGGACCGCTCCGGCCAGGCCGGGGTCCCCGGGGGCGAGGGCGGGCAGCGGCCAGGCGCGCAGGTCGGCGGTGTCGCCGGCGGCCTGGGCCAGCCGCTGGGCGGTGGCCAGCACCTTCTCGTCACCGGCCCGGACCCTGGCCTCGGCAGCCCGGCGGCGGTCGGCGAGCAGGGTCTCCACGGCGGCGAACCGGCGGGTGTCGAAGAGCCGGCCGAGCAGCCGGCCACGGGCTTCGGCATCGGCCCGTAGGAAACGGGCGAAATCGCCCTGCGGGAGCAGCACCACCTGGCAGAACTGTTCCCGGCTCATGCCGAGCAGCTGCTCGATCTCCTCGCCGATCTCCTGGTGGGAGCGGGACAGGGCCTGCCAGCCGGCCTCGCCCGGGTGGCCGGCGCCCCGTTCGCGGAGCCAGGACTGCGCCTTGTCGCGGGTGGTTCCGGTGCCGCGCTTCTTGGGGCGGTCCTGTTCGGGGCGCCGGGTGATCTCCAGCCGGCGGCCCCCGGCGGTGAGCTCCAGGGTGACCTCGGTGGGGGTGCCGGGGTCGGCGTGGTCGCTGCGCAGCCGGGTGCCGGGGGCCTGGCGGGGGCCGGGCACGGATCCGTACAGCGCGTAGCAGACGGCGTCCAGGACGGAGGTCTTGCCGGCGCCGGTGGGGCCGTGGAGGAGGAAGACGCCGGCGCCGGAGAGGGCGTCGAAGTCGATCTCCTGGCGGTCGGCGAAGGGGCCGAAGGCGGTGACCGCGAGCCGGTGCAGCCTCATCGGGCGGTCTCCTCGGCCGCGGTGTCGGCGCGGACCGTGTCGAAGGCCTCGCGCAGCACCCTGCGCTCGGCCTCGTCGGGCAGGCCGCCGCCGCGCACATGGGCGACGAAGTCCTCGGCGATCTGCTGGTCGCTGCGGCCCTTGAGGCGCTGGGCGTAGGAGGCGGTGCCGTCCTCGGCCCGGCCTTCGGGGTCGAAGGCCAGGCTGAGGGTGTGCGGGAAGCGGGCGGCGACGCGTGCCATCGGGTCCTCGGGGCGGACCGGGTCGGTGAGGGTGGCCTCCACCCAGGACTCCTCGTACGCATCGAGGGCTGGGTCGTCGAGGAGCCGTTCGAGGTGGCCGCGGAGCCGGGCGAGCGGGCGGGGCACCGGGGTGTGGATGCGTTCGGCGGTGAGTTCCCCGGCGGGGCCGAGCTCGATCAGCCACATGGATTTGCGGTGGCCGGCCTCGGAGAAGGAGTAGGCGAGCGGGGAGCCGGAGTAGCGGACCCGCTCGGTGATGGTCTGGCAGCCGTGGAGGTGGCCGAGGGCGGCGTAGTCCACTCCGTCGAAGACGGCGGCGGGCACGGCCTCGACCCCTCCGACGGTGATGTCGCGTTCGCTGTCGCTGGGCTGCCCGCCGGTGACGAAGGCGTGGGCGAGGACCACGGAGCGGGTGCCGGGGGGCCGGCCGGCGAGGTCGGCGCGGACCCGGTCCATGGCGGCGCCGAGCACCGCCTCGTGGCCGGCCTTCTCGGCCGCGAAGGCGTCCTTGACCAGGGCGGGCTCCAGATAGGGCAGCCCGTAGAAGGCGACGTCGCCGTGTCCGTCGGCCAGCAGGACGGGGTCGGCGCAGCCGGCCGGGTCGGTGCGGAGGTGGATGCCCGCCCGGCCGATGAGCCCGGCACCGACGCCGAGCCGGCGGGCGGAGTCGTGGTTGCCGGAGATCATCACAGTGGGCACGCCGAGATCGGCGAGCCGGTGCAGGGCCCGGTCGTAGAGCTCGACGGCGGGCAGCGGGGGCACCGCGCGGTCGTAGATGTCTCCGGCCACCAGGACGGCGTCGACGGCCTGCTCGCGCACGGTGTCGATCAGGTGGTCGATGAAGGCGGCCTGTGCGTCGAGCAGGCCGACGCGGTGGAAGGACCTGCCGAGGTGCCAGTCGGAGGTGTGCAGAAACCTCAAGGCCGCGCCCCCGCAGCGCCTGCTACGCCTGCCGCGCCCTTGCCCGGCATCCCGGTACCCGCCCCGACCTGCATGTTCTCCGCTCCTTGCGCTTCCGGGCCGTGCGCGGCCCGGAAGGCGTGCGGCGGACGGCACCCACCACAGTAACGCGCGGGGGCCGCCCCCCGACGCCGGATGATGCCGGTCGGTGTCAGATGGTGAACGGCTTCTGGTCGAGGAAGGTGGGCCGGCCGGTGGTGTAGAGGTTCGGGCTCTGGATGGCGGGCATCCGCTTCTGGATGTCCCGGTGGAAGGTGCGGTAGTCGCCCCGGAAGGCCCCGTTGCGCCACACGGTCAGCAGCTGTTCGGTGAACAGGCCGTTGATCTGGCCGTCGGAGGCGAGCTGGTTGTCCTGGCAGGCGCCGATGAGCACGGCGTTCTGCGCCGGGCTGCCGCCGTTCCCGTCCTTGAGCTCGCGCTGGAGGTCCGTGTAGAAGGACCGGTCGCGGGCGGCGATCTGCTGCTGCTTCAACAGGGGCATCAGCCGGGAGGCCGCCTCGATGCGGCCCGGGTCGCGGGTCTGGAACTGCGTTTGCAGTGCCTGGGGGGTGAGCATTTCGCGGACGGATTCGATCGCGCTGCCGCTGTGACAGCAGTCCAGCAGGACGAAGATCCGCACGTCCTGCTCGAACCGCTGGAACTCGCGGTACAGCTCGTCGTCGAGGAACTGGCGGTCGAAGAAGACCAGGGTCTCGTCCTGCCGGTCGGGTTCGTCGTCCGAGCCGGCGAGGTTGTCGATCTGGCCGCCGTGGCCCGAGTAGGTGAAGAGGAGCATGTCCCCGGTGCGGAGCCGGCCGGCGGCCTCGCGCAGGGCGGCGGTGATGTTCTCCACGGTGCCGTCGTCGGTGAGGATCACGGTGTCCTCGAACCCGCCGGCCCGGGCCACCTCGGCCATGTCGCGGGCATCGTTCTCGCAGGCCATGAGTGTGCCGTCCCAGCCGTCGTACCGGGCGGGATCGACCTTGTTCAGACCTACGTGGAGGGACAGACCAACGGGCACGGTGACTCCTGGGGGCAGGGGGACAGCGGGGTCGAGAGCATGGTTCCCGTGCCCGGGGCCGTCCGAATCAGGGGTGGCCGCTGTTCGGGTGGCCCGTTGCGCTGCACCGTGAAGGCCCGCACATCCGCGGTACTTCCATCATATGAACGCAATTGAGACGCCCCCGGAAGCCCGGGCCGACTCCCTCTCCGACCGGACCGGCTACGACGAGACCTTCCTGGGGCCGGTGGTCCCGCTGCCGCTCCCCGTCACCGACAGCCTGCCGACCGTCACCCTTCCCTACACCCACTTCACCGTGGTCCTGCGCCCCGACCGCAGGCTGGCGGCGTCCACCGCGGTCTGCATCGACGGCTCGAAGCTGCTGGCGGACGTACCCCGCGACGACGCCTGGGAATTCGACCCCCGGGTGCCCGAGTCCCAGCAGTCAGGGAACGACATCTACCGCAACAACAGCCTCGACCGCGGCCACCTGGTCCGACGCCTCGACCCGGTCTGGGGCGCGACCGCGGAGGCCCACCGGGCCAACACCGACACCTTCCGCTACACCAACGCCGCACCCCAGGCGGACGTGTTCAACCAGGGCAAGCAGCTGTGGCAGGGCCTGGAGAACCATCTCCTCGACCATGCGGCCCAGTTCGACCGCAAGCTCAGCGTGCTGACCGGCCCGGTGCTGCACGACTCCGACCCCCCGTACCGGGGCATCCAGGTCCCGCTGCGGTTCTGGAAGGTGGCCGCGTTCCTCCAGGACGGCCGGCTGGCCTCCACCGGCTACATCCTCGACCAGAGCCCGGACCTGACCCGGGACTACGAGCGGGCGATGGCGGGGGCCAAGCCGGGCGACCCGCCGCCGCTGGGCCCGTTCCGTACGTTCCAGGTCCCGGTGGCCGACATCGCCGAACTCACCGGTCTCGACTTCGGCCCGCTGCCGGAGGCCGACCTGATGCCGGTCACCCGGGCACCCGCGGAACGGTGGAAGCGGCTGGAATCCTTCGAGGACATGATCGTAGGGAGCTGAGCCGGAGCCGCCGGCGGAAGCTCGGCGAAAGCGGGTCCGGGCCCTGCACGGCCGCCTTGCAGCGGAGAGGAGCGAGTGAAACCATGACTGGTATCAGCAGTCCGTCCCGCCGCTCCGCTGCGGCGGCTGTGCAGGTGCGCTATGTCGCTCACCGATACCGAATGGGACCTCGTCACGGAATGGGTCCGGGACCACCTTTTCATCGTCGGATCCCCCCGCGCCCGCCTGATCCAGTTCGGTTTCTCCGAGGATTTCGTCGGGGATATCCCTTTCGGGGATTCCGGATCGAGCAGCGAACAGGCCGTGGCACTGGTCGAGGCAGTGCGGAACAGGGGGGTCACCTCCCAGCTCCAGCTGCTCGACACCCTCTCCCGGCTCGACTCCCTGACCTCCATTCCCGCAGGTGAGGTAACCCTGCGGTTGAAGCGGGAGCTCGACGACGCAACCCGGCTGCACACCTCTCCGCGGGACCACTACCTGGCCGGCGTACTGAAGAACGGCGCCGAGGTTTTCATCGACCGGCTGGATCTGAGGAAACGACTGCGGGAATTCGTCGAAGACCCCGACAAAACGGTTCTGGTGGTGGACGGGGAACCGGACAGCGGCCGTTCGTACACCTACAATTTCATTCGCCATCTCGGTGTCCACTGTGAATTCCGCCCGGTGCGGGTGACCCTCAACCAGACCTCGACGGCCGAACAGGTGGTGCAGCGGCTCGCCGAGTTCGTCGCCGACCCCCGCACCGGCATCTCGCCGTTGAATCCCACACAGTTGAACGATCCACTGCCCTCGGTGGACGCCGCCGTGCACCGCATCGTCAGCCAGGCCACCGCCGCCAGCGAGCAGTTCTGGCTGGTCCTCGACGAGTGCGACAAGCTGGACGTCAACTCCGACGTCTGGGACTGCATCGGCAAGCTCGCCCTGGCCATCTACGAACACACCCCGGTCCGCCGGCACACCGCCCCGCGGCTGGTGCTGCTCGGCTACTCGGCAACGATGCGGCAGCTCCCGTACGAAATACACAAGAACGAGGTCCGGGACACCGCCCGGGTGGCCGAGGACGAGGACCTCCGGCAGTTCTTCCGGCAGTTCTTCGGCGAGACCCCGGCGCCCGACACCGCCGCGCCGCCCGACGAACACGGGATCACAGCCCTGGTGGAGACGGTGGTCCCGACCGTGCTGCGCGCCGCCCGGGCCCCGGGCGGCGACAGCTACATGCGCAAGGTGTGCACCGCCGCCGAGGAGACCGTCCGCCTCTACCGGTCCCTCGCGCCCGGCCAGGACTTCGCGGCCCTGCTCGGCGAGCGGCTGTGTGCCGCGGCCACCGCTCCGCAGCCGGCACCCGTGCCCGGCCTGCGGCAGGCCTACCGGGCGGCGGCCTGTCTGCTCACCCGGTTCGATCCCGCCCGGCTCCGGCTGCCCGGCGAGGCGGAGCCCACCGGCCGGGCGGACCTGGAGCTCGTGCACGACTGCCGGGCCGTGGGCGCCCGGTCCACGGTCGCCTGGGTCCTCAAGCCGGAGATCCGCGACACCGCCCTGCGCAGCCTCACCGGCCCCGAACAGGCCCGGCTGGCCCTGCTCGCCAACCAGGACCAGTTCCCGCCCGGCCCGGGCCCCGAACGCACCGCCCTGGCCTATCTCGGCGGCACTCCCCCGGACCTGCCCCGCCAGAACCTCGACGAACTGCCGCACACCCTGCAGGCCGTACTGTGGCTCGCCCAGATCCCCGGCGTCACCGGCATCCCCGACCCGGCGGTGGTGCAGCGGCTGCTGGAGCGGGCCCGGCTGCTCCAGCCCCTGGAACGCCTGGTCCGGGACTCCTTCCAGGGCCGCACCCGGGAACTCGCCGAGCTGCGCGCCTACATCGGGCTGCCGCCCGATTCGCCGCACGGCCGGCTGGCGCAGGCCCGGGAGAGCATCACCCAGGCCGTGGGCAGCGGCCCGGTGCCGCCCCTGCTGCTCCACGGACTCGGCGGCATCGGCAAGAGCACCCTGCTCGCCAAGTTCCTCCTGGACGGCCTGCGGGACTTCCCCTCCGGGTTCCCCTTCGCGTACGTGGACTTCGAGCGGCCCACCCTGTCCGTACACGAACCGGCCACCCTGATCGCCGAGATGGCCCGCCAGCTCGGCATCCAGTACCCCGGCCACCGGGTGGCCTTCGACGCCCTCGCCCACGAGTGCGAGGAGACCGCCGGGGCCCACCGGGCGGAGCAGGGCGCCGTGGACGAGCTGTTCCGGCTGTCCACCACCCGGGCGACCCTGGCCCGGGAGTCCTCCTCCGGACTGCACGCCATGACCGCCGCCCGCGAGGCCGACCTGGCCCGCCGGCTCGGCACGCTGGTCGTCCGGGCGGTGGGTGTGCCCCCGGACCGCCCGCAGCCCCCGCTGGTGCTCGTGATCGACTCCTTCGAGGCGGCCCAGTACCGCGGTTCACCGGTGCTCGGCAGGCTCTGGGCCGTCTGGTACGCCCTTCAGGCCGCCCACCCCCGGCTGCGGAACATCGTGTCCGGACGGCTGCTGGCGGACCACCCGGCCCGGGTGGTGCAGCCGCGGACCATCGAGCTTGGCGAGCTCGATCCGGAGGCCGCGGTGGCCGTGCTGGTGGCCGGCGGGGTGACCGACGGACGGCTCGCCGAGGAACTCGCCGCCCGGGTGGGCGGACACCCGCTGAGCCTGAAACTGGCCGCGCGGGCCGCCGTACAGGAGGGCGCCGGGGCGGAGTCGGTGAGCGAGCTCATCGAGAGCCTGCCCGCCCGCCGCCGGCACTTCTTCCACAAGGTCGACCAGATGCTCATCCAGGGCACCCTGTACGAGCGGATCCTCAAGCGCATCGGGGACGACGAGGTCCGGGCCCTGGCCCAGGCGGGGCTGGCCCTGCGCAGCATCACCCCCGAGCTGGTCCGGGAGGTGCTCGCCGAACCGTGCGGGCTCCGGGTGGACTCCGAGGAGGCGGCCGACCGGCTGTTCGGCCTGCTGTCCCGGCTCGACCTCGTGGAGTCGGCCGGCCCCGGCGCCGTCCGCCACCGCGCCGACCTGAGGGCCATCATGCTGCGGCTGGCCGACCGGGGCCGGGCCGACCTGATGCGGAGCGTCGGCCGGCGGGCGGTGGTCCACTACGCGGCCCGCGAGGGGCCGGAGGCCCGTGCCGAGGAGATCTACCACCGGCTGCGGCTCAACGAGAACCCGCGCACGGTGGAGCAGCGCTGGGTGCCCGGGCTGGAACGGTTCCTCGTCGGCGCCGACCTGGACATGGCGGGCCGGTCCGCCGCCTACCTGGCCGGACACCTCGGCGGCCACACCCCCGACGAGGTGATGGCGGAGGCCGATCAGGAGGACTGGGAGCGGATCGCCGCCCGCGAGGTCGAGGACCTGCTGTCCCAGGAGTACACGGACGCCGCCGCGGCCCGGCTGGCGGAACGCCGGCCCTGGACCGCCGGCAGCCCGCTGCACCCGCTGTGGGTGGAGACCCTGGACCGGCAGGGCCGCCGTGCGGAGGCCAGGAAGGCCGCGGACGAGGCCGCGGACCGCGCGGACGAGGCCGGTTTCCCCGAGCTCCAGCTGGAACTGCTGCTGTTGTCCGCCCGGCTGGCGGAGGCGGACGGGGACCTGGGCGAGGCCGCCGACGACCTGGCGGAGGCCGAGGAGATCGCCACCGGGCTCGGCCGGGACTTCGAGGCGATGGGTGCGCTGCTGGCCCGGGCCCGGCTGGGCGCCGCCGCGGAGCGGCCCGATCCGGAGGTCGGCGACCGGCTCGCGGACCGGCTGCGCCGGTTGCCCGATGCCGAAGTCGTCCGGCAGCCCGCCCTGGTGCGGGCCGTGGCGGCCGAGGTGTCCCAGGACCATCCGCAGGTCCTGGAGCACACCCTGGACGTGGTGGGCCTGCCGGCGGGCGAACAGGCGGTACTGGACACCCTCGAACAGGCGATCGGGGAGGCGGTCGCCCACCGGCCCGAGCTGCGGGCGGCGCTGCGGAACCTGCTGGAGAACGCGGCGGGCCCGCCGGACGCGAGGTCCGACACCGGGGGCACGCACACCGGGGTGACGGGCATCCTGCGCGAGGCGCAGCGCCGGGGCACCCTGGACCGGCTCGCCGGGCGGCTGCTCGCCCTGGACGACCGGAGCGGAGAACTGGTCTCGGGCGTCGCGGCGGCCATGAGCGCCGGCCCCGCCCCGCCCGTCCTCACCCCTGTCGCCCTGGCTCCGACCGGAGTGACCGGAGGGGCGGCGGGAACGAAAGGAACGGCGGGAACAACAGGAACGACGGGAACGACGGGGACGAGCGGGGGCACGGCGGAAGGGAACGGCCACCGAGCGGCCTGATCGACATGAGCGACCCGTATCTCCCGCAGGACGACATCGTGAAGCTGCGCGATACCGCCGTGGAGCAGGGGCTGGCCGATCCCATGCTCCGGCGCCTGCTCTTCGAGGGCGTCCTCCCCAAGTACCGCGGCTCGCTGCCGATGCTCCCGGCCCCCGGCCAGCAGGTCCACTCCGACCTGAACGAGATGAACCGGGTGGAGCGGCTGATCGACGGCACCGTCCCGCTCGCGGTCTGGCTGCGGAACTCCGTCGGCCAGCTCAGCGACGCCGCCGCCCGGGACGTGTTCCAGGACGCCCTGGACCGGGTGGTGCGCGATGCCGCGGGCGAACCCGACGTGGCACCGGACGTCCCCACCGGGGAGACCAAGGAGGAGATCGTCTTCCGGGACGACACGGTGCCGTTCGAGTTCCTCGGCGGCGGCGCCCTGGCCGGCACCTCGGTGGCCCGGGTCAAGGTGCTCCCGTACGCCGGGGGCGCCCTGCTCCAGCCGCTGGCCCTGCCGCACACCGGCACGGGCTGGCTGATCGCCCCCGGCCTGCTGGTGACCAACCACCATGTGGTCAACGCCCGCAAGCGCACCGCCGTCGAGCGCCCCGTGGTGGACCCGGCGGACCTGCGGCTCCAGGCCCTGGGCTCCCGGTCCCGGTTCGACTACCTCGCCGAGGACGAGGGCGACGCCGGGGCCACCCCCGAGCTGTCCGCCGCCGAACTCCTGGCCTGGGACGAGGAACTCGACTACGCGGTCCTGCGGCTGGCGGACGCACCGCCCCGGCCCTTCCTCCGGGTGGCCACCGAACCCCTGACGGTCACCCCGGACGTCCCGGTCGCGGTCAACATCATCCAGCACCCGGGAGGCGAGCCGAAGCGGATCGCCCTGCGCAACAACCTGGTCTTCGAGGCGGACGAGACGGACCTGCGCTACTTCACCGACACCCGGGGCGGTTCCTCCGGCTCCCCCGTCCTCACCGACGACTGGACGGTGGTGGCCCTGCACCGCGGTACCCGCCGTGTCTCCGACGTCAGCTTCCAGGGCAAGAGCACGGCCTTTGTGAACGTGGGCACCCAACTGAGCGCCCTCATGCGGCATCTGCGGGAGAACAGCCCGCAGGTCCATGCCGAGATCACGGCGGCCCAGTCCGCCCTGAGCCGGCCCCCGCAACCCCAGGAGGTGTGAGATGCGCGGTGGTTCCCCGGTGGCGACCGGGCCCGAGCAGGTCTTCCGCGAGGACCTGCTGGAGGTCGCCGCACGTGTACGCAAGGGTCTGGACGAGGAGATCTCCGAGTCCGCCGTGCCCGAGGAGGCCCACCCGCCGCAGGAGGCGACCGCCGCGCAGGTCGAGCGGGCCGCCCACGACGAGCGGGCCCGGGTGCTGGCGGCCGGGGTGCGCGGGCTGGAGAAGCTGGCCGCGGGCCGCGCCGACGACGTGGACGAGGACGAGCACTTCGGGCTGGAGGCGATCGTCCTGCTCGAGGGCCGGCCGGCGATCCTGGTCCAGGGCATGGACTTCGCCCCGCAGCTCGGCGACTGGGCGATCCTGGACGGCCAGCGGGCCGGCATCCGAGAGTCCCTCGCCCGGGTGGGCCGGGTGGAGGTCACCGGCCATCCGGATCTGGACTGGCTGGGCACCGGCTTCCTGGTGTCGCCGGACGTGGTGATGACCAACCGGCACGTGGCCGCCGAGTTCACCCGCGCCGACGGCCGGGGCGGGTTCTCCTTCCGCCCGGGCATGGGCGCGCGCATCGACACCGCGGAGGAACTGGGCGGACCGGTGTCCGACGGTTCCTTCGAGTTCGCGGTCACCGAGGTGCTGGGCATCCACCCGCAGGTGGACATGGCGCTGCTGCGGGTGGCCCCGGCCTCGGGCGGCGGCGGAACGCTGCCCACCCCGCTGCCGGTCGCCGCGGACGCCCCGCCGGATCTGGCGGGCCGGGCCGTGTACGTGGTGGGGTACCCGGCGGCGGACGGCCGCCGTAACGAACCCGAGGCGATGAGCCGGATCTTCATGGACATCTACAACGTGAAGCGGCTCCAGCCGGGCACCGCGACGGCCCTGCTGCCGGACGGCCTCACGATGACCCACGACTGCTCCACCCTGGGCGGGAACAGCGGCTCCCCGGTCTTCGACCTGGCCGATCACCGGGTGCTGGGGCTGCACTTCGGCGGCCGGTTCCGGTCCGGCAACTTCGCCGTTCCGCTGTTCGCGCTGGCCGAGGACCCGCTGCTGGAGCGGGCCGAGGTCAACTGGGTCTGAAGGCCGGAAGACGGCTGGCCGTCATCCGTCGCCGTACGCCTCGCCGCCGAGCTCGAATCCGGCGGTGCCGGCGGTGGTGTCGGCCAGCCAGGCCCTGAAGGCATCGATATCGGACTCGGGGAGGCCGATGTCCAGGGAGACGGCCTCCCCGTAGCGGACGTCCAGGACGGTGCGGCCGGTGGAGCGCAGGTCGTTCTGGGTCTTCCCGGCCCGCTGGTGGTCCACGGTGACGGTGGCCAGCCGGTAGCGGTGCCGGGTGACGGTGCCGAGCGCGTCCAGGGCCTCGCCCACCACCCCGCCGTATGCGCGGATCAGCCCGCCGGCCCCCAGTTTGACCCCGCCGTAGTAGCGGGTGACCACGGCCACCGCGTAGCGGATGTCGCGCCGGGTGAGCATCTGGAGCATCGGGACTCCGGCGGTGCCGCCCGGCTCGCCGTCGTCACTGGCCTTCTGCACCGAGGCGTCCGCCCCGATCACGTACGCGTAGCAGTTGTGCGAGGCGGTGGGGTGCTCCCTGCGGATGCGGGCGACGAACTCCTGCGCCTCCTGCTCGGTCGCGGCGGGCGCGAGCGCGCAGATGAACCGGGAGCGGTTGATCTCCGACTCGTGCACGCCCTCCCGGGCGACCGTCACGTACTGGTCTGCGTTCACCTCTCCACCCTAAGCGGAGCGGGAACGGGGAATCGGACCCGCCTCCCGGCCGTTGATCCCTGGTGCGGGCCGGCAGCGGGCCGGCCCCGCGAGCAGCAGGAGGCGGCACGCGTGTACGGCGACCCGGCAACCATCCGCACCATCCTCACCGAGCTCGGGGACACCTGGGCCGTGGTGGGCCTGTCCAACAACCGGGACCGGGCGGCGTACGGGGTGGCGCAGGTCCTCCGGAGGTACGGCAAGCGGGTGATCCCGGTCCACCCGAAGGCCGAGGCGGTCGACGGCGAGCAGGGCTACGCCTCGCTGGAGGCGATCCCCTTCCCGGTGGACGTGGTCGACGTGTTCGTGAACAGCGCGCTGGCCGGCCCGGTGGCCGACCAGGCCGCGGCGGTGGGGGCGCAGGCCGTCTGGTTCCAGCTCGGTGTGGTCGACGAGGCGGCGTACGAGCGGACCCGGGCGGCGGGGCTGCACATGGTGATGGACCGCTGCCCCGCGATCGAGCTCCCGGCACTCGTCTGATCCCGGCCGGCGTCCGGTAGTCGAACAGCCGTGTGATGTACTCACGTCTGCTCTTTCTGCACGTCTGTGCGCTTGCACGTCTGCTCGTCTGCTCTGTGAGGTCCTGCCATGACCGCCCTGTTCGCCTTGGCCACCGCCGTGCTCTGGGGGTTCGCCGACTTCGGCGGCGGCCTCCTGACCCGGCGGCTGCCCGCGCTCACGGTGGTGATGGCCTCCCAGGTGATCGCCGTGGTGGTGCTCGGCGCGATCGTGCTGGGCACCGGTGCCTGGCGGGAGGCCGGCCCCCAGCTCTGGTACGCGGTGGCCGCCGGCCTGGTCGGGCCGGTTGCCATGTTCAGCTTCTACAAGGCGCTGGCGATGGGCCCGATGGGGGTGGTGTCCCCGCTGGGCTCGCTCGGCGTGGTGGTTCCGGTCGGGGTGGGTCTGGCGATCGGTGAGCGGCCGGGACTCGGCCAGGTCGCCGGGATCGCGGTCGCGGTGGTCGGCATCGTGCTGGCGGGCGGCCCCGAACTCCGCGGTGCCCCGGTGCAGCGGCAGGCGATCGTGCTGACACTGGTCGCCGCGTTCGGCTTCGGCGCGGTGATGGCGCTGATCGCGGAGGCGTCCACCACCGTGACCGGTCTGTTCCTGGCGTTGTTCGTGCAGCGGGTCACCAATGTGGCGGCGGGCGGCACCGCGCTGTGGGTGCAGGCCCGGCGCGGCCGTCCGGTGCTGCCGCAGGGGACGGGGCTGAAGGACCTGTGGCGGCTGGTGCCGGCCCTGGCCTTCGTCGGCCTGGCCGATGTCGCGGCCAACGGCACGTACTCGATCGCCGCGCAGAACGGCCCGGTGACCGTGGCCGCCGTGCTCTCCTCGCTGTATCCGGTGGTCACGGCGCTGGCCGCATTCGCCCTCCTGAAGGAGCGGCTGCGCATGGTCCAGGCGGCCGGCGCGGGCCTCGCCCTCGCCGGCACCGTCCTGCTGGCGGCCGGCTGACTAAGATCCCGCGTCGGCCGTGCGGTCGAGTTCGGCCAGGGCGCGCAGTTGTTCCGGGGTGACCCCGTCCGGGATGGGCACCGGGGCCGGGGTGCGCAGCGGAGGCTGCCAACCGGTGTCGGGCTCCCACCGGCGTACGATCCGCGCGGGCGCTCCCGCCACCACCGCGTGGTCGGGCACCTCGCCCCGTACGACGGCCCCCGCGGCCACCACCACATTGCGGCCGAGCCGGGCCCCGGGCAGGATCACCGCTCCGGTGCCGAGCCAGCAGCCGGGGCCGATCTCCACCGGTGCGCTGCGCGGCCACTGCCGGCCGACCGGCTCGTGCGGGTCGTCGTAGCTGTGGTTGGTGGAGGTGATGTACACCCCGGGGCCGCAGAAGGTGTCGTTGCCGATGGAGATCCGGGCGTCGGCGATGACATGGCTGCCGCGGCCGAGCACCACGCCGTTGCCGAGGATCAGCATGGGGTCCGGGCCGAGGTCGAGGTCGGGCATCATCCCGGCGGTGAGGGTGACCTGCTCGGCGATGATGCAGTGCTCGCCGAGCCGGATCCAGGGGGCGCCGAAGACGGTGCCCTGCGGGAAGGCGAGCCGGGTGCCGCTGCCGATTGCGCCGAACCGGTGTCCGCCGGGGTTCTCGGCGGTGACCGCGCCGGCCTGCTGCATCCAGCGCCACCCGGCGTGGACGGCACGGCTGGCGGCCCGGCGGCGCCAGGCCGCCAGGGATGAGAACGTGTTTCTGTTCTTCGGCACCCGGCCACGGTAATGCGCACGGTCGCGGAGGGCCGGACCGGGATCCTGTGATCTTCACCCCATCGTCTACGGTGCTGGCAGCGCGGCATCCGGTACACAAGAGGAGAAGAGACCACACATGGCGTATCCGTCGGATCGGGCACTGGTCGCGGGCGTGGGCGGGAAGAGCCCGCAGATCGACCCGGAGGCCTTCACCGCGCCCACCTCGGTGGTGATCGGCGATGTCACGCTGGCCGCCGGCTCGAGCATCTGGTACTCGGCGGTGCTGCGGGCCGACTGCGGTCCGATCGTGCTCGGCGCGGACAGCAACGTCCAGGACAACTGCACCCTCCATGTGGACCCCGGCTTCCCGGTCTCCATCGGCGAGCGGGTGTCGATCGGCCACAACGCGGTGGTGCACGGCTGCACGGTGGAGGACGACTGCCTGATCGGCATGGGCGCCACCGTCCTCAACGGTGCGGTGATCGGCGCCGGTTCGCTGGTGGCGGCCCAGGCGCTGGTGCCGCAGGGCATGGTGGTACCGCCCGGCTCGCTGGTGGCGGGGGTGCCGGCGAAGGTCCGGCGCGAGCTCACCGAGGAGGAGCGGGAGGGCATCCGCCTGAACGCGGCGATGTACCTGGAACTGGCGAAGCAGCACCGCGCCTCGGTGGGCTGACCTCCCGGCCCCCTGAGCCCGGGTCCCGGGCTCAGGGCCCCGCCTTCAGGCCCGGTCGGCCAGGGCCGGCTCGGCCGCGGCGGCGGGCTGCTCCGGCACCGCGTCGCCGGCTGCGGCCTCCGCCGCGGCGGCAGCGGCGCCCTTGGCCGCGCGCCGCTTCAGCACCAGCATCGAGGTCACTCCGACGAGCACCGCCAGCACCAGCCCCAGCCAGGAGAACCGCTTCAGCCAGGCCTCCGCGACGATGCCGACGTAGTAGATGACGGCCGTGGTGCCGCCCGCCCACAGGATGCCGCCGAAGACATTGGCGATCAGGAACTTCCAGTACGGCATGTGGAGCACGCCCGCCAGCGGACCGGCGAAGATCCGCAGCAGGGCCACGAACCGGCCGAAGAAGACGGCCCACATGCCCCACTTCTGGAAGGACCGCTCCGCCATCGCGATGTTGTGCTCGCCGAAGTGCTTGGGGAACCGCTTCCCCAGCCGCTCCAGCAGCGGCTTGCCGCCGCGCCGTCCGATCGCGTAGCCGATCGAGTCTCCGACGATCGCACCGGTGGTGGCGCAGATGCCCAGGACCAGCGGGTCGATCTCCCCGTGCTGCGAGGCCAGCAGGGCCGAGCTCACCAGGATGATCTCGCCCGGCAGCGGGATGCCCAGGCTCTCCAGTCCGATGACCAGTCCCACCAGGAGATAGATCACCACCGCCGGAACGGTTTCCAGCCATTCCTGGATGTGCACCGGTACGTCCTCCAGATCGTGCCCGCGGCGGGCCCTCGCCGTCCCCGCGGCGGGCCCCGGCGCGTCCCCTGCGACGCACCCGACCGGGCAGCCTACCGGCTCCGGACCACTGCTTTCGTCCGGAGCAGCAGTTCCCGGGAGGACCGTCCCACGAACAGCTCCCGGCGGCCGGTCCCCAGCACCCAGGCGTGTCGGCCCGGGTCCCAGGAGGACAGGGAGCGCCGGTCGATGTCGACGGTGACCCGGCACTCCTCACCCGGGGCGAGGGTCAGCCGCCGGTATCCGGCCAGTGCGCGGACGGCCTGGGCGAGCTTCAGATCGGGCGAGGGCCCGAGGTAGACCTGGGCCACCTCGGTGCCCCGGCGGCGGCCGGTGTTGCGGACGGTGAACTCCACCCGCAGGCCGCCGCCCTGGGGCCGGACGGCGGGCCGGCCGTACTGCCAGGTGGTGTACGACAGCCCGTGCCCGAACGGGAACAGCGGGGTCTGGCGCTGAGCGTCGTACCAGCGGTGGCCGATCCGGATGCCCTCGGTGTACTCCTGCCGGCCGGCCACCCCCGGATAGCGCAGCGGATCGCCGCCGACCGGGTGGGTGCGCTCGTCCGCGGGGAAGGTCTGGGTGAGCCGGCCGCCCGGGTCGGCGTCCCCGAAGAGCAGGTCCGCGGTGGCGCCCGCGCCCTCCTGGCCGGGCTGGTACATCTGCAGGACCGCTCCGGTGCCCGCCAGCCACGGCATGGTGGTGGCGGAGGAGGTGTGGAGCACCACCGTGGTCCGCGGGTTGGCCGCCGCCACCGCCTCGATCAGCTGCGGCTGGCCGCCGGGCAGGCCGAGGGTGGTGCGGTCGGTGCCCCCGGCGGCCTCCTCGTGGGCGAAGAGCACCACGCTGCGGGCCGCCTTGGCCGCCCGTACCGCCTCGGCGAGGTCGGCGGCCCGCGTGGCCTTGGTGGTGTGGCGCAGCCGGAACCGCCGGCTGCCCGCTGTACCCCGGGCGGTGACGGCGAGCCGGTGCGGGCCGGCCTTGAGGGCGAGGGTGCGGCGGTGCACGGTGAGCCCGTCCGGAGCGGTGCCGAGCAGTCCGCCGGAGCCGTGGGGGGCGGCTCCGTGGAAGAGTTCCGCGCCGTCCAGCCGTACCTCGGGCAGTTGCCCGGAGTGGTGGAGCAGCAGGGTCCACTCGTCGGCGGCGGGCAGGGTGAAGGTGCCCGTCCAGCTCCAGCTGCGGCCCGCGCCGATCCGCCGGTCGTCGAGGTCGACCGGCGGGGTGAGCAGTCCGGCGGGCAGCGGCCGGCCGTGGACGTCCTCGCCGAGGGCGTAGCGGACGGTGGCGGTCCGCCCGGCCCGCTTCTTGATGGCGGTCAGCGGTGTGGTCGTGGGGTGGCCCCGCGTCCCGGCCGTCCAGGCGCCGGTGGGGCCGATGACGGCGATCGACCGGGCGGCGGGGCCGGTCAGCGGCAGGGTGCCGCGTTCGTTGCGCAGCAGGACGGCCCCTGCGGTGGCGATCCGGCGGGCGGTCCGGGCGCCGGCCACCGGGTCCCGCGGGGGCCGGCGGGGTGCCCGCCCGTCGAGCAGGCCGAACCGGTCCAGGGTGCCGAGGAGCCGGCGGACGGCCTGGTCGACGGCGGGTTCGGAGACCGAGCCGCCGCGGACCGCCTGCCGCAGCGGTTCGCCGAAGTGGGTGCCGCCGGGCATTTCCATGTCGAGGCCGGCGGTGATGGCGGCGACGGTGCTGCGGGCGGCGTTCCAGCCGGAGATCACCCAGCCGTCGAACCGCCAGCGGGCGCGCAGCAGTTCCTCGAGCAGCGGCCGGCTCTCGCCGGCGTGGATGCCGTTGACCTTGTGATCGGCGGCCATGACCGCTCCGGCGCCGGCCGCCACGGCGGCTTCGAAGCCGCGCAGTTCGGTCTCGTGGAGGGCCTGTTCGCCGATGCTCACGTCCACGGTGCCGCGGCCCTGCTCCTGGTTCTGAAGGGCGAAGTGGCCGACGGCGGCGATCAGGCCCTCGTCCTGGATGCCGCGGACCACCTGGGCGACCAGGTCGGCGGTCAGCCGGGGGTCCTCGGCGAAGCGCCGGTCGTTCCGGCCTGCGTAGGGGGTGCGGATCAGGTTGGCGTTGGGTGCGAGCAGGATGTCCTGGCCCAGCGCCCGGCCTTCGCGGCCGAGGACCCGCCCGTACTCGCGTGCCAGGCCCGGATCGAAGGCGGAGGCGAGGAGGACGGGCGCGGGCAGCACGGTTGCCGCTGCGGCCACCCGTACGCCGGCGGTGCCCTCGGCGAGCCGCAGGGGCGGAATGCCCAGCCGGGGTACGCCGGGCAGATAGCCGGCCTGGCCGAGGGGGGCGGGGTCCGGCCGGCCGTGCAGCAGGGCGGTCTTCTCCTCCAGGGTGAGCCGCTCCAGCAGGGCTTCGACCCGGGCGGCGCGTGCCGGGCGGGGCGCTCCGGGTGGTGCGGCCCCGGCCGGGGGCGGGCTCGTGGCGGAGCCCGGGCCGGCTCCGGGGGGCAGGTCTGCCACGCAGCCGCCGGCCCCGGCGGCCCCCAGGGCGGCGCCGGCCGCTCCGAGCAGCCGGAGAGCGGATCGTCTGGACACGGCCTCGCTCATGGGCGCTCCCTGCGGCGGCGTCGGCGGAACGGCCCGCTCCGGACCGCCCCGCCCACTGTGCGCCCGCCGGCCCGTCCCGCCGGTCAGACGCGCGGCCGGGGGCGGCCCGTTCAGCTGTTGGGACGCAGGGTCCAGACGACGGTCATCTCGCCGGTCACGGCCTCGTCGGAGTCGCGCTGGATGGTGATGGCCACCGGGAACTCCGGGCGGCCTCCGGCGTCGAGTTCGGCGATGACCTCGGCGGCCGGGCGGCCGAGGGTGGCGGTCGCGGTGACCGGGCCCTTGGCGACCTTCTTGTAGCCGATGGAGGCGCTGACGGCGAGCGGGACGGCCCGGCCGAGCTGCTCCTGGAAGGCCGCGAGGACGATCGCGCCGCTCGCCGACTCGGCCAGGGTGAACATGGCTCCGGCGTGCGGGCCCTGGATGTGGTTGTGGTACTCGGGCTGGTCCGGGAGGCGGAAGACCGCGCGCTCCGGCGTGGTCTCCACACACTCGAGGTTCAGGGTGCGGACCATCGGCACCGTCGCGGCGAGCAGTTCGCCCATGTTCTTCTGTTCTGCGCTCATGAGCTCGGATGTTACCCACGAGTAGCAGGTATTGGCCAGACCCTGGGGAGGGGTGGCCGTGGCTCCGCCCACCCCCTCCCACTATCGTTACCGGCCATGTGGCCAGGACAGCAGCAGCAGCCCGGGGGCGAGCAGAACCCCAACGACCCCCACGCCCCCCACCAGAACCCGTACCAGCAGCAGCAGCCCGGGCAGCCGAACCCGTACCAGCAGCCTGCGTACGGACAGCCGCAACAGCCGGGCTACGGCTACCCGCAGCAGCCGCCCGCCCCGCAGCCCTGGGGCCCGGCTCCGGCGCAGCCCCCGCTGCCCCCGCAGGGCGGCGGCTCCGGATCGTCCAACTCGACCAAGACCGTGGCCATCGTCGCGGCCTCCGCCGTGGTCGTGGCGGCGGCCGTCACCGGCGCCTTCGTGCTGACCCGGGACGGCGAGAAGACCAACGAGGCCGACAACAACAAGCCCCAGAACTCCGTCTCCGCGCCGGCGAGCTCGCCCGCGACCTCGCCGACGGCCGCCCAGCCCACCGACAACCCGCGCGCGGGCGGAGCGATCCAGCCGGTCATCCCCGGCTGGAAGGTGGTCGTCAACCCGAAGTACGGCGTGGCCTTCGACGTCCCGCCGGAGTGGAAGGTGCTGGGCTCCGGCGTCTCCTCGGGCATCACGGACGAGACCAAGAAGGACGGCATGCCGGTCATCAGCATGTCCGCGCCCGCGTACCTGAAGGAAGAGTGGTGCACGGTCGACGAGGACAAGGACGGTGACACCGAGGAGTGGTCCCTGGCCGCCACCGGCGTGAAGGGCGCCAACGGCGCGAAGGACACCGGCCAGGCCGCCTACGACAACACGGGCAGCTGGGTGTGGGCCGGCTATGCGCAGAAGGAGCCGAAGGGCACCACCAAGGTGACCCAGCCCAAGGAGTACACCACCCAGTCCGGCCTCAAGGGCCACATGGTGACCGCCACGGCCACCGGCGTGAAGAAGCCGCACAAGTGCGCCTCGGACGGCAAGGGCATCGGCTTCGGCTTCAAGACGGCCAGCGGTGACTTCGCCAGCTGGGTGATGTACGGAGCGGCCGGCGTCAAGGACGAGTACCAGCAGGACGTGGCGGAGAAGGTCCTCAGCTCGATCCGGCTGACGGCCGGATAAAGGGTTTGGCAGAACGGCTTCGGCCGGGGATAGTCCGGGGGTGAGCCAACGCACCGCCTCCTCCCACCACCCCCGGGCACCCGGCCGGAGCCCTGCCTGGGCCGGCCGCAACTACCGCCTGCTCACGGCCTCTGCGGTCATCACCAACCTCGGCGCGCACGGCGCGCTGATCGCCACCGCGTTCGCCGTCCTGGAGGCCGGCGGCTCCAGCGGGGACGTGGGCCTGGTGGCGGCGGCCCGTACGCTCCCGCTCGTCCTGTTCCTGCTGGTCGGCGGCGCCCTCGCCGACCGGCTGCCGCGCCACCGCGTGATGGTCGCGGCCAACACCCTCAACTGCGTCTCCCAGGGCGCGTTCGCGGCCCTGGTGCTGCTCGGCGAGCCGCAGCTGTGGCAGATGATGGTCCTCACCGCGCTGTGCGGCACCGGCCAGGCCTTCTTCAACCCGGCCGCCGAGGGCATGTTGCTGGCCACCGTCTTCGGCGAGAACACCAACCGGCCCTTCGCGCTGTACCGGCTGGCCGTGAACGGCGCGGGCATCGGCGGTGCGGCACTCGGCGGGGCGATGATCGCCGCGATGGGGCCGGGCTGGGTGCTCGCGGTGGACTCCGCCGCCTTTGCCGTCGCGGGCCTGCTGCGCGCCTTCCTGGACGTCAGCGGCACCACGGAACGGAAGCCGGGCGGCGGACTGCTGTCCGACCTCCGCGAGGGCTGGGTGGAGTTCCGGAGCCGCTCCTGGCTCTGGAGCATCGTGCTCCAGTTCTCGGTGGTGGTGGCCGTGATCGGCGCCGCCGAGTCGGTGTACGGGCCGCTGGTCGCCCGGGAGCGGCTGGGCGGCCCCGCGCCCTGGGGCATCGCCCTGGCCTTCTTCGGCGTCGGCACCATCGCCGGAGCCGTGCTGATGATGTGGTGGAAGCCGCGCCGGATGCTGCTGGCCGCCACCCTGTGCGTGTTTCCGCTGGCACTGCCCTCCGCGGGGCTGGCGGTCCCGCTGCCCGCCTGGGGACTGTGCGTGGTGATGTTCGCCAGCGGGGTCGCGGTCGAGGTCTTCGGCGTCAACTGGATGGGGACGATGCACCAGGAGATCCCCGAGGACAAGTTCTCCCGGGTCTCCGCATACGACTGGTTCGGCTCGGTGTCGATGTTGCCGCTGGCCACCGCGCTGGCCGGACCGGCCGAGTCGGCGTTCGGGCGGACCGAGGCGCTGTGGGGCTGCGCCGCGCTGATCGTGCTGGTCACCGTGCCGGTGCTGCTGGTACCGGACGTCCGGAACCTGACCCGCCGCCCCGCGACCCCCGGGAACACCGTCCCGGCCACCACCATCCCGGGTGCCCCGGCCTCCTTGGCAGCCCCGGCTGCCCCCGCCACCCCGGGTGCCCCTGTGGGCACCCCGGCGGACCCGGGTGTCGATCAGATCGCCCGGTGAGCAGCCTCCCGTAGGCCGGAGCGGCCCGGCGCAGCGGGGCTGCGCCGGGGAAACCCCGCGCACCGGGGGCTGCGCCCGGCGGGACCGCGCGGGGCTGCGCCGACCGCCCTGGGCGCGGAGCGGCCACGCTCGACGGGCGGGGCGCCTGCGGCCTGCGGCCTGGGCTGCGGCCGTGGCCAGGGGCAGTCAGCTCAGGGAGAACGCGCCGGACGGCGGTGGCGGGGAAGGCGCCGCCTCGCGGTCGGGGACCTGGACGGCGGAGCCGATGAGCTTCGCCAGGGCCGGGCCCGCCACCACCCGGGCGGGAAAGGCGTCGGCCGCGCACCGCCGGGACAGGGCCTCGACCGGAAGCTCCGCGTCCGAGGCCAGCAGCACCGCGTTCCCGAACCGCCGCCCGCGCAGCACCGCCGGTTCCGCGATCAGCGCCAGCTCCGCGAACACCGACCGGAAGTTCGCCAGTTGGGCCCGCAGGAAACCGAACGGCGCCCCGTCGGCGAGGTTCGCCGCGTACAGCCCGCCGGGCCGCAGCACCCGCGCCACCTCCCGCGCGTACTCCACCGAGGCCAGCTGGGCCGGCACCCGCGAGCCGCCGAACACATCGGCGACCAGCACATCCGCGTCGGCCGCCGGCGCCTGCTCCAGCCAGGCCCTGGCATCGGCCGGGTACAGGGTCAGCCCCGCCTCCGCCGGCACCGGCAGGTGCTCGGTGACCAGCTCCAGCAGCGCGGCGTCGAACTCGACCACCTGCTGACGCGAGCCGGGCCGGGTCGCCGCGGCATAGCGCGGCAGGGTCAGTGCGCCGCCGCCCAGGTGAACCAGGTCCAGCGCCGCGCCCGGCTCCGCCGCGCAGTCCAGGACGTGCGCGAGGCGCCGTACGTACTCGAACTCCAGGTGCTCCGGATCGTCGAGGTCCACATACGACTGCGGTGCCCCGTCCACGGTCAGCAGCCATGCCCGGTCCCGGTCGACGTCCGGCATCAGCTTGGCGGTGCCCTGGCCCACGTCCCGGATCACCGGGATCTGCTCCTCGCTCACCGCACCATTGTGGGCCGCGGGTCAGGCCCGCCAGACCCGGGCCACCTCGTCCGCGTGCGCGGCGGCCTGGGCCAGCCCGGCCCGGGCCGCCGGGGCCCGGCGCGCCGGGTCGAGCACATTGCGGCCGATGGCCCTGCGGGCCTCCTCCGAGGGGTGGATCAGCACGACCTCCGCGCCGGCCTTCCGCAGCCCGGCCGCCTGTGCCCGGGCCGAGGGGGCCAGCCGGGTGCCCAGGGTCATCGGTGCCAGGATCACGACGCGGCGGTGCCCCACCGCGAGGTCCGCATTGGCGCTGGAGCGGATGCCGCCGTCGATGTAGCGGCGACCGCCGATGGTCACGGCCGGCCACACCAGCGGTACCGCGCAGCTGGCGGTGACCGCGTCGACCAGCCCGGCCCCGCTGTCCCGGTCGAAGGCCCTGAGCTCGCCGGTGACCGCGTCCACCGCGCTGATCAGCAGTTTCCGCTGCGGCCAGGTATGCGAGCGCAGGCGGGCGGCCAGCACGGTACGCCGGTCCGCTTCCTCCCCGGTGTCCGCCGCGAGGGCCAGGGCGCCGACCCGCCGCCGGTAGGCGGTGGCATTGCGGGAGCGCAGCATCGCCAGGCCGTAGCGGGCCAGGGTGGCGGTGCCCAGCCGGGCCACGGCCTCCCCGGCGGGGTCGGCGAGCTGGCGTTCGTACAGTTCCCGGGGGTCGAGCAGCCCGGAGGTGAGCTGGGCCCCGACCACGGAGCCGGCGGAGGTGCCGACGACGAGGTCGGCGTCGAAGAGGTCCACCCCGGCTTCGGCCAGGCCGTGCAGGATGCCGCATTCCCAGCCGATCCCGGTCAGCCCGCCGCCGCCCAGCACCAGTGCGGTCCGGCCGCCCGTGGTGCCCTCGCCCGTCGTGCCCTCGGCCGTCGCGCCCATGCCCGCCCCGCCCCCCCTGTCGTGGCCGGTCGTTCGGCCGCATGAGGTCCAGATTACGGCGCGGTGCCGCATGCGTCGGTTACTCTCCCCGGATGCCCCTCCTCCTCTCGCCGTGGATCCGGCTGACGCTGCTCGTGCTGCTGCTGGCGGCGGCGGGCGTGTGCGTGGTGCTGTTCGAGCC
Organism: Streptomyces venezuelae; assembly: GCF_008642295.1. Classification (GTDB taxonomy): domain Bacteria; phylum Actinomycetota; class Actinomycetes; order Streptomycetales; family Streptomycetaceae; genus Streptomyces; species Streptomyces venezuelae_C. Next base: position 6,411,858 of record NZ_CP029190.1, on the reverse strand, counting down.
CCAGCGGCTGCTGTCCGAGGGCTGGCCACCGGGGCTCCCGGTGGGCACGGCGGTGCTGCTGTTCGCCGGCGGGTACGGGCTGTGTACGGCGGCCTTCGTGCCCCGGCCCCTGCTGAACCTGGGCGCGGGTGCGGTCTTCGGTGCGCAGTTCGGGCTGGTGGCGGCGGTCGCGGGGACGGTGCTCGGGGCCGGACTGGCCTTCGGGCTGGGCCGGGCCATGGGGCAGGAGGCGCTCCGGCCGCTGGTGCGCGGCCGGTGGCTGAAGGCGGCGGACGGGCAGCTGAGCCGGCACGGTTTCCGGTCGATGCTGGCGGTGCGGATCTTCCCCGGGGTGCCCTTCGCGGCGGCCAACTACTGTGCCGCGGTCTCCCGGTGCGGATGGCTTCCGTTCCTGGTGGCGACGGCCATCGGTACGGTGCCCAATACGGCGGCCTACGTGGTCGCGGGCGGCAACGCCTCCTCCCCCACCTCCCCCGCTTTCCTGGCCTCGTTCGGCTTCATCGCCGTATCGGGCCTGCTCGCGGGGACGGTCGCCTGGCGCAAGCGGCACCGGCTGACGGCCGGAATTTCCGCCCAGGCCACCCCAGTGGTCAACGGGGCAACAAACGGGCCCTAGCATCGGACCCAACTGCCCGACGATCACAAGGACGAGCGCACCCCGACATGAGCTGGTTCGAATCCCTAATCCTCGGTCTCGTCCAGGGGCTTACGGAGTTTCTCCCGATCTCTTCCAGCGCCCACCTGCGGCTGACCGCGGCGTTCGCCGGCTGGGAAGACCCGGGTGCGGCCTTCACCGCCATCACGCAGATCGGCACCGAGACCGCGGTGCTGATCTACTTCCGCAAGGACATCATGCGGATCGTGTCCGCCTGGTGCCGGTCGCTGACGAACAAGTCGATGCGCTCCGATCACGACGCTCAGATGGGCTGGTTGGTGATCGTCGGCTCGATCCCGATCGGTGTGCTGGGCGTGACGCTCAAGGACCAGATCGAGGGTCCGTTCCGTGATCTGCGCCTGATCGCCACCACGCTGATCGTGATGGGCATCGTGCTGGGCATCGCCGACCGGCTGGCGGCGCGCGACGAGGCCGGCGGCCGGCACCGGGCGATCCGGGAGCGCAAGACGCTCAAGGAACTGGGTGTCAAGGACGGTCTGATCTTCGGCGTCTGCCAGGCGATGGCGCTGATCCCGGGCGTCTCCCGGTCGGGGGCGACCATCTCCGGCGGTCTGCTGATGGGCTACACCCGTGAGGCGGCGGCCCGTTACTCCTTCCTGCTGGCGATCCCGGCGGTGCTGGCCTCCGGAGCCTACGAGTTGAAGGACGCGAGCGAGGGGCACGTGTCCTGGGGTCCGACCATCTTCGCCACGGTGATCGCCTTCGTGGTCGGCTACGCCGTCATCGCATGGTTCATGAAGTTCATCACCACGAAGAGCTTCATGCCCTTCGTGATCTACCGGATCCTGCTGGGCATCGTCCTGTTCGTGCTGGTCGGCACGGACGTGCTGAGCCCCCATGCGGGCGAGTCCGGCCACTGACCCGCGGGTATTCCGCAGCGCAGGGCCCTCCCGGGAACGTTCCCGGGAGGGCCCTGCGTCGTTGTTCCGGGAGAAGGCAGACATACGAACGACAGGTGACGTGCAGGGGGTGCCCGATGGGGCGAGTGGTACTGGAGCGGTTTCCGGCGGGGAGTCCGAGGGGGAGCTGGCCGGCCGAGGAGTACGCGGCGGAGCGGATGCGGGAGGGGGTGCCGGCGGAGGTGGTGATGGATCTGGCCACCGATGCCTTCCTGGTCGTCGTGCGGCAGCGGGACGCCCGTTCCGGCCACTGAACCGGCCCCGGGGCGTCCCGGGTCCGCCGTACCCCTTGGCCTCCGTGCCCGGCTGATCCACACTGTCCCGATGACGCAGCGTGTGGACCTGGCGACGGTAATGGACCGGCTGGCCGTGGACGAGGTGATCACCGGGTACGCCGTCGCCGTGGACGACGGCGACTGGGCGGCGTACAAGGCCCTGTTCGTACCCGGCGGGCGGGCCGACTACCGCTCGGCCGGCGGGATCGAGGGTGCCGCCGGGGAGGTGGCGGACTGGCTGGCGGAGACCATGAAGCTGTTCCCGGTCCGCCAGCACCTGATCGTCAACCGGCGGGTGGCCCTGGAGGACCTCGGCGGTTCGCCGGGCGACCGGGCGGAGGTGCGCGCCGATTTCGTGAACCCGATGCGGCTGACGGCGGGCGCGGCGGACGGCGAGGCCGCCGGCGAGGCGGCGGACGGCGGTGTCACGGCGCCGAATTTCGTGGCCGCCGGCCGGTACACCTTCGGCCTCGTCCGCACCTCCGAGGGCTGGCGGCTGTCCTCGGTCACGGTCCACGAGAAGTGGCGCCACCTGTCCGGCTGACCTGCACGCGGCCTGCGATTGGCGTGTACCTGACCTGCACCTGTTCGGCCGATCCGTCCGGCCGATCCGTCCGGCCGCCCCGGACCGTGCGGTCCACACTGGAGGGGGAGGCGCCTCATGCTGACCGACCGGCCGGACCGGTCCCGGTGGTGGCGGGCCGCGGCTGCGGTGCCGGCCGGGGCCCTGCCCGCGCTCGCCTTTCCCGCACCGGGCCTGTGGTGGTTCGCGTACGTGGCCCTGGTGCCGTGGATGCTGCTGCTGCGGGGCGCGGCGAGCGGGCGGCAGGCCGCCCTGGAGGGCTGGCTGGGCGGGGCCGGGTTCATCCTGGCGGTGCACCACTGGCTGCTGCCGAGCCTCCATGTGTTCCTGCTGCCGCTGGCCGCGCTGCTGGGGCTGCTGTGGATCCCGTGGGCCCTGCTGGTACGGACGCTGCTCGGCGGGAGCCCGGGGGCGGGCCGGGCGGCGGCTGCGCTGGTGCTCGTACCGGCCGGCTGGCTGCTGTCCGAGCTGGCCCGGTCCTGGGAGGGGCTGGGCGGGCCGTGGGGGCTGCTGGGGGCCAGCCAGTGGCAGGTGCCGGCCGTGCTGCGGCTGGCCTCGGTGGGCGGGGTGTGGCTGGCCGGCCTGCTGGTGGTCGCGGTGAACTGTGCGCTGGTGCTGCTGCTGGCGGTGCCCGCGGCCCGAGTGCCCGCCCTGGCCGGGCTGACGGGCTGCGCCGTGCTGACCGGGGCGGTGTGGCTGTGGGCCCCCCGGCCGGACGTCTCGGGCGGGCTGCGGGTGGCGGTCGTCCAGCCCGGGGTGGTGGGCGGGGCCGACAGTGTGGAGCGGCGCTTCGACGCCGGGGAGCGGCTGACCCGGGGCCTGGCCGGGCAGCGGCTCGATCTGGTGGTGTGGGGCGAGAGCAGTGTCGGGGCGGATCTGGCGACCCGGCCCGACCTGGCCCGGCGGCTGGCGGCCCTGTCTGCGGAGGTGGGCGCTCCGGTGCTGGTGAACGTGGACGCCCGGCGGGCGGACCGGCCGGGGATCTACAAGTCCTCGGTGCTGGTCGGCCCGGGCGGCCCCACCGGCGCCCGCTACGACAAGATGCGGCTGGTGCCGTTCGGCGAGTACGTTCCGGCCCGGTCCGCGCTCGGCTGGGTCACCTCGGTGGGCAAGGCAGCCGGTGAGGACCGCCGGCGGGGCACCACCCCGGTGCTGATGGCACTGCCCGGCCGGCCCGCCGTCGCGGTCGGTCCGCTGGTCTGCTTCGAGTCCGCCTTCCCCGACATGAGCCGGCGGCTGGTCCGGGACGGCGCCGCCCTGCTGGTCGCCCAGTCGGCGACCTCCACCTTCCAGGACAGCTGGGCTCCGGCCCAGCACGCCTCGCTGGCCGCGCTGCGGGCCGCCGAGACCGGCCGGCCCATGGTGCACGCCACCCTGACCGGCATCAGCGCCGTGCACGGCCCGTCCGGGGAGCGCCTGGGCCGTCCGCTGCCGGTCACGGCGAGCACCGCCGAGGTGTACGCCGTGCCGCTCGCCCGGGGGACCACGCTCTCCGTCCGCTTCGGGGACTGGCCGGTGGCCGTCGCCCTGACCGCCCTCACCGGGTACGGCCTGGTGCTGGTGGCCGGGCGGATCCGGTCCCGGCTCACGGCCCGGCTTATGACCGAGCCTGCTCCAGAGCCGACAGGACCACCCGCTCGCACAGCTCGTGAGTGAGCAGGGCGTCCCGGGCGCTCAGCGGCCGGCCCGCGGCGACGGCCTCCAGGAAGGCGTCGGCCACCTGCTCGATCCCGCGCTGGCGGGCCACCGGCACCCAGTCGCCGCGCCGCCGGACGGTGGGCTGGCCCCGGTGGTCGACGATCTCCGCGAGGTTGACCACCTGGCGCTTGGTGTCCTGGCCGGAGACCTCCAGGATCTCCTCGGTGGAGCCGGAGAGCCGGTTCATGATGCCGAGCGCGGTGAATCCGTCGCCGGACATCTGGAGCACCACCTGGTGCATCAGTCCGTCCCTGATCCGGGCCCGGACGTCGATGTGGTCGGCCTCGCCGGGCAGCAGGAAGCGGAGGGTGTCCACCACGTGGATGAAGTCGTCCAGCACCAGGGTGCGCGGGTCCTCGGGCAGCCCGACCCGGTTCTTCTGCATGACGATCAGGTCGCGCGGGTGGTCGGCGCACTGCGCATAGCCCGGGGCGTACCGCCGGTTGAAGCCGACCGCCAGGGACACCCCGCGCTCCTCGGCGAGTTCGACCAGCCGCCGGGAGTCCTCGTAGGCGTAGGCGAGCGGCTTGTCCACGTACGTGGCGATGCCCGCCTCCAGCAACCTGGTCACGATCTCCGGGTGGGCCGGGGTGGCGGCGTGCACGAAGGCGGCGTCCGGGCCCGCGGCGAGCAGGGAGTCGAGGCTGCCGTGGCGGCGGGCGGCCGGGACGGCGTACCGGTCGCCGACTTCGGCCAGGACGGCGGGGTTGCGGGTCTGGAGGTGCAGTTCGATGCCCGGGCGGGCCGTGAGGACCGGCAGGTACGCCTTCTGCGCGATGTCACCGAGTCCGATGCATGCGACCTTCACCGGGGGTCCTCCTCGTTGCTGCTCGTCGCGGCCCGTGGCCGCGGGGCTCCGGGCAGCTTAATCCCTGGTGCGGGCGGGTGGATTCACCGAGGATGGCGCCCATGATCTCTTCTGAACACGAACGTCCCGAGCCGTCCACCACCGCAGGCGAGCGGGAGATGCTGGAGGGCTGGCTGGACTACCACCGGGCCACCCTCGCCCTGAAGTGCCGGGGGCTGGACGAGGACCAGCTGCGGCGGGCCGCCCTGCCGCCCTCCGAGCTGACCCTGCTGGGCCTGGTCCGGCACATGGCGGAGGTGGAGCGCTGGTGGTTCCGGGAGGTGACGCTGGGGCTCGACCTGCCCGAGCTGTACTCGACCCGGGACGATGTGGACGGCGACTTCCACTTCGGGCCGGAGGACACCTGGGCGGACGCCGACCGGGTGTGGCGGGCGGAGATCGAGGAGGCCCGGGCCGCGGCGGCCGGCCGCTCGCTGGACTCGCTGTCGGAGGCGGAGCACCCGCGCCGCAAGGAGCGGTTCAACCTGCGCTGGGTCTACACCCACATGATCGAGGAGTACGCCCGCCACAACGGCCACGCGGACCTGCTGCGGGAGCAGATAGACGGGGCAACCGGCGCGTAGCCGTCACCCGTGCGGGGTCAATATGGGCTGCGGATTATCGCAACCGGGTCCGCGCAGAGCAGAGTTGCGCGAGTGCATCCAACCCGAACCACGACAACCCTGCTGCTCGGAGTGGCCGCTGCCGTCTCGGCCGTCTCCGGCTGTGTGCATGTGAACCCGGCCGCGGTGCAGCCCGCGACGGCCCCCACGGCGGGGGTGCCGCCGCAGCACGAGACGCGGAGCGGCCGGGGGGCCGCTCCGGTGGAGGTGCAGGCGCCGGCCCTGGAGGCGTTGCGGACCGCGCCGGATCCGGTGGCGGAGGACGGGGCGGCCGGGGCCGCCGCGCCGGCCGCCCCGGACCGGCGGACCGAGGGCGCCCCGGCTGCGGGAAGCGCCCCGCAGGAGACGGCCCCGGACCGTTCGGAACTGCCGCCGCCGGTTCCGGACATCCCGGAGCCGCCGGACCCGGCCCAGTCGGCGTCCGGCAGGGGCGAGGCCGAGGGCAAGGGCAGAGGAAGGCGCGAGGGCGAGGGTGACCAGCGGCGGAAGCGGCGGGAGGCCCGGAAGGTGGAGCGGGAGCTGATGAAGCGCCTGCCGATGCAGCCGGCCGATGTGTGCGCGCTGGGGCGCAGGCACGACAGCTGGCAGCCGGACAGCCCGGAGGCCCGCATCTGCGCGGGCGTGGAGGGCTGACCGGCCCCGCGCCCGGGCCGGCCTAGTGCTGGCCGGGGAACGGGCCCGGGCGCGGGTCCGGGCCCGGGTTCTCGGCCAGCTGGAGCTCCAGCCGGGTGATGGCCGCCCGGATCCCGTTCCCGTACCCGTCGTCGGCGAGCGCGGCGGTGGCCGCCCGGGCCCGGGCCAGGTGGATCCGGGCCGCCTCCGGCCGCTGGAGCTTGACGTAGTCGGCGGCCAGATTGAGGTGGAGAGAGGGGTAGAAGGCCCGTACCGCCACATCGGGCTCGTGCCGGGCGAGCCGCTCGTTCCCCAGCCCGTCGGCGGCGGTCAGGGCCCTCAGGTCCCAGGAGAGTTCGTCGGCGGGGTCGTCCTGCGCATCGGCCATGTAGTGCGCCAGTGTGCAGCGGTGGAGGGGGTCGCCCTCCTCGCCGATCTCCGCCCAGATCTCACCGAGACGGTTGCGGGCCTCCTCGCGGTCGCCCGCGTGCAGCAGCATGATCGCCTGGCCGATCCTGGTCATGACGGCGTCTTCCGACGCCTCCTGCTGCTCGGTCAAGGCGGCCTCCGGCTCGGTCCTGTCAGACCGGTCCGGTCTGATCGTCACGACGCTAGCCGGAGGCGCTGACAAAGCCGCCGAGGCGCGGGTGCGCGATCGGGCGTGGCGTCAGCCGAGGTCGGGGATCCGCCAGTCGATCGGCTCGTGGCCCTGGGCCGCCACCGCCTCGTTGATCTGGGTGAAGGGCCGGGAGCCGAAGAACTTCTTCGCGGAGAGCGGCGAGGGGTGGGCACCCTTGACGACCACGTGCCGGGTCTCGTCGATCAGCGGCAGCTTCTTCTGGGCGTAGGCGCCCCACAGCACGAACACGGCCGGGTCGGGCCGCTCGGCCACCGCGCGGATCACGGCGTCGGTGAACTTCTCCCAGCCCTTGCCCTTGTGCGAGTTGGGCTCGGCCTCGCGGACCGTGAGCACCGCGTTGAGCAGCAGCACGCCCTGCTCGGCCCACGGCATCAGATAGCCGTTGTCGGGGATGGGCGTGCCCAGCTCGGCCTGCATCTCCTTGTAGATGTTGCGCAGCGAGGGCGGGGTCTTCACCCCGGGGCGGACCGAGAAGCACAGGCCGTGGCCCTGACCGGCGCCGTGGTACGGGTCCTGGCCGAGCACCAGGACCTTGACCCGGTCGTACGGCGTGGCCTCCAGGGCGGCGAAGACCTGCTCCTGCGGCGGGTAGACCGGCCCCTTGGCCCGCTCCAGCTCGACGAACTCGGCGAGCTCCTTGAAGTAGGGCTTGTCCAGTTCCCCGCCCAGGACGGGCAGCCAGGATTCGGGCAGCATCTCGGTCACGTCGACAACCTCCGACAATCGTTCTGCAACTGATCACAGAACTTACCGGCCGCCACTGACACTGCCCGAACCCGCGGCTGCTACCAGCTGGTCTTGCGGTACAGCTCCCACATCTGCATGGCGGTCTGCGGGTCGAGCGCACGCTCGGTGCCCGCGATGTCCTCGCCGGAGGCCACGTACAGCTTGCCCTGCCACAGCGGCAGCAGCCGCACGTCGTCGGCGAAGATCTTCTGTGCTTCCTCGAACTGGCTGCTGACGGCCGAGCGGTCGCCGGAGCGGCGGGACTTGGGCAGCAGGTCGTTGATGATCGCCGGGGGCTCGTACGGCGTACCGACGGCGTTCTCCTTGCCGACGAACGGCGCGATGAAGTTGTCCGGGTCCGGGAAGTCGGGGAACCAGCCGCGCCCGAAGACGGGGTACTGGCCGTTCTTGTAGCCGGCCTGGAACTCCTTCCAGGGCTTGCCCTGGAGGCTGACCTTGAACAGGCCGCTCTCCTCGAGCTGGCGCTTGAGCTCCTTGAACTCCGCCTCGGTGGAGGAGCCGTACCGGTCGGTGGTGTAGAAGAAGTTCAGGTCGACCGGGGTCTGGATGCCGGCGTCCTTCAGGAGCTTCTTGGCCTTGGGGATGTCGGGGTGGGCGAACTTGTCGAAGAACGGCGTCTTGTGGCCCAGTACGCCCTTGGGGACCATCGAGTACAGCGGCTCGGCGGTGCCCTGGTAGACCTCCGAGATCAGCGTGCCGCGGTCGATGACCTGGGCGATGGCCTGGCGCACCGGCAGCTGGCGGACGACCGGGTCCTTGGGGTTGAAGACCAGGTAGCGGATCTCGGCACCGACGTTGGCGACCACCTGGAGGCCGAGATCGCGCGAGGCCGGGCTCTGCAGTTCCTTGATCTCGTCGGCGGTCAGACCGCGGTAGGTGGCGTCGATCTTCTTGTCCTTGAGGGAAGCCACCATCTTTCCGGAGTCGTCGAAGTACCGGATGGTGACCCCGTCGTTCCGGCGCTGCGCGAAGCCCTGGTAGTCGGCGTAGCTGCTGAGCTCCGCCTTTTCCTTGTCCACGTACTCGTCCAGGACGTACGGCCCGGAGCCGGTGATCTTCCCGTCCTCGCGGAGCTTGTCGGCCGGGTAGTCCTTGGGTGCCACCAGGGAGGCGGCCGGGGAGCCGAGCACGTAGGGGAAGGTCGCGTCGGAGGCCTTCAGGTGGAAGACGACCGTCTGCGCGTCCGGGGTCTCGATCTTGTCCAGGCTGCCGAACAGGTCCTTGGGACCGACCTTGGAGTTGATCGTCCGGATGCGGTCGAAGGAGTGCTTGACCGCCTTGGAGTCCAGCGGCTCGCCGTTGGAGAACTTGAGGCCCTTGCGGAGCGTGCAGCGGTAGGACTCGTTGACGGAGTCGGTGAACTCGCAGCTCTGTGCGGCGTCCGGCTGCGGCTTGAGGCTGCCGGTGGGGAATGCGAGAAGGGTCTGGTAGACGTTCCGGTACAGCTCCCACGAGCCGTCCCAGGCCGCCGCCGGATCGAGCGTGCTGGGTGCGCTCGTCGTGCCGACGACAATCCGCTTGCCGTCCTCTCCCCCGTCGCCCGAGATCAGCCCGCAGCCGGCAAGCAGGGATATGGACGCAAGGGCCGCAGTGATCTGCAGGCATCTGGTCCGGTTGAACACGTGCACGCTCCTCGATCAGCCTGGGTGCGGCAGACCCTACCGCAGTACCCCACGAAACCAATGGGCAGGTTCCGTGGGGCACTTGACCGGTTCCGTGCGTATTGATGACACATTTGCCACCCTTTGATGGCCGAATGCGTCCGATTATCGGTTAGTGAACTCCGGCATTGAGAAACATTCCCCCATCAACAACAAGTGTCTGACCTGTGATCCATTCCGCTTGTGCCGAGGTGAGGAATGCAGCGGCCCCGCCGATGTCGGAGGGCACCCCGAGCCGGCCCAGCGGATAGGCCGCCGCGGCCTCGGCCTCGCGGCCCTCGTAGAGCGCCTGGGCGAACTTCGTCTTGACCACCGCGGGGGCGATCGCGTTCACCCGCACCCCCGGCGCCATCTCGTGCGCGAGCTGCAGGGTGAGATTGACCATGGCGGCCTTGCTCATCCCGTACGCGCCGATGAACGGCGAGGCGGAGACCCCGGCGATGGAGGCGATGTTCACGATCGCCCCGCCGTGGTCCTTCTGCCACGCGTGCCAGGTGCGCTGGGCGAAGCCGAGCGCGGAGATCACATTGGTCTCGAAGACCTTGCGCGCGACCCCGAGGTCCAGGTCGGCGATGGGGCCGAAGACCGGATTGGTGCCGGCGTTGTTGACCAGGAAATCCACCCGCCCGAAGGCCTCCATCGTGCGCTCGACGGCGACGGCCTGGTGGGCCTCGTCGTGCGCCTTCCCGGGCACCCCGATGACCCGGTCGGCACCGAGCTGCTCGACGGCCTCCTTGAGGGTCTCCTCGTTCCGGCCGGTGATGCAGACCCGGTCGCCGCGGGCGACCAGCGCCTCGGCGATGCCGTAGCCGATCCCCCGGCTCGCCCCGGTGATCAGTGCGACCTTGCCGCTGTCGTTGCCTTGGTACACCATGACGACACCCTCTCCCGTGCTAGTTGAGCGGGCCGCCGGCCACGTACATGACCTGGCCGGACACGAACCCGGCCGCGTCCCCGGTGAAGAAGGCGATGGCGTTGGCGATGTCCTCCGGGCGGCCGACCCGCTGGACCGGGATCTGGGTGGCGGCGGCGGCCTGGAACTCCTCGAAGCCCATGCCGACGCGGGCGGCGGTCGCGGCGGTCATCTCGGTGACGATGAAGCCGGGGGCGACCGCGTTGGCGGTGACGCCGAACTTGCCGAGCTCGATGGCCAGGGTCTTGGTGAAGCCCTGGAGGCCGGCCTTGGCGGCGGAGTAGTTGCCCTGGCCGCGGTTGCCGAGCGCGGAGCTGCTGGACAGGTTGACGATCCGGCCGAACTTGGCCTCCACCATGTACTTCTGGCAGGCCCGGGACATCAGGAAGGCACCGCGCAGGTGCACGTTCATGACCGTGTCCCAGTCGTTCTCGCTCATCTTGAAGAGCAGGTTGTCGCGGAGCACGCCGGCGTTGTTGACCAGGACGGTCGGGCCGCCGAGGGTCCCGGCGATCCGCTCGACGGCGGCCTCCACCTGGGCGCTGTCGGACACGTCGCAGCCGACCGCGAGGGCCGTGCCGCCGGCGGCCGTGATCGCCTCGACGGTGTCCTTGCAGGCCGCCTCGTCCAGGTCGAGTACCGCCACGGCCCGGCCTTCGGCGGCCAGCCGCACGGCGGTGGCGGCACCGATCCCCCGGGCCGCCCCGGTGACGACGGCGACGCGCTGCTCGGTGGTGGACATGCTGGTTCTCCTCGCCCTTGAGATACGGCCGCCCAGGCCTGAGCAACCGCTTAGTAGCTTCAGCTGATGAGACGCTAGGGATCACACCCCCCGCTGTCAACGCCATCGCGCCTGCGGCGCCGCGTCCGAGCCACCGCGCCGGGGCCGGCCCCGGGCCCGGCCCGCTGCCCGCGGGTGCGGGCCCGCGTCACGGCCCCGGGCAGAGCCCGTGCGCCCGCCGGGCGCGGGGCGCGCCCGGCGCAGGTGCCGGGCGAAGCCCGGGCACCCCAGGGGGTCCGGGGCGCAGCCCCGGTTTCTGGGGGCACCTCCCAGCGGTAGCTGGGGGAGAAGGGGCGGGGTGGGGGACCAATCCGCAGCGGACCCCGCGGCCGGCCACGGGGCCCCCGCCCCGCCGGGGCTCAGCGGACCAGGAGGTCCAGGAGGCGCTCCAGTTCCGCCTCCGGGTCCGCCGTCAGCCCCGTGTGCACCGGCCCCGGCTGCACCACCGTGCTCCGCGGCGCGATCAGCCACCGGAACCGCCGCCCGGCATCGTCGCCGGCCGCCTGCCCCGCGTGCTCCCCGCCCGCGCAGACCCCCTCGACCGCCCGCAGGGCGGCCCGTACGCCGGTCACATCGGCCTTCGGGTCCAGCGCCAGCAGCTTCGCCTCGGCCAGGTGCGTGCGCGCCGCCACGAAGCCGCGCGCCCGGCAGTAGACGATCACCCCCGCGTTGAAGCACTCCCCGCGCTCCATCCGCGGCACCACCCGCACCAGCGCGTACTCGAACACATCCCGCTTGGTCACCGGCTGTCGCTCTTCTTCTCGCGGGGCCGTACGGCCAGACGGTCGGCAAGCCAGCCCGGCGGCTGGGACGGGGCCTTCGCCACCGCTTCCATGGAGATCCGTTCGTGGATCGTGCCGGCCCTCGCCAGCAGCACCTCCACGTATGCGCGCCGCAGTTCATCGGTGGAGCCGAAGCCCGGCTCGTCGACCAGCCACTCGTCCGGGACGTCCGCGGCGACCTCGGTGAGGAGTTCCTCGGTGACCAGCGGGGCCAGCGCCGCCGCTGCCGCGGCGATGTCCGGCCCGACCGGGGCCAGGGCGTGGTCGGAGGCGTTGTACGCCTTGGCAGCCGCCCCCTGCGCGCCCGGCCAGTTGTGGTGCCAGATCATCGTGGCGCCGTGGTCGATCAGCCACAGTTCGCCGTGCCAGACCAGCATGTTGGGATTGCGCCAGGACCGGTCGACGTTGTTGATCAGGGCGTCGAACCAGACCACCCGGCCCGCCTCCACCGGGTCCACCGCATAGGCGAGCGGGTCGAAGCCGATCGAACCGGGAAGGTAGTCCATCCCGAGGTTCAGCCCGCCGCTCGCCTTGAGCAGTTCCTGGACCTCCTGGTCCGGCTCGCCGAGCCCGATGACCGGGTCCAGCTCGATCTGTACCAGCTCGGGAACCCGCAGACGCAGCCGCTGGGCCAGCCGCCCGCAGATGACTTCGGCGACCAGGGTCTTACGCCCCTGACCGGCTCCCGTGAATTTCATGACGTAGGTCCCGAGATCGTCGGCCTCGACGATCCCCGGGAGCGAGCCGCCCTCACGCAAGGGCGTGACATAGCGGGTCGCTACGACCTCTTCCAGCATTTTCCCAGGTCACCCATCTCTTCGGCCTTACAATCCGCGGAGACTTCTCCGGGGCGTAGAGGCAGGAATCACCGGTTCAACGGTGCTGGGGAGAATCTGGGGAGTTTCGGCAGGCGAGCCGGTCTCCCCGCTCCCCAAGCAGACCGTCGATGGTGCCGCACCCCTTGCTGCCAGCCTCCGGCATGAAGTGAGCATAGTAACCGAGGGTGATCACCGGCGAGCCTGGCTGCCGAGCCGCCACGGGCTCGCCGGTGACGGCAATACGGGCGCCGGAACATCGTCCGGCCAGTGCGGGGGCGTCGGCTACGGGTGCGCAGGCAGGGTGTGATGGACTGATGATCGTTCATCGAAAGTAGGGGGAAGAATGGCAGCCGATGAAACGGCTCTGGAAGCGTCCACTCCTGCGGACACCGCACCCGGGCCTGCGGGGAAGGCCGGCCGGGACGCGCGCCGGATCGAAGCGTGGTCGGTGGTGTGGATGCTCCTGGCCTTGGCGATCTGGGGATGGTTCGTCTTCCTGATGCTCTCCGACTACGGCCCGGAGGTGTCCTCGTACCAGGGGACCCAAGCTGTGTGCCGGGGCCCTCTGATCGAGCCGTCGCCTCAGGACAGAGTCTGCCGTGGCGACGAGCTGCGCCAGTGGCCCGCGCTGCTGGGCATCCTCGCGCTGGCGTTCGTAGCGACCGTTGCCGCTGCGGCCACCATGGTGTACGCCAAGGTCCTCTCCCGCCTGGCTCCCAATGACGGGGCAGGCACGCGGCCGCAGGCTTGAGGATGGCGCCCGGTGCGGTAGACCGGCCCGTGCCAGTGCTCTGACCGGATAGGTTCGCCGGAAGCTCGCGGTGTTCGGCACGGACGGGCCCCGCCAACCCTCTGTAGGCTGGTGATCGTCTGCGAAAGGGGTCGGGGTGAACGGCAATCCGCTGTACCACTGGACAGCGCTGGCAGTGTGCACGGCGCTCATGCTGCCGGTGCCGGTGGCGATACTGGCAGGGTGGACACCGCCGTGGATACGGAAGCGACAGGCCGGGATGCGGCTTCGCGCCTACGGCATCCTGTGCATCTACGCCCTCATGCTCGCCAACGGCATCCCCCGGATCGCCGACGCCTCCTTCGAGACGGTCACCGCGTGCATGAGCGTCGGCTTCGGCTTCACCGCCGCCGCTGCAGTCCTGTTCCTGCTCGCGGCACGCAAGGATTCAGGCGCCAGGACAGCTGGCCCTGTCGAACCTCGGGAAGGCTGACAGGCACCTCGCCGCGCCCGTCAGGCTTCGGGTTGGTCCGGATGCTGGTGCGAGGGGCGTCTGCCCCCGTTGTGTTTTTCGGGGTTCTGCCATGGGGCCGCTGGCCTCCGGGCTGGGTATGGCACTGACGCCGGGCCGGCCTCCGGCCGGGGAAAGCGTCCCTGTCGGGGAGTTTCACGGCTCCCCTCTCGTGTCCCGGGCAGAAGGCACATCCCGGCTTGCAGCCGCTCGCATCCGCGCTGACCGCGGTGACGGGGGCCGAGGTGTGGGCAGAGGGTACCCGGCAGCCCTCGCCTTGCCAGGCATTACGGCCTTCCTTGACGGCGACGGCGGCGATGACGAGCGCAACGACCGGGTCGGCCCATGCCCAGCCGAGGACCGCGTCGAGGACCTGGCCGACCAGCGGGACGGCGGAGCAGCCCCTGCGTAGTGCCGGCAGGGCACTACGCTGCGATCAGCGGGAGTCTCTTGACGCGGCATGCTCAGGGGGGTTGGGGGGTTCGCCGCGGCGGACCGAGCCAGGCGCGCGGGCGGCGGCGTGGTCGGCGATGGCAGCGGAGGAGAGCTGCCAGGGGACGCTGGTGACGGTGACGCCGGGGGTGAAGAGCAGGCGGCTTTTGAGCCAGAGGGCGGACTGGTTGTGGAGGAGGTGCTCCCACCAGTGACCGACGACGTATTCGGGGATGAAGACGGCGACGACGTCGCGGGGGCCGGCGCGCCGGATGGAGCGTACGTACTCGACGACCGGCTTTGTGATCTCGCGGTAGGGGGATTCGAGGACCTTCAGCGGTACCTCGATCTCGTAGTCGTCCCACTGCTTGCGCAGGGCGGCGATGGATTCGCGGTCGACGGCGACGGTGAGTGCTTCCAGGTGGTCGGGCCGGAAGGCGCGGGCGTAGGCCAGGGCCCGCAGGGTCGGTTTGTGGACGGTGGAGACGAGGACGATCATCTGGACGCGGGAGGGCAGCATGCTCTCGGCGCGGGCGTCCGTCACTGCGAGCTCCGCCGCGGTGTGGTCGTAGTGGCGGCGGATGCTGCGCATCATCAGCCACAGCAGGATCCCGGCGAGTACGGCGAGCCAGGCGCCCTGGGTGAATTTGGTGGCGAGCACGATCACCAGGACGAGGCCGGTGACCAGCGCGCCGGTGGCGTTGATGGTGCGGGCCAGCTGGTGACGGCGGCGCAGGGTGGGGTCGGTTTCGGTGCGCAGCTCGCGGTTCCAGTGCCGGACCATGCCGGACTGGGAGAAGGTGAAGGAGGTGAAGACGCCGAGAATGTAGAGGTGGATCAGGCTGGTGACGTTCGCCTTGTAGCCGTACAGCAGCAGGCCGGCCGCGATGGCCAGGGCGAGGATGCCGTTGGAGAAGGCGAGCCGGTCGCCGCGGTTGTGCAGCTGCCGTGGCAGGTAGCGGTGCTGGGCGAGGATCGAGGACAGCAGCGGGAAGCCGTTGAAGGCGGTGTTCGCGGCGAGGATCAGGATCAGGGCCGTGGCGGCCTGGATGTAGTAGAAGCCGATGCTATTGCTGCCGCCGAAGACGGCCGCGGCCAGCTGGGCGATGACCGTGCGCTGGGTGTAACCCTCGCAGTCGGCCAGGCCCGTGAGGCGGCAGGCGTCCTCGGCGATGTGGACCTTGGCGACGATCGCGAGTGTGGTGACGCCGGCGAACATGGTGATCGCGACGATGCCCATCGCGGCCATGGTGGTCGCGGCGTTCTTCGGCTTGGGCTTGCGGAAGGCCGGCACGCCGTTGGAGATCGCCTCCACACCCGTCAGCGCCGTACAGCCGCTGGAGAACGCGCGCAGCACCAGCATGAGCAGGGCCAGCCCGGCCAGGTCCGCATCGCCTTCCTCCGGGGTGATGCCGTACTTGGCGCTCTCGGCGACCGGGGCATCGCCCAGGAGGTAGCGCAGCAGGCCGGTGCCGACCATGATCAGCACGCCGCCGATGAACAGGTACGTGGGCGCGGCGAAGAGCCGGCCGGACTCGCGTACGCCCCGCAGGTTCATCGCGGTCAGCAGGGCCACGAAACCCAGCGCCATCAGGACCCGGTAGCCGGCCAGCGCCGGCACCGCCGAGATGATGTTGTCCACCCCGGAGGCGACGGAGACCGCCACGGTCATGACGTAGTCGACCAGCAGTGAGGCCGCGACCACCAGACCGGCCGAGGGGCCGAGGTTGGTGGATGCGACCTCGTACGAGCCGCCGCCGCTCGGGTAGGCCCGGACCACCTGGCGGTACGAGAGCACCACCACGGTCATCAGCGCCACGACCGAGGCGGCGATCCACGGGGTGAAATGCAGGTAGGCCAATCCTCCGAGGGTGAGCACCAGCAGGATCTCCTGCGTGGCGTAGGCCACCGAGGACAGCGGGTCGGACGCGAAAATCGGCAGGGCCAGCCGCTTGGGCAGGAGGGTCTCGCCCAGCTCCTCGCTGCGTCTGGCCCGCCCGATCACCAGGCGCTTCAGCATCTCCGTCGCCTTCGGCACGGCCCGAGCGTATGGCGACCACCTGAAGATCGGCACTGGTGGCGGGCATTCGGCGTACGCGTGATTGCGTGTCAGGGGGATCAGCCGGCGTGCCGCGTCTCTTCGCGGGCCGGCCCGGTGACGTAGTGCACGTACTCGCGGGACAGACGGAAACCGGCCGACCACGCCAGGAGCCGGCTGGGACGGTTGTCCCGCGAACAGCTCCAGCTCGGTACGCGTCCGCGGGCTTCGATGTCCGCGCACAGGGCGCTGACGCAGGCCAGCGCCAGGTGCCGGCGCCGGTGGCCGGGATCGGCCAGCGCGGCAACATCCTCGAAGCGGCTGCCGAGGACATAGGTGCAGGCCAGCGCGAGAACGCGGCCGTGGTCAAAGGCACCCCAGGCATGGCCGGACGCCGCGAGCCGGTCCGGTCCGCCCCAGGTGTGGTGGATCCACGCGCTGTCGGGTCCGAGGGCGGCCACGGCCGCGGTGTCGGCGGTCGTGAGCGGCCGTACCGTGACGCCGCGCGGCGGGTGGGCGGCGACGGGCGGGGCATGGTGGAGGTACACCATGCGCTCCCAGGGCTCCATCCGGGTGAACGACGCACGCAGGAGGGGCCGGAAGCGGCTGGGGGCCTCGACGTAGCTGCCGGCGAAGGGGGCCAACGCCCCCTGTTCCAGAACGTCCGGGTCACCTCGTAGCACGACGTGGTTGCCGCACGAGACGCCCATCACCCGGGGGCTGACGGCGCGGTCCGCCCA
This sequence comes from Streptomyces venezuelae, assembly GCF_008642295.1. GTDB lineage: Bacteria > Actinomycetota > Actinomycetes > Streptomycetales > Streptomycetaceae > Streptomyces > Streptomyces venezuelae_C. Next base: position 6,394,852 of record NZ_CP029190.1, on the reverse strand, counting down.
CCACTGCCCTGATCCCGTGGCGAGCACGTGCTCGGCAAGAGCCGCGACACCTGGCGCACCGCCCGGAAACCACCTGGTCAAGGCGGGAAGGCGGGAGGGATCGATGGGGATCACGAAACAGACCCTTCGGGAGGTTCGGGTGGCGGCGGCCCGGACGGGGCCGCCTTTCGAGAGGGCCGGATGCGGTCATGGAGCCCGGCGGGCCGCTGACAGCGCTCCGGCGGAGTTCATCCGATGCCGGGGATGGCGGAAACCACGAGGTCGATGAGTTTGATGCCGACGAAGGGCAGCACCAGGCCGCCGAGGCCGTAGACGGCGAGGTTGCGGCGCAGCAGGTCGTGCGCGGAGGCGGGCTGGTAGCGGACGCCGCGCAGCGCGAGCGGGATCAGCGCGATGATGATCAGCGCGTTGAAGATGATCGCCGAGGTGATGGCGGACTGGGGGCTGTGCAGGCCCATGATGTTCAGCGCGCCCAGGCCCGGGTAGGCCGAGGCGAACATGGCCGGGATGATCGCGAAGTACTTGGCGACGTCGTTGGTGATGGAGAAGGTGGTCAGGGCGCCGCGGGTGATCAGGAGCTGCTTGCCGATCTCCACGATCTCGATGAGCTTGGTGGGGTTGGAGTCCAGGTCCACCATGTTCCCGGCCTCCTTGGCGGCCGAGGTACCGGAGTTCATGGCCACGCCGACGTCCGCCTGGGCCAGCGCCGGGGCGTCGTTGGTCCCGTCACCCGTCATCGCGACCAGCTTGCCGCCCGCCTGCTCCCGCTGGATGAGTGCGAGCTTGTCCTCGGGGGTGGCCTCGGCCAGGTACTCGTCCACGCCCGCCTCGGCCGCGATGGCCCTGGCGGTCAGCGGGTTGTCGCCCGTGACCATGACCGTGCGGATGCCCATCCGGCGCAGCTCCGCGAAGCGTTCACGGATGCCGTCCTTGACCACGTCCTTGAGGTGCACGATGCCCAGCACCCGCGGGCCGTCCCAGTCGTGGACGGCGACCAGCAGCGGGGTGCCGCCGGAGGCGGATACGGCCGCCGACCATTCGGCGGCCTCCGCCGGTACGGTGCCGCCGCGCATCACCACCCAGTCCATGACCTGTGCCGCCGCGCCCTTGCGGATGGCGCAGCCGGCGCCGTTGTCCCAGCTCAGGTTGACTCCGCTCATCCGGGTCTTCGCGCTGAACTCGACGAAGCGCGGATTGCTCAGCGCGCTCTCCGTCGGGGGCTGGAGGCCGTACCGGCCGGCGAGGGCGACCACGGACCGGCCCTCGGGCGTGTCGTCGGCGAGGGAGGACAGCTGGGCCGCGTCCGCGAGGGCGTGCAGGTTCTGGCCGGGCAGCGGGATAAACTCGGCGGCCTCGCGGTTGCCGAGGGTGATGGTGCCGGTCTTGTCCAGCAGCAGGGTGTTCACATCGCCGGCGGCCTCGACCGCCCGTCCTGACATGGCCAGGACGTTGCGCTGGACGAGGCGGTCCATGCCGGCGATGCCGATCGCGGAGAGCAGGGCGCCGATGGTGGTCGGGATGAGGGTGACCAGCAGGGCGACCAGGACGGTGGTGGACTGGGCGGCCTTCGCGTAGCCGGCCATGGACTGCAGGCTGACCACGACCAGGATGAAGACGATGGTGAGAGCCGCCAGCAGGATGTTGAGGGCGATCTCGTTCGGGGTCTTCTGCCGGGACGCGCCCTCCACCAGGGCGATCATGCGGTCCAGGAAGCTGTGTCCGGGACGGGAGCTGACGCGGATGACGATCGAGTCGGACAGCACGGTCGTACCGCCCGTGACCCCGGACTTGTCGCCGCCCGACTCGCGCAGGACGGGCGCGGACTCGCCGGTGACGGCGGACTCGTCGACCATGGCGGCCCCGTCCACCACGTCCCCGTCGGCCGGGATCAGTTCCCCGGCCTCGACGAGCACGAAGTCCATCGGCTGGAGCTCGGACGGGGTGACGGCCTCGGTCTCGGCACGGCCCAGATTCGTCCCGTACGTCCAGTGCTTGATCCGCAGGGCGACGGTGTCGGTGCGCGCCTTGCGCAGCGAGGCGGCCTGGGCCCGGCCGCGGCCCTCGGCCACGGCCTCGGCGAGGTTGGCGAACAGCACGGTCAGCCACAGCCAGACGCTGATCACCCACGTGAACACGGACGGGTGAAAGAGTGCCGACAAGGTGGTGAGCACCGAGCCCACCCCGACGACCAGCAGCACGGGCTTCCGGGCCAGCTCACGGGGGTGGAGCTTGCGAATCGCCTCCCGTACCGACTCGGCGAGCCGCTCGGGCTCCAGGATGTTGGCCGGCCCGGGACGGCCGCGGGGCGGCCTCGCGACCGGCGGAGGGGGCGGGCTCCCCAGGCCCGGAGGAATGTGCTGCGCTGCGGCGGGAGACATCAAGAGTCAGACCTTCGGCGGTGGAATCGGCGGGCACCCAGAGGGCCGGGCGTCGGGCGCGCATCAGCGGAGTTCGAGCCGCCGGGGACCACTCGGCATGAGCCCCCTCGGCCGTCGTCATGCGATGGTCAGGGCCCCCGGCGGCGGGAACGTGCAGGAACCTACCGTCCCGATCATGTTCGGCCCCCCCTGCGGGCAGAGGAATTGCTGCGCTCTTGACGGCGGTGCACGGAAGTCCGTCAAGGACTTGCCAGGAACGCGTCAAGGCATCGGGCGCGGGACCCGGAAGCGGAATCGGCGGGCCGCAGCCCCCTGGCCGACATGCGGCGGCGTCCGCGACACGACGCGCCTGACCGGACCATCCCGGGCGCCCGCCCTTGACTACACAGGGTCGATAGACCCAGACATGTCTGGAATGGGGAGAATTTCGCGGGATGCGGGGCGAGGCTGCCGTCAGTGACGCGTTAAGAGTTCCCATCGGGCCGTATGGAGGCCGTCAAGGTGTCTTAACGGGACGAGCGTGATGCGATGTGATCCGTATCGGCCACCCGGCCGAATCCATTTCATCACTTCTTCTTCAGGAGCTCGCGATGGCCGACCTGGCCTTCGTCCTCACCACGATCGCGGTCTTCGCGCTGGTGGGTCTCGTCGCCAAGGGGGTGACAAAGCTGTGACCGCCGAGAACATTGTCGGCCTGGTCGTGGCCGTCGCCCTGCTGGGATACCTCGTCCTGGCCCTCGTCAAGCCGGAGAGGTTCTGAGCACCGTCATGAGTTCCCAGATGGCTGGTGTGCTCCAGCTTCTTGCCCTGATCGCCGCCCTGGCCCTGGCCTACCGCCCGCTGGGCGACTACATGGCCAGGGTCTACTCCTCGGAGAAGCACTACGCTCCCGAGAAGTGGGTCTACAAGGCCATCGGCGCCAACCCGACCGCTGAAATGCGCTGGCCCGCCTACCTGCGCGGTGTCCTGGCCTTCTCCGCGGTGAGCGTCCTCTTCCTCTACGGCCTCCAGCGCCTGCAGGGCTCGCTGCCCGGCTCGCTGGGCTTTGCGTCCATCGACCCCGACCAGGCCTTCAACACGGCCGCGTCCTTCGTCGCCAACACCAACTGGCAGTCGTACTACGGCGAGCAGGCCATGGGCCACGTCGTGCAGACCGGCGGCCTGGCGGTGCAGAACTTCGTCTCGGCGGCGGTCGGCATGGCCGTGGCCGTGGCCCTCGTCCGGGGCTTCGCCCGTTCCCGTACCGGTGAGCTGGGCAACTTCTGGGCCGACCTGGTCCGCGGTGTGGTCCGCATCCTGCTGCCCATCTCGGTGGTCGGCGCCGTCATTCTCGTGGCGTGCGGTGCCATCCAGAACTTCGCCGGCATCCACGAGGTCGGCCAGTTCATGGGCGGTACGCAGCAGTGGAACGGCGGCGCGGTGGCCTCGCAGGAGGTCATCAAGGAGCTGGGCACCAACGGTGGCGGTTACTTCAACGCCAACTCCGCCCACCCCTTCGAGAACCCCAACCCGTTCTCGAACCTGTTCGAGATCTTCCTGATCCTCGTCATCCCGTTCTCGCTGACCCGGACCTTCGGCAAGATGGTCGGCTCGGTCAAGCAGGGCTACGCGATCCTCGCGACCATGGCCGTCATCTGGGTCGGCTTCGTCGCGCTGATGATGTGGACCGAGTTCGCGGGCAAGGGCCCGGCCTTCGAGGTCGCGGGCGGGGCGATGGAGGGCAAGGAGACCCGCTTCGGGATCGGCGCGTCGGCGATCTTCTCGGTCTCCACCACGCTGACCTCGACCGGTGCGGTGAACTCCTTCCACTCCTCGTACACCGGTTTCGGCGGCGGTATCCAGCTGCTGGGCATGCAGCTGGGCGAGATCGCGCCCGGCGGTGTCGGCTCCGGCCTCTACGGCATGCTGATCATGGCGATCATCGCGGTGTTCATCGCCGGCCTGATGGTCGGCCGTACGCCCGAATACCTGGGCAAGAAGATCGGCACCCGCGAGATCAAGTTCGCGGCCTGCTACATCCTGATCACCCCGGCGCTGGTGCTCGGCTTCACGGCCGCCGCCATGGCGCTGGACACCCCGGCGAACTCGATGACCAACAGCGGGGCGCACGGCTTCTCCGAGATCCTCTACGCCTACACCTCCGGAGCCAACAACAACGGTTCCGCCTTCGCGGGCCTGAACGCCGACACCCAGTGGTTCAACTCGACCATCGGCATCGCCATGCTGCTGGGCCGCTTCCTGCCCATGGTGTTCGTCCTGGCGCTGGCCGGCTCGCTGGCCGAGCAGAAGCCCGTCCCCGAGACGGCGGGCACGCTGCGCACCGACAAGCCCCTCTACACCGGGCTGCTCGTCGGAACCATCCTCATCGTCACCGGTCTGACCTACTTCCCCGCCCTCGCGCTGGGTCCGCTTGCCGAAGGGCTCGCCTCATGAGCACCACCACCCCCACCCGAGCCCCGCACGAGGACGTCCCGACCGGGCACAAGCCCCCGGCCGGACGCGTGGGCGGCGGCCTCTTCGACCCCAAGCAGCTGGTCAAGTCCTTCCCGGACGCGATCCGCAAGCTCGACCCGCGCGTCATGATCAAGTCACCGGTCATGTTCGTGGTGCTCGTCGGCTCCGTGGTCACGACCGTGCTGGCGTGTCTGGACCCGACGGACTGGTTCGGCTGGGCGATCACCGCCTGGCTGTGGCTGACCACGATCTTCGCCAACCTCGCGGAGGCCGTCGCCGAGGGCCGCGGCAAGGCGCAGGCCGACACCCTGCGCAAGGCCAAGACCGATTCCGTCGCCCGCCGCCTGACCAAGGACGGCACCGGCGAGGAGCAGGTCCCCGGCACCGACCTCAGGATCGGCGACCTGGTGGTCTGCGAGGCCGGCGACATCATCCCCGGCGACGGTGACGTCGTCGAGGGCGTGGCCTCGGTGGACGAGTCGGCGATCACCGGTGAGTCCGCCCCGGTCATCCGCGAGTCGGGCGGCGACCGCTCGGCCGTGACCGGCGGCACCAAGGTCCTCTCCGACCGCATCGTCATCAAGATCACCACCAAGCCGGGCGAGACCTTCATCGACCGGATGATCAGCCTGGTCGAGGGCGCCGCCCGGCAGAAGACCCCGAACGAGATCGCCCTCAACATCCTGCTGGCGTCCCTCACCATCGTCTTCCTGCTCGCCGTCGTGACGCTGAAGCCGTTCGCCATCTACGCCGGGGCCGACGAGCAGACCTCGCTCATCGTGCTGACCGCGCTGCTGGTCTGCCTGATCCCGACCACCATCGGTGCACTGCTCTCCGCGATCGGCATCGCCGGTATGGACCGCCTGGTCCAGCGCAACGTCCTGGCCATGTCCGGCCGGGCCGTCGAGGCCGCCGGCGACGTCTCCACCCTGCTGCTCGACAAGACCGGCACCATCACCCTCGGCAACCGCCAGGCTTCCGAGTTCGTGCCCGTCAAGGGCACCACCGCGGCCGAGCTGGCGGATGCCGCCCAGCTCTCCTCGCTCGCCGACGAGACGCCCGAGGGTCGCTCGGTCGTCGTGCTCGCCAAGGAGAAGTACGGGCTCCGGGAGCGCCACCAGGGCGAGCTGGCTCACGCCACCTGGATCGAGTTCACCGCGCAGACCCGTATGTCGGGCGTGGACGTCGACGGCAAGCAGACCCGTAAGGGTGCAACCGGATCGGTCATCGCCTGGGTCGAGGAGCAGGGCGGCACGGTCGCCGCGGACGCCCGGGAGCTCACCGACACGATCTCCCAGGCCGGCGGCACCCCGCTGCTCGTCGCCGTCAAGGACGACAAGGGTGCGCGCGTCCTGGGTGTCATCCACCTCAAGGACGTCGTCAAGGAGGGCATGCGGGAGCGGTTCGACGAGCTGCGCCGGATGGGCATCAAGACCGTCATGATCACGGGTGACAACCCGCTGACCGCGCGCGCCATCGCCGAGGAGGCGGGAGTCGACGACTTCCTCGCCGAGGCCACCCCCGAGGACAAGATGGCCCTCATCAAGCGGGAGCAGGCGGGCGGCAAGCTGGTCGCCATGACCGGTGACGGCACCAACGACGCTCCGGCCCTCGCCCAGGCGGACGTCGGCGTCGCGATGAACACCGGCACCTCGGCCGCCAAGGAGGCCGGGAACATGGTGGACCTGGACTCCAACCCCACCAAGCTCATCGAGATCGTCGAGATCGGCAAGCAGCTCCTCATCACCCGGGGCGCGCTCACCACGTTCTCGATCGCCAACGACGTCGCGAAGTACTTCGCGATCATCCCCGCGATGTTCGCGGTGGCGTACCCGGGCCTGGACAAGCTCAACATCATGGGCCTGGCCTCCCCGGAGTCGGCGATCCTCTCCGCCGTCATCTTCAACGCGCTGATCATCATCGCGCTCGTGCCGCTCGCCCTCAAGGGCGTGCAGTACCGGCCGTCCAGCGCGGACAAGATGCTCCGCCGCAACCTCGGGCTCTACGGACTGGGCGGCCTGATCGCCCCGTTCATCGGCATCAAGCTCATCGACCTGCTCATCTCCCTCATCCCTGGCATCGGGTGACCGCAATGAACACTTCCGTATCCAGCGCAGCACGGCTGCTCGGCGCGGGCCTGCGGGCCCTGCTGGTCCTCACGGTCATCTGCGGTGTGCTCTACCCGCTGGCCGTGACCGGGATCGCCCAGGCCCTGTTCAACGACAAGGCCAACGGCTCCGAGATCAAGGACAAGAGCGGCAAGGTCGTCGGCTCCGCCCTCATCGGACAGACCTACAACCTGCCCAAGCAGAACCCCGACGACCCGGAGGAGGCGGCCAAGCCGGACCTCAAGTGGTTCCAGCCGCGCCCCTCCAACGGCCTCGGCTCCAACAGCGTCAACACCCAGTACTCGCTGATCCTCTCCGGCGCCACCAACCGCTCCGCCGACAACGGCGCCGTGAACGGCCAGTGCACCAAGGACGCCGAGGAAGGCACCCTCTGCGCCCAGGTCATCGCCGCCAAGGACGCGGTCGTCGCCGACAACTCCACCGCGACCTACCAGGTCAAGCCCGAGGACGTACCGGCCGACGCCGTCACCTCCTCCGGCTCCGGCCTGGACCCGCACATCTCCCCTGCCTACGCCGAACTCCAGGTCCACCGCGTCGCCGAGCAGAACAAGCTCGACGTGAAGCAGGTCGAGAAGCTCGTCAAGGACCACACCCAGGGCCGGCCCCTCGGATTCATGGGCGAGCCCCGCGTCAACGTCCTCGAGCTCAACACCGCACTCAAGGCCCTGGTGGCCAAGGGCTGACGATACCCATCGCACAACCCGGAGCCGGCGGGGCGCGGAGTGTCCGCACCCCGTCGGCTCACGGCCGTAACTGCACCTATGGAAAGGCTGCACACCACATGACCCGGGTTCTGGTGGTGGAGGACGACCCCCAGCTCGTACGCGCACTCAAGATCAACCTCCAGGCGCGCAAGTTCGAGGTCGAGGAAGCTCCCAACGGGACGTCCGCCCTGCACCTGGCCGCTGCCCGAAACCCCGACGTGATCGTGCTCGACCTCGGGCTGCCGGACATGGACGGCATCGACGTCATCAAGAGCATCCGGGGCTGGAGCCGCGTCCCCATCCTCGTACTCTCCGCCCGGCACACCTCGGAGGAGAAGGTACGGGCCCTGGACGCCGGCGCGGACGACTACGTGACCAAACCGTTCAGCATGGACGAGCTGCTGGCCCGCCTGCGAGCCGCCAGCCGTCGTCAGGAGGCCCCTGCCGCGACGGACCGGCCCGCACTGGTGGTGACGGAGGACTTCACCGTCGACCTGGCCGCGAAGAAGGTCCACCGCGGCGACCGCACCGTACGGCTGACCCCGACGGAATGGCACCTGCTGGAGATCCTGCTCTCCCACCCCGGCCACCTCGTGACCCAGCAGCAGCTGCTCCTGGAAGTATGGGGCCCCACCTACCAGGAGAACACCAACTACCTGCGTGTCTACATGGCCCAGCTCCGGCGGAAACTGGAAGCCGACCCCTCTCACCCCCGATATCTGATCACCGAAGCGGGCATGGGGTACCGCTTCGAGCCCTGACCGGCGCAGCACCACCGACACGCACCACCACCACCTGCAACAGAGAGTCGAACCCATGGGACGCGGCAAGCTCCGGATCTACCTCGGCGCGGCGCCCGGCGTCGGCAAGACCTACGCCATGCTCTCCGAGGCGCACCGCCGGATCGAACGCGGCACCGACTGCGTCGTCGGCTTCGTGGAGCACCACCGCCGGCCGCGCACCGAGGTCATGCTCCACGGGCTGGAGATGATCGAGCGCCACGAGATCGAGTACCGGGGGACGACCTTCACCGAGATGGACGTCGACGCGCTCCTCGCCCGGCGTCCCGCGGTTGCCCTGGTGGACGAGCTGGCGCACACCAACGTCCCCGGCTCGCGCAACGCCAAGCGCTGGCAGGACGTGGAGGAGCTGCTCCAGGCCGGCATCGACGTCGTCTCCACCGTCAACATCCAGCACCTGGAATCGCTGGGTGACGTGGTGGAGACGATAACCGGGGTCCGGCAGCGGGAGACCGTCCCGGACGAGGTGGTGCGGCGGGCCGACCAGATCGAGCTGGTCGACATGTCCCCGCAGGCCCTGCGCCGCCGGATGGCCCACGGCAACATCTACAAGCCCGACAAGGTCGACGCGGCCCTCTCCAACTACTTCCGCCCGGGCAACCTCACCGCCCTGCGCGAGCTGGCCCTGCTGTGGACCGCCGACCGGGTCGACGAGTACCTGCGCGAGTACCGCGGCGAGCACAACATCCGCACCACCTGGCAGGCCCGCGAACGCATCGTCGTGGGTCTGACGGGCGGCGCGGAAGGGCGCCAGCTCATCCGGCGGGCCGCCCGGCTGGCGGAGAAGGGCGCCGGCGGTGAGGTGCTGGCCGTCTACATCGCCGCCAGTGACGGACTGACCTCGGCTTCCCCCAAGGAGCTTGCCCTCCAGCGCACCCTCGTCGAGGACCTCGGCGGCACGTTCCACCACGTCATAGGCGACGACATCTCCGATGCCCTGCTGGAGTTCGCCCGGGGGGTCAACGCCACCCAGATCGTCCTCGGCGTCAGCCGCCGCAAGCCGTGGCAGTACATCTTCGGGCCGGGCGTCAGCGCCACCGTGGCCCGCGAGTCCGGGCCGGACCTCGACGTCCACCTGGTCACCCACGACGCCGTCGCCAAGGGCCGCGGCCTGCCGATCGCCCGAGGGGCCCGGCTGGGGCGCGGGCGCACCATCTGGGCCTGGCTCACCGGCATGATCGGCCCCGCCCTGCTGACCGTGCTGCTGAGCGTCCTTCCCGAGCTCGGGCTCGCGAACGACATGCTGCTGTACCTCACCCTCACCGTCGCGGCCGCCCTCCTCGGGGGCCTGCTGCCCGCGCTGGCCTCGGCGGCCTTCGGCTCCCTGCTGCTCAACTACTTCTTCACGCCGCCGCTGCACCAGCTGACGATCTCCGACCCCCGCAACATCGTCGCCATCTCGATCTTCTTCGGCGTGGCCGTGTCCGTGGCCTCGGTGGTCGACCTCGCGGCCCGGCGCACCCACCAGGCCGCCCGGCTGCGCGCCGAGTCCGAGATCCTCTCCTTCCTCGCCGGCAGCGTGCTGCGCGGCGAGACCGCCCTGGACGCGCTCCTGGAGCGGGTCCGCGAGACCTTCGCCATGGAGTCCGTCGCCCTGCTGGAGCGAGCCGACGAGACGGAGTCCTGGACCATCGCGAGCGCCGTGGGCACGGGCCCGGTGGCCCGGCCCGAGGACGCCGACGTCGACATGCCGATCGGCGAGAACATGGCCCTCGCACTGTCCGGCCGGGTCCTGCCCGCCGAGGACCGGCGCGTGCTCGGTGCCTTCGCCGCCCAGGCCGCCGTCGTCCTCGACCGCCAGCGCCTGGTCGGCCAGGCGGAGGAAGCCCAGCGCCTCGCCGAAGCGGGCCGCATCCGCACCGCCCTGCTCGCCGCCGTCAGCCACGACCTGCGCACCCCCCTCGCCGGCATCAAGGCCTCCGTCTCCTCTCTGCGCTCCGACGACGTCGAGTGGTCCGAGGAGGACCAGGCAGTTCTGCTCAAGGGCATAGAGGAAGGCGCCGACCGGCTCAGCCACCTCATCGGCAACCTGCTCGACATGTCCCGACTCAACACCGGCACCGTCGTCCCGCTGATCCGCGAGACCGACCTCGACGAAGTCGTCCCCATGGCCCTGGGCGGCGTACCCGAGGACAGCGTGGAACTCGACATCCCCGAGACCCTGCCCATGGTCGCCGTCGACCGGGGCCTGCTGGAACGGGCCGTGGCCAACATCGTCGAGAACGCCGTGAAGTACAGCACCGACGGGGAGCCCGTCCTGATCTCGGCTAGTGCCATCGCCGACCGGGTCGAGGTACGGGTGGTCGACCGCGGGCCAGGCGTCCCCGACGAGGCCAAGGACCGCATCTTCGAGCCCTTCCAGCGGCACGGGGATGCGCCGCAGGGAGCCGGAGTCGGCCTCGGCCTCGCCGTCGCCCGCGGCTTCACCGAGGCCATCGGCGGCACCCTCACCGCCGAGGACACCCCCGGCGGCGGGCTCACGATGGTCCTCACGCTACGGGTGGCACATGACACCCCCCAGGTGGCAGCCGAGCTGCCCTCCTCGGCGGTCAGCTGACCACGGGGACCGGCTCACAGGACGGCGTGCGAAGACGAGCACGCCAGGACAACGCACAGAGCCGCCCGGCCTCCGGTATCCCTGCACCGGCAGCCGGGCGGCTCATCAGTCGGCGACGGACGCGCGGTGAACGAGTTCGCCCCGCCCCCCACGGACAGAACGACCCGGCGGCGCCTCCGTCCGGGGCACGTCCAGGCCGCGCGCCGTACGGAGACTTCCCCACGGTCTCGGCCGCGGCGCTGTCGCAAGATCATTCTGAGGCCGGCCCGCGGCCCCCGCACCCGCTCTTGACGGGTTCCTTCCGCACCGGGGGCCAACCTTGACACCCTCCTGACGGATTGTCATCCTGCCACGTCAGAGGGTCGTCAAAGCAGTGCGCCGCCCCTTGCCCGGGGTCCCGGGATGCGCTGAGATGGCGGTCGTGAACAGCGGTCCGCGCTACGAAGACCGGCCACCGTCATGGCGAAGCCGTGCCGGTGTCGCGCCGGTGTCGCCGACAGCGGCGGCTGCCTGCCCGGCCGTCTGACCCGACCGTCTGACCCGACCGCCGGCCGAACGACGCCGCGTACCCGCATCCCGCGGGCGAACCGTCCACCGGGCCACGCCTTTGCGCGTTCTCATCCTTCCCGCATGACCTGAGCCGTCCCCTGCCCCGCGCACGGGCGCCTCGGCCATGCCCTCTCACAGGAAACCGACATGTCCTCTTCCCTGTCCGGACGCACCGTCCTGGTCACCGGCTCCACCTCCGGAATCGGCTACGAGACCGCCCGACAGCTGGCCGAGCAGGGTGCGACCGTCCTGGTGCACGGCCGCACCCCCGAGGAGGCGCAGAGCGCCGCGGACCGCCTCGTCGCCACGGCCGGTATCGATTCCTCCCAACTGCACGCACTGGCAGCCGACTTCAGCCACCTCGACGAGGTCGAGTCCCTCGCCCGCGCCGTCAACCGCGAACACCCCGGCCTGTTCGCCCTCGTCAACAACGCGGCGATGGCCGCCCCCGAGCGCCACACCATCACGCCCGACGGCAACGAGATCGCCCTCCAGGTCAACTTCCTCGCCCACTACCTCCTGACCAACCTCCTCGAGGACGCCCTCACCAGCGCCCCCGGCGGCCGCGTCGTCAACGTCTCCTCCTCCCTTCACCGCACCGCCGCCATCCAGTGGAACGACCCCCACCGGCTGCGCCGCTACTCCCGCCTGGCGGCCTACGCCCAGTCGCAGCTGGCCCTCACGGTCTTCGCCGCCGACCCACGCGTGACCGCCGTCTCCGTGCACCCCGGTGTCTGCCACACCGGCCTGCTGCACCTGTACGGCCAGGAGGGCGAGTCCGCCGCCGAGGGCGCCGCGCACGTCGTACGGCTCGTCGACCCGGCCACCGAGATCGTCAACGGCGCCTACTACGACCGCGACCAGCGCGTGGCTCCCGCGCCCGCCGCCACCGAGGAGCGCACCGTCAAGCGCCTCACCAAGCTCGCCGACCTCCTCGTCGGCCACACCGCCTGAAGAGGCACCGGCAGAAGGGCTCCACCACCATGTCCAAGCGCGCCCGCAAGAAGAAGGCCCGCCGCAAGAAGGCCGCCAACCACGGCAGCAAGGCCGGCCAGCGCTAAGCGGCCCCGGGGAAGTGGGGTGCGTTTCCGCGTCGTCCGGTGCATGGGGTCTCCCCAGGCCCGAAGGGCCGAGGGGAAGCATCGGCGTGCTGCCGCACCGCCCTCGTACCGGACGTACTTGGGCGATGCGGCAGTGTGGTGAGGTGCCGGGTGGCGCGGGGGCGTGCCTCACTTCCCCGAGGCCGCTTGGGCACTGCCCCTCCCCGCGGGGCGGCCCTCCGTCCAGGGCCGCCCCGCAGCCATGCCCGCGCACCGAAGGAAGATTCCGTGATCATTCTCCCGGCCAGGCAGCTGCCGGCCCTGATCCGCTGGTTCCCGGCCGGGTCGCCGGGCCCCGCCACCCTGACCGAGCACCTGCTGGCCACCCAGGCCGGCACGTGGTGGGCGGACCGCGCCGTACGTCCCCGAGTCATAGCGGCGGAGTGCGGGGAGCACGTCCTGCTGCGCGGCGACCCGAGCGCGCTGGAACCCGCCGACCTGGCTCCGTTCGCCAACACCTCCATCGAGGCGCCGGACCGCTTCCGTCCGCTGCTCGACAGCGCGTTCGACCAGATCAGGCCCTGGCCGCGGATCGTGCACGTCAAGCGCTCCGCCTCGCCGGCCGCCCGGCCGCCGCTGGACGTGACCGTACGGCGGCTCACCACACGTGACACCCTCGCCCTGCGCCGGCTCCCCGCCGCGATGAGCTGGGTACACCGCACGTGGGGCGGCCCGCAGGCCCTCGCCCGCTCCGGCTACGCCTGGGCCGCACTCCACCGCGACCGGATCGTCGCCCTCGCCTGCACCTACTTCCTGGGCACGGTGTACGAGGAGATCGCCTGCGTCACGGTGCCCGACCCGCGCCTCCAGCACCTGGGACCGGCCTGCGTCAACGCACTGTGCTCCGACATCGCCGCCCGCCGCCGTACGCCCAGCTGGACCTGCCCCGCCGGCGACCGCAGCACCCGCCACCTCGCTCTGAGCGCCGGCTTCCGTCCGGAGTACGAGTACACCCACCACGCCGTGGGAGGCGCGGCCGCACCGGCGGACGGCGCCCGGCGGCGCGCCGGTCAGCCGGCGGCACGGTCCTGACGCACCCCGAGTGGCCTCCGGCCCTCACGCGGGTCGGCTCACGTGGCGAGCGCCAGGCGCGTCTCCTCCAGGTCCAGGGAACGCTGGAGCCGCCTGCGCGTGGTGTCACTGATCCGGCGGGCATCGTAGAGGCGCTCCAGTTCGGCGGTCTCGACCGCGATCAGGTCGCGGCGCAGCCGGCGGTAGGCGTGATCGGCCGAGGCGGCCGGGTCGGCGTCCTCGAGCCGGTCGCGGGCGTGTTCGAGGCGTGCCTGGAGGCTGCGGCGCAGCCGGTCGGCCACCGCGTCCGGCACGGCTTCGAGCTCGGTCAGCTCGTCGAGCCGCCGGATGCCCGCGGTGGCCAGGGCGCAGCGGGCCGAGGCCTCCTCCCGCTCGGTGTGGTCCGGTTCGAGGGCGATGCCGGACCGCTCGACCACCCGGGCCAGGGAGAAGCCCTGGACCACGAGGGTGAGCACCACGACGGAGGTGGTGAGGACCAGGACCAGCGGCCGCTCGGCGAGGGGGGTGCCGTCCTCGGCGGCGACGGGGATGGCGAGGGCGGCGGCCAGCGGTACGACGCCCCGGGTGCCGGCCCAGGTGAGCACGGCCGGCATCCGCCAGGAGGGCGGTGTCCCGGCTTGGCGCTGGACGACGGCTGCCAGCGGCAGTACCCACAGCAGGCGTACGGCCATCAGCGTCAGGGCCATGGCCAGCGCGTAGAGGGGCCAGAGCCGGTCGCGGTCCGTGAGCGCGGCGACCTGGCCGGGCAGCGTGAGGCCGATGAGGCTGAACACCACGCTCTCCAGGAGGAAGACCACGGTCCCCTGCACGGCGTGCAGTTGGAGCCGGATGGGGGCGTCCGTGAGCCGGTCGGCCACGCTGCCCAGCATGACGCCCGCGACGACCACCGAGGTGATCCCGGAGGCGTGGACGGATTCGGCGAGCACGTACGCCACATACGGCGTGAGCAGGGCGATGACGGTCTCCAGGACCGGGTCCTCGGTCCGCTCACGGATCCGGGACACCAGCCACGCCACCGCGGCGCCGATGAGCGTGCCGCCCCCGGCCAGGACCAGGAACCCGCCGCCCGCGGACTGCCAGGACGCCCCTCCGACCGCCACGGCGCCGACCACTGCCACGCGGAAGAGCACCAGGGAGGTCGCGTCGTTGAACAGGCTCTCGGCCTGCACGAGGACCTGCACCCGGGGCGGCAGCGAGAGCCTCCGGCCGAGGGCGGTGACGGCCACCGGGTCGGTGCTGGCCAGGACGGATCCGAGGACCAGGGCCATGGGCCAGGAGAGCGGGGTGAGCCACGAGGCGACCGCGCCGACCGCCGCGGCGGAGGCCAGCACCAGGCCCACGGCCAGTACGCCGACCGGCTTCCACACCACCCGCAGCTCGCGCCAGGAGAGTTCCTCCGCTCCGGCGTACAGCAGGGGCGGCAGGACCACGAGGCTGATCGCCTCGGGGCTGACGTGGATCTCGGGCGTGCCGGGGACCAGGGCGACGGCGAGTCCGGCGAGGACGAGCAGCGGAGGGGCGGGGATGCGCCAGCGCCGGGCGCCGGTGGCCACGGCGGTGGCCAGCACCACGAGAAACAGGACCGTGCTGACACTGCGCACGCGGATCCCCCGTTCGATCGACGCGGGCCACGTGCCTCGCGACGCCGACCAGGCTTCCCGGCACTCCGCGTTCACTCTATCGGGCACACGGCTGCCAACGCAGCGTCAATATTCCATGTCCGGGCCGCCAGAATGCCGTCAGGGGTTGTGGCTTGCGCTCGCGCTGTGCCGTTCTCTGGGGTTCGCTGGGGCGGCGCGCACCGGTCTGGCGGGCGCGGGCACGGTCACACGGGGAAGCGAGACGGACTGTGAGTGTGGAGAAAGTAGTCGGCGTTCTGATCGCCGTCAGCCTGATCGGCTACCTGGTACGCGCCTGGTCGCACCCAGAAGGACACTGAGTGATGGCTCACTCGGCACAACTGGCGGGAACCGGACCCCCCAGGGCGGTCACCCGCACCGGCCGGCTCAAGGTCTTCCTCCGTGCGGCCCCGGGAGTGGGCAAGACGTACCGCAAGCCCGACGAGGCCATGCTCGACGGGCTGGACGTGCTCCCCCGCAGGGAGTGCGCGTACCGCGGCTCCCGGTACGCGGAGCTGGACCTGGCCGGTGTGCCGGCCCGGCAACCGCCCGGCCTCCCGGTGCTCGTGACCGCGAGCGCGCTCGCCGGGCGCGTGGAGATACGCATCACGGACCGGGGACCCGGCCTCGCGACGGCTGACCACGAGCGTCTCTTCGAGCCGTTCCAACGCCTGGGCGACCAGGACAACTCGGCGGGGCTCGGTCTGCCTGTCCCTTGCCAAGGGCCTCACCGAAGCGATGAGCGGGACTCTGGCACCTGAGGACACCCCCGGAGGGGGCTGACCATGGTGCTCTCCCTTCCGGCGGCCTGATGGTGCGCGGCGGCATCCGCACGGCGCGGGGCAGGCGGATGTCGCCGCGGGCAGAAAGAGGTCCTCATCTGACGTGAGATCAGGCGCGCCGGAGGGTGCGCCGAGTCCTCCGGCTTCCTTGCGGTGCCCCTTTGGAGAAGCCAACCGCAGGGACGGTGGGGCTCACGCCACTCCGAGCCGCCACAGCGACGTGACCTCTGCCGCGCGGAACCTGTGCAAGGGATCCGACGGGTCCTTCGCACGGCGGTGGCGGGGTTCGGTGGCCTTGCGGGACAGCACGCGCAGGCCCGCCGCCGTGATCGTGTCCGCCAGCTCGGTGCGCTCACGCAGTCCGAGGCGTTCGGGCAGATCCGAGAGGATCAGCCAGCCTTCGCCACCCGGCTCCAGATGGCCCGGGAGCCCCGTGAGGAAGCGCTTCAGGGTCCGGCTGTCCTGGTCGTACACCGCCTGGTCGAGCAGCGTGCGGGGGTGGCCGGGGAGCCAGGGCGGGTTGCAGACGATCAGGTGGGCGCGACCTTCCGGGAAGAGGTCGGCGTGTCGTACGTCGATCGTGTCCGCCAGACCGAGACGTGAGGCGTTGTCGCGGGCACAGGCCACGGCGCGCGCTTCGTGGTCGGTGGCGATGATGCGGCGCAGCCCGCGCCGGGCCAGGACGACGGACAGTACGCCGGTGCCGGTGCCGATATCGAAGGCCCTGTCGCCCAAAGGCAGCGTTGTCTCGGCCACCAGGTCGACGTACTCCCCACGGACCGGGGAGAAGACGCCGTAGTGCGGGTGGATGCGGCCACCGCCGAGTGCAGGGACCTCCACCCCCTTCTTGCGCCACTCGTACGCGCCGATCACGCCCAGCAGTTCCCGCAGCGAGCCGACGCCGGGCCCTGCGCACGGGCCGTACGCCTGGGTGCATGCTTCCTGTACCCAGGGCGCGCGTCGCAGCGGGATCCTCCAGTCGCTCTCGTACGGAATGAGCAGCCGGCCCAGCAGCCGTGCCCGGCGCGACTGCTCCTCGCGGTGCAACCGGAACATCTCGGCCGGGGTCCGGCCGACGGCCGGACCCCGGCGCTCGACGCGGCGGCCCAGAGCGGCGAGGAGACTGCGCGCACCGGGATAGTCGCCGCGCCACAGGACGGCGTTGCCCTCACCGATCAGACGGTGTACGGCGGCGACGCCGGCGGTGTCGTCGACGGTGACGATGCGCCTCGGGGGTGGCGCTCCGTTGGCCGAGTACAGCCGAGGGGACGCCTTCCGCGCACCCTTCACCGTCCATGTCATCGCTTGTGCGGTCACCGATATCAACTCCCTTGAGAGCCGATTCTCGACGCCCGGCAACCGACCTGGGCGATTCCGAACGGGACCTTCTCGCCGTTTTGACGTGCTGCTGACACCTGGCCCCTGACCCGGCACGCCCCGGACCGCCAGGGCCGCGGCCAGTGGTACGAGGCCCCGCGTACCCGCCCAGGTGAGGACGGCGGGAGACCTTCAGGACGGCCGGCCGCCCGAGTCGCGGGCAGCGGCTCCCGGCAGGACGACGGAGGTGAGGATCAGGCCGTACCGGACGAGCCAGCGGCCGGGGAAGGCGCCGTCGTGCAGGCCGCAGGCCAGGGCTTCGAGCTCGGGCGCGGGGACGAGCAGGCGGGCCCGGAAGGTTCCGCCGGCCGGGTCCAGGGTGATGTCGGCCTGCTGGAACTCCAGTTCCCGGCCGGTCAGCGGGTACCAGGTCTTGAAGACGCTCTCCTTGATGCTGAACAGCAGCCGGTCCCAGCACACTTCGGGACTCCTGGACCCGAGGTCGAGGATTTCGCGGAGTTCGGCAGCAGTGGCGATCGCGGCAAGCACCCCTGCCGGGAGGGGCACGTTGGGTTCGGCGTCGATGCCCAGGGAAACCACGTCCTGTGCGGTCGCCACGGCGGCCGCCCGGTAGCCGGGGCAGTGGGTGAGGCTGCCGACGACGCCGGCCGGCCATTCGGGGGCTCCGCGCCTGCCGCGGACCAAGGGCACGGGTGACAGGCCGAGGCCTCCGAGCGCTCTGCGTGCGCACATCCGTACGGTGGCGAACTCGCGCCGGCGGGCCTCCGTCGCGGTGGCCACACCCTGCGCCTCGGCAGGGAACAGCACCGATTCCGCGTCCCAGACCTGGTCTCCGTACACCGCGTCGGTGACGACCGTGGCCGGCACGATCCGCTCGATCACGTTCCCCGTTCCCGCTTTCCCGCTTTCCTGATCCCGGCCTTCCGTGTCAGGCCGCACCACCGGTAAGCGGTGCCCTGCCGCTGCCACGACGACTCACGATAGGGCGCCGGGTGGCCGGTGACCGGGCTCGCGACAGCGGTCTGGGGTCCGTGCTGGGGGTTCTACCGGGGTGGGCGCTCGCGCGGTGGGCGAGGCTCGTGCCGACACACGTCCGCGACCGTCACCGCTCCCGCCGCGGCGCGGCGCGGCGCCGGTGCGCGCCGACCCCGAAGGGAGTGCGGGAGCAATGTCCCAGCCTCGTTGGAAGCGGTCCGGCTTGCCGGCCCGTCTGCCGGACCTCCGCAGCAGGTCCTTGGTGTACCTGACCGGCTGTCTGGTCTTCTCGGCGGGCGCCGCCTGCTTCATCCGGGCCGATCTCGGCACCGACCCGCTCGATGTCTTCGCCCTGGGGCTGCTCCGCCACGTGACCGCCACGATCGGCATCGCGCAGGCCCTGGTCGCCGTGGTGTGCATCGCGGTGTGGGCGTTGTGGAACCGGCGCCGCCCGGTCGTCTCCCCGTTCGTCACCTTCTTCCTCTGCGGAAGCCTGATCGACATCCTGCGGGCCGTTGACGCGGCGGGGCTCCTGCCGGTGCACCGGGCCGTTCTGATGCTCATCGGCGTGCTGCTGTGCACCTACGGTTCGGCCCTGATCATCATGAGCGGTCTGGGGATCCGCGCCATGGACCTGGTCGCCATCACGATGACGCAGCGGTGGAAGTGGCCCTTCTGGGCGGCCAAGGGGAGCCTGGAGCTGGTGCTGCTCGGCAGCGGGTGGCTGATGGGCGGGCCGGTGGGGCTCGGCACGGTGTGCTTCCTGGTGTTCGTCGACACCTTGATCCAGCCCTGTATGCGGCTGACCACGCGGCTGTTCGCGCTGCGCGACTACGGGCTGGAAGCGCCCGCGCCGGCCCGCCGTGGCCTTGAGGCGCCGTCATGGAGCGCCTAGCGGACAGGTGGGTCCTGCGGCCGCCCCGGGAGCGGGCCGGCCGCATACGGCTGATCTGTGTGCCCTACGCCGGCGGAAGCGCTGCCGCGTTCCACGGCTGGGGAGACGTCCTGCCGCCCGCGGTCGAACCGTGGGCGCTGCGGCTGCCCGGACGGGACGCCCGGATCCGGGAACCCCTCGGCACGGATCTGCGGGCGGTGGCCGTCGAAGCGGCCGAGGCACTGGCCGGCCTGCTCGGCGACGAGCCGTTCGCCCTCTTCGGGCACAGCCTCGGGGCCTGGCTCGCCTACGAGATCGCCCATGAGCTCGGCCGGAAGTGGGATCTGCACCCCGCGTTGCTCGCCGTTTCCGCGAGCAACGCGCCCTCGGCGCGCCGTCGCCCGCGCACGTCCGTGCACCGGCTGCCCGACCTGGAGCTCCTGGAGGCACTGGACTCCCGGTACGGGGCGATCCCGCCGGTCATCCGGGAGGATCCCCAGCTGCGGGCTGTGTACCTGCCGGTCCTGCGCGCCGACGTGACGATGCTGGAGACGTACGAGTTCCCCGCGGGCCGGCTGCTGCCCTGCCCGGTGCTGGCCTACGGCGGCACGGAGGACCGGGAGACCAGTGCCGAGGGGCTCGCGGCGTGGGGTGCGCTGACTGGCGCCGGCTCCGGTGTCACCCTGCTGCCCGGCGGGCATTTCTTCCTCCAGCCCGAGCGGGCCCGCCTGCTCGGGCACCTGGCACCGGAGCTGCTGCACGTCCTGATCCCCTGACGCCGCGCACACTCCGCACGGACGAGGCCCCGCCGGCAAGCCGGCGGGGCCTCGTCCCATCGGGGCCTGTCCTCGGGTCAGCTCCGTTCGGCGGTGATCAGCACGTAGCCGAGGCCGGGCGTGTAGAAGGTGTTGAGCTCGGGGTCGAGCATCGCCTTCACCACGTCCTCGCCGGCGATCCGGACCCATTCGTCGCGGTGCTCCAGCATCTGGGCCCGCAGGCTGACACGTACCTGCTCGGGGACGAGGATGCGCGGGGTCACGTCCTCGATGTCGAGCACCCGGAAGCCGGCCTCCTCCAGCATGGGCGCATACGCGTCGAGGGTGGTCGCGGTGACCAGGGGGTGGATCTGCGACCAGTCCTGTCCCGGCTCGTGGAACATGTCCGCTATCGCGAGCCGGGCACCGGGGCGCAGCACCCGGGCGGCCTCCCGCAGGGCCTTGGGCTTGTCCGGCATGTGGATCAGGGATTCGAAGAGCCAGGCCGCGTCGAAGGACCGGTCGGCGTACGGGAGATTCATGGCGTCCGCGCGCTCGAACTGCACACGTCCGGCGAGCCCGAGTTCCCGTGCCCGGTCCGTTGCCCGCTCGATCTGCCGCTTGCTGACGGTGATTCCGACGATGTCGGCCTCCGCCGCCTGGGCGAGGTGGAAGGCGGGCTGGCCGATGCCGCAGCCGATGTCGAGGACGCGCTGTCCGGTACGCGGTTCCAGCCGGCGGACCATGAGTTCCGAGAGGTGGGCCGTGGCCTCCTGGAAGGAGGAGGTCTCGTCCCCTTCCGGCCAGTAGCCGACGTGCAGGTTGCTGTCGCAGATCCGGGCGTGGAACTCGCTGAACTCGTCGTAGAGTTCGGCGACTTCCTCGGTGTTGGACTGCGGGGTGGCGGTCATGGCGGTGCTTCTCCTTGCTGCCGGGGGCGGTGAGGGATGGATGGTGCGGGGCCGGGTACCGGGCCTGTGCTTCAGCCGCGGTCGTAGTACCAGGTCATGCGGGGCGCGGTCGCCGGGGCCGGGGCACGGGTGGCCGTGGGGTCCGGCACGGTGGCCGACGCGGTGGCCCGCGTGGTGGTCGGGGCGGGAGCGAAGCGGCGGCGCAGTGCGTCCAGGGCCGGGAGCGCCGCGGTCACCGTGTCGAACGGCAGGCCGAAGTCGACGAGGCAGGCCACCTCGTCCACTCCCGAGTCACGCAGCCGTTCCACCGTCGCCGCGCACTTGTCCGGTGTGCCGAGCAGGGAACGCCGCTGGTAGTAGTCCTCCGCCATGAGCTCGGCGAGCTTGTCCTGTTCCCCGCTGTCGGTGCCGCGGGCGCTGCCGCGGACCTTGTCGTCGGTCCGCTGCTGGGCCATGAAGGAGGAGAGGTAGTTCTTCACGGGGCCGCGTACGGTCTCCCACACCCGGTCCTCGTCGTCGGCGATGTAGGTGTGCATGCCGATCGTGACGATCCCCGCGGCCGGGTCGTGGCCGGCCTCGGCACGGGCCGCGCGGTAGCGGGCGATGTCCTCTGCGAGCTTCTCCCAGCTGGTGAGGAGGGAGAGCACGTTGAGGCCGAGCCGGCCGGCGTCCGCCCAGGTCTGCGGGTTCGAGGTGTGGACCAGCCAGAGGGGGAGCTCGGGTTGTACGGGCCGCGGGTAGGTGCGGGCGCTCAGCTCGCGTCCGCCGGGGCCGGGGAAGGCGACCGGCGCGCCCCGCCACAGCGAGCGCAGGGTCTCGACGTGCCGGAGGGTGTACTCCCTGCGCGTGTCGTAGTTCTCCGGATAGAAGACGAAGTCGCCCTGGTGCCAGCCCGTGGCGACACAGATCCCGGTGCGGCCGCCGGAGAGCTGGTCGACGAGCGCCCATTCCTCCGCCACCCGGACCGGGTGGTGGTGGGGCAGTACGACGCTGCCGGCCCGGAGCTGGAGGTGGCGCGTCGATACGGCCAGTGCCGCGGACAGGACGGCCGGGTTGGGGAAGCTGCCGCCGAACTCCTGGAAGTGGCGCTCGGGGGTCCAGATGGCGGTGAATCCGCGGCTGTCGATGAACCGCGCGACGTCGAGGACGAACCGGTAGCGCTCGCCGAAGTCGTGCCGGTCGTTCGCGGAGAAGAAGTAGACGCTGAAGTCCATGCCTGCCTCACCTGCTGCCGTTCGTGCTGGAGGGGTAGAGCGACGCGGGGAAGAGGCTGGCCGGGAAGCCGCTCCTGTCCAGCAGGGGCGTCAGCATCCGTGCGATGCGTGCCAGGTTCTCGTTGTGCGCGATGGTGTGGTGGTCGGCCCGCAGTTCGTGGATCACCAGCCGGTCCCCGACGAAGCCGGCGAAGCCGTTCGACGTGTCGGTGCTGGTCCGGGGCACGGCCGGCAGGCCGTTGGTGTTCCCCGCGGCCAGGAAGCCCTCCGTCGCGTGGAAGAGGGTGGTGGGCACGGGCGTGAGCAGGGGGCGCGGGCGGTAAGCCTGGAGCAGGTCGCCGTTGCGGAGCATCAGTTCGTGGCGGACCAGGATCTGCCGCTTGATCATCTCTTCCTCGGGCCGCGCCGGGGAACGCTCGTGGATGTGCCGGGCCACGAGGTCCAGTTGCTTGTCGAGGTCGAAGCCGGTCAGTGAGTCGAGGCCGATCTGCTCGCTCACACCCCAGCGCTGACACATGGCGTTGCCGAGCATCACCAGGGAGAAGGCCTCGGCCTCGACGGCGGTCACCGTGCCCCAGTCGACGCTGTCCCACGCCTCGGTGCCCGGCATGATCGGGTCGATGGCGATGAGGTGGGAGACCTCCTCGCCCTGCGCCTGGAGCTGGCGGGCCATCTCGTACGCGAGGACGCCGCCGAAGGAGCAGCCGCCGAGGAGGTAGGGCTCGCACGGAAAGCCGGTACGCAGCTCGGATACGTAGTGCGCGGCCATGTCCTCCACGGAGGAGTACTCCTTCGGGCGTGCGTCGCCGGACCCGGCACCGGAGCCGAGCTGTTCCAGGCCGATCACGGGCTGGCGCATGCCGAGGTGGCGGGAAAGGTAGATGGCGTAGCTGACCTCGCCGTACAGGTTGTGCGCCCAGACGGACCGGCGCCCGTTGCCGTGCCGGTTGATGGGCACCACGGGGGACACGGCCACCGCGGACGGGGACGGGGACGGCGACGGGACGGATGCGGAGGAGGCGGGGCTGCCGGCCAGCAGGTCGGCGATCCGCGCGGACGGGCCTGCCGCGGTCAGCGCCCAGGCAGCGCAGTCGAGTTCGCGGACCGCCGGCGGCGGTGCGATCCACCGGCCGAAGTCGCCGCGGGTGGCGCCCGCCCCGGCCGCCGGCTCGGCCGGACGGATCACCAGCACCTCCCCCGTCACTGGCTGCGGCCGGTACGCCGCGGCCTCGCGGGCCAGGGCGCTCCGCCAGCGCACGGCGGTGTGCAGCCAGCGACGCAGGTCGGGAGCGGACATCGGGGCGCGGTCCGCGAGCTCTCGCACCGCCGCGTCCAACTGCTCCTCCAGACCCCCGTCGGGCAGGCCGGTCACGGGGTGTCCGGCGCCCCAGGCCGCGGCGAACCGTGAGGCGGCCTCGACGACCGAGACGGCGACGGGTTCGGCCGGGAGAGTGTCGTCACCCGGCTCCGGAGTGCCGAGGAGGAGCAGTCCGGCCACCTCCACACCGCGCGACACCAGGTTGCGTACGGTCTCCCCCGCGACGAGGCCGGCCAGCCCGTGGCCGATGACGCGGCACGGACCACCGGTGTGATGGCCGGCGATGACGGCGGCGCACCACTCGCCCAGTTCGGCGATGCCCCCGGCCGGATCCGCGTCCTCCGCGAAGCCGGGCGCCTCCAGGCCGAAGACCGGCCCGTCCTCGGCGAGGCGGGCATGCAGGTGGGTGAGCCAGGTCAGCTCTCCGGTGTCACCGAACAGGCAGTACGAGGGTGTCCCGCCGGTGCCGTCACCACCGTCACCACCGTCACCGAAGGGGATCAGGCGGATGGCGGTCTCGGGACGTGCCTGGGCAGGGGCTGCGGCGACGTCACCCGGCACTGCGTCCGGCACTACGTCCGGCAGGACGTAGTTCTCGTTCAGGTGGGCGGTCAGGCGGTCGACGCTGGGGTGCTCCAGGATGGCCGCCATCGGGATGTGGTCACCGTACCGGGCCTGGATCTGCTGCATGATCCGCATCGCTCCGATGGAGTCGACTCCGTATGCCGAGAACTCGCGTGCGGGTACGACCTGTTCGGGGCTGATCCCGATGCCGTCGGCGACGGCCTCGCGCACGTGGCGCCGCAGCGCAGCCAGCGGGTCGCTGTCGGAGGAGTGCGGGGCGGGAGCCGGGGTGGCCGTCCGCGGAGTCACCGCGTGGGCCGCCGGGGCGGTGGCTCGTGCAGGGGCCGGGGCGGTCGGATCCGGAGCGCGACGGGGCGCGGGCGTGGTGACCGGCAGGTCGGGAACGGACATGGTGACGGCCCGGACGCGCGGGGCGGCCTGCACGGGGTCCTGTGCCGGAGTGGGGTTCGCCGGCTTCGGGAGCCAGTGGCTCTCGGGGGCGAACGGGTAGCCCGGCAGCGACACCCGGTACCGCGGGCGGCCCTGGTGCAGAGCAGCCCAGTCGGGCCGGGCACCCCGGACCCACAAGGCGGCCAGCCGGGCCGGATCACCGCTCCGCGCCCGCTCGGCGGCGTGGGCGAGTTCCTCCGCGTCGGGACGGACGGTGTCCGGCTGCGTGGTGACCGTCCCGGTCCACAGCGCGGTGTCGGACGTGCCGTCGAGGTGAGCGCGCAGGAGCCGGGTCAGCTCACCATGGCTCTCGGCTGCGGCGGCCAGGCGGACGGGCAGCGCCGGGCGGCCGGTCTGCAGGGTGTACGCGGTGTCCGCGGGGCGGGCGTGCGCCAGGGTGCCCTCGCGCTCCAGCCGCCGCAGGTGGTCGAGCAACCGCTGGGCGCAGGCACGCAGCCGGTCCTCGTCACGGGCGCTGAGGACGAAGAGCTGGGGTCCGTCCGCCGCCGCGGGCGCGGCGGCGGGGGCCGGCGGCTCCTCGACGATCACGTGGGCGTTCATCCCGCCGAACCCGAACGAGCTGACGCCTGCCCGGCGGGGCTTGCGGGCGGCCTGGCCGGCCGTGCCGGACGGTCGGTCCCACCGCCGCGCCCGACCCACGAGGTAGAACGGCGAACCGCCCAGTTCGATCAGCGGGTTGACCTGTTGCAGGTGCAGGGTCGGTGGCAGCATCCGGTGGCGAAGCCCGAGGATCACCTTGATCACGCCCGCAATGCCGGCGGCGGTCTCCAGGTGGCCGATGTTGGTCTTGACGCTGCCCAGACCGCAGAACTGGGTGGCCGCGTCCGGGCGTTCACCGGCGCCGAAGGCGGTACGCAGGCCGGTGAACTCGATGGGATCACCGAGGGCCGTGCCCGTACCGTGCGCCTCCACGTAGCCGATGTCCTGCGGCCGTACTCCGGCCCGCTGCTGTGCCGCGGCGATGACAGCGGCCTGGGCGGCGGGGTTGGGGGCGGTGAGCGAGGCGGACCGGCCACCGTGGTTCGTCGCGGTCCCGGTGATCAGGGCGTGGATGTGGTCGCCGTCGGCCCGCGCGCGGCTGAGCGGCTTGAGCAGGAGGGCGCCGACGCCTTCGCCGCGTACGTAGCCGTCGGCCCGGTGGTCGAAGGACTTGCAGCGACCGTCGGCCGCGAGCATGCCGGAGCGGTCGAACGCCTCGAAGCCGGTGGGGCTGAGGATGACGTTGACCCCGCCCGCGATCGCCAGCTCGCACTCGCCGGTCTGGATGGCCCGGACCGCCCGGTGGAGGGCGACCAGTGAGCTGGAGCAGGCCGTGTCGACTGGCTCGCTCGGGCCGCGCAGGTCGAGGAGGAAGGAGATCCGGTTGGCCAGCACGCTGTGGTCGTTGCCGGTCATGAGCTGCCCGTCGAGCTCGGCTCCGCGCTCCCGGGCGAGTTCGCCGTACTCGGAGGAGGCGACGCCCACGAAAAGGCCGCACGAGGAGCCCGCGAGGGCGGCCGGGTCATAGCCGGCCTCCTCCACGGCCGACCACACCGTCTGGAGGAACAGCCGGTGCTGCGGGTCCATCACGCGCGCCTCGCGCGGGGTGATCTGGAAGAAGCCGGCGTCGAACAGGTCGACGCCGTCCAGGAATCCTCCCCAGTACGGTGCGGATCCGGCGGTGCCGGACGTGCCGGAGGTGCCGGACGTGCCTTGGAAGCGGTCGGCCGGGGCCCGGGTGATCAGGTCGCGGCCTTCGGCGAGGTTGCGCCAGTACGTCTCCAGGTCGGGCGAGCCGGGGAAGGCTCCGGCCATGCCGACGACGGCGACCGGTTCGGCGGGGGCGCCTCCGGCGGGGGCGAAGGCCGGTGCGGAGGCCGTCCGCGCAGCGGGCACGGGGGCCTCGGCGACGGCGGGGGCCGTGGTCGGCGCCGGGGTCACGGATACGGACGGGGCCGGGGCCGCCGGCGTCGCGGGGGCCGTTGCGCCGACCGGGGCCACCGTCTCGACGGAGGTCGGGACGTCGGCCGGGTCGCCGAGAGGGGCCGGGGTGTCTGCCCGGGCCGGGCCGGTCGCATGGGCAGGCGCCGTCTGCGCGGACGGGGCCGGGGCGGTCGCGGGGGCGGGGGTTGTGTGGTCGGCCGCGGAGCCGAGTTCCCTCACCAGGGCGGTGACGTCGGGGCAGCCGTAGAGCACGGCGGGGCTGACCGGGACGCCCAGCTCCGCGGTCAGGCGGTCGGCCAGGTGGACCA
The DNA here is from genome assembly GCF_008642295.1 of Streptomyces venezuelae. Classification (GTDB taxonomy): domain Bacteria; phylum Actinomycetota; class Actinomycetes; order Streptomycetales; family Streptomycetaceae; genus Streptomyces; species Streptomyces venezuelae_C. The sequence goes on along the minus strand of NZ_CP029190.1, from coordinate 6,368,097 downwards.
TGGTCACCGAGTCGAAGCCGAAGTCGCTGAGGTGGTCGCCCAGGTCGATGTCGGAGGGCTTGACGTGCAGCAGCTCGCAGATCACCTCGGTCACCGTGCGGGCGATGTCCGGCCGTACGTCCCGCGCGGGGACCGGCACCGCCGGACGGCCGGCGGCGGGCCCGGCTGCGTCGGCCGCGGGGGCCGGGTCCGGGTGGGTCACGTAAGACTCCTCGGGGTAGTCGGACGGCGCCGTGTCCGGCGCGGCGGGCCCGGTGGCCGGCGGCTCGGCGTCGAGCCAGTACCGGTCGCGGGCGAAGGGGTAGTGCGGCAGCGTGACAAGGCGCGGCGTACGGCCGGCCCACAGGGCCTGCCAGTCGGCCTGGCCGCCTGCCGTCCAGCCGCGGGCCAGGGCCGCCAGGCCTGCCTCACCCGGCACCTGCGGCTCCACCGGCGGCGCGGTCGGTCCGGGGTGCGGGGCGCGCGGCACCGTGCCGGTCCGGACCCGGTCGCTGCCGGCAGCGTCGCCCTGGGCGAATGCGCGGAGCGCCTCCGCGGCATCGCCGACGCTGTGTGCCACCAGTGCCAGCCGGGCGGGGAGCGGCTCGCGGCCCGTCTGGAGCGTGTACGCGACATCGTCGAGGCGGAGCCGGTCCGCCCCGGAGTGCAGGAACTCCGCCATGCGGCGGGCGTGTTCCTTCAGCCGGTCGGGGCGGCGGGCGGAGAGCACCAGCAGCTGCGGAGCCGAGTCCTCCTGGGCGGGCCGGACGGCCGGGGGTGCCTCCTCCAGGATCACATGGGCGTTCGCCCCGCCCGCGCCGAAGGAACTGACTGCCGCTCTGCGGGGCGGACCGCCCGGCTCACGGCGCCAGTCGGCAGGCTCCCGCACGACCCGGAAGCCGTCGGCCGTGGCCGGGCCGTCGGTGCCGAGGGTGGGCGCCAGGGCGTCATGGCGCAGCTGGAGCAGCACCTTGGTCAGCTGGGCCATGCCGGAGGCGGCCTCCAGGTGGCCGATACCGGGCTTGAGGGAGCCGATGGTGAGGGTGCGCCGGGTGCCGCCCACGTCGTAGGCGCGGCGCAGCGCGGCGAGCTCGACGGGATCACCGACGGGGGACCCGGTGGCCTGGGCCTCCACGTACTGCACGGAGCCGGCGTCCGCGCCGGCGTCCCGCAATGCCTCCTGGATGAGGGCGACCTGGGCCTCGACGCCGGGTACGGCGAATCCGTCCGTCGGGCCGTCGGCGTTGACGGCCGTGCCGAGGACGCAGGCGTGGATCCGGTCGCCGTCGCGCAGTGCGTCGGAGAGCCTCTTGAGCAGGACCACGCCGGCGCCCTCACCGGTGACCATGCCGTCGGCCGCGGTGTCGAAGGCACGGCCGTGGCCGTCGCGCGAGAGCATCCTGGCGGCGGACAGATCGAGGTGGTGGCTGGGGTGCAGGATGAGGTTGACGCCCCCCGTCAGCGCCGCCGAGCACTCGCCGGACCGCAGGCTGCGCACCGCCAGGTGCAGGGCGGTGAGCGAGGACGAGCACGCGGTGTCGACCGCCATGCTGGGTCCCGTCAGGCCGAAGCAGTGGGAGACGCGGTTGGCGATCGCCCAGCCGGAGGAGTTGGCCCGCAGGCGGCGCCCCCGGCCCCACTGCTCGGCGGCGAGCAGCTGGTACTGCGCGTGCATCACCCCGACGAACACGCCGACCCGGGGCATACCGGGAGCGGCTGCGGACCGCAGCCGGGACGGCGGCCAGCCGGCGTCCTCCAGAGCCTCCCACGCGGTCTCCAGGACGAGCCGCTGGGCGGGGTCCATGGTTTCGGCCTCCCGGGGGGAGATCCGGAAGAGCAGCGGGTCGAAGCGGTCCACGTCGTCGAGGAACGCGCCCCATCGGTGGTAGCTGCGGTCCGGGTCGGTGCCCGAGGGGTCATGGTGCTCGGCCAGCGGCCAGCGGTCCTCCGGGACGTCCGTGACGGCACGGCGCCCGGAGCGGAGGTTCGCCCAGAACGTGTCCAGCTCCCGGGCCTGGGGGTAGCGGCCCGCCACGCCGACCACGGCGATGGGCTCGGCGGGTGCGGCGGAGCCGGCGGGACGGCCGGCCGGACGGTCGGCCGGGCCCGGCTCGGGGGCCGGGCCGGTCGCCCGCGCAGGTTCGGTCACCTCCGCCGGTACGGTCGCACGCGGTCCCGTCGCCCGTTCCGGTGCAGCCGCCTCCGCACCTGTGGCCGTCCGGTCCGGAGCGGACGCAGGGCCCGCCTCGTTCGGCGGCAGCGCCGCGGGGGTGGCACCGCCTCGCTCGACGAGTTGCTCGGCGATGCCCCGTACGGTGTCCCCCGCGAAGAGGACCTCCCTGGGCACCGGACCGAGTACGCGCTCCAGTTGCTCGGCCGCCTCCATGGTGCTGAGGGAGTCCGCGCCGTACGCGGACAGCGGCGTCGTCTGGTCGATCTCCGGCTCCGGCAGCCTGAGAATGCCGGCGAAGACGGCGGTCAGGTGCGCTGCGGTCCTGGCGATCAGGCTCTCGGTCTCCGGGCCGGCCGGAGGTGCGCCGGCTGCCGGTGCCACGGCCGGGCGGGTCGCGCCGTCGGCCGTGCGGGCCGTCGCGTCGGCGGTCCCGGAGGCCTGGTCGGAGGGGGCGGTGCTCCCGGAGGCAGGGTGGGCGGCGGCTGCGCTCCGGGCGGCCGGAGCCCGGCCCGCGCCGTCGGCCGGCGTGACCCGGCGCCACACACCGCGCTCCGCGAGGATCAGCTGCTGTCCGTCCTGCTCGGCCGTCCGGCCGGGAACTCCGTGACGGCTCACCCCGTTCAGTCCGGCCTCGGTCAGCAGACCCGACCAGGTGCCGGGGCCGACGAGCGGGGAGTGCGGGAGCCGCAGTTCCGGGTCCCGGGCGAGCCACCAGCCGTCCGTGAGCCCGAAGACGGCCGTGATGCTGTCGAGGACCCGGGTGGCCTCGTTCAGGACCAGCAGGGCACCCGGGGCCATCAGGTCGGCCACGTTGGCGAGGGTCCGCCGGATGTCCGCCGTCGCGTGCAGCACGTTCGTCGCCAGGACGATGTCGTACCGCTCGTTCGCGAAGCCCTGGGCCCGGAGGTCACCGGATATGTCGAGCACCTTGAACTCGGCGAAGCGACGGGCCGCGCCGAAGCCCTCGCGCCCGGCGGCGACCAGGGTGGGAGAGATGTCGGTGCAGTCGTAGCGGAGGCCCGTGCCGGTGGACGCGAGCGCGCCGAGTGCGTCGAGCACGGGCAGGCTGGTGCCGCCGGTGCCGGCGCCGATCTCCAGAATCCGCAGCGGGCCGGCCTCCGCGGGGCGGCCGTCCAGCCGATGCCGGGCCGCGGCGGTCACGGCGGCGGCGCACAGGGTGTTGAAGTACCGGGTGCGCGGGTCTTCGTGGTACAGCGCCGCGATCCGGTGGCCGGAGCCGCCGGGGAAGAGGACGTCCAGCCCCCGTCGGCGGCCGGCGAGCACGTCGGGCAGTGCGGCCGCGCAGTCGTCGAGCAGGTCGAGGGTCGGCACGGACTCCGGGAAGCGGCGTACCAGTTCCGCCCGTTGCGCGGTGACGTCGGCCGTCTCGGCCCCGGGTCCGGACCGCCCGGCGGCAAGCAGCGCCTCGTACAGCCGCTGCCGGGTGTCCGGTGTGCCGGACGGCCCCGCCGGTGCGTGGCCGGCGGGACCGGCGAGGCCGTCCAGGACGGCGAGGACCTCACGTATCCTGCGGCGCCCGTACGCGTCCACCGCGTCCAGGTAGTCCGGCGCGTACGGCTCGCCGTACGCGGCCTGGGCCTCGCGGACCGCGGCCCGCACGGGGGCCAGTACCCGGGCGGGGGCTGCGGGGACGGCGGGTTCGGCGCGCTGGAGGGTGTCGGTGGCCACCGGTGTCACGTCGGCGAGGGAGCCGTCCGCCTTCAGCGGGGCGAGCTGGACCGCCCCTGCCGCCAGGCAGGCGCGGAACGCCCGGACGCCTTCGGCGGCGGACAGCGGCAGGATGCCCCAGTCGGCCAGGCGCCTGCGGTGTTCCTCGGTGGCGACGGCGCCCTGGTCCCCCCAGAAGCCCCAGTCGAAGACGGTGACCGGCCAGTGCAGCCGGCCGGCGAGACTGCGGCCGTACGCGGCGAGGAAGGTGGAGCCCGCCGCGTAGTTGGCCTGTCCGGGGTTCCCGGTGTGGGCGATGGCGGAGGAGAACAGGGCGAGGAAGTCGAGCGGCTGGCTGCCCAGCGCGTCGCAGAGGGCGACCGTGCCGCGCACCTTGGGGTCGAGGGCCGCCCGGAACGTGCTCTCGTCCATCCGGGCAAGGGTCCGGTCGGCCAGCCGGAAGGCCGTGTGGATCACACCGTCCACGCCGCCGAAGCGCTGCCGCATCCACGCCACGCAGGCCCGCACGGCCGCGGGGTCGGTGATGTCGCCGCAGTGGTACTCCACCTCTGCCCCGGCCTCGCGCAGGGATGCGAGCAGACCTTCCGGGAGTGCATCGGCCGGTCGCCTGCCGACCAGCATCAGGCGGGCCCCGTACGTTCGCGCCAGATGTCCGGCGATCACCTGCCCGAGGCCGCCGGCGCCGCCGAGCAGGAGGTAGCGGCCTCCGTCGCGCAACGGGAGCGTCCCCGGCACCGGCTCGCCCGGCTCTGCCGGCTCCAGCCGCTTGACCATACGGGCGCCCTCGCGCAGGGCGACCTCGGCGAACGGTGTCAGTGCCGGTTCCGCCTCGATGGCGTCCAGCAGCGCCTCCCAGCGGCCGAGTTCGGCGCACCGGGCCAGGTCCTCGCCGGCCAGGTCGATGCAGACGGTGTCGAGGAAGGCGAGTTCACGGGCGACGGTACGGGTCAGGCCGTGCAGCGAGGCGGCGAACGGATGGGCGAGCGGCATGTCCTCGTCGACCTGCTGGGCGTCGCTGGTCAGCACGGTCAGGCGGGTGCCGCGGGGGCGGTGCTCGGCCAGGGCGCGTGCCAGGTGGAACAGTGCGAGGCAGCCCTGGCTCTGCGCGTCCTCCAGGTGGTCGAGGTCGGTGGGGGTGTACCGGCGCTGCTCCACGCCGCCCAGGAAGTAGACGGCGGCCGGCACCGGATGACTCCGCAGCAGCTCGGCGAAGGCGGTGGCCCGGTCGGCGGCGGTGGCCGTGAGGTCGATGAGGTGGGCGCGGCCGCCGTGCCGCTCGGCGAGGGCCGCGCCGAGGCCGTGGTCGTGCTCCGTGGTGAGGATCAGCACCGGGCCGTCCTGGCCGCGGGCGACGCGGGCGACGCGGGCGGCGTCGAGCGGGGTGAGCCGCCAGGTGGGCCGGTAGTACGGCACCCGGGCCGTGGGGGATGCACCGGGGGCGCGGACGGCGGTGAAGCCGGTGAACTCCACCAGCGGCTGCCCCTGGGCGTCGCACAGGGTCACCTCGCAGCGGACGGAACCCCGTTCGGCGTCCGCAGCGGTCAGGCGCGCGTACGCCCAGCGGGCCGGACCGGTCGGCGCGTGCAGCCGGACCCGGTCCACGGAGGCGGGCAGGGTCGCGGGACGGTCCCAGGCCGGCACCGCCCCGTGCAGGGTGTGCAGGGCGGCGTCGGCCACCCCGGGCTCCAGCCACCAGCCGGCGGCCGTCCCGGCGGGCTGTTCCGCGAGTTCCGCGAGGGCCTCGCCGTCACCGCTCCACAGCCGGCGGACGAGCCGGTAGGAGGGGCCGTACGCGAGGCCCTCGGCCGCGGCCCGCTCGTAGAAGGTCTCCCCGGACCGCGGGGCGGCGCAGCGGGCGCGGATCCCGGCCAGGTCGAGGGGGCGGGGCCGCGGTGCGGCACCGCCGTCCAGGCGGGCGGTCAGGGTCGAGTGGACGGTGGTGCCCTCGGGGCCGTCGGTGACGAGCGCCACGTCGGCCGCGTCCGCCGCGGTGGTCACCCGGACGGCGGCGCCGGTCCCGTCCAGGACCAGCGGGACGCGCCATTGGACGCCGGTGAGTTCGACGACCTGGCGGCCGGTCAGGGCGTGGGCGGCGGCCCGGGCCAGTTCGAGGTGCGCGACTCCGGCCAGCACGGGCCGGCCGGCGACGAGGTGGTCGGCCGCGACCCGGTCGCGGGTCCCGAGCAGTACGGGAAAGGAGGCCGTGCCGGCCGTGGAGGTGTGGGGGCCCAGGGCTGCGACCGGTCCCGGAGCGGCCGTGCGGGCCGCGGTGGGGGCCGCGTCGAGTGCCGCGGGGAGTGCCGCGGGGAGCGTGGCGGGCCAGTGGGACGGCCCGGAGAAGGGATAGCCGGGCAGCGGTACGACGTGGGGGGCGGGACCGGCGGCCGGGGCGGCCCGGTGGGCGTCGTCCCAGTCGATCTCCGCGCCCGTCACCCACAGTTCGGCCAGCTCCCGCCAGCGGCGGGCGGCGAACAGTGACCGGGTCCGCTCGGGACCGTCGTCGGTGCGGAGCGCCGCGTCCGGGGCGGCGCGACCGGTGAGCACCCCTTCGGCGGCGCCGGTGCCGGCGAACCGGGCCAGCCGCTCCCGCAGTTCGCCGCGGTCGCGGACGATCAGGGCGAGCCGGTGCTCAAGGTGTTCACGCCCCACCTGGAGGGTGTGGGCGATGTCACGGAGCCCGGCGCCGTCGTGCCGGGCGAGGCGGTCGGCCATCGCGGCCAGCCGCTCCTCCGTCCGAGCGGAGAGCAGGATCAGGTGTCCGGAGTCCTCGGCCGGGGCCGAGCCGTGCCCGCCGCCGGTGTCCCGGTGGTGCGGCGCGCCGGTGAACTCCTCGACGATCAGGTGGGCGTTGGCACCGCCCGCGCCGAAGGAGCTGAGCGCCGCCCGCAGGGGGAGGCCGGCCGAGGTGGGCCGCCAGGGCTCGACCGCGCGCTGGAGCCGGAACGGGGACGAGGCGAAGTCGATCCTGGAATTGGCCGGTTCGGAGTGCAGGGTCGGAACCAGGGTGCGGTGGCGCAGCTGGAGGACCACCTTGGTCAGGCCGGCGATCCCGGCCGCGGCCTCCGCGTGGCCGATGTTGCTCTTCACCGAGCCGAGGGCGCAGTGCCGGTGGTCGTCGCTGCGGTCACCGAACGCACGGGTCAGGCCGTCGATCTCGATGGGGTCGCCGAGCTCGGTGCCGGTGCCGTGCGCCTCGACGTAGCCGATGGTGCGGGCGTCCACGCCGGCCCGGCGCAGGGCGGTCCGGATGACCGAGGCGTGGCTCTTCGGCGAGGGCACGGTGTAGCCGTTGGTCCTGCCGCCGTGGCTGACGGCGGTGGAGCGGATCACGGCGTGCACGTGGTCGCCGTCGGCGAGCGCGGCGCCGAGCGGCTTGAGCAGAACCGCTCCGACGCCTTCTCCCGGCACGAACCCGTTGCCGCCTTCGCCGAAGGCCCGGCCGACCCCGTCGGGGGAGATCATCCGCTGCTCGGAGAGCATGGCGAACTTCATCGGGTGCAGGTTCAGGTAGGCGCCGCCGGCCACCGCCATCCGGCATTCGCCGCGGCGCAGGCTCTCGCACGCCAGGTGCAGAGCCGTCAGCGATGCGGAGCAGGCCGTGTCGACGACCAGGCTGGGGCCGTGGGCGTCCAGGAAGTACGACAGCCGGTTGGCCAGGGAGAACTCCATGGAGTACGCGGAGACGGGGTTGCCCTTCCCCCACTCCTCGGCCGCCACGAGTTCGTAGGCCATGCCCGTCGTACCGACGAACACGCCCAGGGCGTGGCCCTCCTCGGTGCGGGTGTGCCGGTGCAGCCGGGCGCGCGTGTACCCGGCGTCCTCGATGGCCGACCATGCCACTTCCAGGAACAGCCGCTCGGCCGGGTCCATCCGCACGGCCTCGCGGGGCGACACCCCGAAGAACAGCGAGTCGAAGCGGGTGACATCGGACAGGAAGCCGCCCCAGCGCCCGTAGCTGGTTCCGGGGCGCCGGTCCCCGGAGTCGAACCAGCGGTCCTTGTCCCAGCGGTCGGCGGGGATCTCCCCGGTGCAGTCGCGGCCTTCGACCAGGGCCTGCCACAGGGCGTCGGGATCGGCGGCACCGGGGTAGCGGCCGGCGATGCCGACGATCGCGATGGCGTCCTCCGGCTGCGCCTCGACCGGGGCGGTGGCCGGTGCGGCGACCGGCTCCGGCGTCTGGCGGCGAGGCGCCTCCCGCCGCTCGCCGGCCCGGTCCGCCGTGGGCTCGCGCAGGGCCTCGGGGTGGTGTTCGGCGAGGTGCCGGGCGAGTTCGGCAACCGACCGGTGCTCGAAGAGCAGGGTCACCGGCAGCGGTCCGAACCGGTCCTCCAGCGCGACGGAGAGCCTCTTGATCATCACGGAGTCGATACCGAGGGCGGAGAACTCCTGGTCGGGCCGGAGCTGTCCGGCGGGGATCCCGGCCAGCTTCGCGACCAGATCCACCAGGAAGGCCTGGGCCGCCTCGGTGATCGCGCCGCCCGCCGCTTCGGTACGGGGCCGGGCGGCTGCGTCAAACGCGTCCGCGGGGGTGCCGGGATCTCCCGCGGGCCGGCCCGGCCCGCCGGGGCCGGTCCGGCCCGCGGCGAAGGCGCGGATCCTCGCCGCGCGGCCGTGCACCACCACGAGTTCCGGCAGCCCGGAGCGTACGGCGGCGGTCAGGACGGCCAGTCCGGTCTCCGCCGGCATGGCCGTCATCCCCTGCAACTCCTCGGTGGCCAGCCGGTCGTTCTCGCTGAGGGTCATACCGCCGCCCTCCCAGAGCGGCCATCCCAGGCTCACCGTGGCGCCCCGCCGCTCCCCCGCCTCGACCTGGGAGGCGCGGTGGGCGGCGAAGCCGCCGAGGGCACGTGCGGCAGCCGCGTAGTCGCTCTGGCCGGGGTGGCCGAGATGGCCTGACATGGAGGAGAACAGGGCGAAGAAGCGCAGCGGCTCGTGCCGCGTGGCCTCGTCGAGGTGCCGGGCGCCGACGATCTTCGGGTCGAGGACCCGGTGGTGGGCCGCGGGGGCCTTGTTGACGATGTACGCGTCCTCGTTGACGCCGGCCAGGTGCAGTACGCCGGTCAGCGGCCCGTACGCGGCGTGGGCAAGCGCGACCGCCGAGGCCACGTCCTCGCGGCGGGTCACGTCGCCCTGGGCGTATGTGACCCGCCCGCCGGCTGCCTCGATCCGGGCGAGGGCCTCCCGGCGGGAGGCGTCCAGGGCTGAGCGCCCCATCAGGACCAGCCGCGCCCGCGACTGCCGGGCGAGCAGCTCGGCGATCCGCAGGCCGATACCGCCGGCTCCTCCGGTGAGCAGGTAGACGCCCCGGTCGGGCAGCCAGGCCACGGCGGAGCCGGCGTCCTGCGGGAGCTCCACCGGGACCAGGGTGCGCATCCGGCGGCCCTCGTTGTCGTACCGCACCTGGGCCGACCCGGGCGCGGCCTGCGCCGGTTCGGCGAGAGCCCGGCCCACGGGGTCCGGATCGGCGTACCCGGTGGTGACGCAGACGGCGTGCAGCCGGCTGTCCTCCCGGACGGCTACCGCGCAGAACCCGCCGAGCGCGTCCCCGGACTGGGCGGCGTGGGCCCCCACCGGCAGGAAGACCACCTCCGGGCGGTCCGGGTGCGGGTGCCGGATCAGGGCGCGGACCAGCGGGTACGCCACGTCCAGGCAGTGCTCGGGAGCCGCCTCGGTGACGACGACCACGCGCTCGGGCATGCGTCCTTGTGCGGTGAGCTCCTCCCACAGCCGGGTGAAGCCGGAGTCCGCGTCGACGCCGACGCGGAAACGGGTGTCGCTCTGCCGGACCCACCCGCCGCCCCGGACGGCATGTACGGTGATCGCGCCCGTCGGGGCGGCGACGCCGGGAGCCTCCGGCTGCGCGGCGCAGTCGAGGATCACCAGGGCGCGGGAGGCGGCGACCGGTGCAGGCCGCACCTCGCCGCCGTATTCCCAGACCGGCCGGAAGCAGACCACGTCGTCCCCGCCGGACGGGCGCCCTGCCGCAGGACCGCCGAGCAGGGCGGTCGCATCCGCGACCGAGAGTTCACCGCGTCGCACCTGCTCCAGGATCTGCCGCCTGGACACCTTCGGGTTCACAACACACCTTCCATGGACTGTTCGACCTGTTCGACTGACATGCGGCCGTCGGTGAGCGCCTGCAGCAGCTCCGGCAGGGCCGCGGGGGCGGGGACCGGTACGTCCGGCTCCGCCGGCCGGAACTGCCCTGTCGGCTCCGCCGGCCGGATCTGCTCCGTCGGCTCCGCCCAGTACCGCTGCGGAGCGAAGGGATAGGCGGGCAGGGGGATCCGGCGTGGGGTCCGGCCGCCAGGCCGGGGCCGCCAGTGCGGCCCGCCGGCCACCCAGGCCCGCGCGGCGGCATACGGATCGGCTGCCGGCTCCTCCCGGACATCGGCCCGGGCGGATCCCGCGGTGCCGGTCACGAGGCTCGGGTCGGGTGTCCCGTCGAGCTCGGCCCGCAGCAGCCGGACCACCTCGTCGGTGCTGGTCGCCACCAGCGCGAGCCGGTACTCCATCGCGTCCCGGCCCTCGCGCAGCGTGTGCCCGAGGTCCGCCAGCGGCACCGGTGGCGCCGCCACGGCGCTCTGCCCGGTCAGGAAGGCATGGAGCCGGTGTACTTGGGCGCGCAGCCGCTCCGGGGTCCGGGCGGACAGCGGGATCACCTCGGGCCGGGGGCCGTCCGGCTCCGCGGTGCCGTCGGTGGTCTGCGCGTACTCCTCCAGCAGGACATGGGCATTGGTGCCGCCCAGTCCGAAGGCGCTCACCCCGGCCCGCCGGGGGGATCCGGAGGAGGGCCACGGCGTGAGCCGGTCCACCACCCGGAACGGGCTGTCCTCGATCTCCAGCAGGGGGTTGGGCTCGGAGAAGTGCAGGGTCGGCGGAAGCATGCCGTGCCGCAGCGCGAGGACGGTCTTCACCACGCCGGTCAGGCCTGCGGCGGCCTCCGTGTGTCCCACGTTGGACTTGACCGTGCCGAGTGCGCACCAGGGGCTGACGGGCTCGTTCTCGGACCGGCCGGTCAGCGTCGCGAACGCCTTGCGCAGCCCGCGCAGTTCGATCGGGTCGCCGACCTCGGTGCCGGTGCCGTGGGCCTCGATGTAGCCGATCGTACGCGGGTCCACCCCGGCCTCCCGGTAGACGGAGGCGATCAGCTCGGCCTGCGCGGACGGGTTGGGCATCATCAGCGAGTCCATGTGACCGCCCCCGCCGTGCGAGACCCCGCTGCCACGGACGAGCGCGTAGACGGTGTCCCCGTCGGCCAGGGCCCGGGAGAGCGGTTTGAGCAGGACCGCAGCGGCTCCCTCCCCGCGCACCATGCCGTTGGCCTTCCGGTCGAAGGCCGCGCACCGCCCGTCGGGCGACATGATCCCCAGCTGGCCCAGCGCCACGAACAGATCGGGGGTCAGGAAGAGGTGGACGCCGCCCGCCAGCGCCGCGTCGCACTCGCCGGTACGGATGGCCCGGACGGCACGGTGAAGCGCGGTGAGCGAGCTGGAGCAGGCGGTGTCCACGGCCTCGCTCGGGCCGCGCAGGTCCAGCTGGTACGAGATCCGGTTGGCGATCAGGCAGTGGCCGTTGCCACTGACCACATGGCCCTCACGGTGACGCCCGGCACGGTGCAGCTGCCAGTCGTAGTCGCGCGACGTGGCTCCGATGAAGACGCCGGTCCGGCTGCCCCGGAGTGCGCCGGGGCGGTGGCCGGAGTCCTCGACCGCCTGCCAGGCGGTCTCCAGCATGATCCGCTGCTGGGGGTCCATGAGCTCCGCCTCCAGCGGCGTCATGCCGAAGAACTGCGCGTCGAACCGGTCCACACCGTCGATGAAGGAGCCCCAGCGGCTGTTCACCTTGCCCGGGCTGCGGTACGGATCGCCGAACACCTCACGCCAGTCGAACCGGTCCTCGGGAATCTCGGTGACCAGGTGGACGCCGTCGCGCAGGTTGCGCCACCAGGCGGTGAGGTCCGGCGACTTGGCGTAGCGGCCGGCCATGCCCACGATCGCGACGGGGTCGTCGTCCGGCGTGCCCCGGCCGGGGGACGCCGGCAGGATCGGGGGCGCCGGCAGGACCGGGGGCGCGGTGGCCGTCACGGGCGCGGTGGCCGTCACGGGCGCGGGCGAGGCGGGGGCCGAGCCGGCCGTGTCCGGCACGGGCGCGGCCGGGGCGGCGAACCGCGCCGGGGCATGGGCTGCCAGGTACTCCGCCAGGGCGGCGATGGTCGGCTGCTCGTACAGCAGGACCTTGGGCAGTTTGCCGAAATCGGCCTCCAGACCGCGTACGAGCTGGATCGCGCTCAGTGAGTCCATCCCGAGCGTGTCGAACGATGCCTGCGGGTCGACCGCTTCCTCCGCCACCCCGAAGAACCGGGCGAAGACCCCGCGGAGCCGCTCGCGGATCTCGGTCGCGTCCGGCTCCGCCGCCGTGTCCGGCACGGCTCCGGCGGATGCGGCGGCTTCTGCGGCCGGCGCAGGGACAGCGGATGCCGGCAGTACGGGCGCGGGCACGGGGACGGTCACGTCCTCGGGTACGCAACCGATCAGGACCGCGTTGTCGAACTCCGCCTCCGCCAGGTCGGCTGCGCCGAACGCCCAGGTGTACGGGAAGCCCTGCTCACCGAGGGCCGTGCGCCACCCGGCCACGTCCAGGAACGGCGAGTGCGGCAGCCTCACGTCCGGGTCGGTGCTCGACCAGTAGCCCGGCAGCGGGCCGATCATCGGTGTCATGCAGTCGCGGTTGCGCACCAGTTCTTCCAGGACCAGCGCTCCGCCGGGTGCGAGCAGCCGCCGGATCCGGGCCAGGCTGTCCGCCATGGTGCGGGTGGCGTGAACCGAGTTGGCGGCGATGACCACGTCGGCGCTGCCGGGGACGAAGCCCTGGGACTCGGGGTCGGCGTCCAGGTCGAGCACCCGGCACTCGAAGTGCACCGGGCTCTTCCCGAAGCGGGTCCGGGCGGCCGGCAGGAAGGCCGGGGAGACGTCGGTGAAGGTGTAGTGCACGGCGTCGCCGTGCTCGGCCAGGACATCGAGCACCCGGCGGGTGGTACCGCCGGTTCCGCCGCCGATCTCCAGCAGGCGTACGGGGCGGCCGGGTGCACGTTCCCGGGCCGCGCGCACGAGTGCGGCCACGGCACGGGCGACGATCTCGTTGTGGTGGTCGGCCACGGCGTTGCCGTCGTAGATCCGCAGCAGCAGATCGGGGTGGTCCGGCGAGAAGAACACCTCCAGCGCGTCGGCCGAACCGGCGAGCACCTCGGGCAGGCGGGGCATGCACGCCTTGACGAGGTCAAGCCAGGGGGTGAGTTCCGGGTGTTCCAAGGCCAGGGCCGCCGCCTCCCCGTCGAGCCAGCTCTGTTCGCCGGCCGGGGACCCCGCGTGCCGTCCCTGGGTCCTGGCGATCACCAGGGCCAGCGCGTCGGCGAGGCGGCCGTACCGCTGCTCGTCGGCGAGGCGGGCCCGCAACTGCGCCGCGGAGCTCTCGCCCAGCAGGTGGCGGCACCAGCGCCGCAGCAGTTCGTCCAGCCGGTCCATGCCGGAGCGGGCCCGGCGTCCGGCGAAGCCGGTGCCGGCCACGAACCGGGCCACCTCCTCGGCCGCCCGGCCGGCTCGGGTGGGCGGCTCGGGGAACTCTGCGCCCGACGGCCGCCCGGTCCGCGGCCGCGGTCCCGGTTCCGGCCCGGCGGCCGTGGTGTCCTCGAACCAGTACCGCTCACCGCCGAACGGGTAGCCCGGCAGCGGCAGGCGGCGCAGCCGCCGGTCCGGTACGGGCAGTTCCACGTCCTCGCCGGCGGCCCAGCGGCGTACCGCCCCGGCCTGCGGGTGGCGGTCCGCGCCCGGCACGTCGGCCGCTTGCGACGTGCCCGCGAGGAACTCGTCCAGGCGGTCCAGCAGTTCGGGGAGGGATCCGACCACCACGGCGAGGCGCGCGGCCATCGCCTCGCGGCCCCGGCACAGCGTCGCCGAGACCTCGTCGGGCCGGAGGTCCGGCTGCCCCTCCAGGAACGCACGGTGGCGGGCGACGAGGCGGCGCAGTGCGTCCTCGTCACGGGCGGAGAACGGGAAGACGTACGGACCGGGCACGCGGGCGGCGCCGACGGTCGCGGGCGCCTCCTCCAGGACGGCATGGGCGTACGCACCGCCGAAGCCGAAGGAGCTGACACCCGCCCGGCGCGGCACGCCGGAGGGTGTGTGCCAGGGAACCGTCCGGTCGTTGAGGACGAGGGCGCTGCCCTCGAAGGCGCAGTGCGGGTTGGGGGTACGGAAGTCCGGCATGGCGGGGAGGACGCCGTGCCGCATCGAAAGCACCGTCTTGATCACGCCGACCAGGCCGGCGGCGCCCTCCGTGTGACCGAGGTGCGCCTTGGCGGAGCCTACGGCGCAGAAACCCGTGCGGGTGGTGTGCGCCCGGAAGGCCGCCGTCACGGCTTCCACCTCGACGGGGTCGCCGAGTGCCGTCCCGGTGCCGTGCGCCTCCAGGTAGGTCAGGGTCTCCGGGTCGATGCCCGCCTGCTCCCAGACACGCAGCAGCAGTTCGGTCTGCCGGCCCGGGTGGGGGGCGGTGACGGAGGCGGCCCGGCCGCCGTGGCTGACGGCAACGGACCTGATCACGGCCTGGACCGGGTCACCGTCGGCGAGCGCGGCGGACAGGGGTTTGAGGAGTACGGCGGCCACCGCCTCGCCGGGCACGTATCCGTCCGCGCGTGCGTCGAAGGTGTGGCAGCGGCCCGAGGGGGACAACGCCCCCAGGGCGGAACTGCGCAGGTAGTGCTCCGGGCCGAGGATCAGGTTGGTACCTGCCGCGAAGGCCATGGGGCAGTCCCCTCGCCGCAGCGCCTCCACGGCGAGGTGCAGGGCGTACAGGGAGGAGGAGCAGGCGGTGTCCACGACCATGCTGGGCCCGGTGAGGTCGAGTACATGGCTGGGCAGGTTCGCCGCCATGGACACCGAGGTGCCGGTCACCTCGTGCGCGCCCATCCGCCGCCCGCGGGAGGTCATCTCGTCCTCGTAGTCGCTGAAGCACCGGCCGATGAAGGTCCCGGTCGCCGAGCCGCGCAGCCTTCCGGCCGCGCCGGCGTCCTCGGCCGCCTCGTACAGGACTTCGAGCAGCAGGCGGGCCTGCGGGTCCATGCCCTCGGCCTGGGCCCGGTGCACACCGAAGAAGGCCGCGTCGAACCGCCGCACGTCGTCGAGGAAGGCCCCGTGACCGCAGTCCGTGCCGTCGGGCCGCGCCCCCGTGGGGTCGTGGTGGAGCCGGTGGTCCCAGCGGTCCGCGGGTACCGGTGTGATCAGGTCCCGTCCGGCGAGGAGGTCGGCCCAGAGGCCGGTCGTGCCGTGGGATCCGGGCGAGGCGGGGAAACGTCCCGCCATGCCGATGACCGCGATCGGTTCGTCCGCCGGAGTGCGGTGGCCGGTGCCCGGTGCCGCCTGGGGTTCCGGGGCGGGGACGGCCGGGGCCGCGTCGGGGACGAAGGCCGCCGGACCGGCCGCGGTCTCGGGCGCGGTCTCGGGCGTGGCCTCGGACCGGGGGGCGGCCGGGGCGAGGGCGGCGGCGAGCGCTTCCCGGTGGCCTGCTGCCAGGTGGTCGGCCAGGCTTTCGACGTCCGGGTGCAGGAAGACCGCGGTCGCGGGGAGCTCGACGGCGAACCGGTCTCCGATCCGCCGCACGAGTTCGACGAGTTGGACGGAGGTCAGGCCGAGTTCCATGAAGCCCGCTCCGTGGACCGGCCCGTCCACGCCCAGCAGCTCCCGTACCGTGCCCGCGATCCAGCCGGCGGCGCGCGCCGCCAGGTCCCCGTGGTCGGGGACCGGCGTGGTGACCGTCTCCGCGGAGCCGGGGGCGGGTGTGGCGGCCGGATGCGCAGGGTGGGAGGCGGGTGCGGCAGCCTGCTCCGTGAGGTCGAGATGGCGTTCCAGCCTGGTGCGATCGCCGTGCAGCACGACGACCTGGGTCTCGCCGGAACCCCACGCCGCTTCGAGGGCGGTCAGCGCGTCCGCCGTGGGCAGCGGCTCGGCGCCGAGCCGGCCGAGGACCAGGTCCTGGGCTTCGGGATCGAGCCGCATGCCGCCGTCGCGCCAGAGCGGCCAGTTCACGGACAGCGTGCGGCCGTGCCGCTCGCCGGCCTGCCGGCGCTCCTCCCGCCATGTGGCGAAGGAGTCCAGGAAGCGGTTGGCGGCGGCGTAGTCCGTCGCACCGGCGTTGCCCAGAACGGAAGCCACGGACGAGTACAGGAGCAGGTAGTCGAGTTCCGCGTCCCGGGTCGCCCGGTCGAGGCAGACCGCGCCGCGTGCCTTGGGGGCCAGTACGCGTTCCAGGGCCGCCCGGTCCTTGCCGAGCAGCAGGGCATCCTCGACCACG
Organism: Streptomyces venezuelae; assembly: GCF_008642295.1. Classification (GTDB taxonomy): domain Bacteria; phylum Actinomycetota; class Actinomycetes; order Streptomycetales; family Streptomycetaceae; genus Streptomyces; species Streptomyces venezuelae_C. The sequence goes on along the minus strand of NZ_CP029190.1, from coordinate 6,351,908 downwards.
CCCGCGGCGTGGACGACTCCCGTGAGCGGGCCGAAGCGCCGCGTCGTCTCGGCGACGGCCCGCTCGGTGGCGGTCAGGTCCGTGACGTCGGCGCGCAGGTACGCCGCCCGGGTGCCGGCGGCCTCCAGCCCGGCCACGGCAGCGTCGGCCACCGGACCCCGGGCCGAGCGGCCCAGCAGTACGACCGCACCCGCGCCCCGGGAGGCGAGCAGGCGCGCGGTGTGCCTGCCGAGCCCGCCCGCCCCGCCGCTGATCAGGTAGTGGCCGCCGGGGCGCACCAGCGGTACCGGCGGCACGGCGTCGGCAGCCGCCGGGTCGAGCGGCCGGAAGACGCGCCGCGTCCGCTTTCCGCCCTGGTACCGGACTTCCGTCACCGGGGCGGCGGAGTCGTCCGAGGCCGCACGCGCCTCCGCGAGCAGCGCTGTCACCGGTGCCCCGCCCGTGTCGAAGCGGACGGTGGTCAGGGCGAGTGCGGGCTGTTCGAGCCGTACGCTGCGGGCGAGCCCGCCGACGGCGGCGTGACCCGGCGTCTCCGCGTCGCCGTGGTCGTCCGCGTACGCGTACACGACCGGCAGCCGCCCGGTCAGACCCGGGGCCCACGCCCGGCACAGCAGGAACGCGGACACCAGGCCGGCGGTGTCGTCGGCAGCGGCGTGCCCGGCCGTTCGCAGCCCCCACAGGTGGAGCAGTGCGGCCGGCGTCACGGTCTCCTCCCGCAGGGCCTCCGCGAGCATCCGGTGGTGCTCGGCCTCTCCGGGCGAGATCTCGTACAGATCGGGGTCCAGGCGGGCGTACGCGGCGCCGGGCCTGACCTGGACGACGCGACGGCAGCGGACGCGCAGTTCGGCGATCCGCTCCGCGTCGGTGTCGAAGGCGACGACGACGTCGGGGGTCGCGGGAGCCACGGCCTCCGAACGGGCTTCGAACCGGCGCGCGACGTAGAGCAGGGTCTGGGCGACGGGCCGAGCCGGGGACGGGGACGGCGTGCTGTCCTGCCCGTCCAGCCAGTGGCGTTCCCGGGAGAACGGGTACGTCGGCAGCGCCGCCCGGCGGGCTCCGCGGACCGCGGGCCAGGTCCGCAGGGTGCCCGAGGTCCACTGCGCGGCCAGCACCTCCTGCGACAGCCCGGCAGCGTCCACGCCCGCCGCGCCCACGGGGGCTCCGGCCTGGTGCACCAGTCCCTGGTGCCATGCCGTCCGGGGGGTGCGGCCGGCGGCGAACTCCTCCAGTGCCTCGGCCAGTTCGCGGGTCGATTCGGCGGTCACGGCAAGCCGGTGCGTCATCGGCCGGCGCCCGGTCCGCAGGGTGTGGGCCACGTCCGCGAGGGCCAGTGCGGGGTGCTCCCGCAGGTGCCGGGCGAGCCGGCCGGCCGTCTCGCGCAGCTGGTCCTCGGTACGGGCCGACAGGGGGACGGCCCAAGGGCCCGCATGCGTGGCCGCGACCGGGTGGTCCCCGGCGTACTCCTCGACGATCAGGTGGACGCCCGCGCCCCCGGCGCCGAACGCGCTGAGCGCGGCCCGGCGCGGGAGCGGCAGGCCCGTCTCGGGGTCGGTCTGCGCCTGCCACGGCTCGGTGGCCGCGGGCAGGCGGAAGGGGGTTTCCTCGAACCGGATCGCGGGGTTGAGCGGCCCGGTGTCGCGCGCCGCCGGGATGGTGCGGTGGCGCAGGCACAGCAGCAGCTTGGTGAGGCCGGCGATGCCCGCGGCGGCCTCCAGGTGGCCGATGCCGGTCTTCACGGAGCCGACGGCACAGAATCCGCGGTCGCCGGTGCCCTGCCCGTACACCGAGGTGAGCGCCTCGATCTCGATCTGGTCGCCGAGGGCGGTTCCCGACGCGTGGGCTTCCAGGAGTGTGACGGTCCGGGCCGGCACCCCGGCGTCGGCGAGCGCCGCGGACACCACCCTCGCCTGCGCTTCGGGGCTGGGCACGGAGTATCCGCCGGTGCGGCCGCTGTGCCGCAGCGCGGAGCCGCGGATCAGGCCGTACACGTGGTCCCCCGACGCGAGTGCCTCGGCGAGCGGACGGATCACCACCGCGCCCACCCCCTCACCGGGGACGTAGCCGTCGGCGTCCTTGCCGAAGGGGCGGCATCGGCCGTCGGAGGAGAGCAGGCCGAGTTCCGCCAGCCGCAGGTACTTGTACGGGTGGAGGGAGAGGTTGACACCGCCGACCACCGCGGCCCGGCACTCACCGCGGCGGATGCTCTCCGCGGCCAGGTGCAGTGCGGTCAGCGCGGCCGAGCAGGCGGTGTCCACCGTGAGGCTGGGGCCCTGGAAGTCGAAGGTGTACGAGACACGGTTGGCCAGGGCGGAGGACCAGGAGCCGGCGATCTCCGGCGTGCCCTCGCGCAGCCGGTCCAGTCCGTTGAGCTGGTAGTCGTTCCACATCGCCCCCGCGAACACGCCGACAGCCCCGCCGGTCTGGGCCGCGAGGCCCTCCGGGGAGTGGCCGGCATCCTCCAGTGCCGCCCAGGCCGTCTGGAGGAACAGCCGCTCGTGGGGGTCCATCAGCTCGGCCTGCCGGGACGACAGGTGGAAGAACGGGGCGTCGAACTCCGCGACACCCTCGCAGAAGGCTCCCCATTTGCCGTACGTGCGCCCGGAGGTGCCGCGCCGGGGGTCGAAGTAGGCGCTGTGGTCCCAGCGGTCGGCGGGCACCTCGGTGACGCAGTCGCGTCCTTCCAGCAGGACCTGCCACAGCTCGTCGGGGGTCCCCGCGCCCGGGTACCGCCCGGCGAGCCCGACGATGGCGAGCGGCTCGCCGGGGCCTGCGGCGTCGGCCGGCGGGGCCGTCGTGACGGTCGCGGCCACCGGCGAGGAGTACGCCGGCAGGGCATGCGTGGCGTGCCGGGATTCCCCCGTGGCATGCCGGGATTCCGCGGCGTCCGCAGTGTTCCCGGCTCGTTCCGGGTCTCCGGATGCCGCTTCGCCGTGGCCCTGGTCGCCGGGACGGCCGGCGAGGTGGTCGGCGAGCGCCCGGACGGTGGAGTGCTCGAAGAGCAGGGTCGGGTACAGCTCCGTTCCGAGCCGGTCCTCCAGGCCTCGGGCGATGGCCAGCAGATCCACCGACGTCAGGCCGAGGTCGTAGAAGCCCAGTTCCGGGTCGACGGTGTCCGCGGGGCGGCCCAGCCGCTCGGCCACGAGCGCGGTGACCGCCTCGAACGGGCCGCCCGCCGGACGCCGCGCTGCGGCGGTGGGCGCGGCCGGGGCCCCGGACACCACAGGGACCTGTGTGGCCGCCCGCGGTGCGGTGATCAGGTCGGCCGAGCGGACGCGTTTGGCCCGGAAGCCGGTGAGGCGCGCGGCCACGCTGCCGTCCGGCGCGCAGATCTCCAGGTCCGCGTGGAACAGGTCGGCGTCCAGCCGCCCGCCGACCGGTCCCGGAACGTGCACCAGGTTCTCGGCCCCGATCGGGCCGGACACGTGGAAGGAGTCGATCGCGATGGGAATGAACGCGTGGTCGGCTGCGGTGCGCTGCTCCTGCCCGAACAGCATGAGCGGCACCAGCGTGGCGAAGTCCAGGACCGCCGGGTGGGCGTGGAAGTGCTCGGTGTACGGCTCGGCTTCGGGCGCCAGCCGCATCCGGGCGAGCGCGTGGTCCCGGCCCACCCGCACGGTGCCGGACGCCTTCATGAAGCCCCGGTGCAGGATCTCCAGTCTCCGTACGAACGCGTACAGGTCGTCCACGTCGACGGTGCGGCCGGGCGCCGCCCCCGCCTGGAGCCGCTCGGCCGGAACGCTCCCGGCCGCGGGGTGGCGCAGGCCGTGGATCTCCGCCTGGCAGTTGACCACCCAGCCGGCATCCGGCACGTCGTCCGGTCGGCTGCGCACGGTGACGGGCAGCCCGGCACCTGCGCCCGCTTCGCCGATCAGCACCTCGACGCGGTGTCCCGCGTCGGTGCCCACGACGGGGGCGAGGAAGAGGATGCGCCGGAGCTCCACCCGGGCCGGGTCGGTCCCGGCGCGCTTGACCAGCCGCAGGATCATGTCGAGGAGGAAGACCCCCGGGAGGACCGGCACGGAGTGCACGAGGTGGTCGCGTACGGCCTCGTCACCGGCGGTCACGTTCGTGGCCGCGCGGCGGCCGGCGAGCGGTTCCAGGATGGGATCGACAGCAGCAGAACGTCGGTTCTCCGCCATGGCTAGCTCAGTTCCTCCAGCTCGAACAGGGGACGGGGACGCAGGGTGGTGGCCCGGTGTTCCGGGGGCTGCCGGTCCACCCAGTGACGGGTGCGGTGGAACACCGGCGGCGGCAGCGGCACCCGCCGGGGCTGCGCGAGCTGCCGCTCGCTGTCGGTCAGCCCGCGTACGACCACGTGGCAGTTGGTGCCTCCGAACCCGAAGGCGCTGATCCCGGCGCGCCGTACGCCCTGGCGGGCGGGCCACTCCCGCAGCTCCGTGTTGGGCAGGAAGGGCGAGGCCTCGAAGGCGAACCGGGGGTTGGGACGGGTGCAGTGCAGGGTCGGGGGCAGGGCCCGGTGCACCAGCGAGAGCACGACCTTCTGCAGGCTGGCCATTCCGGCGGCCATCAGGAGGTGCCCGACGTTGGACTTGACGCTGCCCACGGCGCAGAATCCGCGTTCGGCGGTGTCCTCGCGGAAGACCTCGGTGAGCGCCTTCAGTTCGATCGGGTCGCCGATCATCGTGCCGGTGCCGTGGGCCTCGACGTACGAGACGGTGCCGGCGTCCGCCCCCGCCCGGGCCAGGGCCTCGCGGATCACGGCCCGCTGGGCGTCCGGGTTCGGCGTGGTCAGGCCCATCGTGCGGCCGTCGTTGTTCACCGCGGTCGCCTCGATCACCGCCAGGACGCGGTCGCCGTCGGCCAGGGCCCGGTCCAGCGGTTTGAGCAGGACCGCGCCGACGCCTTCGCCGGGCACGAGACCGTTGGCCGCCGCGTCGAAGACGTGGCAGGCCCCGTCCGGCGAGAGGGCGCCGGCCGCGCTCAGCTTCAGGTACGGGGTCTCGTCCAGGATCAGGTCCGCGCCGCCGGCCAGCGCCATCTCGCAGTCGCCGGTGTGCAGGGCCTGCTGGGCCAGGTGCAGCGCGGTCAGCGAGGAGGAACAGGCCGAGTCGACCACCATGTTGGGGCCGCGCAGGTCCCGGACGTGCGCGAGGTGGGCGGCGATGAAGTTCTGGTTCAGCCCGGTGGCGGTGGACCTGCCCGGCACGCCGATGCGGGAGCCGTAGGTGCTGGTGCCCGATCCGACGTAGACGCCGATGCGGCGGCCGGCGAGTTCGGCCGGGGTGTAGCCGGCGTCGGCGAAGGTCTCCTCGGCGCACTCCAGGAAGAGCCGGACCAGGGGGTCCATGTGGGCCGCGTCGGCGTCCGGTATGCCGAAGTATCCGGGGTCGAAGTCCTCGATCCCGTCGAGGAACCCGCCCCATTTGCCGATGCTCCGGCCGGGCCGGGGCTCCGGGGAGTACAGGCTGGCCACGTCCCATCGGGAGCGCGGCACTTCCCGTACCCCGGAGCGTCCCTCACGCAGCAGTTCCCAGAACTCCGCGGCGGAGGCGGCGCCGGGGAACCGGCCGGCCATGCCGATCACCGCGAGCGGTGTCACCGCGGCCGGTGTCACCGCGGCCGGTACGGCACCGTCGCGGAACCCCGCCGCAGGACCGCTCCCCGGCGTTGCACGGTCTTCCGCCGGGGCGGTGCCGCCGTGCTGCGCCTCGGCGGCGGTCGCCCACCGGCCGACGGCGTCGGGGTGACGCGAGATCAGGTACGCGGCCAGCCTGGCAGTCGTGGGGTGTTCAAGGATCACCGAGGGATCCAGCGGGCTGCCGGTGACCTCCTCCAGCCGCGGTACGAGCCCGGCGATGAGCACGGAGTCCACGCCGAGGTCGGCGAACGGCACGTCAGGGCGGATCGTGGTGCGGTCGAGCAGGGTCGCCTCGGCCATGAGCTCGACGAGGTGACCGGTGAGCCGTGACATGTGCCGGTCGGCCGTCGAGCCTGCGCCGACCACCGCGGAGCCTGCCGCGGGTCCGTCCGTCTCCGGCCCGGCCACGGGCACTGAAGGGCTCGGTGGTTCGGGGCGTGCCGGGGAGACCGGCTCGCCCGTGGTTCCGGTGCGCGGCCCGGTTCCCGCTCCGGTACGGGTGCCGTTGCCGGCCGTCAGGTCGGCCCCGTTGTCCGCCTGCGTGCCCGGCAGCAGGGCCTCCGCCGCCCCGGGGCGTGCGGACACGGCGACCAGACTGCTGTGTCCGGCCGTGCCCAGCGCCCGGTCCAAGAGGTCCAGTCCCTGGTCGACGGTGAGCGCGCCCAGACCGGCGTCGCGGTAGCGGGGTGCGGTGACCTCGCCCATGCCGGCGCCCGTCCAGCTGCCCCAGTCGATGGCCAGGTAGCGGGTACCCGAGCCGTCCGTCCGTCCGCGCTGCTCCGCGTAGGCGTCGAGCAGCGCGTTGCCGGCCGCGTAGTCGGTCAGGCCGACGGCCAGCGCGGGTACGGCGGCCGAGAGGGAGGAGTACAGCACGACGAAGTCGGGCGCGTCCTGGGCCAGGGCCCGGTCGAGGGCCAGCAGCGCGGACCCCTTGGGCTCCCAGCATGCGGAGATCTCCGCGTAGGTCTTCTGCACGAAGGCGGGGGTGCCGCCCACCGATCCCGCGCAGTGCAGCACTCCGGCGATCCCCCCGAAGCGCGCCCGTATCTCACCGAGGAACCGGGACAGGGCCGGCTCGTCGCTCAGCGGGCCGCTGAACAGCATGACTTCGGCTCCGGCCGCCTCCAGCCGGCGGACCGCCTCGAGACGGTCCCGCGACCACGCGGCCGTCGCACCACTCCGCTCCAGGGGCCGCCGCCCGGCCAGCGCGATGCGGCGGGCGCCTCGCCGTACCAGCAGGTCGGCCGCGGCGAGGCCGAGTCCTCCCGTGCCGCCGGTGATCAGGTACGCCCGGTCGGGGTCGATGCGCAGACCGCCGGCCGTCCGTGTGCCGGTGCCCTCCACGAGCGGCCGGAGGCGGCGTACCTCACGGGCTCCGTCGCGGTAGCGCACCTCGGGTTCCGCGCCCGCGGCGGCGGCTTCGGCCACGGCGGTGCGCAGCAGTTCCCGCACACCGGCCAGGGGGCCCTCGATCTCGATTCCCACCGAGCGCACCGTGCCGCACTCGGCGCCCACGGCCCGGACCAGGCCGGCCATCCGGGCGCCGGCGAGGCTGCCCGCCGCGCGGAGGTGGACCACGGCCAGGTCCCCGCTCCGGCCCTGGCCGGCGAGTACCTGGAGCAGGCCGACGCGGGCGGCCTCGCGGCCGAGCCGGTCACCGCCCCGGGCGTCGGTCAGGTCGAGCACCTCGGCGATCCGCCCGTGCCGTTCGGTGATCCGGCGCCCGGCGCGTCGGCCCGCCTCGTGGTCCTCGAAGTCGATCTCGTACTCGGGGGCGCCGAGGGCCGGCAGCGTCCAGGGTTCGTGCAGGACGATCCAGTCGCGTGCGTCCGTACCGGCCAGCTCTTCCAGCAGACCGGCATCGGCGTCGCGCCCGACGAGGAGGAGCCGGGCCCCGGCCCGGGACCGGTCTGCTTCCGGCGCGGGAGCCGGTGTGGGTGCGGGTACCCAGGCGCGGGTCAGCAGCTGTGGCCTGTGGTCCGCGTGCTTCGGTGCTGTCACGGCTTCCTCTCCGAGCACGGGACCGTGGGCACGGGTGTGGTCGAACGGGTATACGGGGAAGGGGACCCGGCGGAGGCCGGGAGCGGAGGGCCAGTCGACGGGTTCGCCCGCCGCCCAGCGCCGCGCGAGGGCGTGCGCGCCCCCGCCGGACGAGCCGGCGTGCCGCGGGCCGCCGTCCGCGGCCGGGGGGAAGCCCCGGAGGGCCTCGGACATGTAGAGCCCGTGAGTGGTGACCCCGGCGAGGAAGGCTTCCAGCCGGCCGAGCAGCTCGGCGCGGGTCGAGGCCACGGCCGCAAGCCGCTCCGGCAGGGCTGTTCGGGCGGCCTGCGAGGTGTGGGCGAGGTCTCCGAGCCGGCAGGCGGTTCCCGCGAGCCAGGAGTGCAGCCGGCGCGCGTACCGGCGCAAGCCCTGCGGGGTGGCGGCGGACAGGACCACCACCTGCGCGCCCGCAGGCCGGTCGGCCGGGTCCTGGGGGGCTGCGGTCCCCGCCGGAGGCTCGGCCACCACGACATGGGCGTTGGCTCCGCCGAAGCCGAAGGCACTGACGCCCGCGACCAGCGGCACGGGGGCGCCGGCGTCGTCCACCGGCTGCCAGGGCTCGGCCGCCAGCGGCACCCGGAACGGGCTGCCGGCCAGCTCCAGGTGCGGATTCGGCCGGCTGCCCGCCGCGTTGGGCGGCAGCGTCCGGTGCCCGATGGCCAGCAGCACCTTGACCAGCCCTGCCAGGCCGGCTGCCGACTCCAGGTGCCCGATGCCGGTCTTCACGGCCCCGAGCGCGCACCAGGGCTGCCCGGACGGCTCGCCTCCGGCACGGCTGAACGCCGTCTTCAGGCCCGCCACTTCGATGGGGTCGCCGAGCCGGGTGCCGGTGCCGTGGGACTCGACGAAGGAGACGGATCGCGGGTGCACACCGGCCCGGCGCAGCGCGGAGGCGACGACCTCCGCCTGTGCCTGCGGGTTCGGGGCGGTGAGGGAATGGGCGCGACCGCCGTGGTTGACCGCGCTGCCGCGGATGACCCCGCGCACCGGGTCCCCGTCGCGCAGCGCCAGGTCGAGGGGTTTGAGGACGACGACCCCGACGCCCTCGCCGCGGATGAACCCGTCGGCACGCTCGTCGAACGTCCAGCAACGCCCGGTGGCCGAAAGCATCCCGGCCGTCTCCAGGGAGTCGAACCACGTCGGCGAGAAGAGGGCGTTGACTCCGCCGGCGACCGCGAGTCCGCACTCGCCGCTCTCCAGCGCGGTGAGCGCGCGGTGCAGTGCGGTGAGCGAGCTGGAGCAGGCGGTGTCGACGACCTCGCTCGGACCGCGCAGGTCGAGCAGGTAGGAGAGCCGGTTGGCGATGATGCTCGGTACGTGGCCGGTGACCGAGTGGCCGGCGACCTCCTCCCCCGCGCGGCTCAGGAGTTCGGCGTAGTCGGCGAGGGTGGCTCCGACGAACACGCCGGTGCGGCTGCCGCCGAGACGTCGCGGGTCGTGCCCGGAGTCCTCCAGGGCGTTCCAGGCCGCTTCGAGGAAGAGGCGTTGCTGAGGATCCATCAGCCGTGCCTCACGGGGGGTGATTCCGAAGAAGGCGGCGTCGAAGGCAAGGATGTCGTCGAGGAAGCCTCCGCGGGGCGCGGGGCCCGCCCAGCGGCCCGAGGGTGCCTCGGTGACCAGGTCGCGGCCGGCCAGGAGATTCTCCCAGTACGTGTCCAGGTCCTCCGCGCCCGGGAAGCGTCCTGCCATGCCGATCACGGCGACGGGCACGGCCCGGTCCGGTCCGGTGGAGTCCTGGGGCTCCTGGGGTTCCCGGGCGACTGCACGTGCCGGCAGCGGAACGGCCGGAGCGGATACGGGTACGGTCACCCCTCGGCGCCGCAGCTCCTCGGCCAGAGCCACGAGGCTCGGGTGGGAGAAGAACACCACGGGTGTGAGAGCGAGACCGAAGAGGTCGTTGAGCCGGTTGGCGAAGTCGGTGAAGATCAGCGAGTTGAAGCCGTAGTCACCGAACTCGGCGGTCACGTCGAGTTGCGCGGCGGGCAGCTTCACCAGGCGGGCGGCCTCCTCGCGCAGGCGGTCCAGCAGCCTGGCCGGCTCGCCCGCCGCGTCCGCGCCCCCGGCGTCGCCGGCGTCACCGGGAGCGGGGGCGGTCACGGCCGGATCGAGCGCGGCGAGCGCGGATGCGATGCGTTCCTGGTCCCCGCAGCCGATCAGTACGGTCGGGCTGTCCAGCCCGAGGACGTCCTCGAACGCGCGCAGGGCGGCGTCCCGCCCGATGGCGGTCAGGCCGAGCGTGGTCTCGGTGAGACGCCGCGTGGCGTCGGGCATGCGCATGCCACCCTCCTCCCACAACGGCCAGACGGCCGACACGGACCGGCCCGGACGCAGCCCTCGGGCCGCGCGGTCGGCGCGCTGCTCCATGAACGCGTCGAGGAACCGGTTGGCCGCGCAGTAGCCCGCCTGTCCCGCGTTTCCGAACGTGCCGACGTAGGAGGACATCGCCAGGAAGAAGTCCAGCGGGTCCGACATGGTGGCCGCGTCCAGCTGCCGGCAGCCCGTGACCTTGGGCGCGAGGACCCGCGTGATGTCCTCGTCGGAGGTGTCGTGGAGCGTGCCGTCGCGCAGCACGCCCGCCGCGTGCACCACGCCGCGCAGGGGCCCGTGACGGTCACGGGCGGCGGTGAGTGCTTCCTGCAGGGCGTCCCGGTCGGTGATGTCCGCCTGGAAGTAGAGCAGTTCACCGCCGTGCGTCCGTACCTCCTCGCGCAGCGGGCCGAGCGCGGCGGGGGCCGGTGAGCGGCCGAGCAGGGTCACCCGGGCCTGACAGCGTGCGGCGAGGTGGGCGGCGAGGAGCCTGCCGGCTCCGCCCGCGCCTCCGGTGATCAGGTAGTGGCCCCGGGCGCGGAGCACCGGCGCGGTGGGGACGCATTCCAGTCGGCGCCACCGGCGGACCCACCGCTCGCCGCCGGCCCGCCGGGTCTCGGTCACGCCCGAGCGGACCTCGGCCAGGACCTCGGCGAGCGAGGGCTCCGCGGCATCCGCCGCGACCTCCGTCCGGATGGCCCTGGCGTACGGGGATTCCTGGGCCAGGGCCCTGCCCAGACCCGAGACGGCCGCACTCGCCGGGTCCTCCTCCGACGTCCGGCCGAGGCAGACGTAGGTGACGGAGCGGCCCCGGCCGGCCTGCCGGGCCACGGCGACGGCTCCGTGCAGCGCGGCCGGACCGGTGTCCGCTCCGTCGGTGTCCTCGGCATCCAGGCGACGCCGGTCGACCACGACCAGCTCCCTCCCGTCTCCCGGTACACGGACGTCACGCGGGTCGTCCGCGGTCCCGTCCGCTCCCACCGCCCAGTTCGGGGTCCCGCCGACGACCACGACCGCCGCGTCGGCCGGCAGCCCGGCGGGGCCGAGGGGCTCGGGGAGCCACCGCGGCGCGTAGTAGGCGAGCCCCCTGGGGGTGACGGTCGCCGCCGCGTCCGGTTCCGCGAGCCAGTGCCGGGTCCGCCGGAACGGGTACCCCGGCAGGGGCACCCGGCGCCGCGCCGCGCCCGGTATGACGCGGGCCCAGTCCACGGCCACTCCCCGGCACCACAGCCGGCCCAGTGCGGCCGGCCCGACCCGCCGCAGTGCGGCCGGCTCGGGACCCCCGTCGAGGATCTCGGCCAGGGCGGGGTCCCCCACCGCCTGTCCGAAGGCGGCGCCAAGGGCGGCGGCCTCCGCCTCCATGCCGTCGGCAGGGGAGGCGAGCCGGCTGAGCACTGCTTCCAGTGCGTCCAGGTCGTCCGCCGTGAACGCGACCCGGCAGGCGAGCGGTTCGCGCCCGGCGCGCAGCGTGTACGCGATGTCCGCGAGCGGGTGCCGCCCCTGGTCCTCACGCAGCCAGGCGGCCAGCCGGGCGCAGACCTCTCCCAGCGTTTCCTCGTCCCGCGCGGACAGCACGATCAGCTCCGGCCCGGCGGGTGTCGCGGTCCGGGGCAGGTCGGGTGCCTCCTCGACGATCAGGTGGACGTTGACCCCTCCGGCGCCGAAGGAGCTCAGGGCTGCGCGGCGGGGCGTGCCGTTCGGCCCGGCGGGCCAGGTGACGGTCTCCTGCTGCACCCGGAAGGGGGTTGCGGCGAAGTCGATGTGGGGGTTGAGCCGTTCGGAGTGCAGGGACGGCACGAGAGTGCGGTACCGCAGCTGGAGCAGCACCTTGGTCAGGCCCGCGACGGCCGCGGCGGCCTCGGTGTGCCCGATGTTTCCTTTGAGGCTGCCGATCGGGATGCTGCCCGGCCGCAGGCCGTGCCCGTAGGCGCGGGCCAGACCGCGGATCTCGATGGGATCGCCGAGTTTCGTGCCGGTGCCGTGGGCCTCGACGTAGCCGATGCCCGCCGGATCGATGCCGGCCCGCCGCAGGGTGCGGGATATCAGCTCCGCCTGCGCGTCCGGGCTGGGTACGGTGAATCCGTTGGTCCGCCCGTCACTGTTGGCGGCGATCGCCTTGATCACTCCGTGGATGTGGTCGCCGTCGGCGAGCGCGTCCCGCAGGGGCCGCAGCAGGACCGCGCCGACCCCTTCGCTCGGCACCATCCCATCGGCGTCCGCGCCGAACGGACGGCAGCGGCCGGTACGGGAGACCATGCCCAGCTGCGCGTACTGGATGCGCCGCGCGGGGTGCAGGATGACGTTGACGCCGCCCGCCACCGCGGCCGTCACCGTGCCACCGCGGATGGCGTCGCAGGCGAGCTGCAGGGCGGTGCCCGAACCGGAGCACGCGGTGTCGACGGCGATGCTCGGCCCGGTGAAGTCGAAGAAGTGCGAGACCCGGTTGGCGATCTGGTAGAGATCGGTGTTCGGGTAGCGGCTGCGGCCGTCGAGCGCCGCGCCGGCGCTGAGCACCGCGTAGTCGGGTCCCATCGAGGCCACGTACACGCCGATGTTCCGGCCGAGGTCCGCCGCGGTGTGGCCGGCGTCCTCCAGGGCGTGGTAGGCGGCCTGGAGGAAGAGGCGCTGCTGCGGGTCCATGGTCTCGGCTTCGCTGGGGGCGAGGCCGAAGAAGGGTGCGTCGAACTCGTCGACGCCGTCGATCAGTCCGGCGGCCGAGGTGTACGTCCTGCCGGGTCCGCCGGCCGGGTCGACGTAGGCACGCCCGCCCCAGCGGACGGCCGCGTCGCCGATGGACTCCGTGCCCGCGATCAGGTTCCGCCACAGCCGGCCGGTGTCGCGGGCACCGGGGAACCGGCCGGCGATGCCGACGATGGCGATGTCGTCGGACGCCACAGGGGTGCTCGCGGCGGCCGTACCGTCCACGGCCCGCCGGTCGCCCTCGCCGCGGCCGGCGGCCGTCCGGCCTGCGGCGTCGCCGGCCTGTGCCGCACCGCCGGGTGCTGCGGGCCCCGGGTCCGCAACGGCGCCCGTCGCCGCGTCCACCGCCGCCGCGAGCTGCCCGAGGGTCCGGTACTCGAAGAACAGCGTGGACGGCAGGCGGCCGAACCGGGCTTCGAGGGCCACGGTGGCGTCGACGATCTCCAGGGATTCGAGCCGCAGTGACTCCAGGGTGGTGGTGGCCCCCAGGCTGTCGGCGGGCAGCCGCCGCAGCCGCCCCAGCACCTCGCGGACCGCCGCCAGGGTTCGGCCGTCGTGCGGTGCCGGGACTCCCGTCGGCTCACTCGCGGGTGCGGCCACGGAGGCGTCAGCGGCCGTGATCCAGTCGTGGAGGGCACCGGCGTCGGTCAGGTCGGCGGCCATCGTGGTCAGTGCGGTGAGCCTGACCGGATCGGCGGTGGGGGCCGTCGGCCGGGCCGCGGGGGCGGATACCGGATCCGTTCCGGGCCGGGCCTCGGGCCGGAATGCGGTCTTGGCTGCCACGTCGCACGTGACCTTCCAGCTCAGGGAGCCGTCCGGCGCGGCCGTCCCCGTGCCGAACACCTCGTCGAGGAAGGCGCGGACGGGTGTGTTCCGGGGCGTCGGGCGGTACGTCGCGGAGAGCACCGAGCTGCCTTCGGAGGCGGCCGCCGCAAGGGCGGCGAGAAACGCGTGCTCGACGCCGCGCCCCAGCACCCGGCAGCTGAGCAGGAAGGTCTCCAGCGTGAGGGAGCCGGCGGACTCGCGGGTCACGGCGGCGCCGACGAGTCCGTATTCCCCGAAGCGGTCGCCGACCTCGGCCACCCAGCAGCGGGCGCCGTCGGCGAGCACCGCCTTCAGCTCCTGTTCGGTCCTGCGGATGCCGGAGAGGTTGAACTGGTTGGTGCGCTGGGTGAGCTGGGCGACCCGGGCGAGCTGGTCCGGGCGGGCCTCGTGCACGTCGACCCGGAGGCCCAGGCCGGCGATGAACTCGGCGAGGGTGCCCGCCCCGTCGCGGAGCAGCTCCCGCTCGCGGGACGCCCGGTACATGGCGGTGCGCCTGCGGTCCTCGTCGGTGACCACCGGCCGGTCGAAGGCCCACAGCCGGTCGAGGAAGGCGGTGGTCTCCGCGCCGTCCGCCGGCAGCGCGAGGGCGAGCACGCCCGGGCAGGCGGCCCGTACGGCGGCGACCTCGACGGGGTTGTCGTCGAGGAAGACCAGACTGTCGAGGCCGAGTCCCAGTTCCGCGGCGAGGGCGGCGATGTTGCCGGGCTTGGGGTTCCAGTCGATACGGCGGGCCGCGATGTGCTCGGGGCGCAGCGGCATGGCGGGGTGGCTGCGGAACGCCGCGTCGACGTCGTCCTCGGAGTTCTTGCTGCTCAAGGCGATCAGCACGCCCTTGTCGTGCTGTTCCACGGCCCACTGCTGAAGGTGGAGGTGCGCGGGGTCCAGGCGGATGCCGTCCGGGCCGTCCTCCCCCACCACTCCGCCCCACAGTGTGTGGTCGCAGTCGAGGACGAGCACCTTGAACGGCGGGGCGAGGAGGGCGTGGACCTCGCGGGCCAGCGTGGTCGCGAGCACCGTGCCGGCCAGAGGTGTGTAGGGGATGTGCGCGAGCTGCTCGCGTGCGGCGTCGTGGTGGTCCGGCACGGCGTGGCTGCCGCTCCACCGCTCGCTGCCGGTCAGGTGCACCCCGTCGACACCGGCGAGGGCTGCGCGCACCTGCTCTTCGAGGCCGGCCGGCTCTGCGCCCCGGGCCTGCGCGGCACCGGGCGACGGCGGGGCGAAGAGGACCGCCAAGGGCACGGCGGCGCGCTCAGCAAAGGCGGCGGCCGCAGCGGCGAACTCGTCCGCCGTGCGGCCTCCCTCGGCGCCGGCCGGCCAGTCCTCCGGCCGCAGCAGGACCGCGTTGCAGCCGTGCCGGTTGGCGGCGAACGTGCTCTGCGGGTCGAGGAGTTCCTGGAAGACCTGCCCGTACGGGGCGAGACGGACCTCCAGCCCGAGTCCCAGCCGGTCCATCCAGGTGGTGAGGGGGGCGGCGAGCGGGTCCGTGGTGAAGGTGGCGGCGACGGCGAGCATGCCGCGGGCGCCCGGAGCCGCCTGACCGGAGCCTCCCTGCGCGTCGGCGGACTCCGCGTCCGCCGCGGACTCGCCGACGGCGAGCCCGGTGCGTGCAACGGCCGGTGCGGTCGCGGCGGATTCCCGTCGCGCGCGGGCCGACCGCGCGGTCGGCGAGGCGGTCACGGGCCCCGCGCCCGCCTCGCCGACGGGCTGCGCGGCCGACGCCGACGCGGTGCCGGACTCGGCACGGCCGCCGGACTCGGCAGCCGACCCGGCAAGGGGCTCGCCGCCGGCACGCACGTCGGCCTGACCGGCCGCGGGCTGGACCGAGGCATCCGCAGCCTCCCCGAACTCCTCCGCCAGCTCCACGCCACCGCTGCCCGCGGCGGCCAGACGCCGCACCAGCTCCGCCGCCACCGGCTCCACCGGCAGGGCCGGTTCGGCCGCGGCCACCGCGTCGGCGAAGCCGGTCGCGAGGCGGGGCGGCCGGGCGATCAGCACGCCGACGCCCGGACGCTCCGCGGCGGCTGCCCGGACCAGGCCCTCGACCGCGCTCTTGGCCGCGGCGTAGTGTGCGAAGCCGGGCCGCGGGGCGCTCACGTACGCGGAAGAGACCGCGAGCAGTTGCCCGTTCGTGGCGGCGAGGTCCTCCGCGAAGGCCGCCAGCGGGGCCTGCGCCAGTTGCAGGGCGCGCCGTACGTGCTCGCCGGCCCTGCCGACGGTCGCGGTGTGCAGGTCGAGGCCCTGTGCGGCCGGGCCGGCGTTGAGGACGACGAGGTCTGCCGGCCCGTCCTGGGCGAGGATTCGTTCCCGTACCTCGGCGCACCACTGCGCGTCGCCCACGTCGCCCTGGTGGAGGCGGACCCGCAGCCCGTCCGCCCCCAGGCCCGCGACCAGCGCCTCGGCCTCGGTACGGCTGTGCCGGTACGCCAGGTGGACCGTGGCTCCTGCGACCGCGAGCGCCTGGACGAGGGCGGCGCCGAGGCCGCGGCTGCCCCCGGTGACGAAGGCCGTCCGTCCCTTCAGCCCGTCCGTGACGGGCGTGGGCAGGGCCACGGCGAGCAGTTCGCGGATCCGCTCCGCCGAGGGGGCGGCGGCCTCCCGCCGGGCGAAGGCCCGGACTTCGACCCGGGCGCGCAGCCGCCCCGTCGAGACCTCGCCGGTCAGCCGTACGGTACGGAACCGGGCATCGACCTCGGCGATCTCACCGCGGGCCGTGAAGGCCCGCCCGGTGCCGGCCTCCTCGAAGGCCAGCTCCATGCCGCTGACGAGGGCGGACCGGCCCGGTGCCTCCATCCCGGCGAGCTGGCTGGCCCAGGCGAGCACGGCGGCGTGCTCGGCGCCGACGCCGAACTCGGCCAGTCCGAGCGCCGCCGACAGCTCGCGCAGGGCCGACCGGTCGGGACGCCAGGCATCGCCGATCCGTGTGCCGGGCACGAGCTGTTCCAGGGGCGCTTCGGCGGCGGTGGCGGTGGGCCGGGGGCGCGCGGTCCGCCGGGACACCGGGCTCAGCTCTCCGTGCTCGTACACCGCCTCGGCGTCCAGCAGGGTCTTCCCGCCGTCCAGCACCTGATAGCCGACCCTGGAAGGGTCCGTCTCCGTGACGGCGCAGACGTACTGCCGGCCGGGCAGGACCGGCCCGGGGAACCGGACCGTGAGGCCCGCGAGCCGCAGACCGGGCCGGGCCGGGCCGGCGGCCAGCGCCTTCAGGGCGCACAGCGCCCCGTGGGCCACCGGCTCACCGAACGGCGTGCGGCTCGCGTACGCCTCGTCCACGTGCAGCGGACTGCGGTCCCCGCTGGCCTGGGCGAACGCGTCGATCTCCGCACGGCTGACGCTGAACGGGCCGGTGAGGGTCAGGGGCTCCATGGCCGCTGCTTTCCTTTCCAGGATGGAGGGGTGCGCTCCCCCGAGCGGACGGCCTGAGGGAGAGGGGCTAAGCGACGGCAGCGCTGCGGGCGGCCCGGATGCGCCGGGTGAGCCCGGTGAGTACGGTGCCGGGGCCGATCTCGTGCAGCTGGGGGTCGGGCTGGTCGAGGCAGTGGCCGACGGTCTCCGACCAGCGGACCGGCTGGGTGAGCTGGCGCACCAGGGTGCTCGCGGTGTCCCCGTCGTACGGGCGCGCGGTGGTGTTGGCGATGACGGGGATCTTCAGCCGGGCGAACACGTAGCCGCGCAGGAACCGGTCGAACTCCCGGGCCGCCGAGGCCATCTGGCGGGAGTGGAAGGCTCCGCTGACCGGCAGCCGCACCACCGTGTCGGCGTGCGCGGACAGCAGCGGGGTCACGGACGCGACGGCTTCGACGGGTCCGGAGACGACGATCTGGTCCGGGGCATTGAGGTTGGCGATGTCGACGTCACGGCCGGCGTCCCGCAGCAGGTCGCGCACGCGCATCTCGTCGAGGCCGATGACCGCGGCCATCGCGCCCGGTCCCGCGTCGGCCATCAGGGCGGCCCGCCGTGCCACGATCTCCAGTCCGGTGCGGAAGTCGTAGGCTCCGGCGGCGAACAGGGCCGCGTACTCGCCGAGGCTGTGCCCGGCGACCAGGTCCGGGATCACGCCCGTGGTGCGGACCGTGTCCACGTACGACAGCGCGTCGACGACGTAGACGGCGGGCTGGGTGAAGCGGGTGTCGGCGAGGCGTTCGGCCGGGCCGTGCACGCACAGCTCCGCCACGGAGTAGCCGAGCACCTCGTCGGCCTGCCGGACGAGATTGGGGTAGGCCGCCAGAAGCTGCCGGCCCATCCCGACGCGCTGGGAGCCCTGGCCGGCGAAGAGGTGGATGGTGGTCACGGAAGCCTCCGGTACGGGGAAGCGGGGACGGGGTCGGGGCCTGCCATGGCCCGCATGCGCTCGGACAGCAGCTGTGCGGCGCCGGCCATCAGCAGGTCGGCCAGTTCGTCCACGTGCCGGTTGCGCCAGTCCTCCCGCTCGGTCCCGCGCAGCAGTGCGTTGAGCGCGCCCATGGCCGGCCCGCAGTTGATCTGGTAGTCCACCTGGTGTTCGGCGGAGCCGCTCATGGCGAGCCGGATGGACTGGACGAAGTACGCCTTGAAGACCAGCAGCATCCGGTGCTTGGGGTCGCGTTCCGCGCGGGCCAGGGTGTCCGGGTCGGCCTGCCGGTAGTAGGCGCGGGTCTCTTCCCAGACCTCGTCGAAGCTGCGCCGGAAGTAGCGGCGCTGGAGCTGTTCGGCCGTGGC
Organism: Streptomyces venezuelae; assembly: GCF_008642295.1. GTDB lineage: Bacteria > Actinomycetota > Actinomycetes > Streptomycetales > Streptomycetaceae > Streptomyces > Streptomyces venezuelae_C. The sequence continues at coordinate 6,333,742 of NZ_CP029190.1, read as the reverse complement.
CGGGTCGAGCTCCTCGAGCGAGCCGTGCCGGCGGTAGAGCTCGTACAGCCGGTTGGCACGGGCCGGGTAGAACAGGCCGCGGCGCAGCACCTGCGCCCGGGCCCCGGTCTCCAGCATGTCGCCGGCCGGCACGAGCGCCATGTCGTGGACGTCGGCCTGCTGGAGCATGTCCTTGACCGTTTCGCTGGTGCCGCATTGGGCCGTGCACTGGTTGATGCTGCCGGTCAGGACGAAGTCCGCGCCCATGACGAAGGCAGCGGCCACCGCGTGGGGCGTGCCGAGGCCGCCGGCCGCCCCGACCCGTACTCCCGCAGCGGCCGGGAACTCCCGGGCCGCCATGTCGCGTTGGCGGACGGTGTCCGGCAGCAGGATGACCATGGGCCGCTGGTCGGTGTGCCCGCCGGAGTCGGCTTCGGCGACCAGGTCGTCGGCCATCGGGACCCGCGCGGCCAGGTCCGCCTCCTCTGCGGTGAGCAGCCCCCGCGCCAGCAGGTCGCCGACCATGGCGGACGGGGCGGGCTCCAGGAAGGAACGGGCCACCTCGGGGCGGGACACCTTGGCCATCACCCGGTTCGGGACGTGGACCGACCCGTCCCGGGCCGGGCGCACGCCGGTCAGCCGGTAGCGGACGACGGCCGGCGTGGGCCGGACGAACGAGGCCGCCTCGACCCGCCGCACCCCGTGCCGCAGGAAGATCCCGACCTGTTCCTCCTCCTTGCGGGGGTTGTCGCCGCCGGCCAGCAGGTTGAAGCCGTACGGGCCTTCGCCCAGCTCCCGTTCGAACCGGCGCACGGCGGCGATCACCCGGTCGGACCGCAGCCCGCCGGTGCCGAAGTACGAGAGGAGCCCCGCCCGGCCCATGCGGACGACCATGTCCTCCGAGGCGACCGCCTTGTACATGGACCCCGCGACGTACGCGTACCGGACGCCGTGATCGGCCCGGAACCCGGCGCTGCCCAGGTTCTCGGGGGCCACGGCCGCCACGGCCGCGAGGGCCTGCTCGGCATGCACGACCGCCACGTCCTCGTCCTTCCTGTTCTGTGCGCTGCGTGCCTGATGGGAGACCGGCGGGCGGGGGCCCGCGGCCGGTTCAGCCGGCCTGTCCGGCCGACTTCTGCTTCTCGTAGCGTTCGAGGATCGCGGGCATCTCGGCGCTGACGAAGGCGAGGAAGCGCTCCATGTTCGACAGGCGCAGCAGGCGCTCCTCGGCGGCGCCCTCGGCCCGGAGGCCGTCCAGTCCGGCGCGTGCGACCCGGTGGAAGTCGGGGAACTCGGAGAAGATGCCCCTGACCTTCGGCGCCCAGCTGTTCTCCCGCAGCCGGATGGTGTAGTCCTCGGTCAGCGAGCCGGTGCGCTCGAACACGCTGACGGGGTCGTTCTCGGGCGTGAGCTGGTCGACGATGCGGTCGATCGCGGCACGCGGCACGCCGAGGACCTCGGCGATCTGACCCGCCGTCTGGGCGGCCGGATCGCAGATCATCATCCAGCCGACGACGCGGCCGCGGTCGTGCGGCATGCCGTCGTTCTCGTAGTAGTACTGGGCGACCTTCTCCACGAAGGACTTCTCGCCCTCGGTGAGCTTCACGGGTGCGGTGTCAGCGGCCATGGGGCCCTCTCTCTTCGCGTCGTCGGGCGGTGGCCGGCCGGGCGGCCGGTCAGGCGGAGGTGCTCTGGAGGTGGCGCTCCCAGCGCGCGGACATGTCGGCGAGGTCGCCGACGATGTGCCGGAAGAGCTCCTCGATCTCGGCGATGCGCCGACGGCGCTCCGGGGTGGCGTCGGCCAGCACCTCCAGGCCGTACTGGAAGATCCGGTGGTACTCGGGCCAGCTGGCGAAGGTGTCGGAGACCGCCTTCGGGTAGCCGTTGTCGACCAGGCGGTAGCGGGGCTCCTCGCCGTCCCCGCCGGTCCGGGTGTACAGCCCGGCCAGGGTGAGCTGTTCGAGGAGCTGCTCGATGCTCTCGGGAGCGGCGTCCACGGCCGCGCAGATCTGGGCCATGGTCTGTTCGGCGGGGTCGCTGATGATCATCCAGGCCATGACGCGGCCCTTCTCCCAGGTGACCCCGTGGGCCTCGTGGTAGTGCCGGGCGACCTCGTCGACGAAGGACCTCTCCGCCGGGGTCAGCGTGTCGTACCGCTTCTCACTGGGTGCGCTGCTCACGGGTTCCCGCCTTTCGGTTGCGACAGGGGCCGGGCCGCGGTGGCCGGATCCGGTGTCACCGCGGCGGACGACGGTCAGCCTGTCGAACCGGGCGCTGCGGCGCCCCAGGAGAACCCCCAGCAGGGACCCCAGCTCCCCCGGGACCGGTGCTCAGGCGCTGTGCCGCAGTGGGGCCGGCACCGCGCCCACCGGGGACAGCGCACGGGCCAGTTCGGAGCGTTTGCGGATGCCCAGCTTGCTGTAGGCCTGTCCGAGGTGCCATTCGACGGTCTTCACCGTGATGAACAGGGCCTGCGCGATCTCCTTGTTGGTCAGGCCCTCGGACGCCTTGTCGGCGACGCGCTGCTCCGCGGGCGTCAGCGCGGCCGCGTCTTTGGACGTGGCGGGAGCGGGCCGGGCCCCGGTCAGTCGCAGTTCGGCGTGCGCCGCGTTCTCCAGGGACTCCGCTCCGCAGCCGCGGGCCAGTTCGGCCGCCGCGGTGAGCCGCTGCCGGGCGCCCAAGCGGTCACCGCCGCGGCGCAGCGCGCCCCCGAGGGCGAGCAGGACACGGGCCCGGTCCAGGGGCAGCGGCAGCTCCGCCAGCAGGTGATCGGCCTGCTCCATGCGCCGGATGCCCTTGTCGCCTCCGACGATCTCTCCGTACGCGCAGAGGGCGGCGGCCAGCGGCTGGGCCGCGCCGAGGGAACTCGCCCGTTTCACCTCGTCGAAGGCGAGCGTGCGGGCGGCGGACGCGCCCACTCCCAGTGCGAGCGCCCGTACGCCGTCGACGAACCAGCCGCCCGTGGCACAGAAATGGCGCCACGGGCCCTTCTGAGCGAGGCGCCGGCAGTCGAGGAATTCGCGGACCGCCTCCCTCGTACGCCCCAGCGCGGCGAACAGCCTGCCACGGGCCACACGCACCGGCAGGTACACGGCGCCACCGTGCAGGCCGTCGGCCAGGCCCTGGCGGGCGAGCAGGTCCGCGGCCTCCCCCGCACGGTTCTGCTCGATCATGCAGTGGATGAGCACGGCCGTGGCGAGCGGTACGTGGACCGTCTCCAGGTCCTTCGCGCCGGTGCGGCCGAGCAACGATCGAGCGGCGTCCGCGGCCTCGGTGATCCGTCCGGTGTCGAGCAGCACCATGGCCCGCAGGCTTTCCGCGGTGGCCGAGGCCAGCAGGTGCCCGGCCCGCGAGGCCGCAACGATGACCTCGTTCAGGACGCGTTCCGCACTGACCGGATCACCGCACTGGGCGAGCACCCAGGCGGCGATGGAGGCGGGGGGCAGTTCCACGTCGTGCGGGCCGAGCCGGGCACCGTCCGCGACCGCCGCGGCCGACAGCCGGGCCACGCGGTGCAGCGGCCGGCCCCGGGACAGGGCCTCCGCGGCGGCGTGGGCACACAGGGTCGCCCGGTCCTCGACGTGAGGACCGGAGGGGCACGGAGCCTGCGTGGTGGCGAACAGCCGGTGCAGCACGGCCCCCAGGGCCCAGAGCTGGCTCCCGCCGGCCGAAGTGTGACCGGAGAGCGTCTCGGCGGCCTCATCGGGGCGGCCGGCGGCGGCGAGGGCCTGGGCGAGGTCGAGGCGTATGGCGCGTTCCAGGTCCGGCCTCGGCCTCCGGTGCAGAGCCTCGGTCAGACACTCGACCGCCGCGGGCTCGTGGGCGCGTAGTTCGGCCGCACCGAGTTCCGCCCAGAACGAGGCGTCCGTCTCGTGGGCGCTCAGTTCCCCCATGGCCCGGCGGAGGTAGCGGGCGGCGGACTGCGGGTCGCCCTGACCGACCAGCCGGCTGGACGCGGCCCGCAGTACGTCGGCGGCCCAGCGGTCCGGGCCCGGGTCGGTCCGGCACAGATGCTCGGCTGCGGGGACGGCGGTGGCCGGGTCCGTGCTGAGACACTCCGCCGCGGTCCGGTGGGCGGCATTGCGAAGCCGGGCCGGAATCCCCTCGTACACCACTTGCCTGATCACCGGTCTGTTGAACGCGTAGGGGGTGCCCGAAGCCAGCAGGCCCGCATCCCTGAGGACGCCCGCCGCTTCCGAGGCTCCGTCCTCGTCCAGTCCGGCAACCCGGGCGCAGTGCTGCGGCTCGGCCTGCCCGCGCAGTACGGCGACGGCCCGGGCAAGGGCGATCGCCCGGTCCGGCAGCCGGTCGAGCCTCCGTCGCACGCCCTGGGCGGCCCGGCCCGGAGCCAGGCCGTGGATCCGCGGGACGTCAGCTGCGACCGGGGCAATTCCGGCGCGCTCCGCCTCCCTCAGCAGTTCGAGGAGGTGCTGCGGGTTGCCCCCGGTCAGAGTGTGGCACGCCTCTGCGAAGGACTCGTCAGGGGTGTCGCCGAGGGTCTCGGCGGTGAGCTGCCGGACCGCGTCCGGGGTCAGTTCGCTGAGCGTGACCAGCTCGGCCAGCGGCGCGGCGCAGGCGGTCCGCAGCAGGTCACTGTGGGCGGCCTCCTCGGCCGGTGATGTCGCGAGAACGACGAGGATCGGGTCGTCGTCGAGCCTGTTGGCGAGGTAACTGACGAAGCGCAGTGATGCCGCGTCCGCCCACTGGGCGTCGTCGATGACCAGCAGCAGGGGTTGCCGTTCGGCGAGGTTGCGGCAGAGCCAGTACAGGCCGTGGAGCGCTGCGTAGAGCTGCTCTTCCACCGCCGGGCCGGTGCGGGTCTCCGCCTGCCCGTAGTCGAAGATGCCGCCGGCCAGGGCTGCGGGACCGGCCATCGGGTTCCGGCCCTCGCCGTGGTGCCCGCCGTCGAGGAAGCACTCGAAGAGCTGGCGCACCACCGTCCAGGGGAAGTCCCGCTCCAGTTCGCAGCCGCGGGCGTGCAGGATGCCGAAACCGAGGTCGGCTGCTTCCTCCCGGGCGCCTCGGAGCAGGCTGGTCTTCCCCAGCCCCGCGGCTCCCTCCAGTACGACCATTCCGCCGTTGCCTCTGTGCGCGCGCCGCACCCCGGCTTCCAGGAGTTCTCTTTCGTGGACTCGTTCCAGAAGGACCGCGCCCTCGCGCCGCATCTGCTTCACACCTTTCGGAGAAGAGTGACTGTCCGTCCGCTGAGCAGTTGACGTGATGTTCTTCGCAGGGGTGCTCGCCTCGATCGGTGAGACCGTACATCGGCCGGACTCGCCAGGTCCGTTCAGGAGCCGTCAAGGAATCGCAGTAGCAATTTCCGGCCACCTCGGGGGCTCGGCCAACACGACCGCCCGCACCGGCGACGGCCGGTGCGGGCGGCTGTGTTGGCGGAATGCCGAGTGCGTGTCAGGCGGCGCGCAAGGCAACCGGCAGGCTGTCGAAGCCGACCATCTGCGGAGGCAGTGCCCACCCGACGGCATCGCGGTCCACCTGGATCTCCTGGAAGCGTTCGAACAGCACCTTCAGCACGAGCCGGGACTCCAGGCGGCCGAGGGCGTTGCCGATGCAGTGGTGCGTGCCGAAGCCGAAGCCGAAGTGCCGGCCCTCACTGCGGCGGTGGACGTCGAACGCCTCCGGGTCGGGGAACTGGCGCTCGTCCCGGTTCGCCGAGCAGAAGCTGGCTGCCACGTGCTGATTGGCCGGAATCATCACCCCGGCCAGCTCGACGTCCCGGGTCGAGGCGCGCAGCCCGGTCGTGATGGGCGGGCGGTGGCGCAGGACCTCCTCCATGGCCTGTCCGATCAGTTCGGGGTTGGCGCGGACCTCGGCCTGGGCCGCCGGGTTCAGGTCGAAGAGGTCTACGGCGTTGGCGATGGTCATGGTCGTGCTGATGTGGCCGCCGGCGAACATGACGTTGGCGAAGTTGACCGTCTCGTCCTCGGTGAGCCGGTCGCCGTCGAGCTCGGCGTTCGCGAGCCGGGTGAGCATGTCGTCCCCCGGTTTGTTGCGGCGCTCGCGCACCTTCTCCCGCAGATAGGTGATCGCCTCCTGCTGCAGCCGGCCCATTGCCTCCGCGAAGTCCGGCTGGGCCATCTCCTCCGGTGTCACGCCCATGACCTTGCGCGCCCAGTCGTAGAAGAGGTGCCGGTCCTCGGCCGGGAGACCGAGGATCTCCAGGATGACCGCGATCGGCACGGTGTAGGCGAGATCGGCCACCAGGTCGATGCGGTCCTTGCCGATGAAGCCGTCGATGATCTCATTCGTCGTACGGACGATCAGCTCCTCGTACTCGGAGATCGAGTGCGGGGTGAAGGCCGTGCTGAGGATCCCCCGTACGCGGGTGTGCCGCGGCGGGTCCATCTGCGGGAGGCTCTCCAGGCCCGTCTCGGGGAAGCCCATCCGGTGCATCTCCGAGGAGAAGGTCTCGGGGTGGGTCAGCACGTGCCGGGCGTCGGCGTACCGGTAGACCACCCACCAGCCCGTCACCGGGTCGCGGTGCACGGGGTGTTCGTCCCGCATCATGCGGTACCAGTCATAGACGGCGGGGTCGTTCACGTTCGGCTGCGCGGGGATCGCACTCACGTCGAGCTCGGACACCTCATCACCTTTCTCGCCCGGCGGTTCGGCCGGTGCGGCCAGACGCAGCCTGACGCGGCGGGTTCCCGCCCGCACCCGGGCCTTCCCCAGTTCCGACCCCAGCAGGGCCCCGGAGGCTACGGAGTTCCGGTGGGACCGATCCCCTGGCGAGCGCGCCAGCGGTCCAGGACGCCGCTCAGCTCCGCCATCATGAAGGCGAAGAACTCGCCGCTCTCGGACAGCCGTCGGCCGGCCGCACTGTCACCGCCGACCGCGTCGACACCCTCCTTCAGGACGCGGATCCAGCGGAGCATCGTCTCGTCCCGCTGCGCCATCGACTCGAACCAGGCGTTGTCGCGCACCCTGTAGCGGTCGCGGCGCGAACCGGGCTCCCGCTCCCGGCTCACGAGGCCGACCCGGACCAGGTACCCGACGGCTCCCGACACGGCGGCCGGGCTCACCTGGAGCCGTTCGGAGAGCTGAGCCGATGTCAGAACGCCCCTGTCGTGCGCCATCAGGCAGCTGAACACCCGGGACGGCATGCGCGGCATGCCGGCCTCGGCCAGCTCCGAGGCGAACCGTTCGACAAACTCCGACACCGCCTCCGTATTCCGCTTCGCATCGCCCACCTGGGCCCCTCCCGCTTCCTCGTTGTGCGCCGGACCCGTTTTAACGGTTCCTTATCTTCACAGGTTTGTGAAATCACAGTAACTTCATCAGCATGACGAAGGCAATCATGTTGTCCGACCTGCGGAAGTCCTTCGGTCGGGTGCAAGCCCTCGACGGGCTCCACCTCACAGTGGAGACGGGCGAGGTACACGGTTTCCTCGGGCCCAACGGGGCCGGCAAATCCACCACCATTCGGGTCCTCCTGGGCCTGCTGCGTGCGGACGGCGGAAGCGCCCGACTGCTCGGCAAGGACCCCTGGAACCAGGCCGTCGAACTCCATCGCCGCCTCGCCTATGTGCCGGGTGACGTGGAGCTCTGGCCCAACCTCACGGGAGGTGAGGCGATCGACCTGCTGTCCCGGCTGCGCGGCAGCCTCGACAAGCAGCGCCGGGACGAGCTGATCGAGCGCTTCGACCTCGATCCCACCAAGAAGGGCCGCACGTATTCCAAGGGCAACCGGCAGAAGGTCGCCATCGTCGCGGCCCTCGCCTCGGACGCCGAACTGCTGCTGCTCGACGAGCCGACCGCCGGCCTCGACCCGCTGATGGAGGTGGTGTTCCAGGACGTCATCCTCCAGGCCAAGGCGGCCGGCCGGACCATCCTGCTCTCCAGCCACATCCTGGCGCAGGTGGAGAAGCTCTGCGACCGCGTCAGCATCATCCGCCAGGGGCGGGTGGTACAGACCGGCACGCTGGGCGAGATGCGCCACCTCACGCGGACGACCATCGAGGCGGAGACCTCGGCACCCGTCACGGGCCTGGAGTCCCTCCCCGGTGTCCACGGCCTGCGCACCGAGGGCAACCGGGTGCACTTCGCCGTCGACGGAGCGTACCTCGACACGGTGATCCGCAGGCTTTCCCAGTTCGGGCTGAGCAGCCTGGTCAGCCACCCGCCGACCCTGGAGGAGCTGATGCTGCGCCACTACGGCGACCAGCTCGCCGCCAACGGCCGGGCCGCCGCCGGGGACGGTGTCCGGTGACCACCACCACCGCCTCCCCCGCCCCCGCGCGCGCTCGCGCCGCAGAGGGCGGCCGGGTGTTCGCCGGGGCCGGCACGCTCCTGCGGTTCAACCTCCGCCGGGACCGCATCAGGATCCCCGTCTGGGTCTTCGCCCTCTTCGTCGCCTCGGCGGGTACCGCGAACAACGTCAAGACGCTCTACCCCACGGCCGCCGACCGGGCCTCGATCGCGCGCAGCTCGGACACCCCCGCCGTGCTGGCCATGACGGGCCCCCGGCACTACCTGGAGGACTACACCTTCGGTGCCATGCTCGGGCACCGCATGCTCGGCATCGCCGCCGTCCTGGTGGCCCTGATGAGCGTCCTCATCGTCACCCGGCACACCCGGGCCGAGGAGGAGACGGGCCGCGCGGAGCTGGTCCGCTCGGCCGTCGTGGGCCGGCATGCCCATCTCGCCGCCGCGCTGGCCACGGCCGCCGTCGCCAACCTCGGCCTGGCCCTGCTGCTGGCCGTCGGCCTCGGCGGCATGGGGATCGAGGGCATCGGCTTCGGCGGGGCCCTGCTGTACGGACTGGCCCACGCCTCGGTCGGCCTGGTGTTCGCGGGCGTGGCCGCGATCACCGTACAGCTGACCGCGCACTCCCGAGGAGCGTCGGGGATGGCGCTCGCCGCCATCGGCGCCGCCTTCGCCCTGCGGGCCTCCGGCGACGTCGGCAACCAGGCCCTCTCCTGGTTCTCGCCCATCGGCTGGGCCCAGCGCACCTATGTCTTCGTCGACGACCGGTGGTGGCCGCTGCTGCTCTCCCTGGTGCTCGCGGGGGCATGCACGGCCGTGGGCTTCCGCCTGAGCACCCGCCGGGATGTGGGCGCCGGCCTGCGGGCTGCCCGCACAGGCCCGGCGGCGGCTTCCGAGGCGCTGTCGCGGCCCTTCGGTTTCGCGTTGCGGCTGCACCGCGGCCTGCTCATCGGGTTCGGTGTCGGCGTCTTCCTGCTCGGTACGATGTACGGCTCGATCCTCGGCGATGCCGAGGACATGCTCAAGGACATCGAGCAGGTGCAGGACGCGCTGAAGCGGCTCGGCGGAGCCACCGTCGCGGAGTCCTTCGCGGCGATGGTCATGTCGATCGTGGCCGTGGTCGTCGCCGTGTACGCGGTCATCGCCGCCTTGCGGGCGCGCGCGGAGGAGACCGCCGGACGCGCCGAACCCGTCCTCGCCACCGGCCTCTCCCGGGCCGGCTGGCTGGGGAGCCACCTCGCGGTCGCGATGGCGGGCGGCACCCTCCTGCTGCTGGTCTCCGGTATTGGCCTGGGGATCTCCGGCGCCGGCTCGACCGGTGACGGCGGGCTCTTCCTGAAGCTGGTGGGCGCGGCCCTCGCCTATGCCCCGGCCCTGTGGGTGACGGTGGGCGTCACGGCGGCGCTGCACGGCTGGTTCCCGCGGGCCGCCGCCGTCGCATGGGTGGTACCGGTGAGCGCGTTCGCGATCGGCTATCTGGGACAGCTGTTGCAGTTCCCCGGATGGGTGAACAACCTGTCCCCGTTCGGCCATGTGCCGCGACTGCCCGCCGCCGGGATGGACTGGACGCCGATGGCGGTCCTCACCCTCGTGGCTGCGGGGCTGGTCTGGCTCGGCCTGGAGGGCTTCCGCCGCCGGGACCTCGACACGAAATAGCCCGGCAAGAGCGGGGCGGCGTACGGACTGTGACGCCGCCCCGCTCCTCGTACGCCGGCACTCACCCGTGCACGGGCCACCCCCTCCACATCGACGGCCGGCTCATCGGCGCGCGGTCGTCCGCGACCGGCAGGATGAGCGTCACGGAGAAGACGGGGCACGGCAACGATGTCCAGGTTGCCGCCCATCGCCTCGGTGAGGTCTCTGCACTGCCTCAGTGCGCGCCGTCGGCCACGACCTGCGCACCCCGCCGGCCGGGGCCCCGGCCGCGGTGAGCTCGCTGCGCAGCACGAACGCGGAGGTCCTCTCTGCGGAGGACCGGGCGGAACTGCTCGCCGCGGCCGAGACGGGCCTGCTGCGGCTGAGCCGGCTGGTCGGGAAACCTGCTCGACCTCAGCCGGCTCCAGGCGGGCGCCCTCACCCTGAACCTGCGGACCACCGTTCGAAGAAGTACTCCCGGCCGCCCTGGACTCCCTGGCGGCCGACCCGCCCTGCCCCACCGTGGCCGACGTGCTGCCCGCGGCCTGACCGCCGCGGCGTACGACGCGACCGTGCGAGGCGGCTCAGCGGCGTCTTGCCGTGGGGAGGGTGAGGTCCACCGCGAAGGCACTCCCTGTGGCCGCGACCCGGACGGTACCGCCCATGGACTCGGTGAGGTCGCGGGAAAGGCGCTGCGGCAGGCTGTCCGTCCTGCCCCGCAGCGTCTCCGGGTCCGCCGCTCCGTCGGTCACTCGGATGACCAGGTGCCCGTCGGCGGTCTCCGCGACGAGGTGCGGCGGCCGGTCCGGCGGGCTGTGCCGCAGCGCGTCGGCGGCCACAGTGGCCAGCACCCGGGTGAGGACGGCCGCGTCGGCGATCACGTCCGGCAGCTGCTCGGGCAGTTGGCAGTCGATCGTGTGGCCGCCGGGTCCCAGGTCGTCCAGCGCGGCGGCGAGCGCCTCGTTCAGGTCCACCGGGCGGAGGTAGAGGTCCAGCGCCCCGGCCTCCAGACGGCTGAGGTCGTCGAGTTCGCCCAGCAGCCGGGCCGCCCGGTGCTGTGCGGAGCGGACGACGCCGAACAGCCTGCGGCCCTCCGGGTCCTGTGCGGCGCGTGCCCGCAGCCCGGCCAGCGCGCTTTCCGTGGTGCCCAGCAGGTCCCGCAGTTCCCGGCTCGCGGTGAGGAAGCCGGCGGCCCGGCTCCTTTCGGCCTCGGCCCGCAGTCCCGCCTCGGCGGCGGTGGCCGCGAGCCGTCCCTGCGTATGGGCCATGGCGAGCTGAGCGGCGCACACCCCGAGGACGCGCTGGTCGTCACCGCCCAGGCGGCCGGACGCCACCAGCGTCAGCCGCTCGTCGACGGGGCTTTCCACATCGGCCTCCGAGGGGTGCTCGGGCGGATGCTCGCCCGCACTGGCGACGACGTACCAGCGGGGCTCGGCCACGGGCTCCGTGTCCCGCTCCAGCAGGCTCACCGCATCCAGCCCGAAGTCTTCCCGCACCTGCTCCAGGAGCGCCGGCAAGGCCTGCCCGCGCATCATCCCCGCCGCCAGCCGGCTCAGGGCCCGTGCCTCCGCCCGGGCCCGTACCGCCTGCCGGCCATGGCGGGCCGCCCTGCCCGCGGAGGTGCCTACGATCACAGCCGCGGCGACGAAGACCACCAGTCCGAGGATGTCACCGGTGCCGCGGACGCTCAGGGAGTGGTACGGCTCCGTGAAGAACCAGTTCGCGAGGAGAGCCGCGGCCACCGCGGCCAGAAGCGCCGGGAGCAGGCCGCCGACGAGTGCGATCACGACGACGGCCAGCAGGTAGACGACCAGGTCGAACGAGAGGTCGACGACGTCGCGGGCCAGGGCGAGGAGCGCGGTGATCACAGGGAGCACCACGGCGGTGAGCAGGAGCGCCGTCCACACCCGCCGACGGCCGGCGGCTACCCCGAGGCGCGGGATCCGCGGCGTGGTGGTTCCCGCCGCCGCCTCGTGGGTGATGACGAACACGTCGATGGGACCGGACCGCTGGATGGTGCGCTGTCCGACGCTGCCCTGGAGGAACGTGGAGAGCCTGCCGCGTCGGCTCGCCCCCAGCACGACCTGGGTGACGTTCTCCGCCTCGGCGAACTGGATCAGCGCGTCAGGGACGTTGTCGCCGGTGGTCTGGTGGTAGCTGCCGCCCAGTGACTCCACGAGGGTGCGCTGGGCGGCCAGCGCGGCGGGGTCGGCGTGCACCAGGCCGTCGGCGGGCACCACGTGCAGGGCCAGCAGTTCACTGCCCGGGGTGCGGGCGGTGATCCTTGCGGCCCGCCGGATCAGGGTCTCGCCCTCGGGGCCGCCGGTCAGGCCGACCATGATGCGCTCACGGGTCTCCCAGGGCCCGGTGATTCCGTGTTCGGCGCGGTAGCGCAGCAGGCCTTCCTCCACCCGGTCGGCGAGCCACAGCAGGGCGAGCTCCCGCAGGGCGGTGAGGTTGCCGATGCGGAAATAGTGGGAGAGGGCGGACGCGATGCGGTCGGGGGCGTAGATGTCGCCGTGGACCATGCGGCGGCGCAGCAGTTCGGGGGGCAGGTCGACGAGCTCGACCTGGTCGGCGCGGCGGGCCACTTCGTCGGGCAGAGTCTCGCGCTGCGCGACGCCGGTGATCTGCCGCACCACGTCGCGCAGGGACTCAAGGTGCTGGACGTTGAGCGTGGTGGTGACGTCGATCCCGGCGTCCAGGAGCTCCTCGACGTCCTGCCACCGCTTGGCATGGCGAGACCCCGGCACGTTGCTGTGGGCCAGCTCGTCCACGAGGGCCACCTGCGGGTGGCGGGCCAGGACTGCGTCCAGGTCCATCTCGGTGAACGCCGTCCCGCGGTACACCAGGGTGTGCCTCGGTACGGTCTCCAGGCCCTCGGCCAGGGCGGCGACGGGGCGACGGCCGTGGGACTCGACGAGCGCGGTGACCACGTCGGTGCCTTCCGACCTCAGCCGCAGGCCCTCCTCCAGCATGGCGTACGTCTTGCCGACCCCGGGAGCCGCCCCGAGGTAGATCCGCAACCGTCCACGCGGCATCGTAGAGCTCCCGCCGCTCGTCACTCCACAGCGCCCTGCCCTCCATCATGCGCCGGTCCCCCGAAGCACGGCCTGCCGACCGTCGGGCCCTGCTCCATGCGGCTCCCCGGGTGCGGCTGCCCCCACGTCCCCATGGAGGTGGGCACGCACTACCGCACCTCGGCGCTGCTCTTGGCCGTGACCGTCAGGCCGACGATCAGGCCTGCCGGCAGCAGGGCGCCCGCCGCCCACCAGAGGGTGTGCGTGTAGGCGTCCAGCAGCACCACGCCGAAGTCCGTGGGCAGCGCCTCGCGCAGCTGTGCGGAGACGATGCTGCCGAGCACCACCGTGCCGATCACCGCACCCATGTGATCGGCGGAGACGAGCGTGGCCGAGGTCGCCCCGGAGTGCTGCGGGGCGACGCCGCCGGTGGCGATGGCGTAGATCGGCGTGGAGGCCACGCCGGTGCCGAAGCCGACGAGGAGGAGGCCCGGCAGCACCTGCGTCAGGTACGTGCCGTGGGGCTCGAGGCCGGCCAGGAGCACCAGCCCGAGGGCCGTGACCGCCAGGCCCGCCGTGATCAGGATCCGGGGCGCCGTGCGGTGCAGCAGGCGGGCGGAGACCTGGGTGGCGCCGATGACGAGTGCGAGGACCAGCGGCAGCAGGGCCGTTCCGGCTCTGAACGGCGGATAGCCGAGGACACGCTCCAGGTAGTGGCTCAGCAGCGGAAGGACGGCGAGGGTGCCCATGCCCGCCAGGACCATGGCCAGGAAGGAGCCGAGGCGGTTGCGGTCCCGGAGGACGTACGGCGGCAGCAGCGGACTCGACGTGATGGTCTGCCACCACAGGAAGGCCGCGAACAGCAGCACGCCACCGATGATCAGGGCCAGGGTCAGGAAGTCGGTCCAGCCGCGCGGCTGGCCCTCGTGCAGGCCGTACACGAGGGCGGTGAGACCGCCGGTGCCGAGCAGCACGCCGAGTACGTCGAACCGGGCGCCGGTACGGCCTCCCGTACGGGCGGGCAGCAGGGTCACCGCGCCGATGACGGCGACCACGGCGAGGGGAACGCCTGCGTACAAGGACCAGCGCCAGTCCAGCGCCTCCAGCAGCCAGCCGCCCGTCAGCAGTCCGAGTGCCGTACCGCTGCCGACGGTCGAGGCGTAGATCCCGAAGGCCCTGCTGCGTTCCTTGGGGTCGGTGAAGCTGTTGGCCACCAGGGCCAGTGCGGAGACGGTCAGCAGTGCGCCGAAGAGGCCCTGTGCGAGGCGGGCCCAGAGCAGCAGGTCGACATGGCCGGCCGAGCCGGCGAGCCCGTACGCCGCTGCCGATCCGACCAGGCCGGTGATCAGGGTTCGCTTGGGCCCCAGCAGGTCCGCGATATGGCCGCCGAGCAGCAGCATGCCGCCGAAGGCCAGTACATGGGTCCGGTACAGCGGGCTCAGGTCGTCGGAGTCGAGGTGCAGGTCTGTCTGGAGCCCCGGTACGACCAGGTTGAAGGTGGTCGCTTCGAGCAGCACCAGCAACTGCGCCAGGACGACCACCGCCAGGCCCCACCAGCGCCTGGGGTGCGGGGCGGCCGGGTCGGGGAGAACGGGCGGGGACGGCGGCACGGACCGGACACCGGGCAGCGGGCCCGGGGGCGGCCCGAACCCCTGCAGGGGGCTCGCGTGGGCCGGAACCGTCGGGGCGTACCCGGGCGGCGGGGGCAACAAGGGGGCCTGCGGCGACTGCTGGGCCTGCGAAGGCAACTGTGCCGGGGGCTCCGCGGGATGGATCCGGGGGTCCACCGGCGCAGCGGCGCTTCCGGAGGCTGCCGCCGCCGGGGCGTAGTCGAGCAACCGTCCTGCATGACGGCCGAGTTGGGCCAGCACCGCACCCGGAAGCCACTCCGCCGCCTGATCGGTGGCCGTGCGCGCGGCCACCTCTTCGGGAGTGGGCCGTTTGGCCGGGTCCTTGTGCAGACACGCGCCGACGAGTTCGACCAGGCTCTCCGGTACGCCGGTCAGGTCCGCCTCGTCCTCGGCGATGCGGAAGAGGTGGGCACTCAGGCCGGTGTCCCTGGCGCCGAAGAGCAGCCGCCCGGTGGCGGCGTACACGAGGACGGCGCCCAGGCAGAAGACATCGCTGGCGGGGGTGAGTTCGAGACCGCGGACCTGTTCCGGGGACATGAACCCGGGCGAGCCGATCAGCATGCCGGTACGGGTGTGCAGGCTGTCCCCGGCGAGGCTGTCCATCGCCCGCGCGATGCCGAAGTCGATGACGCGGGGGCCGTCCACGGTGACGAGCACATTGGACGGCTTGAGGTCACGGTGGATCAGGCCCGCCTCGTGCACGGCTTGCAGGGCGAGGGCGAGCCGGTTGGCGAGGGTGTGCACCGAGTGTTCGGGCAGCGGCCCGAAGCCCTCGGCGACCACGGAGTGCAGATCGGGCCCGGGGACGTACTGTGTCGCCACCCAGGGCACGGCGGCCTCGGTGTCGGCGTCGAGCACCGCGGCCGTCCAGCTCCCGCCCACCCGCCTCGCCGCAGCCACTTCACGCGCGAACCGCCTGCGGAACTCGGGGTTGCCGGCGTATTCGGCCTGCACCACCTTCACGGCCACGGTACGGCCGCCCTCGGAGCGCCCCAGATAGACGAGGCCCATTCCGCCTTCGCCCAGCCGGCCGATCAGGCGGTACGGGCCTATGGATGCCGGGTCTTCGGCAAGGAGATCGTCCACGGAAGGAAGATAGTCCAACTGTCCGACAGGCGTGGGGCCATCAGGCGGATCACGCACCCCTGCCGACCCGGAACCCGCAGGCATCGCACGGCGCCGGCCCGACGGCGGGCTCGGCCACCCCGGCTGCCCCGAGCCCCGAATTCAGAAGAGCACAAGGGCCCGGCACAAAGGCCCCGACAGCAGTGGCTTTCGCCCCTTTCCCCCTTTCACCGCGTCGGCAATGTTGGTTTCAAGATCACAAAACGGTCCGGGAAGGACGATGCGAAGTGACCTCCTCTGCACCCGCTTTCGACGAGATCCATGCCCCGGAAGAGTGTCCGTGCGCCGGTTGCCTCTATGAGGCCCGCACCGCTCGCCGCTCAGCACTTCCCGGCCACAGGGCGGCCAGGGCTGCCCTCGTCGCCGGCCTGGCGGGCGGCGTCACCCTCGTGAGTGGTGCCGGCACCGCGTTCGCGGCGGACTCGGCACCGGGCGAAGCCGCGCCGCAGCGGTCGGCCGCCTCCTCTTCCACGGGCGCCACCATGGCCGCGGCGAAGGAATCGGGACACGGCCAGGGCGCGCCGGGGCCGCTGTTCGGCGCGTCGAATTACCGGGCCTCGCAGGACATGCGACTGTCCCGGGAGCAGATCATCGCCCGGGCCCAGGTCTGGGCGAATGCCAAGGTGCCGTACAGCATGAGCCGTTACTGGTCGGACGGCTACCGCATGGACTGCTCGGGCTTTGTCTCCATGGCCTGGGGACTGCGGGACAACCAGTGGACCGGCAGTCTGGCCTCGTACGGCGTCCGGATATCGAAGAGTGAACTCCAGCCCGGTGACATGCTGCTGTTCCACAACTCGGCGAATCCGGTGGCCGGTTCGCATGTGGTGATTTTCGGCGGCTGGGCGAACTCGGCCAAGACCCAGTACATCGCCTACGACCAGACCCGGCCGCACACCCTCAAGCGCACGACGCCCTACGCCTACTGGAACAACTCCGCGGGCTATGTGGCATACCGGTACAAGAATCTGAGCTCGAACAACGGCGGCGAGAGCAGCACCGGCTTCCCGGGCGCGGACAAGTTCGGCCCGGGAGCCAACAACCAGCACGTGACCGAGCTGGGCCGGATGCTCGTCCAGCGCGGTGGCGGCTCCTACTACACCTCGGGCCCCGGCCCCCGCTGGTCGGACGCGGACCGCAAGGCCACCCAGGCCTTCCAGCGGGCGCAGGGCTGGACCGGCAGTGACGCGGACGGCATTCCCGGCAAGGCCACCTGGGACTACCTGAAGAACGGCAAGGGCAGGAACATCAACGCCGGCGGCGGGAACGGGAGCGGGAACGGCGGCAGCAGCGCCTTCCCCGGCGTGCAGCATTTCCGTCCGGGCGCTGTCAATGCACACGTCAATGCACTCGGTGTGCAGTTGGTGAAGAAGGGTTTCGGAAAGCACTACTCCCAGGGGCCCGGGGAGCGGTGGACCGAAAGCGACCGGCGCAACGTCGAGGCCTTCCAGCGCGCCCAGGGCTGGTCGGGTTCGGCAGCGGACGGCTACCCGGGCCCGGAGACCTGGCGCCGGCTCTTCGCATAGCCCCGGGACCGGGTCACGCCCAGGCGGCGAGGACCTCCGCGGTGGTGGTGACCGTGGCGACCAGGGCGAGGGAGTTCCGGAGCACCTGGGCGGTGTACTCGGCCGGCACTCCGGCGATCGCGTCGGCCGGGACGACCACCTGGTAGCCGAGGTTCACCGCGTCGAACACCGTGTTGGGAACGGCCACGTTCGAGGACACCCCGGTGACCACCAGGGTCCGGCAGCCGAGGTTGCGCAGCAGCGCGTCCAGATCGGTCCCGGCCATCGGGGAGAGGCCGTGCAGCCGCCGGACGATCAGGTCCTGTTCGGCGACCTCGATGGGCGCGGCCACCCGCACGGCCGCGCTGCCGGTCAGCTGCTGGACCGGCAGCTTCCCCGCGGCACGGAACAGCCGCGCATTGGTGTTGGCGCCCCGGCCGTCCGGCCGTCGTTCCGCCACCGCGTGCAGCACCTGTACGCCGGCCCGGTGCGCGCCCGCCACCAGCTCGGCGACCCGGCCCAGCATGCCGGAGGCCTGCGCCTCCTTGGCCAGTTCGGGGAGGGCGCTGTCCTCGCCGACCACGCCGTTCTGGCATTCGATGGTGAGCAGCGCGGTGGTTCCCGGTTCCAGCCTCTGCATCTTTCCCCCTGGTGCGACCCCTGGTGCCACGGCGGCGGAACCCGCATGATTCCTGACACACAGTCAGATGTGAAGGGGTGCGGCACGGATGGACGAGACCCAGCGGCGCGGCCGGCGGATCATGATGACCGAGCAGGAAGTGGACGTCTTCCTGCGGGAGCAACGGACCTGCCGGGTGGCCACGGTGTCCCACGACGGCCGCCCGCACGTCGGCGCCCTGTGGTTCGTCTGGGACGGCAGTTCCCTCTGGCTGTACTCGATCACCCGCAGCAGGCGCTGGGCGGACCTGCGCAAGGATCCGCGGATCTCGGTGGTGGTGGACGCGGGCGAGTCGTACGACGAGCTGCGCGGGGTGGAACTGTCGGGCAGCGCCGTCTTCGTGGGCGAGGCGCCCCGGACCGGCGAGCCCTGCCCCGAACTGGAGGAGGTCGAACGGCTCTTTCCGGCCAAGAACTTCGGTATCGAGGAGATGCCGCACGACGGCCGCCACGCATGGCTGCGCCTCACCCCGGACACCGTGGTCTCCTGGGACTTCCGCAAACTGTAGAGACGCGGCCGGCTCGGCCGGTGCGGCGGGCTCAGCCGACTCGGCCGGCTCGGCCTTCGATCCGCGCCGCCGTGGCGCGCAGCGCGTCCACCGCCGCCCTGATGGAGGGCCTGCGGTCGGCGTCCGCCCGCCAGACCACGTACACATGACGCCGTACGGTGTCGCAGACCGGCAGCAACCGGACTCCGGCCGGTACCGGGCCGCGGCCCAGCCGGGGCGTGACGCACACCCCGAGGCCCGCCTCCACGAAGGCCAGCTGGGTGTGGTGCTCCTCGGCGATGTGCGCGATGCGCGGCTCGATACCGGTGCCGCGGAGCGTGAAGACCAGCCACTCGTGACAGAACTGGCCTTCGTTCCAGGAGACCCAGTCGTCCTCGGCGAACTCCGCCAGGGAGATCTCGGTGCGGCCGGCGAGGGGGTGCGAGGCGGGGACCGCCACATCGGCCGCATCGTCGAGGAGGTGGGCCCGGACCAGTTCGCCCGGGACGGGCATCCGCTTGTTGTACCAGTCGATCGCCAGCGCGAGATCGAGATCGCCGCGCACCACGGCGGCCATGCTCTCCGCCGGCTCCATCTCGCGCACCCGCACCCGCAGCTCCGGATGGTCCGCCCGCAGCCCGGTCAGGGTGTCCGGAAGCAGCCCCCGCATGGCGGTGGGGAACGCCCCGATCCGCAGCTCCCCCACCGCACAGCCGCGCTGGGCCTCCACATCCGCCTGGGCGAGCTCCACCTGGGAGATGATCCGCGCGGCATGGCCGGCGAGCAGCCGTCCGGCGTCGGTCAGCCGCACCCCTCGGCCGTACTTGGCCAGCAGCGGCTGGCCGACCTCGCGTTCCAGCTTGGCCATCTGCTGGGACACCGCCGAGGTGGTGACGTGCAGTCCTTCGGCGGCGCCGCTGACCGAGCCGTGGCGGGCGAGGGCATCGAGGGTGCGGAGGCGCTCCAGGTTCAACATGTAAGCAATGCTACGCCGTCAGCCCAAAAGAATCTCGCTTGTCCTACGAGATCGTCGGGCCCAGAGTGGGGGGTATGAGCGCCCCCACCACCACCAGGTCGATCCGCCTCCGCCCCTCCCTCGCCACCGCGGCCGGCACCGGCCGCGCCGCCCTCGACTGGCGGATCCGGTTCGGCGTGCTCTCCGTGATCTGGGGCTTCAGCTTCCTCCTGATCAAGGTCGGCACCGAGGGCTACGCTCCGTTCCAGGTGGCCCTCGGCCGGGTCTTCTTCGGCGCGCTCGCGCTGCTCGCCGTCCTGTTGTTCCGGCGGGAACCGCTGCCGCGGGGGCTGCGCACCTGGGGTCATCTGGCGGTGGCCGCGCTGCTCCTCAACACCGTGCCGTTCTCACTGTTCGCGTACGCCGAACTGTCCATCCCCTCCAGCCTGGCCGGGATCTGCAACGCCACCTCGCCGCTGTGGGGCATGGCCCTCTCCCTGGTCGCCCTCTCCGAGGACCGCCCGACCCGCCGCCGGGTGGCCGGCCTGGGCCTCGGCTTCCTCGGGGTGCTCACCGTGCTCGGCGCCTGGCAGGGCTTCGCGGGGGTCGATGCGAAGGGCACCGCGCTCGCCCTGCTGGCCGCGCTCTGCTACCCGATCGGCTGGATCTACGTACGCCGCACCCTGGCGGACACCCCGGGGTCCCCGGTGGCGCTGACCGGCGGCCAGCTGCTGCTGTCGACCGTGCAGCTCGCCCTGACCAGCGCGGTCTTCACCACCGCCCCGGCCTCCTTCCCGCTCTGGCCGACCCTCTCGGTGATCGCCCTGGGCGCGCTGGGCACCGGCATGGCCCTGCAGATGCAGTACGCGCTCGTCACCGAGATCGGCCCGACCACCGCCCAGATGGTCACCTACTTCATCCCGGTCATCGCCACCACGGCCGGCGTCCTGGTCCTGGGCGAACAGCTCCACTGGAACACCCCGGTGGGCGCGGCCATCGTCCTGGCCGGCGCAGCCCTCACCCAGCCCCGCCGCCGGACCTGAGCCCTGCTACTCTCCCGGCGATCACCACATCATGCTCCGGGGGGACCGCATGCCCATCTTCGTATTCCTGCTGACGCTCGGTCTGGCCGCATTGACCGCCGGGTTCTGGGTGGCCTTCGACGTCCGGGGTGCCGCGCGCTCGCTGGAGCGGTACAGCGCACGCAACGCCGAACTCCGGGCGCAGGCCCAAGGCCGGCTCGGGCCGCCGGACCGGGTGGCCTCGGCCGTGTTCTTCCGCATCCTCGCCGGGGTGGTCGGCGCCGCCGGCTCCGTCCTGACCCTCCTGTCGACCGCCCTCCTGGCCGGAGCCTGACCGCCACGTCCCGGCCCGCCCTGCAGGTCCGCCAGACGCGCTAGACGTACCGGGTCGCCGAGGTCGGACGGACCGCGGCGGCGATGGCCTCCGCCAGGGACGGTACGTCCGCGGGCGTCAGCCGGGAGACCGTGACCCGGATGCCCGGCGCGCTCTCCACCCGGAAGCGCGCCCCCGGGGCCACCGCCCAGCCCGCCGCCAGCAGCCGGGTGACCACGGCCGTCTCGTCCCCGACCGGGATCCACACGTTCATCCCGGTGCGCCCGTACGCGGCCACACCCCGCGCCGCCAGCTCGGCCACCAGCGCATCGCGCCGCTCCCCGTACCCCCGCGCCACCACCGCAGGGTCCACCGCACCCGTGTTCCAGAGCTCCAGCAGCGTGTACTGGAGCAGCCGGCTGACCCAGCCGGGCCCCAGCCGCTGCCGGCCGCGCACCCGGTCCAGGGTCACCGGGTCCCCGGTGACCAGCGCGAGCCGCAGATCCGGCCCGTACGCCTTCGCGGTGGACCGCACCAGCGCCCAGTGCCGGGTCAGTCCGCCGAGCGGGTGCAGCGGGAGGTCCACGATCCCGTGCCCGTGGTCGTCCTCGATGACGAGCACCCCGGGGTGCCGGGCCAGCAGGGACCGCAGCGCGGCTGCCCGGGCCGCTCCGACCAGCGCTCCCGTCGGGTTCTGCGCCCGCGAGGTGACCAGCAGGGCCCGTGCCCCGGCGGCCAGTGCCGCGGCCACCGCGTCCGGCCGCGGACCCTCCTCGTCCACCTCGACCGGCAGCACCCGCAGCCCCAGCGCCGGCACCAGGTCCAGCGCGCTCCCCCACCCCGGGTCCTCCACCGCCACCGCGTCGCCCGGCTTGAGGTGGGCCGCGAGCACCCGCTCGATCCCGTCCAGGGCACCCGAGGTCAGCGCCAGCGGCCCGTCCGGCACGCCCTCCGCCGACAGCCCCGCGCGGGCCAGCCGCGCCAGTTCCGGAACAACCGGTTCCTGCCCGTACTCCGTGGGTGCCTGCGCGTACCGCCGCGCAGCTGCCGCCAGCGGCCCCGCCAGGGCGGGCAGCAGCGCCAGGTCCGGGTTGCCGCTGGACAGGTCCCGGGCGCCCGCCGGTACGGCGATTCCCATCGCCTCCCTCGGAGTGCTCGCCGGCCGTGCCCGGACCCGGCTGCCGCGCCGGCCGTCCGTCTCGATGACCCCCCGCTCGCGCAGCGTCCGGTAGGCCGCGGCAACCGTGTTCGGGTTGACGCCCAGCCGGGCCGCGAGCTCCCGCATCGGTGGCAGCAGTGCGCCGGGCGCGAGCTCCCCCGAGCCCACCCCCGCTTCGACACTGGCCGCAATCTCCGATGCGCGTCCACCTGTGATCAGGTAATCTCCTAGCACAAACAGCATTATGCACTAGTGCAATGGAGTTGGCACCATGACCGCCCCCACCGAAGCCACCGCCGCCTACGAGCGCACCGACCGGACCGTCCCCACCCGGTCCGCCGACCGGGCCCACTACGACCGCGCGACGGTGCACTCGATACTCGACCAGGCGTACGTCTGCCACCTCGGCTTCGTCCGCGACGGCGCCCCGGTGGTCCTGCCCACCCTCTACGGCCGGGTCGGCGAAACCCTCTACCTGCACGGTTCCACCGGATCCCGCCCGCTCCGCGCCGCCGCGGCCGGCGGCCCGGCCGCCGAAGCGGACCCGGGCCTGCCGGTCTGCGTGACCGTCACCCACGTGGACGGCCTGGTGCTCGCCAAGTCCGCGTTCCACCACTCGATCAACTACCGCTCGGTGGTGATCCACGGCATCGCCCGCACCGTCACCGACGAGGCGGAGCGCCGCAGCGCCCTCGACGCCCTCGTGGACCACGTGGTTCCGGGCCGTGCCGCCGACTCCCGGCCGGCCAACGCCAAGGAACTGGCCGCCACCGCCGTGATCCGGCTGGACCTGGCCGAGGTCTCCGCGAAGATCCGTACCGGCGGCCCGAACGACGAGCCCGCGGACCTGTCCCTCCCGCACTGGTCGGGCGTGGTCCCGGTCGCGCAGACGTACGGGACTCCGGTCCCGGCCGCCGATCTGGCCCCCGGCATCGCGACCCCGGACTACCTCGCCGCGCTCTGAACCGGCACGGGCGCCGGCTGCTGCTCAGAGCGCGGAGCCGGCACCGGACGGCGGGCCTCCGCGACGATCAGCGCGAGGACCGCCGTCAGGAGCAGTACGGTTCCCAGCACCACCGCGCCGGTCAGCTGCTCCCCCAGCACCAGCACGGCGATCACCGCCGCGCTCACCGGCTCGATCAGCATGATCACCGACACCGTGGCGGCCCGCACCGCCGCGGCCCCGGCGAAGTAGAGCGCGTACGCGAGCGCGGTCGGCACCGTGGCCACGTACACCAGCAGCCAGAGCACCCGCCCGAGTTCGGCGGTGTGCGGCAGCAGCCCCTCGACCAGGGCGAGCGGGAACAGGCAGACCGCGCCCACCCCGACCGACCAGGCCGTGGTCACCAGCGGGTCGCCGGCCGCGCCGCGCTGCCCGCTCCACCGGGTCCGCAGGGCCATCCCCGCGTATCCCGCGGCCGACAGCAGGGCCAGGCCGACGCCCAGCGGACGCACCTCGCCGCCTCCACTGCCCAGCACGAGGACCACCAGACCGGCGAGGGCACCCAGGACGGCAGCCGCACCACCGCGCCCGAGCCGCTCGCCCATCCAGTACCGGGCGCCCAGGGCGATCAGCACCGGACCGGCGCCGAGGGTGACCACGGTCCCGACGGCCAGCCCGGTCTCCTGCACCGCGCCGAAGTAGGCGGCCTGGAAGAGGGTGAACAGCAGGCCGGTGCCGACCAGAGAGCCGAACGAGGGGCGGGGCGCGGCGCTCCCGGGGCGGCGGCGCCGCAGCGCCAGCACCCCGAGCAGGACGGCCAGGCCGCCCGCGGACCGCCAGAACGTCAGGGACAGCGGCCCGAGGTCACTGGCCAGGAAGAGGAGGGAGGCCGCCGCCCCGGCGGTGCCCCAGGCGGCTCCGGCGACGACGAGGTACAGCAGACTGCGCCCGGCGGGCGAGTGGTTCGACACGTGTTTCTCCGTGCGTGCGTGAAGGATGAGGAAGGGCCTGTGTCATCGCTTCGCGGGCAGCACGGACCGGCCCGGGAACTCACCGGGCCGAGGTCTCGCTCTCAGCGGTAGCCGCCCGCGTCAGGCGGCGGGCGGCGGAAGCACGGTCGAATGCACGGTCCACACCCTATGCCGCGGTCTTTTCCCGGTCCAGCGCGTCCATTTCGGGCCCGGCCGGCGCCTGAGGCCGGGCGGACTGCGCGATCAGCGCCCCGCCCAGTACCAGCCCGCCGCCCAGGATCTGCGGCGCGGAGAGGTGTTCGCCGAGCAGCACCCAGGCCAGCACGGTGGCGACGACCGCCTCCAGGCAGGCCACCACCCCGGCGACCTGCGGCGAGAGCCGGCGCACCGAGACCACCCCGGTCAGGTACGCGAGCACGGTCGCGATCAGTACCACCCAGCCGAGCAGCGCCAGGGCCGGCACCTCGGTACCCGCCACCGAGGCGTCCCCGCCGAGCACCTCCCAGTCCATCTGCCAGGGCCGGGCGATCAGCGTCATCACCAGGGTTCCGATGATCAGCCCGTACGCCGCGACGCCCAGCGGGTCCGGCACATCGTCCCCGTCCGCGCCCTGGTCGGCGAAGATGAAGTAGAAGGCCTGGCAGCAGGCGGCGGCCAGCCCCAGCGCGACGCCCAGGGGGTCCAGGCTCAGCCCCGCCCAGATCTCCACCACGCAGGCCAGCCCGACCACGGCCACCGCCGCACCGGCGGCAGCGGCCCGGGTGACGGGCTTGCGCTGGACGAAACGGATGTAGCCGAGAAGCAGCGCCGGGCCCAGGTACTCCAGCAGGAGGGCCACGCCGACCGGGATACGGGACAGGGAGGCGAAGTAGAAGGCCTGCACACCGGCCACCGCTATCAGGCCGAAGCCGGCCAGCAGGGCGGGCTTGCGGCGGACCAGATCGCGGTGCCGCCAGGCGAGCGGCGACAGCACCAGCGCGGCCCCGGCCACCCTGAGCCAGACCATGTGCAGCGGGTCCAGACCCGCCTCGATCAGCGGCTTTGCCGCAACTCCCGAACCGCCGAACGCGGCTGCCGAGACGAGCGCGAGGCCCAGTCCGGCGTTCTTACCTGACGCTTGCATCGGGCCATCATGACAGTCGCCGTCAGGAGCGTCACACCGGTGACGCCTGTTGGGACGGTCACACACTTTCTGACAAGCCGTCAGTATTGAATGTTTCGGCCGCCGGGGCTACGTTCCGCGCACGTACCCGACGAGAAGGGCTGGTCGCATGGCTGAAGTCACCGCGGAATCACGCATCGAGGCGTCTGCCGCGAAGGTCTGGTCCCAGCTGACGGACTGGGGTGCGTACGGCCAGTGGAGCATGACCCACACCAGCTTCCCCAAGGGCGGACCGGAGACCTTCGCGGTCGGGTCCACCTTCGAGGAGAACATGAAGATGATGGGCTTCCCCGCCGAGGTCACCTGGACCATCGAGGAGCTGGAGGCGGAGCGGGTGTTCGCCATCAAGGGCAAGGGCCCGATGGGCGTGGTGGTGGGCACCAAGTACACGCTGATCCCCGACGGCGGGGCGACCACGGTCCGCATCGACGGGGAGTTCACCGGCGCCGCCGTCTCGCTGATGGCGGGGAAGCTGAAGGACTCGGCCACGGCGGCGCTCAACGAATCGCTGCGCAAGCTGGCGAACCTGATCACCTGATCCGCCCGACCCACGACGGCAGGCAGTGCAGCAACACAGCTGCACTGCCTGCCGCGCCATGAGGTCAGTGCTCGTCGGCCAGGATCAGGTAGAGCTTCTTGCGCGCGTCATTGATGACCGCGACCGCCTTCTTCCGCTGGTCGGGCGTGCCGGCCTTCCAGACCTGCCCGAACGCCTCCATCAGGCCGAAGCCGGCCGTCCGGATCTCGTGCATGGCCTCCCAGTCGACACCGCGCCCGGCCTCTTCCCAGGGCGCCGCCGGACCCGCCTCCGCTTCGGTGCGGCCGGCCTCGGTGAGCGTGAACAGCTTCTTGCCGCCCTCGCTCGCGCTGCTGATCAGGCCCTCGTCCTCGAGCATCTGCAGGGTCGGGTAGACCGAGCCCGGGCTGGGCTTCCAGGCCCCGCCACTGCGCTCGCCGATCTCCTGGATCATCTCGTAGCCGTGCATCGGCCGGTCGGCGAGCAGCGCCAGGATCG
Organism: Streptomyces venezuelae; assembly: GCF_008642295.1. GTDB lineage: Bacteria > Actinomycetota > Actinomycetes > Streptomycetales > Streptomycetaceae > Streptomyces > Streptomyces venezuelae_C. Next base: position 6,307,918 of record NZ_CP029190.1, on the reverse strand, counting down.
AGGCGCGTACGTCACCGCGCCGGGCCCGCCGATGCGGGCCGCCCCTGCCGCCACGACCCCCGAAGGGCCCGCCCGGACCGCCGCCCCATCCGGGACCGAACGGCCCGAAGGCACCGCGCCGCCCCTCGAACTCACCCTGACGATCGGGCCCACAGTGCCCGTGTCCACGTGAACGCATGGCTGCGCTCCTTTCATCGTCGATCGTTCGCGATGCTTCAACGATATATCGGGACAGCTCGTTCGACAAGGATGTCCGGCGAAGACGCCCGGCGCAGGCCGACGGCAACGGCGAGGCCACTCATGTCGGATTGGCCTTGGATGATCACTCAGGGCGCGCCCTACGGTCGGGGCATGCGTATCCGAATCGTCGATGCCTTCACCGACCGTCCCTTCGGCGGCAACCCCGCCGGCGTCCTGCTCCTCGACGGGGAGTTCCCGCCGGACAGCTGGCTCCAGCAGGTGGCCGCCGAGGTCAACCTCTCCGAGACCGCCTTCGCCCACCCGCTGCCCCCCGGCGGCGACGCCGACTGGGCCCTGCGCTGGTTCACCCCTGCCGCCGAGGTGGACATGTGCGGCCACGCCACCCTGGCCACCGCACACGTCCTCGCACAGAGCGGCCTGGCGACCGGCCGGGTCCGGTTCTCCGCCCGGTGCGGGATCCTCATCACCGAGGCGGCCGGTGACGGCACCCTGACGATGGACTTCCCCACGTCCTCACTGACCCCGTGGGAGCCGCCGGCCGCGGTTGCCGCCGCGCTCGGCGGGGTGGAGATCCTCTCGGCCCACGACACCTCCCCGCACATCGGCGACCTGCTCATCGAGCTCGCGGACGAGAAGACCGTCCGCGACCTGCGCCCCGACCATGCCGGGCTGCGGAGCTTCACCCAGCGCGGGCTGATCGTGACCGCCCCCGCCGAGGACCCCGCCCGCGGCTACGACTTCGTCTCCCGCGGCTTCTTCCCGGTGGTCGGGATCGACGAGGACCCCGTCACCGGCAGCGCCCACACCGCCCTGGCCCCGTTCTGGGCGGCCCGCCTCGGCCGTACCGAGCTGACCGGCCTGCAGGGCGGGGCCAGGCAGGGGCTGGTGAAGGTCACCCTCGCCGGCGACCGCACCCTGCTCACCGGCCGGGCCGTCACCGTCATCGACGGCGAACTGCTGACCGCCCCCGGCACGGCCTGAGGGCCGGCCGGCAGGCACAGAGCCCGGCCTGCGGCCCGGCCTACGCCGTGGGCAGCCAGTCCACCCGGCCGGCCAGCAGCGCGTACCCGCCGAAGGCCACGATGTCGAGCAGTGCATGGGCGGCCACCAGCGGACCGACCCGCCCCCACCGGCGGTAGAGCAGCACGAAGACCGCGCCCATCACCGCGTTGCCGATGAACCCGCCGATGCCCTGGTAGAGGTGGTACGAGCCGCGCAACAGCGAGCTCGCCAGCAGGGCGGACATCGGCGACCAGCCCAGCTGGTCGAGCCGGCGCAGCAGGTACGCCAGCACGATGATCTCCTCCACCACCGAGTTCTGTACGGCGGAGAGGAACAGGACAGGGAACTTCCACCACACCTCGGGCAGCGCCTCCGGCACCACCGTCAGGTTGAACCCGGAGGCCCTGGCGCCCAGGTAGAAGGCCAGCCCGGCGCTGCCGATGCCGGCCGCGACCAGCGCACCCCGGCCGAGGTCCCAGCCCGGCCGGGTGCGGTCGAAGCCCAGGGCCCGCAGCCCGCCCGCCCCCTCCCGGGTCAGCAGGTGTGCCACCAGCAGCACCGGAACCAGTGCGGTGGCGATCCCGAACAGCTGCCAGGCCAGGTCCAGCCAGGGCCGGCCGGGGGCGTAGGAGCCGTTGAGGGTGGCGGCCTGGTCCTTCAGGCCGCCCGGCTTCGTGAGCGAGCCGATAAAGCTGATCAGGGACGAGACCGCGCTCGCCCCCAGCGACAGGGCGAGCACGAGCAGTGTCTCGGTGCGCAGCAGGCTCCGCCGCCCGTCCTCGCGCAGATCCTCCAGCACCGGTTCCGCCCGCACGCCCGTCTCCCGTCCCCGCAATCCCGTTCCGACCTCCCCATACTGCCTGGCCGGCGGGGAAAGGGGAGGCCGGGGATCACGGCACGGTGCATCACGGGCTCACGGGAATTCGGCCAGCCCCACCGGCCAGGTGTGCACCGGGTCCCCCTTGTGCATGAGCTCGCTGTACCGCCGCGTGGTCGCGGCGAGCGCCGGCCCCCGCTCCAGCCCGCCGGCCAGCGCCCGGTGGTACGTGTCCACCTGCCAGGTCGCTCCGTTGACCCGCCGCCGGCACCGTTCCTCGATGATGCCGAGGTAGTGGTCCCGGTCGGCGGGTTCGATGCCCCAGGCGTCCAGCCCCGCAGCGGCCAGCGGCAACAGTTCGTCGAGCACCAGGCGGACGGCCGGTACGCTCGCCAGCCCGCCGGAGCGGCCCCGCCGCGGCCAGCGCAGCCGGGCGTCGATCCCGTACCGGCAGGCCGCGTCGAAGTTCGCCTCGGCCTCGGCGAACGGCAGCCGGCTCCACACCGGGCTCTTCTCGTCGGCGAGGGTGCGGACCAGCCCGTAGTAGAAGGCGGCGTTGGCGACCACATCGGTGACCGTGGGGCCGGCCGGCAGAACCCGGTTCTCCACCCGCAGGTGCGGCTTCCCGTCGGCGACCCCGTAGACCGGCCGGTTCCAGCGGTACACGGTGCCGTTGTGCAGCACCAGTTCCTGGAGGCTGGGCACCCCGCCCTCGCCCAGCACCCGCAGCGGCTCCTCCTCGTCGCAGATGGGCAGCAGGGAGGGGAAGTAGCGGACGTTCTCCGCGAACAGCTCGTACGCCGAGTCCACCCAGCGCTCCCCGAACCAGGTGCGCGGACGCACCCCCTGGGCCTGGAGCTCGGGCGGCCGGGTGTCGGTGGCCTGCTGGAACAGCGGCGGCCGGGATTCCCGCCACAGCTCCCGCCCGAACAGGAACGGCGAGTTGGCGCCCACCGCGATCTGTACCGCCGCCACGCACTGCGCCGCGTTCCACACGTCCGCGAAGCGGCCCGGGGTGACCTGGAGGTGCAGTTGCACCGAGGTGCAGGCCGCCTCCGGCACGATCGACCCGGCGGTCCACCGGACCCGCTCCACCCCGTCGATGTCGAGGTGGAAGTCCTCCCCCCGCAGCATCAGGATCTGCTCGTTGAGCAGCGAGTACCGGTCGACCGCCGAGAGGTTGGCGGTCACCAGGTCCTGCTGCGAGATGGTCGGCAGAATTCCGATCATGACGACTCCGGCATCGACCTCGGCGGCCTGCCGGTGGGCATAGCCGAGACCGGCGCTGAGTTCCTCGGCGAGCTGGTCGAATACCCGGCCGCCGAGTCGGTGCGGAAGTATGTTGAGCTCCAGGTTGAACATTCCGAGTTCGGTCTGGAAATCGGGGCTCGCAATGCGCTCCAGAACCTGGGCGTTCACCATTCTCGGCAGACCGTCGGGACCCGCGAGATTCAATTCGATCTCAAGCCCCATGAGATTCTTGGGACGATCGAACCTCTTCTCCGCCAGAAGCCGCTCCAGACCCTCCAGGCACTCGTGGAGCTTCCTCCGATACCGTTGCCGATCGGACAGGTCGAATCCGCCTGCCACGACCTTCTCCCCCATCGAAGCGTCCCTCCTCGAGTGGGCCCCACCCGGACACCCGGGCGCGCGCTGTACGGTCGATGATGCCCCAGCCGCGTGATCGATAACTCCGAGGGGGCGTGAGTGGCGGGGAGCGCGCGCCGGTTTGGCCGACACGGCGCGTCGGCACATTCATCCGGGCACATTCATCCGGCACATGGCCGGGTGCAATATTCCGATCGGACATGCCGAAGTACGCCTCGCACGCATTACCGATGCTTTCCAGCCGAGCCCTCGTCAGGTAACCTCCGAGGTCAGCACCGAACCCTTGCGTACGACCGGCATGAAAGCCATGACAGCGGGACCGGTAAGCGCCTTGTCCGCAATAGGCGGGACGGCTAGCCGAAACACTGTGTGAACACATGTCGTATAAACTCCGCAAACGAGGCAGAGAGTTGGCGCGCGGCCATTGCCCCACAGCCCCCCTCTGGCCCCAGAATGCGACAGCGCTCTCCGCACATCCCCGCCCCCGTTTCACCGGTCTCCCAAGTGAGAGGCGACCCACCATGCCGCTGCATATTCCCCCGGCTCCCGCGCCCGCCCTGCGCAGCGTCCTCGCGGCACTCGGCTCACCCACCGCCGTGCACGAAGCGCACACTCCCACCCTGCGCGCGCACCAAGGGCCGATGACCGCCGAACTCCCGCTCCCCGTCCACGTACTGGACCGGGTGATCGCGGGAGGCCGGCCACCGCGCACGCGTCTCACCGCATGGCGCTTCCTGATCCGCGGCGGCGACCGGTACGTGGCAGCGGCGGACACCCGGCTCACCCCGGACGGCTGGGCCTTCTCCCACTTCTTCGAGGGACCCTATGTGGCGGCCACCGAGCGGGCGCTGCGCCAGGCCGAGTCCCTCGGTCCCATCGGCCCGGCCTACCAGCCCCGGCTACTGTCCGTACCGGAGCTGTACATGCTGACCCTGTGGCTGCACGGGGCGGCCGGAGCGGATCCCGCCGCCGGCCTGCCGGCCGCCGCGGACCTGCTGATCCCGCTGGCCCCGGCCCCGCCCGGGATCGCCGCGTACCGCCCGCACCCGGTCTCGGAGCTGCTCCCGGTGCTCACCCACCGGCTGACCCCGCCCGCCCTGGCGGGGGAGGCCGCGGCCTGATGGCCCGGTTGACCCAGATGGACTAGTCCCGCGGAGTCACATCCGAACCACCCGAAGTGACAGGCGAGTTGGCTGAACCGCCCGCACGAGTGATGCGTCATCAATCTGTGAGGACAGCTGCCGGGAAATCCCTGCGGAGCCAGGCGCGTAGGGGAACACTGGGACCCTGACCACACCGATCGATACGGGGGGCGGCCATGAACAACGCATCGAGCCGCAGCACACAGACCACACCGCAGGGAAAGAACGCATCCATGTGCCAGCACCAGCCTGCCTGCCCATCAGCCGACTCCGCCGACCGGGAGGCCGCGCGTCCCGTGGCCAACCACCCGGAACAGGGGTGGAGCCTGCTGTGCAACGGCGTCCTGTTCTTCGAGGACACCGGTGAGCTGCTGCCGGACGGGCGGATCATCGCACCGCACCGCCCGCTCGCGGCGGCACACGTGGTGAGGGCGGCCTGACCGACCTGCGCGACGGCCGAAGGGCCGCAGGGCCGAACGGCCGAGGGGCCGGCCCGGGAGATTCCTCCCGGACCGGCCCCTCGGTGTTCACCGGCTCACTCAGTTGTCGTACTCGTCCAGCGGCGGGCAGGAGCAGACCAGGTTCCGGTCGCCGAACGCGCCGTCGATCCGGCGCACCGGCGGCCAGTACTTCTCGGCCGCCACGACCCCGCCCGGGAAGACCGCCTCGTCGCGGGTGTACGGGTGGTTCCACTCGCCGCCCAGCGCCGCGGCGGTGTGCGGGGCGTTGGCCAGCGGGTTGTCACCGGCCGGCCACTCGCCGGAAGCGACCTTCTCGATCTCGGCCCGGATCGCGATCATCGCGTCGCAGAACCGGTCGATCTCGGTGAGGTCCTCGGACTCGGTCGGCTCGATCATCAGCGTGCCGGCCACCGGGAAGGACATGGTCGGGGCGTGGAAGCCGTAGTCGATCAGCCGCTTGGCGATGTCGTCGACCGACACGCCGGTGGCCTTCGCCAGCGGGCGCAGGTCGACGATGCACTCGTGCGCGACCAGCCCGGCGGGGCCGGTGTAGAGCACCGGGTAGTGGGGCTCCAGGCGCTTGGCGATGTAGTTGGCGCCGAGCACCGCGACCTGGGTGGCGCGCTTGAGGCCCTCGCCGCCCATCAGGCGTACGTACGACCAGGAGATCGGCAGGATGCCGGCCGAGCCCCAGGGCGCGGCCGAGATCGGGCCGACACCGGTCTCCGGGCCGGCGGTCGGCTGCAGCGGGTGGTTCGGCAGGTACGGCGCCAGGTGCGCACGGACACCGACCGGGCCCACGCCGGGGCCGCCGCCGCCGTGCGGGATGCAGAAGGTCTTGTGCAGGTTCAGGTGCGAGACGTCGCCGCCGAAGTGGCCCGGCTTGGCCAGACCGACGAGGGCGTTCAGGTTGGCACCGTCGACGTACACCTGGCCGCCGGCCTCGTGGACCAGGGCGCAGATGTCCGCGACGTGCTCCTCGAACACACCGTGGGTGGACGGGTAGGTGATCATCAGCACGGAGAGCTCGTCGCGGTGCTGCTCGATCTTGGCACGCAGGTCCTCGATGTCGACCTCGCCGTCGTCGGCGGTCTTGACGACCACGACCTTCATGCCGGCCATCACGGCGCTGGCGGCGTTGGTGCCGTGCGCGGAGGAGGGGATGAGGCAGACGGTGCGCTGCTCGTCACCGTTGGCCCGGTGGTAGGCGCGGACGGCGAGGAGGCCGGCCAGCTCGCCCTGCGAACCGGCGTTCGGCTGAATCGAAACCTTGTCGTAGCCGGTGACCTCGCAGAGACGTTCCTCCAGCTCGTTGATGAGCGTGGCGTACCCCTGGGCCTGGTCGATCGGCGCGAACGGGTGCAGCTGGCCGAACTCGGGCCAGGTCACCGACTCCATCTCGGTGGTCGCGTTGAGCTTCATGGTGCAGGAGCCCAGCGGGATCATGCCGCGGTCCAGCGCGTAGTCCTTGTCCGAGAGCGTGCGCAGGTAGCGCAGCATCGCGGTCTCGGAACGGTGCTGGTGGAAGACCGGGTGGGTCAGGTACTCGTCGGTGCGCAGCAGACCCTCGGGCAGCGCGTCGGCGCCGGCCGCGTCGAGCGCCTCGACATCGGCGTCGACTCCGAAGGCGCCCCAGACGGCGGCCAGGTCGGCGCGGGTGGTGGTCTCGTCGCAGGCGATCGAGACGTGGTCGGCGTCCACCAGGTACAGGTTGACCCCGGCCTCACGGGCGGCGGCCACGACCTCGGCGGCCTTGCCGGGCACCCGGGCGGTAAGGGTGTCGAAGTACGCGCCGTGGACCAGCTCGACCCCGCCCGCCGTCAGACCGGCGGCGAGCACGGTGGCGTACCGGTGGGTACGGCGGGCGATCGTCTTGAGGCCCTCCGGCCCGTGGTAGACGGCGTACATGCCGGCCATCACGGCGAGCAGCACCTGCGCGGTGCAGATGTTGCTGGTGGCCTTCTCGCGGCGGATGTGCTGCTCACGGGTCTGCAGGGCCAGACGGTAGGCCTTGTTGCCGTCGGCGTCGACGGAGACGCCGACCAGGCGGCCGGGCAGCGAGCGGGCGTGCTTGTCCTGGACGGCCATGTAGCCGGCGTGGGGACCGCCGAAGCCCATCGGGACACCGAAGCGCTGGGTGGTGCCCACCGCGATGTCGGCGCCGAGCGCGCCCGGCGAGGTCAGCAGCGTCAGGGCCAGCAGGTCGGCGGCGACGGTGACGATCGCGCCGAGGCCGTGGGCCTGGTCGATGACCGGCTTGATGTCCCGGACGGCACCGGAGGCACCCGGGTACTGGAGCACGACGCCGAAGACGCCGCGCTCGGCGATCTCGGCCGGGATGCCCTCGGAGAGGTCCGTGACGACGACCTCGATGCCGAGGGGCTCGGCACGGGTCTCGATCACGGCGATGGTCTGGGGCAGGGTGTCGGCGTCGACGAGGAAGACCCCGCCCTTGACCTTGCCCACCCGGCGGGCCAGGGTCATCGCCTCGGCAGCCGCGGTGCCCTCGTCGAGCAGGGAGGCGCCGGAGGTGGGGAGACCCGTGAGGTCGGCGACCACGGTCTGGAAGTTCAGCAGCGCCTCGAGGCGGCCCTGCGAGATCTCCGGCTGGTACGGGGTGTAGGCCGTGTACCAGGCCGGGTTCTCCATGACATTGCGCAGGATGACCGGCGGGGTGAAGGTCCCGTAGTAGCCGAGGCCGATCATCGAGGAAAGGACCTGGTTGCGGTCGGCAAGCAGACGCAGCTCGGCCAGCACCTCGGCCTCGGTCCGCGCCGACGGCAGGTTCAGGGCTTCGGCGCTCTTGATGACGTCCGGCACCGCGGCAGCGGTCAGCTCGTCGAGGGAGCCGTAGCCGACCTGGGCGAGCATCTTCGCCTGCGCCTCGGCATCCGGGCCGATGTGACGCTGCTCGAAGGGGATGCCACGCTCCAGCTGGGAGAGCGGAATGCGGTTGGCGGTCATGTACGGAGGCCTCCTGGTCTGCACGACCTGCTTGGGCACCACGAGGGGTGCCCGGACGGCCTCCCCCTCTGTCATCTCAACCTGAGAGCTTCGCCGGTCCTCCTGGGGGTCTCCCGTGGAGCACGGCTTTCACCGTCGGTGAGGGAGAGTGCCGGCACTGCGGTTCCGACGCCCAGCCCTGCTTTCCAGAGTGGCCTCGTCCGTGCGGTACGTCTGCCTGAGAGATTCCGGGGAGGATTTGCTCCTTCGGCGCCTCCGTCACGCTCACTCGGAGGACTCTCCCGCACAGGGTCAACAGCCATCACCCAGCCTACCAGCGCAGTTCCCGGCCCTTCCGGCCCTCCCTCGAGTGGCCCCCTCTGCGGATATGCACTTTCGTTGTGCTTACGGAGGAGTTGCGACCTTTTGGAGGGACCGTGCAGACCGACATTGATCCGCGCAGCCTGATCGGCCGCAAGGCGTTCGACCGCAACGGGGTCAAGATCGGCACCGTTGACGAGGTCTATCTCGACGATGCCACCGGGATCCCGGAGTGGGCGGCCGTGCGCACGGGCCTGTTCAGCCGGGACGCGTTTGTCCCGCTGGAGCCCAGTGAGCTGGTGAACGACACGCTGCGGGTGCCTTTCGAGCGCTCTTTGATCAAGGACGCCCCGGACTTCGGAGTGGGCCGCCACCTCTCCCCCGAACAGGAGCTCCAGCTGTACCACCACTACGGTCTGGACACCGCCCTCCCCAGCGATTTCCAGCGCGACTTCGGCCGGCTGGCGGGGGACGAGGGGCAGCCGATCTAGCTCTTCCGCGGTTCCGGGCCCTGTGTCAGGTCCTGTGTCAGGTCCGTCACAGGGCCCGGATCCGCCCGCTCGCGCAGTGGCAGCGGGTCCGAGGGCTCCAGCTCCGGATCGTCGACCCGGAAGGTCCGCACCCGGCCCGGCGGCGACCACGGCTGCTCGAAGCGCACGGTCACCCGGCCCACCCCGCTGCCCTGCACCCAGCCCGGGCCGTACAGGGCATGCCGTACGTCGCTGCCCGCCGCCCAGTGCCGCTCCGGGGGCGCCTCGGGCTCCACGCCCGGCGGCGCCGGCACGGCGGGCTCCTCGGCGCCCCCGGGCGCCTCGGGGGCCCCGTCCGGCTCAGTGGCCAGCGACTGCGCGAAAAGGTCCTCCTGCGTGTAGTCCGCCAGCCCGGAAACGCCCACCCCCAGCAGCCGTACCCCGCCCGTGGTGTCCACCCCCTCCAGCAGCCGGGCCGCCGCCTCCCGGACCACCGCCGGGTCGTCCGTCGGCCCGCGGAGTGTCTCCGACCGGGTCAGGGTCGAGAAGTCGTACCGCCGCACCTTGAGCACGATGGTGCGGCCCGAGTGCCCCGAGGCGCGGAGCCGCTGCACGCACCGGTCCGCCAGCCGCTGGACCTCGAACCGGATCCGGATCCGGTCGTGGATGTCCACGTCGAAGGTGTCCTCGACCGAGACCGATTTGGCGTCCCGCTCGGCGACCACGGCCCGGTCGTCCAGACCCAGGGCCATCCGGTACAGCGCCACCCCGTGCGACCGGCCCAGCATGCGCACCAGCTCGTCCTCGCCGGCCTCGGCCAGTTCCCCCACCGTGCCGATCCCGGCCCGCCGCAGGTGCTCCCCGGTCGCCGGGCCCACGCCGGGCAGCGTCCGCACGGACATCGGCGCCAGCAGCGCCCGCTCCGTTCCCGGCTCGATCAGCAGCAGCCCGTCTGGCTTGGCCTCCTCCGAGGCCACCTTGGCCAGCATCTTCGACCCGGCCAGCCCCACCGAGCCGCTGAGGCCGGTAACCGCGCGGATATCGGCCCGCAACCGCTCGCCGACCGCCCGCGCCGAGGCCGAGTCCCAGGCGGTGCCGCCCGCCTCCAGGTCCACGAAGGCCTCGTCCAGGCTGAGCGGCTCGACCAGGGGCGACAGCTCCCGCAGCAGCGCCATGACCTGGTCGCTGACCGCGCGGTACAGGGTGAAGCGCGGAATCACATACGCGCCGTTGGGGCACAGCCGCCGGGCCTGGGCCGTCGGCATCGCCGAATGCACCCCGAACCGCCGGGCCTCGTACGAGGCGGTGGCCACCACCCCGCGCGGCCCGAGCCCGCCGACGATGACCGGCTTGCCGCGCAGGCTCGGCTTGGCCGCCTGCTCCGCCGAGGCGTAGAAGGCGTCCATGTCCAGGTGCAGGATCGTCGGAGCGGCTCTCACACTGCTGATGCTCCCCCATGCCACTGACAGCGGGGTGGGGGCGAGGGGAAGCGGCTATACCGCCCGGTTGCGGCGGGCCGCCAGCTCGTCCGCCGGGTTGTGGCCGATCAGGGTCTCCCCGGTGTCCACCCGCTCCCCGTGCAGCTGCGACAGCACGTTCTCCACGTCCCGCCACACCACCCCGACGGCGATGCCGAAGACGCCCTGCCCGCCCTGCAGCAGGTCCACGACCTGGTCCGGCGAGGTGCACTCGTACACGGTGGCGCCGTCGCTCATCAGCGTCAGCCGGTCCAGGTCCGCGAATCCGCGGTCGCGCAGGTGCTGGACGGCGGTCCGGATGTTCTGCAGCGCCACCCCGGTGTCCAGGAAACGCTTGACGATCTTCAGGACGACCACGTCCCGGAAGCTGTACAGCCGCTGGGTGCCGGAGCCGTGGGCGGGGCGCACGCTCGGCTCCACCAGCCCGGTGCGCGCCCAGTAGTCGAGCTGCCGGTAGGTGATCCCGGCCGCGGCGCACGCGGTCGGCCCCCGGTAGCCGATCCGGTCGGGTTCCGGCTCACTGCCCCCGCCCACCGGTGTGACCGGTGCCGGCGCGGATTCCGGGGAGCGGCGCGCGGAGCCCACCGCACCACCGTGCAGCGGGTACGGCCCGCTCTCACTCCGTGCGGGGGTGCCCCCGGTCGTACCGTCGCCCGTGACTCTCACGCCCGACCCTCCGTCCTTGACCTGCCATCTCGACGGTAGGCAGTCACCAGGGGTGCGTCAACGATCGCCACACTCGGCACGCCGAGTGATAATCACCCTGAGAGTGGTTTCCCGTGCCCCAATGCGGGGAAAGGCTACTCGAATGGGGCGGAACGGCAGCTACTGATTGCTGGTGCCGAAGTCCTCGGGGGAGATCTGGTCGAGGAACTCGCGGAACTTCTCCACCTCGTCCTCCTGCTCGTCCGGGATGGCGATGCCGGCGTCGTCCAGCACCCCGTCGCTGCCGTAGATCGGCGTTCCGGTGCGCAGCGCCAGCGCTATGGCGTCGGACGGCCGCGCACTGACCTCCACCCCGCTGGCGAAGACCAGCTCGGCATAGAAAACGCCCTCCCGCAGATCCGTGATCCGGACCTCGGTGAGTTCCTCACCGATCGCCTCCAGCACGTCCTTGAAGAGGTCGTGCGTCAGCGGACGGGCAGGGGCCATGCCCTGCTGGGCAAAGGCAATGGCAGTCGCCTCCCCAGGACCGATCCAGATGGGGAGGTACCGGTCGCCTCCCACTTCACGCAGGAGCACGATCGGTTGGTTGGAGGGCATTTCCACCCGGACACCCACAACGTCGAGCTCGTTCACACAGCAACCCTAGGACCTGCCGTACAGGTTTGGGTAGTCGGGGCCGTCCCGCCTCAGCGCAGACGGACACCCAGGGCGGTCTGCACGAGCGCCTCGTGCAGGCGTACGGAGAGCCCCGCGAGCTCTTTCATGGTCGCCTCGGCATGGGCCCTGGTCTGCGGGTTCCGGTGCCGGCGCAGGGGCGCCACCACCTGTTCGACCAGCCCGGCCTCACGGTCGGCCGCCGCCTTCATCGCCCGCAGATGCCGCGGCTCCAGCCCGAACCGGCCCAGATCCGCCACCAGCCGGGCCACGGTCACCGACTCCGCGTCGAAACCGCCGCCCGAGGCCTCCGAAATCAGGCCGTACGACTCCCACTCCGCCAGCTGCGCCTCGTCCACCTCGGCGGCGGCCAGGAGCTCCTCCCGGCCGACGCGGGCCGCACTGGGCCGCTCCGGTGCCTCGGGAACGGCGTCGGAGTGCGGGGAGGGCGCGGGGATGCGGATCGGCTCCCCCGGAGCCACCCCGTCCAGCTGCTCCCGGATGACCTTGAGCGGGAGGTAGTGGTCGCGCTGCAACCGCAGGATCCGCGCCAGCCGGTCGACGTCCTCGGCGCTGAACTTGCGATATCCGGAAGGAGTGCGCCGGGGCTCGACGAGTCCTTCCGCTTCCAGGAAACGGATCTTGGAGATGGTGACATCGGGGAACTCGTCGCGCAGCAGGGTGAGCACCGTGCCGATGCTCACCAGCCGCCCTGCCGAGTCGGCGGTGCCGTGTCCGGCACCGCCCGTCGGTGTACGCAGCATGGACCTTCCCTGGGGGTGGGTGCCCCTCGGACGGCGTCCGGGGAGCGTCAGATGCCCCGCTGGCTCGCGTAGAAGACCAACCGGTACTTGCCGATCTGCACCTCGTCGCCGCTGTTCAGGGCGATGGAGTCGATCGGGTTCCGGTTCACGTACGTGCCGTTGAGGCTGCCGACGTCGGCGACGGTGAAGCCGCCGTCCTGGCTCCTGCGGAACTCGACATGCCGCCGGGACACCGTGACGTCGTCCAGGAAGATGTCGCTCTGAGGGTGCCGGCCCGCCGTGGTCAGCTCGCCGTCCAGCAGGAAGCGGCTGCCCGAGTTCGGACCGCGCCGCACGATGAGCAGTGCGGAGCCCGGCGGGAGCGCCTCCACCGCGGCCTGGGCCTCGGGGGACAGCGAGGAGGACACGTGCTGCTGTCCGGACACCTCGGCCTCATAGGCCTCGAGGCCCGAGATCGAGATGGTGGACGTGGTCTCCGAGGCACGCTCCGGCGTCAGACCCGCCCGCAGCGGCGCCCCGCAGTTCGAGCAGAATCGGCTGGCCGCACCCGCGCGGTGCCCACACCTGCTGCAAACCTGCTCGGCCGACATGGACGGCTCCTCGCGCCGCGGCTGCCCCGCGGAGGCATTGGTGGCATACGGGTCGGAGTCAAACCCTCCACCCGCACTTGAGGTTGACGGATCACCGAAACCTATGCGGCCCGTAGCGGCAGGGTCAACAGCCGACGCGCCCGGTACACCCGAATTGTCACCCGGGCCGGACACCTCGTCCCGGAAGAGCGGCCGGTCGCCCTGACCCTCCACGTCGCCGTGCCCAGCGCGGTGCTTCGCACCGCCTTCTTCACGGTTCTTCTTGCCGAACAACTTCTCAAACAACTTCACGGGCGATTCCCCTTGACCGAAACAGACCCGCCCGTGGGGCAGGACGAACTCCGAATGCACACACCTGCCGACCCGGACATTCTCACAACGTCCGTAACCACCAGACAGTTTCCACCACGCACCGCGACTTCTGTGCGTCGACCCCCCGCAGGCTTCCGCCCACGTGGGAGGCTCCACCCTCCGCCACGCGTCACGACGATGACGACCGAGCGTAGTCAGGCTGCTTCGCTGCCCGCAAGGCATCAACGACGATCTTGGTCGAGCGTACGACAGAGGCCGTGGCCTGCTCCTTCTCCAGCGTCTGGATGACACCGCCCGGAATGTTCAGCGCCGGTTCCAGATCCTGGGGCTTGCCGATGACCTTGAACTCATAAGGCTGTGTGATCTTCTTACCGTCGACACTGACACCGTCGCTCTCGTCCGAGAAGTACGAGCCCGCCACCACGCGCACACCGTTGACCTGGATCGCCTCGGCGCCCGCCGCCCGCAGCTCCTGGATGGCGTCCAGCAGCATGTCCGACTGCACCAGGCCCTTGGGGTCGGAGACCTTCAGCGTGATGCCCTGCCCCTGAGCTGCCACCGTACCCGCCAGGATGCCCAGTTGGCGCTCCTTCTCCACGGTCTGCCTGCGCGCCTCCGCAGCCTGGTTGGAGCTGCTCTCCAGCTCCCTGCGCTGATCCTCCAGCCGCTGCTTCTCGTCCTCCAGGCGCTTGGTCCGCCCGTCGAGCTCGTCCAGGATCCGGACCAGGTCCTCCTGGCGGGCACCACGCAGCGCCCCGGAGTCGTTGGACCGCACCTGGATGGCCAGTCCCAGCCCCAGGACGAAGAGCAGCAGCGCCACGATCAGTTGGGCCCGGCTGACCCGCGGCGGCCACAGCCCGGCCAGCAGCCGCTGCCGCCCGGTCTCCCCCGCCTGCCCCGCCTGCCCGGCCGGCGCCGGGGCCTGCCCGGCCTGCGCCGACCGCTCGGGGCGCTCCGGCTCGGGTGTCGTCTCGGGGGGCGTGTCGTTCGTACTCATCGGTCTTCCCTCAGGCCCGGAACACGTGCCGGCGGATGGCCGCCGCGTTGGAGAAGATGCGGATGCCGAGGACGACGACCACACCCGTGGACAGCTGCGCGCCCACCCCCAGCTTGTCACCGAGGAAGACGATCAGCGCCGCGACCACCACATTGGACAGGAAGGAGACCACGAACACCTTGTCCACGAAGATGCCGTCGAGCATGGCGCGCAGGCCGCCGAACACCGCGTCCAGCGCGGCCACGACGGCGATCGGCAGATACGGCTCGACGACGGCCGGCACTTCGGGCCGGACCAGCAGTCCGACCACCACTCCGACCATCAGGCCCAGTACCGCGATCACGATGCACCCTTCTTCGGCTCTACTGCTGTGGCTGTACGTACGGTCAGGCTGGACGCGGCCGGCAGGCGCACCTCGTCCTCCGCGGACAGGGTGGACCGGATCCCGTAGCTCTCCTGCAGCACGTGCAGGTACTGCCCGTCCGCACTGTCCTGGAAGGCGGTGCCCAGCTTGTCCTTGTCCCCCACCGCGAGGACCTCGTACGGCGGCACCAGCGGCCTGTTGTCGACCAGTATCGCGTCACCCGCGGCCCGGATCGCCGAGAGTGCCGTCAGCCGCTGTCCGTTGATCGACACCGCCTCGGCCCCGGACTGCCACAGCCCGTTCACGATCCGCTGCATATCCCGGTCCCGCAGCCGCCCGGTGTCCGAGAATCCGCTGTTCTCCCGGGGCCCGCCACCCTCCGCCGTGGCCCCCTTGGCATCGTCCACGAACAGCTTGATCCCGGGGCCGCGGACCTCCGTCGCCCCGGACAGCAGCGCCACGAGCTGGCCCTGGTCACCGCCGTGCTGCCGCAGCGCGGCCCGCTGGCGCTCCGCGACGTCCTCGCGGAGGGTGTCGATGTCCTTCTCCAGGTCGTTGGCGTGCCCGTCGGCCGCATCGACCCGGTTGATCAGCTCCTGCCGCTCCTTGGCCAGTACCGGCGCGCTGACCCTGGCCTCGGCGGCGCCGAGCGTGACCACCATGGCGGCCAGCACCAGTCCTGCGGCGAGCCCCAGCTTGGCCTTGAGGCTGCGCGGCAGACCGCTCGTACCCTCCGCCGCGCGCCGGGCGGACGCTTCCGCATAGCCCTCGTCGAGGCTGTGGTCCATCACATGCGTCAGCAGCGACATGGACGCGTCCGGGCGGGCCGGCGGCGGGGCCGACGTCCGGTTCTTGGGCGGCTGCGACATGCCGCACATCGTCGCACGGCCCGGGCGGCAGTACCGAATGCGGTCATCCGGGAGGCCGGGAGGCCGGAGCGGGCCCGCGCCCGCCCCGGCCTCCCGGACTTCCCGGCCGGCTCAGTGGCCGGCGCCGTCCACCACGCCCGCCCACTCCTCCAGGAGCTCCTGCGCGGACGCGTCGTCGGGGCCCTCGGCCCACAGGTGGGTGACGGCCTCCGCGGGATCCGGCAGGACCAGCGCCCAGCGCCCGTCCGCCTCGACCACCCGCACCCCGTCGGTGGTGTCCACGTGCCGCTCTCCGGCCGCCTCCACCACCCGCCGCATGACCAGCCCCTTGACCGCCCACGGGGTCGGCACATCCCGCCTGAGGACATGCGCCCGCGGTATCCGGGCATCGATCTGGCTCAGGGTGAGCTGGGTACGCGCCACCAGGCCGATCAACCGCACGAAGGCCGCGGAACCGTCGAAGACACTGCTGAACTCGGGCACGATGAACCCGCCGCGGCCGTCACCACCGAAGATCGTGTTCTCGGCCCTCCCCACCCGGGTCAGATCGTCCGGAGAGGTCGTCGTCCACTCCACCTGGGTGCCGTGGTACGCGGCCACCTGCTCGGCGATCCGGGTCGTGGTCACGGGCAGCGCCACCCGGCCGCTGCGCCGCTCGGCCGCGACCAGGTCCAGCAGCACCAGCAGCGCCCGGTCGTCCTCGATGATCCGCCCGCGCTCGTCGACCAGCGAGATCCGCTCGCCCACCGGGTCGAAGCGCACGCCGAACGCCGCCCGCGCCGAGGCCACGATCTCCCCCAGCCGCACCAGCCGGGACCGCCGCGTCTCCGCGGTCTCGGTCGGCCGCGACTCGTCCAGACCCGGGTTGATGGTCAGGGCATCCACCCCGAGCCGTCCCAGCAGGCTCGGCAGCACCAGCCCGGCGCTGCCGTTGGAGGCGTCCACGACCACCTTCAGGCCGGAATCCGCGATGCCGGTGGTGTCCACCCGCCGCAGCAGCGAACCCGTATACGAATCGAACACGCTGGACGGGAACTGCAGGTCCCCGATCTCCCCGGGGAACGCCCGCCGGTACTCCTGTCGCGCGTACACCCGGTCCAGCTTCCGCTGCTGCGCCTGCGACAGGTCCGCCCCGCGCTCGTCGAGGAACATGATGTCCACGGAGTCCGGCACACCCGGCGAGGTCCGGATCATGATCCCGCCGGCACTGCCCCGCGCGGTCTGCTGCCGCGCCACCGGCAGCGGTACGTTCTCCAGGTCGCGTACGTCGATGGCACTGGCCTGCAGCGCCGAGATCATGGCTCGCTTCAGGGCCCGCGCACCGCGGGAGTGGTCGCGGGCCGTGGTGACGGTCGCGCCCTTCTTCAGCGTGGTCGCGTACGCGCCGGCCAGCCGGACCGCCAGCTCGGGGGTGATCTCCACGTTGAGGATGCCGGTCACACCACGCGCTCCGAACAGGTGCGCCTGGCCGCGGGACTCCCAGATCACGGAGGTGTTGACGAAGGCACCGGCCTCGATGGTCTTGAAGGGGTAGACCCGCACGTTCCCCTGAACGATCGATTCCTCACCGACCAGGCACTCGTCACCGATGACGGCACCGTCCTCGATCCGGGCGGACCGCATGATGTCGGTGTTCTTGCCGATGACGCAGCCGCGCAGGTTGCTGTGCGGCCCGATGTACACGTTGTCGTGGACGACGGCCTTGTGCAGGAAGGCCCCGCTCTTGACGACCACGTTCGATCCGACGACCGTGTGCTCGCGGATCTCGACCCCGGCCTCGACCTTGGCGTAGTCGCCGATGTAGAGCGGCCCGCGCAGCACGGCGTCCGGGCTCACTTCGGCCCCCTCCGCCACCCACACCCCGGGCGAGATCTCGAAGCCGTCCATCTCGACCTGGACCTTGCCCTCGAGCACGTCGGCCTGTGCCTTGACGTAGCTCTCGTGGGTGCCGACGTCCTCCCAGTAGCCCTCTGCGACATAGCCGTAGATGGGCCGGCCTTCCTTCATCAGCTGCGGGAAGACATCGCTCGACCAGTCGACCGACACGTCGGGGTCGACGTAGTTGAAGACCTCGGGCTCCATGACGTAGATGCCGGTGTTGACGGTGTCCGAGAACACCTGCCCCCAGGTCGGCTTCTCCAGGAACCGCTCGACCTTGCCCTCTTCGTCCACGATGGTGATGCCGAACTCGAGCGGATTCGGAACCCGGGTCAGGCAGACCGTGACCAGGGCGCCCTTCTCCTTGTGGAAGTTGATGAGGTCGGTGAGGTCGAAGTCGGTGAGGGCGTCGCCGGAAATCACGACGAAAGCGTCGTCCTTCAGGGCCGCCTCGGCATTCTTCACGCTGCCGGCGGTGCCGAGTGGCTTCTCCTCATTGGCGTACGTGAGCTCCATCCCGAGCTCTTCGCCATCACCGAAGTAGTTCCGTACGAGGGATGCCAGGAACTGAACGGTGACCACGGTCTCGCTGAGCCCATGCCTCTTGAGCAGCCTGAGTACGTGCTCCATGATCGGCCGGTTGGCCACCGGCAGGAGCGGTTTGGGCATGCTCGAGGTCATGGGGCGAAGACGCGTGCCCTCGCCACCGGCCATCACGACGGCCTTCATGTCGGAAGAGTCCTCCTTGGCTCAATCGGCGGTGTCCGCCTTCACGAGCCGACGGACCTGAACCACGTAAAGGATTCCTGCCCACCAGTAGAGGGTTGTACCCCATCCAGCGAACGCCCATCCGAAAACAGATGCAAGCCAGGGGAGCCATCCGGAGCCGTCACTGAGGAGAAGCAACGGGAAGGCGTACATCAGGTTGAACGTTGCCGCCTTGCCGAGGAAGTTCACCTGCGGCGGCGGATAGCCGTGCCGACGCAGGATCAGCACCATGACGGCCAGCATGACTTCGCGTGCCAGAAGTGCCGCGGTCAGCCAGAGCGGCAGGATCTCACGCCAGGTGAGCCCGAAGAGCGTGGACAGGATGTACAGCCGGTCCGCGGCCGGGTCGAGCAGCCGGCCGAGGTTGCTGATCTGGTTCCACTTCCTCGCGAGCTTTCCATCGAGGTAGTCACTGACGCCGCTCAGCATGAGCACGAGCAGGGCCCAACCGTCGTGCTCCGCCAGGATCAGCCAGAGGAACAGGGGAACGCCGGCGAGGCGCGCCATGCTCAGGATGTTCGGAATGGTGAAAATTCGGTCCGTCTGAACCCGAGTCTCCTGGACCTCCACCCGGGGGCCTCCACTGCTGTTGAACGTGCGAACGATGCCTCCTGACCCTACAGGAGAACAGGTGTGCCCTGAACGCAGAAAAGCCCCGCACCGGATCTTTACGATCGGTGCGGGGCTTTCCCACAATGATTGTTCGGCGGCGTCCTACTCTCCCACAGGGTCCCCCCTGCAGTACCATCGGCGCTGAAAGGCTTAGCTTCCGGGTTCGGAATGTAACCGGGCGTTTCCCTAACGCTATGACCACCGAAACACTATGAAGATATCAACCGGGCAACAACACGGTCGTTACTTCAGAACTAACACAGTGGACGCGAGCAACTGAGGACAAGCCCTCGGCCTATTAGTACCAGTCAGCTCCACCCGTTACCGGGCTTCCACATCTGGCCTATCAACCCAGTCGTCTACTGGGAGCCTTACCCTCTCAAGGAGGTGGGAATACTCATCTTGAAGCAGGCTTCCCGCTTAGATGCTTTCAGCGGTTATCCCTCCCGAACGTAGCCAACCAGCCATGCCCTTGGCAGGACAACTGGCACACCAGAGGTTCGTCCGTCCCGGTCCTCTCGTACTAGGGACAGCCCTTCTCAATATTCCTACGCGCACAGCGGATAGGGACCGAACTGTCTCACGACGTTCTAAACCCAGCTCGCGTACCGCTTTAATGGGCGAACAGCCCAACCCTTGGGACCGACTCCAGCCCCAGGATGCGACGAGCCGACATCGAGGTGCCAAACCATCCCGTCGATATGGACTCTTGGGGAAGATCAGCCTGTTATCCCCGGGGTACCTTTTATCCGTTGAGCGACGGCGCTTCCACAAGCCACCGCCGGATCACTAGTCCCGACTTTCGTCCCTGCTCGACCCGTCGGTCTCACAGTCAAGCTCCCTTGTGCACTTACACTCAACACCTGATTGCCAACCAGGCTGAGGGAACCTTTGGGCGCCTCCGTTACCCTTTGGGAGGCAACCGCCCCAGTTAAACTACCCATCAGACACTGTCCCTGATCCGGATCACGGACCGAGGTTAGACATCCAGCACGACCAGAGTGGTATTTCAACGGCGACTCCACCATGACTGGCGTCACGGCTTCAAAGTCTCCCACCTATCCTACACAAGCCGAACCGAACACCAATATCAAACTGTAGTAAAGGTCCCGGGGTCTTTCCGTCCTGCTGCGCGAAACGAGCATCTTTACTCGTAGTGCAATTTCACCGGGCCTATGGTTGAGACAGTCGAGAAGTCGTTACGCCATTCGTGCAGGTCGGAACTTACCCGACAAGGAATTTCGCTACCTTAGGATGGTTATAGTTACCACCGCCGTTTACTGGCGCTTAAGTTCTCAGCTTCGCAACCCCGAAAGGTCACTAACCGGTCCCCTTAACGTTCCAGCACCGGGCAGGCGTCAGTCCGTATACATCGCCTTACGGCTTCGCACGGACCTGTGTTTTTAGTAAACAGTCGCTTCTCGCTGGTCTCTGCGGCCACCCCCAGCTCACGGAGTAAATCCGATCACCAGTGATGGCCCCCCTTCTCCCGAAGTTACGGGGGCATTTTGCCGAGTTCCTTAACCATAGTTCACCCGAACGCCTCGGTATTCTCTACCTGACCACCTGAGTCGGTTTAGGGTACGGGCCGCCATGAAACTCGCTAGAGGCTTTTCTCGACAGCATAGGATCATCCACTTCACCACAATCGGCTCGGCATCAGGTCTCAGCCTTATATGAGGGACGGATTTGCCTACCCCTCGGCCTACACCCTTACCCCGGGACAACCACCGCCCGGGCTGGACTACCTTCCTGCGTCACCCCATCGCTTACCTACTACAAGTCTGGTTCGTCGGCTCCACCACTTTCCTTTCCCCGAAGGGTCCGGAACGGCTTCACGGACTTAGCATCGCCTGATTCGATATTGGGCGTTTCAAAGCGGGTACCGGAATATCAACCGGTTGTCCATCGACTACGCCTGTCGGCCTCGCCTTAGGTCCCGACTTACCCTGGGCAGATCAGCTTGACCCAGGAACCCTTAGTCAATCGGCGCACACGTTTCTCACGTGTGTATCGCTACTCATGCCTGCATTCTCACTCGTGAACCGTCCACAACTGCCTTCCGGCGCTGCTTCACCCGGCACACGACGCTCCCCTACCCATCACAGCGGGCGTTGGCCCTATTGCTGCAATGACACGACTTCGGCGGTACGCTTGAGCCCCGCTACATTGTCGGCGCGGAATCACTTGACCAGTGAGCTATTACGCACTCTTTCAAGGGTGGCTGCTTCTAAGCCAACCTCCTGGTTGTCTCTGCGACTCCACATCCTTTCCCACTTAGCGTACGCTTAGGGGCCTTAGTCGATGCTCTGGGCTGTTTCCCTCTCGACCATGGAGCTTATCCCCCACAGTCTCACTGCCGTGCTCTCACTTACCGGCATTCGGAGTTTGGCTAAGGTCAGTAACCCGGTAGGGCCCATCGCCTATCCAGTGCTCTACCTCCGGCAAGAAACACACGACGCTGCACCTAAATGCATTTCGGGGAGAACCAGCTATCACGGAGTTTGATTGGCCTTTCACCCCTAACCACAGGTCATCCCCCAGGTTTTCAACCCTGGTGGGTTCGGTCCTCCACGAAGTCTTACCTCCGCTTCAACCTGCCCATGGCTAGATCACTCCGCTTCGGGTCTAGAGCGTGCAACTCAATCGCCCTGTTCGGACTCGCTTTCGCTACGGCTTCCCCACACGGGTTAACCTCGCTACACACCGCTAACTCGCAGGCTCATTCTTCAAAAGGCACGCAGTCACGAGACGCACCGAAGTACGTCCGACGCTCCCACGGCTTGTAGGCACACGGTTTCAGGTACTATTTCACTCCGCTCCCGCGGTACTTTTCACCATTCCCTCACGGTACTATCCGCTATCGGTCACCAGGGAATATTTAGGCTTAGCGGGTGGTCCCGCCAGATTCACACGGGATTTCTCGGGCCCCGTGCTACTTGGGAGATGAGCAAGCAAGCCGCTGATGTTTCGTCTACGGGGGTCTTACCCTCTACGCCGGACCTTTCGCATGTCCTTCGACTACATCAACGGTTTCTGACTCGCCTCACAGCCGGCAGACTGTGAAAGCTCATTCCCACAACCCCGCATGCGCAACCCCTGCCGGGTCTCACACGCATACGGTTTGGCCTCATCCGGTTTCGCTCGCCACTACTCCCGGAATCACGGTTGTTTTCTCTTCCTGAGGGTACTGAGATGTTTCACTTCCCCTCGTTCCCTCCACATGCCCTATGTGTTCAGGCATGGGTGACAGCCCATGACGACTGCCGGGTTTCCCCATTCGGACACCCCCGGATCAAAGCTCAGTTGGCAGCTCCCCGGGGCCTATCGCGGCCTCTCACGTCCTTCATCGGTTCCTGGTGCCAAGGCATCCACCGTGCGCCCTTAAAAACTTGGCCACAGATGCTCGCGTCCACTGTGTAGTTCTCAAGCAACGACCAGCCACCCATCACACCCTGCCGGAGCAGAGCTTCACTGGGGCCGGCATCGCGAAGGTTCGACCAACCGGCCGTACCCTCAGATACCCAACAACGTGCCAGGCGTGAGCCCCGTCCGTATCCCCCGTTCCACGCCGAAGCAGTACTAGGAAGACCATCAGGTCACTCACGCCAACTAATCAACGTTCCACCCATGAGCTGACCGTGCAGAACGTTTGTCTGCAATCGGTACTGTGCTCCTTAGAAAGGAGGTGATCCAGCCGCACCTTCCGGTACGGCTACCTTGTTACGACTTCGTCCCAATCGCCAGTCCCACCTTCGACAGCTCCCTCCCACAAGGGGTTGGGCCACCGGCTTCGGGTGTTACCGACTTTCGTGACGTGACGGGCGGTGTGTACAAGGCCCGGGAACGTATTCACCGCAGCAATGCTGATCTGCGATTACTAGCAACTCCGACTTCATGGGGTCGAGTTGCAGACCCCAATCCGAACTGAGACCGGCTTTTTGAGATTCGCTCCACCTCACGGTATCGCAGCTCATTGTACCGGCCATTGTAGCACGTGTGCAGCCCAAGACATAAGGGGCATGATGACTTGACGTCGTCCCCACCTTCCTCCGAGTTGACCCCGGCGGTCTCCTGTGAGTCCCCATCACCCCGAAGGGCATGCTGGCAACACAGGACAAGGGTTGCGCTCGTTGCGGGACTTAACCCAACATCTCACGACACGAGCTGACGACAGCCATGCACCACCTGTATACCGACCACAAGGGGGGCACTATCTCTAATGCTTTCCGGTATATGTCAAGCCTTGGTAAGGTTCTTCGCGTTGCGTCGAATTAAGCCACATGCTCCGCTGCTTGTGCGGGCCCCCGTCAATTCCTTTGAGTTTTAGCCTTGCGGCCGTACTCCCCAGGCGGGGAACTTAATGCGTTAGCTGCGGCACCGACGACGTGGAATGTCGCCAACACCTAGTTCCCAACGTTTACGGCGTGGACTACCAGGGTATCTAATCCTGTTCGCTCCCCACGCTTTCGCTCCTCAGCGTCAGTAATGGCCCAGAGATCCGCCTTCGCCACCGGTGTTCCTCCTGATATCTGCGCATTTCACCGCTACACCAGGAATTCCGATCTCCCCTACCACACTCTAGCCTGCCCGTATCGAATGCAGACCCGGGGTTAAGCCCCGGGCTTTCACATCCGACGCGACAAGCCGCCTACGAGCTCTTTACGCCCAATAATTCCGGACAACGCTTGCGCCCTACGTATTACCGCGGCTGCTGGCACGTAGTTAGCCGGCGCTTCTTCTGCAGGTACCGTCACTTTCGCTTCTTCCCTGCTGAAAGAGGTTTACAACCCGAAGGCCGTCATCCCTCACGCGGCGTCGCTGCATCAGGCTTTCGCCCATTGTGCAATATTCCCCACTGCTGCCTCCCGTAGGAGTCTGGGCCGTGTCTCAGTCCCAGTGTGGCCGGTCGCCCTCTCAGGCCGGCTACCCGTCGTCGCCTTGGTGGGCCATTACCCCACCAACAAGCTGATAGGCCGCGGGCTCATCCTTCACCGCCGGAGCTTTCAACCCCCGCCCATGCAGGCAGGAGTGGTATCCGGTATTAGACCCCGTTTCCAGGGCTTGTCCCAGAGTGAAGGGCAGATTGCCCACGTGTTACTCACCCGTTCGCCACTAATCCACCCCGAAGGGCTTCATCGTTCGACTTGCATGTGTTAAGCACGCCGCCAGCGTTCGTCCTGAGCCAGGATCAAACTCTCCGTGAATGTTTACCCGTAATCGGGTGACACTCGCGTTGAGCGGGACGGTCATGCCGGAATATGGCCGACCGTCCACAGCGTCCTCGCTGTGTTTTGTTTCTTCAAAGGAACCTCATCCACCGAGGTGGACGGGGTATCAACTTCTGGCGTTGATTTTTGGCACGCTGTTGAGTTCTCAAGGTGCGGACGCTTCCTTTGTTCCCGTTTCCGGGCCCTCCGGGCGCTTCCTTCGTTCTTGCGTTTCCGATTCTATCAGATCTTTTCGGACCCGATTTCCTCGGCGCTTTCCAGGTTCTCGCTTTCGCGTTTCCCTTTCCGGCGGTTCCGACTCTATCAGTGTTTTTCTGTCTCTCTGACCACTCCCTCGCAGCCAATAAAAGGGCGTGCGAAAGCGATCGCGAGATCGAAGTTCACTGATGGAATCGAAGACCCTCCGACCCGTTGTTCACGCGGAGTTCACGTGGGACGGTCAGGCAGGACTCACGACAGTACACCTCTGCCGGAGCCCGGGCAAATCGATGCCGACTTGTGGTCTAGTCCACCGGTCTAGTCCACTAGTCTCCGTGCCGAAGGGCAGTCCGGTTCGGGACCAACATCGGGCGAACCCGTACAGGCAGTGACATATCCTTCGTAAAGAGTACGCCGTCGGCAACAGGCAGTGACGGCGACACGACGAGCTCCACCCCTGGGAGGCCCCCATGACCAGCGTGACGTCCCCACTCGCCGGGCGCGCCATCGGACTCGCGGCAGTGCCGGATCCGGTGTTCTCCGGCGCCATGGTGGGACCGGGCACCGCCATCGACCCCGCGCGTGAGCCCTCGGAGGCGGTGTCCCCCGTTGACGGGGTGGTCGTCTCCCTTCACCCGCATGCGTACGTCGTCGTCGACGCCGAGGGCCATGGTGTGCTCACCCACCTCGGGATCGACACGGTCCAGCTCAACGGCGAGGGCTTCGAGCTGCTCGTCGCCAAGGGCGACACCGTGACCCGTGGTCAGGCGATGGTGAAGTGGAACCCCGCGGCCGTGGAGGCTGCCGGCAAGTCCCCCGTCTGTCCCGTCGTGGCCCTGGAGGCAACCGCCGACGCGCTCTCCGGCGTCCGGGAGGCGGACGAGGTCAAGGCCGGCGACGTCCTGTTCCACTGGGCGTGATCATTCGCCCGTCGAGGGCTAGTCGTATATCCATCGCGGCGGGTGGTTCCGCCGCTCAATCGGAGACGGGTGAAATGGAGACAACGCTGCGAGGCGTCGGCGTGAGCCACGGTGTGGCGATCGGTGAGGTTCGGCATATGGGGACGGCCGTTCTCGAACCGCCGGCCAAGCAGATCGCCGCGGAGGAGGCGGAGCGCGAACAGGGGCGCGCCCGCAAGGCCGTGAGCGCTGTGGCCGCCGACCTGGTCGCGCGCGGGCAGCTGGCCGGTGGCGAGGCCCAGCATGTACTCGAAGCCCAGGCCATGATCGCCGAGGATCCCGAGCTCATGGCCGACGTCGACCGGCGGATCGCCGTCGGCAGCACGGCCGAGCGGGGCGTGTACGACGCGTTCGCCTCGTACCGCGAGCTGCTCGCCGGGGCCGGCGAGTACATGGCCGGCCGGGTGGCCGACCTGGACGACGTGCGGAACCGGATCGTGGCGCGGCTGCTGGGTGTGCCGATGCCGGGCGTGCCGGACAGTGACGAGCCGTACGTGCTGATCGCGCGGGATCTGGCTCCTGCCGACACCGCGCTGCTGGACCCGGCGCTGGTGCTCGGTTTCGTCACCGAGGAGGGCGGGCCGACCAGTCACAGCGCGATCCTCGCGCGGGCGCTGGGTGTGCCGGCCGTGGTGGCGCTGCCCGGTGCGGGTGAGCTGGCCGAGGGTACGGTCATCGCCGTGGACGGCTCCACCGGTGAGATCTTCGTCGAGCCGAGTGCCGAGAAGAAGGCGGAGCTGACTGCTGCGGCTGCGGAGCGGAAGGCCGCTCTGGCCGCCTCCTCCGGTCCGGGTGCCACCTCCGACGGGCACAAGGTGCCGCTGCTCGCCAATGTCGGCGGGCCGGCGGACGTGCCGGCGGCCGTGGAGGCGGGGGCCGAGGGTGTGGGCCTGTTCCGTACCGAGTTCCTGTTCCTGGACGACAGCAAGAAGGCGCCGTCCGAGGAGAAGCAGGTCGAGTCGTACCGCAAGGTGTTGGAGGCCTTCCCGGAGGGCCGGGTCGTGGTGCGGGTGCTGGACGCCGGTGCCGACAAGCCGCTGGACTTCCTGACCCCGGCCGACGAGCCGAACCCGGCGCTGGGCGTGCGGGGTCTGCGGTCGCTGCTGGACCACCCGGAGGTGCTGCGGACGCAGCTGACCGCGCTGGCCAAGGCGGCCGAGGGGCTGCCGGTCTATCTCGAGGTCATGGCGCCGATGGTGGCCGACCGGGTCGATGCCAAGGCGTTCGCGGATGCCTGCCGCGAGGCCGGGCTGCGGGCGAAGTTCGGCGCGATGGTGGAGATCCCGTCCGCCGCGCTGCGGGCCCGCTCGATCCTGCAGGAGGTCGAGTTCCTGTCGCTCGGTACCAATGACCTGGCTCAGTACGCGTTCGCCGCGGACCGTCAGGTGGGTGCGGTGTCGCGGCTGCAGGACCCGTGGCAGCCCGCGCTGCTCGACCTGATCGCCATGTCCGCCGAGGCGGCCAGGGCTGAGGGCAAGAGCTGTGGTGTCTGTGGCGAGGCTGCCTCGGATCCACTGCTGGCCTGTGTGCTGACCGGTCTGGGTGTCACCTCTCTCTCGATGGGTGCCGCGTCGATTCCCTACGTCCGGGCGACGCTCGCCAAGCACACGCTCGCCCAGTGCGAGCGGGCCGCTGCCGCGGCGCGGGCGGCGGACAGCGCCGAGGAGGCGCGGATCGCCGCGCAGGCGGTGCTGTCCGGCGAGTAGCCGGCCGCGCTGAGCGGTGTTTGATGTGGGGCCGAGGGGTCCTCGCCGGGTGCGGCGAGGGCCCCTCGGGCGTGTGCGGGTTCAGCGGTGCGGGTGCGGTGGGTCCTCGATCCGGTACCCGGGGCAGTATTCGACGCCCGGTTCGGGGGCGACGGGGTCTCCGGTGTCGGCGTCGGTGCAGTAGGCGTTGAAGACGGCGGCGGCGGTGAGCGGGACCAGGGTGCCGCCGTCGAGGCGCCAGCCGTGGACGCGGTCGCGGAATCCCTCCGTGGTGCTGCGGAGCACCACTCCCCCGGGGCGGGCCAGGGCGATGCCCACGGCGAGGACGGTGATGAAGTCGATTCCTTCCCGGCCCCGGATGCGGGGCGGGCCGCCCGGCGGGTCGGTGGCGCCGGCTGCCTCGGCGTGGAGGACGGCGATGAGCTGTTCGTCCTCGGTGGGAATGCTGCAGACCGCGTGGTGGTGGCCCGGGCCGGCGCCGTCGAGGAGGGCTTTGAGCACGCGGCCGGCTTGTTCGAAGGAGGCCTGGCCGATGTCCTCCCCACAGTCGGCGCAGTGGCCGAGGCCGGCCAGGAGCATGGTGGCGTACTCCCAGGTGGCCTGGCGGACGGCCTCGTCGACGAGGAGGGGGACGAGTTCCTCGATGGGCTGGCCGGTGTACGGCAGGCCGGTGCCGGCGCCGGCCAGTTCCGCGGTGAAGCGGGTGCGGGCGGCGGCGGTGTCGGGGTCCAGGCCGGCTTCGGCGCAGTATTCGGCGTACTCCTCGGGGTCGAAGAGGGTCACGGTGGTGTGGATGCCCTCGGCCGCGAGCGAGCGGAGCAGGGCGTCGACCTGGTGGAGGTACTCCTGGTGGTCCTGGAAGGCGAAGCTGCGGTAGCGGCGCATGGCCGCGAAGTCCTGGGCGTCGGCGACCAGGCCGACGGTACTGGGGACTTCGCGGCGCAGGCTGCCGCGGGTGCGGGTACTGGTGCGCGTGCGGGTGCGGTTCTTTGGCATGGTTCCCCCTGAGTGGCCGCATCGATCAATGCTCACTCAGAGTAACCATGGCCACTGACAGTGACCTCAGGGGCGGCGGGTGCGCGCCAGTTCGGCGTAGAAGTGGAGGAGCTCGAGGTTGTCGACCGAGCCCGGGTTCACCGCCTTGTCCAGCGGGGTTCCCTGGAGGAGGCGCTTGACCGGAACCTCGATGCGCTTGCCGGTCAGAGTGTGCGGGACCGCCGGGACCTCGATGATCTCGTCCGGGACATGGCGCGGGGAGAGTTCGGTGCGGATGGTCCGCTTGATCCGGTTGCGCAGGGCGTCGTCCAGGGTGGCTCCGGGGGCGAGGTGGACGAAGAGCGGCATCCAGTACCCGCCGTCTGCCTCCTCCACTCCGATGACCAGGGACTCCTTGATCTCGGGGAGGCGTTCCACCGCCTCGTAGATGTCGGCGGAGCCCATCCGGACGCCCTGCCGGTTGAGGGTGGAGTCGGAGCGGCCGTGGATGATCACGGAGCCGTGGTCGGTGATGGTGATCCAGTCCCCGTGCCGCCAGGCGCCCGGGAACATCTCGAAGTAGCTGTCGCGGTAGCGGCTGCCGTCGGGGTCGTTCCAGAACCGGATCGGCATGGAGGGCATCGGGTTGGTGACGATCAGCTCGCCGACCTCGCCGATCAGGGGCTTGCCGGACGGGTCCCAGGACTGGAGGTCGGTCCCGAGGCAGGCGGCCTGGAGTTCGCCGATGTGCACCGGAAGGGTGGGGACGGCACCGGCGAAGCAGCTGCAGACGTCCGTGCCGCCGCTGACGGAGGCGATCCACAGGTCCTCGGCCACCTCGTCGTGCAGCCAGCGGAAGCCGTCGGGCGGGAGCGGGGAGCCGGTGGTGGCCACGCACTTCACGGCGGAGAGGTCGAAGTCGCGGCCCGGGTGGACCTCCGCCTTCTTGCAGGCCATCACATAGGCGGCGGAGGTGCCGTAGAGGGTGGCCCGGGTGCGTTCGGCGATCCGCCACTGGGCGCCGGTGTCGGGGTAACCGGGGCTGCCGTCGTAGAGGACCACGGTGGTGCCGGTGAGCAGGCCGGAGACGAGGAAGTTCCACATCATCCAGCCGGTGGAGGTGTACCAGAAGAACCGGTCCTCCGGGCCGAGGTCGCAGTGCAGGCCCAGCTGCTTGAGGTGTTCGAGGAGGATGCCGCCCTGGGACTGGACGATGGCCTTGGGCAGGCCGGTCGTACCGGAGGAGTACAGCACCCACAGCGGGTGGTCGAAGGGGACCTGCTCGAAGACGGGCTCGGTGTCGGCGGCGGTGAGGGCGGCCCAGTCGAGGGCGCCGTCGGGGGCGGGGGTGCCCAGCAGCGGGATGTGGACGACGGCGCGGAGTGAGGGGAGCTCACGGCGGAGCTCGGCCACGGTGTCGCGGCGGTCGTGCTCCTTGCCCCCGTAGCGGTAGCCGTCGACCGTGAACAGGACCACCGGTTCGACCTGCTGGAAACGGTCGAGGACACTGCGGGCCCCGAAGTCGGGGGCGCAGGAGGTCCAGACCCCGCCCACGGCGGCGGTGGCGAGCAGGGCCACGACGGATTCGGGGATGTTGGGCAGGTAGCCGCTGACCCGGTCGCCGGGGCGGACGCCGAGCGCGCGGAGTTCGGCGGCGAGCGAGCCGACCTGGCGCCGGAGCTCGCCCCAGGTGACGGGGGTGGGCTCGTGGGTCTCGTCCACGTGCAGCAGGGCCGGGTCACCGGCCCGGGCCGGGTCCTCGGCGGCGCGCAGGGCGTGTGCGGCGTAGTTGAGGGTGGCTCCCGGGAACCAGCGGGCGCCGGGCATGGAGCGGTCGGCGAGGACCTCGGTGGGCGGGGTGGCGAAGCGTACGTCGAACCACTCGGCGACGGCCTGCCAGAAGGCCGGGAGTTCGTCGACGGACCAGCGGTGCAGGGCGGCGTAGCCACCGTCCGCCGGGGCTCCGTGGTGCTCGGCCGCCCAGGCCTGGAAGGCGGTGATCCGGGCGGCGGCGATCCGGTCGGGGCCCGGGGTCCAGAGCGGGGCGGACGAACTGGCTGCGGTCATGGGTCGGCTCCCGGGGGTGTGCGGCGGTGCGCCTCGTGTGCGTACGGTGCCGGCGCGCGGTGGGTGGGTGCGCGGCGGCGCTCACAGGGACCATGCCATGTGATCGACATCCGCACCAGAGCGGTCCGGGGTGGCCGGTCTTGATCCTTTCGTGGGTGAACGGCAGCTGAACGCAGCACGCTCGGCCGGGGGCCGGTGGCAGGGTGAGCGGCATGAACGGTCGAGGTCGTGATCTGGTACGGGCGTTGAAGGATCTCGGTACGGCGCGGGGCAGGGCTGCCTGGCTCTCCGCGGTGCGCCACTGGCGGGCGGACGCGGCTGCGCTGCCGCCGCGGGGGCCGGAGCGGGCCCGGGTGCCGGGGCTGCTGACGGGGGCGGACCCGCGGCCGGGCGGGGGTGTGCTGCGGTTCGCGCGGTCGGAGCTGCTGGTGCGGGTGACGGTGGGCGGGGCGGTGTTCTGGGGCTGGGACGGGGCGGAGCCGACGCCTTCGTACGCGGTGCTGGGCTCCGGGCCGGAGCCGGACGGGCGGGTGGTGCTGGAGCCGGACACCGGGGGCGGCTGGCGGGTGGTGTCGGAGCGGGTGACGGTGGCGGTGTCGCGGCACGGGGCGGTGGAGGTGCGGACTCCGGGCGGGACGGTGCTGCGGCGGGAGCTGCCGCCGCGGTGGTGGGAGCCGGTGGCGTCTGCGGCGGCGGCCGGGGACGCCGGAGCCGACGGCGAGGCCGCGGCGGGGCGGGAGGGGCGCTGGTTGCAGCGGTCCGAGGTGCCGGCGGATGCGCGCTTCTTCGGTCTGGGGGGCCGGGCTTCCGGACCGCGGCTCCGGGACGGGGTGTACCGGCTGTGGAACTCGGATCCGCGGGGCGGGTTCGGGCCGGGCGACGACCCGCTCTACATCACCATGCCGGTGCAGCTGGTGGTCGCGGACGCGGCCACCCACCTGGTGTTCTACGACGACCCGTGGGACGGCCGGGTCACCTTGCGCGAAGGCGAGGAGGGTGCGGGTTCCGGCCCGGACCGGCCCGGGGTGAGCGAGCTGCGGATGGAGGGCGGGCCACTGCGGTGCTGGGTGCTGGTGGGGACCCCGGCCCGGGTGCTGCAGGGCTGGTCGGGGCTGACGGGCGGGGCGGCGGTGCCGCCGGAGTGGGCGCTGGGCCACCAGCACGCGCGGTGGGGTTTCGGGACCGCGGCGGAGGTCCGGCGGGTGGTGGCGGGGTACCGCGTGCGGGGGTTGCCGCTGTCCGCGGTCCATCTGGACATCGACCACTACGACGGGCACCGGGTGTTCACCGTGGACCGGGAGGCGTTCCCGGATCTGCCGGGCCTGGCCCGGGAGTTGGCGGCGGACGGGACCCGGCTGGTGTCGATCGTGGATCCGGCGGTGAAGGTGGAGCCGGGGGTGGTGGGCTCGGTGTACGAGTCGGGGCGGGCGGTGGGAGCGGCGGGTGCATTCGTCCGGGACGCGGCCGGCCGGGAGGTGCACGGGGAGGTGTGGCCCGGGCGGTGCGGGTATCCGGACTTCACCGATCCGGCGGTGCGCCAGTGGTGGGGCGGGCTGTACGAGGAGCGGTTGAAGAACGGCTTCGCCGGGTTCTGGCACGACATGAACGAGCCGGTGTCCTTTGCGCCGTTCGGGGACTCGACCCTGCCGAAGTCGGCCCGGCATGTGCTGGACGGGGCCGGCGGCGACCACCGGGCCGCGCACAACGTGTACGCGCTGGGCATGGCCCGGGCCGGGTGGGAGGGCCTGGTGCAGTTGCGGCCGGAGGAGCGGCCGTTCCTGTTCTCCCGGTCGGGGTGGGCGGGGATGCAGCGGTACGGGGGAACCTGGTCCGGGGACGTGGAGAGCAGCTGGGAGGGGCTGCGGGCCTCGCTGGCGCTGGTGCTGGGGCTGGGGCTGTGCGGGGTGCCGTACTCGGGGCCGGACGTGGGGGGCTTCGGCGGTTCGCCGAGTCCGGAGCTGTATGCCCGGTGGTTCCAGCTGGGGTCCTGGCTGCCGTTGTTCCGTACCCATGCGGCGATCTGGGCGGGGCGCCGGGAACCGTGGGAGTTCGGCCCGGAGGTGCTGGCCGCGGCCGGGGCGGCGCTGGCGGAGCGGGAGCGGCTGCGCCCGTATTTCCTGGCGCTGGCACATCTGGCGCGGCGGACGGGTGCCCCGTACGTACGGCCGTTGTGGTGGGGTGCGCCGGAGGACCGGGCGCTGCGGGACTGCGAGGACGCGTTCCTGCTGGGGGACGCCCTGCTGGTGGCGCCGGTGCTGGAGTGCGGGGCGGACCGGCGGGCGGTGCGGCTGCCGCGCGGCCGGTGGTACGACACGGCGACCGGACGGGCGTACGAGGGGCCGGGGCAGGTGCTGCTGGACGCTCCGCTGGGCCGGATTCCGGTGCTGGCACGGGCCGGTGCGGTGATTCCGGTCCGGGAGGGGCTGGAGGTGTGGGCTCCGGCCCGGGGGCGGACGGGCGGCGGGGTACGGGTGGTACGGGACGGGGGCGGCGGGGAACTGGAGCGTTTCGTGTCGCGCTGGCGGGCGGACGAGGTGGTGCTCGAACGGGAGGACGGCCGGCCGGTCGGGTCCGACGGGGGCGAGGCGGTGGTCGTCCGGGGCGAGCGGTGAGGCAGGCCCCTCCCGAGTGAGGCGGGACCCTCCCGGGTGGGGCCGCCGTGAGGCTCGCTTGCCGGGCTGGTCCATCGGGCACGGCGTGGCAGGGATGACGGGGTGGGGAAATGGTCATGATGACGGTATGACTGATGATCACGATGTCGAGGGTCCGGCCGTGGTGCGCCTCGCGGAGTACACGAAGGCGGACCTGGCGGAGATCCTGGGCGAGGGCGACGATCCGTTCGGGGTGGCGCACACCGGTCTGACCTGGCTGCCGAAGAACGTGCACTTCGGCATCCGGCGGGCGGGACGGCTGGTGGCGCACACGGGCCTGCTGCGGCTGCCGGTGTCGGTGGGCGGGGTCGAGTCCGAGGTCATGGGCGTGGGCGGCGTGGCCGTGGCACCGGACCAGCGCGGACAGGGACTGGCCCGGCTGGTCGTGGCGGGGGCGCTGGACCACGCCCGGACCATGGGCCCGCGGCAGGGGCTGCTCTTCTGCCGGCCGCCGCTGGTGTCGCTCTACCAACGCCTCGGGTGGCGGCTCCTCGCCGGGGACGTTCAGGTCGAACAGCCCGCCGGTCCGGTGCTGATGCCGCTGCGGACGATGTGGACGCCGCTGCACGAGGGGGCCGGCTGGCCGGCCGGTCCGGTGCGGCTGCTCTCGCTGCCGATGTGACCGGCCGGCGGGTGGTCGGACGCGGTCAGGCGTACCGGCCCTCGAACCAGGAGCGGGCCGCCCGGGTGTGGAGCGGGAAGGCGAGTTCCGCAGGGCTCCGCAGGAGGTGCCAGCCCGTGGTCTCGTCGGTGGGGACGGAGGGCGGCAGGGCGGCGGCGGGGCGGGGCGGGAGGAGGCCGAAGAGGAGGAGGTGGCCGGCCGGGGAGCTGAGGGCGTCGGCGAGGACGACCTCGGAGGCCTCGGCCGGGATGCCGGTCTCCTCGCGGAGTTCGCGGACCACGGCGTCCCGCCAGTCCTCGCCGAAGTCGATGAACCCGCCGGGGAGGGCGACGCCGCCGAGGGCGGGTTCGATGGTGCGGGTGATGACCACCAGGCCGGTGCCGTCCTCGTCCCGGACCGGGAGGAGGGTGACGGCGACGGGGAGGGGGTTGCGGTAGACGGCGGTGCCGCAGGCGGCACAGGTACGGGGCCAGTCCCCGGTGGTGTACGGGGTTCCGCAGGCGGAGCAGTGCGAGTCCTTCGCCGGTGTGGACATGGCGTCATGGTAGGTGAGGGCGATGAAGTCGATGTTCTGGGTATCGGTCGCGATGGTGGCGATGGTGGCGGCGGCTGGACCGGCGGGGGTGGTGGCGGCCGGGGGCCCGCCAGGCGAGCGGCGGCTCCCCGGGTTCGCGTCCCTGCGGGAGGTGGATCCGACGGTCCGGCAGGACATCCGCTATGCCACGGACCGCAATTTCACCGGTGCGGTGGTGCCGGGCTACGAGGAGCCGCTCTGCCTGCTGACCCGTCCCGCCGCGGAGGCTCTGCGGCGGGCCCAGCGCGGTCTGCTGCGGCGGGGCTACTCCCTGACCGTGTACGACTGTTACCGGCCGCAGCGGGCGGTGGACCGGTTCGTCCGGTGGACCCGGGAGCCGGAAGACCCGCGGATCCGGGCGGAGTTCCATCCACGGGTAACCAAGTCGCGCCTGATCCCGGACGGTTATATCGCCGAGCGGTCCGGGCACAGCCGTGGCAGCGTCGTCGATCTGACCCTGACCACCCTGGGCGGGCGGCCGGTGGACATGGGGACCCCTTTCGATTTCTTCGATCCGCTGTCGCACACCGACGCTCCCGCGGTCACCGGGGCGGCCCGCGCGAACCGGCAGCTGCTGAAGGCGGCGCTGGGCGAGCAGGGGTGGGTGAACCTGCCGGAGGAGTGGTGGCATTTCCGGCTGGCGGACGAGCCGTATCCGGACCGGTACTTCGACGTCCCGGTCGGTTCCGCTGCGGTCCGGCCGTGAGTACCGTGCCCGCATGACCTTCGGTTCGTATGAAGAATTCTGGCCCTATTACGTCGCCATGCATGCGCGGGCCGCGACCCGCTGGGTGCATCTGACGGGGACGCTGACCGGGCTCGCCGTCACCGTGTACGGGCTCGCGCGCGGCCGGAAGCGGTATCTCGCGGCGCTCCCGCTGATCGGGTACGGCACGGCCTGGCCTGCGCATTTCCTGATCGAGGGCAATAACCCGGCCACTTTCGGGCATCCCGCCTGGTCGCTGCGCGGGGATGCGCGGATGATCCGGATGATGCTTTCCGGGCGGGATGCGGAGCTGTCGGAGATCGCGGAGAAGTGGCTGTCCGAGAACCGGTGACCGGGGCGGGGGTGCCGTGCCAGACTGCAACTGACGGATCGTCAGAAACAGTCGGGAGGGGCCTTGGAACGCGCGCGTACACCTGTGGTCGGCGGCTGGTTCACCGAGAGCGGACCGGACGGGGAGTTCCGGCTGCTCGGAACCCGCTGTTCGGCCTGCGGCTCGGTGTTCTTCCCCCGTGAGGACACCTTCTGCCGCAACCCCGGCTGCCGGGGCGGGGAACTGGCCGAGGTGCCCCTGTCCAAGCGGGGCAGGGTCTGGTCCTACACCGACGGGCGGTACCGTCCGCCCGCCCCGTACGTATCCGATCCGGACGTGCCCTGGGAGCCGTACACCCTGCTCGCCGTGGAGCTGGCCGCCGAGCGGATGGTGGTTCTCGGGCAGGCCGCGCCGGGGGTGACGGTTGCCGACCTGGCGGTGGGCATGGAGGTCGAGGTCGTGCCGGGTGTGCTCGACGGGGACACCGCGACCGAGCCGGTCCGGACGACCTGGCGGTTCCGGCCGGTGGGGGTGGACGGATGAGCCGCGAGATCGCGGTGCTCGGCGCCGGTATGCACCCCTGGGGCAAATGGGGGCGCAGCTTCGTCGAGTACGGGACGGTCGCCGCCCGGGCCGCGCTGGCCGACGCCGGGCTGGAGTGGCAGGACATCGACTCCGTGGTGGGCGCGGACACCGTCCGCTCCGGCTATCCCGGGTACGTCGCCGGGGCCACCTTCGCACAGGCCCTCGGCTGGCAGGGGGCCCGGGTGACCAGCGTGTACGCGGCCTGCGCCTCCGGAGCCCAGGCGATCGGGGCGGCCCGGGCGCAGATCCTGGCCGGGCTGGCCGACGTGGTGCTGGTGGTGGGGGCGGACGCGGCGCCCAAGGGGTTCTTCGCGCCGGCCGGCGGGGACCGGCCGGACGATCCGGACTGGCTGCGGTTCCGGGTGCTGGGGGCGACGAATCCGGCGTACTTCGCGCTGTACGCGCGCCGCCGGATGGCCGTGTACGGGGACACCGCCGAGGATTTCGCGCTGGTCAAGGTGAAGAACGCGGCGGCCGGGCTGCTCAACCCGATGGCCCGGTACCGCAAGGCGGTAACGGCGGAGGAGGTGGCCGCCTCGGCGGTGGTGGCGGATCCCCTGCGGCTGCTGGACATCTGCGCCACCTCGGACGGGGCCGCGGCCCTGGTGCTGTGCAGCATGGAGTTCGCGCGGGCGCGCGGGGTCACCGATCCGGTGCGGATCCGGGCGGTGTCCACGGTCACGCCGGTCTATCCGCGGACCGTACTCGATCTGCCGGACATCGCCACCGATTCGGCGGTGGCGGTGGAGCCCGCGGCCGGCTCCTTCCGCAGCTCGATCGCCCGTGCCGCGTACGAGGAGGCGGGGCTCGGGCCGGAGGACCTGTCGCTGGCGGAGGTGTACGACCTGTCCACGGCGCTGGAGCTGGAGTGGTACGAGGACATCGGGCTGTGCGGGGAGGGCGAGGGGGCCAAGCTGGTCCGGGAGGGGGCGACCGCGCTCGGCGGCCGGGTGCCGGTCAACGCCAGCGGCGGGCTGGCCTCGTTCGGGGAGGCGGTGCCGGCCCAGGCCATCGCGCAGGTCTGCGAGCTGACCTGGCAGTTGCGCGGTACGGCCGGGGAGCGGCAGGTTCCGGGGGCCCGGGCCGGAATCACCGCCAACCAGGGGCTGTTCGGGCACGGGTCGGCGGTGGTCGCGGTGCGCTGAGCGGGCCTCGGACCGGGCCCGGACCTGCCGCGGGCGGTCGTCTCGTATGCCCTGAACAGGTGGTGTTGTCCGAACGCTTGACGGCCCTGGGTGGCGGGTTCACACTGCCTCCACAGTCCCCCACGAGAGCTGCGGCCCGTACCCCAGTCGGCGGGGGTACGGGCCGCCTCCGCGCCCGGGCCGGTCAGGTCCGGGCGGGCTGCCGGCGGTCCCGGGCCAGGGTCATCGCGTGCTCCACGACTCCGACCAGGATGTCCTTGACCGACTCGCGGTCACGGGCATCGCAGAGGAGCAGCGGAACGCCCGGATCCAGGTCCAGCGCCTCCCGGACGGTGACCACCGGGTGGCGGTGTGCCCCGTCGAAGCAGTTGACCGCGACCAGGAAGGGGATGTCGCGCCGTTCGAAGTAGTCGATGGCGGCGAAGCAGTCCTCCAGGCGGCGGGTGTCGGCGAGCACCACGGCGCCGAGGGCGCCCTGGGCGAGCTCGTCCCACAGGAACCAGAAGCGGTCCTGCCCGGGGGTGCCGAACAGGTAGAGCACCAGGTCCTCGCGGAGGGTGATCCGGCCGAAGTCCATCGCCACGGTGGTGGTGCTCTTCGCCTCCACTCCCCTGGTGTCGTCGATGTCGCGGCCGGGTTCGGAGAGGGTCTCCTCCGTACGCAGCGGTCTGATCTCGCTCACCGCACTGACCAGGGTCGTCTTGCCGACCCCGAAGCCGCCCGCGACCAGGATCTTCAGGGTCAGCGGTTCGACCGGCGGCACGACGTGCATGCCGCCGGTCCGGCTAGAGCGCCCGAAGGCCATCGATCACCTCACGCAGAATGGTTTCGTCGGGCAGTTCGGCCGGTGGTACCGGCCGGGTGACATGGACCAGCTCCTCGTCGACGAGATCGCCGATGAGGACCCGCACCACGCCGATGGGAAGGTCGAGTTCGGCCGCGAGTTCGGCGACCGACTGGGGGCGTTCCCGGCACAGCACGAGGATGTCGGCGTGTTCCGGGGAGAGGGTCATGTCCCAGACGGGGTCGTCGGCCGCGGGTTCGGCGAAGACCAGGGCGATCAGGTCGAGCCGGTGCTGGCCGGCGTGACTGGTCCGGCCGCGGGTCATCGCGTACGGGCGGACGACAGGGCCGGCGTCGTCGTCGAACCAGTGGGCGTGCCCGGCCGGGCTGTTGTCGGCCGGACTGTTGTCGGCCGGTCCGTTGTCAGCCAGGCCGTTGTCAGCCGGTCCGCGGTCAAGCAGTCCGGGCTCGAAGGGTGCGTGCTCGAAGGGTGTGCTGTCGACCGGCCCGGCGCCGGCCTGGTCCTGGCCTGGGTCGCTCATGCCGTCCGACTCACCCGCCGGCGGGCAGTCCGGTGCGCGGCGCGGTCGCCAGGTGGTCGCCCACCCGCTTGACCATCAGGGTCATCTCGTAGGCGACCTGCCCCACATCGGAGTCCGCGTCGGACAGGACGGCCAGACAGCTGCCGTCACCCGCGGCCATGACGAAGAGAAAGGCCTCGTCCAGTTCCACCACCGTCTGGCGGACCGTGCCCGATTCGAAGTGCCGGCCGACGCCCTTGGCGAGGCTGTGGAAGCCGGAGGCCACGGCGGCCAGGTGCTCGCTGTCCTCCCGGGTCAGCTCCTTGGAGCTGCCGGTGGGCAGACCGTCTCCGGACAGCACCACCGCCTTGCGGATGCTGCCGACCCGGTCGACCAGTTCGTCCAGGAGCCAGTTGAGCTGGCCGGAGCCCCGGCCCCGGCCTTCGTTCCCTGCGGTCTGCGGTGTGGTCATCGACCGTCCCCCTCGTTCTCGTTCTTGTTCGCCGGACCGGCGGCGGCTGCGGTGCCGGCCGCGGTCCCGGATTGCTCTGCCTGCTTGTTGCGGCCTGCCGTCCAGCCGCGTTGGAGCGCGGACATCCGGTTCCGCACCTCCTCCGCGTCGCGGTCGGCCGGTGCGGGCTCGGTGGCCCCGGCAGTCGGCCCCTTCTTCAACTGGGGCGCGAGACTGGCCTGGCGGACCCGGCGGGGCAGGCCGCCGGAACCCTTTCCGGAGCCCTGCACCGCGCCCGGTTCGGGGCCGTTTCCGGTGTTCCTCCCGGCATTCTTCCCGGAGCGGTGCGAGGAGTTGTTCCCGGGGGTCATTCCGGGAGTGGTTCCGCCGTTCGCTCCGCCGTACGCACCACTGCTCGTACTGCTGCTCGTACCGCTGTTCGTGCCGCTGTTCCTTGCGCCGTTCGCCCCGCGGTTCGCCGCGCCGTTCGTTGCGGGATCCGCCGTACCGTTTCCGGGCTGGTTCGGTGCCGGCCGGTGGTCGGACCGGCGTCCGGACCCGGTCGTGTTGTCCACCCGGCGGCCGTGTTCGGCGACCAGCGTCGGCGTACGGCGGCGGCGCGGCAGCGGCACGGCTCCGGCACCCGGCCGCATGCCTTCGGGCCAGGGGCCGTCCAGCCGGGCGCTCTCCAGCCGGACCGGGCCGGTGGGCGGCAGCAGGGTGCTGCGCGGAGTGCCGCCCGGCGGGGTTTCGTCGTCGAGGGTGGCCATGGCCGGCAGACCGCCGCCCGCGCCCGGCCTGGAGCCGGCCCCGTCGAGTACGCCGAGGGCGCCGCGGGCGGCGGTCTCGTCCAGGCCCAGTGCGCCCAGCGGGGCTTCGAGTTCGACCGGCCCGTCCAGCAGCCCGGCCGGCACCGGCCGCCGGGACGGCGTACCGTTTCCGCGGCTGCGGCTGCGGCCGGTGAGGGCCCCGGCGGGGCCGCCGGTGACCGCCGCCTTGGCCGCGCCG
Organism: Streptomyces venezuelae; assembly: GCF_008642295.1. GTDB lineage: Bacteria > Actinomycetota > Actinomycetes > Streptomycetales > Streptomycetaceae > Streptomyces > Streptomyces venezuelae_C. The sequence continues at coordinate 6,268,488 of NZ_CP029190.1, read as the reverse complement.
TCGAGCCGGAAGCCGATGCCGTTGGTGTCCGGGGCCTCGGTGAGCAGCGCCACCGGGAGGAACACCACGGCCGTGGTGCCGCCGTACGGGCTGGGCTGCAGCGAGACCTTGACCTCGTGCCGCTGGGCCAGCCGGCTGACCACGAACAGGCCGAGCCGGTCGGTGTCGGACAGTTCGAATTCCGATGTCTCGGCGATCCTCAGATTGGCGTCGAGGAGCGCCTCGGGGGTCATACCGAGGCCGCGGTCGTGGATTTCCAGGGTGAATCCGTTGGCCACCTGCTCGCCGTGCACCGCGACGGCGGTGTGCGGGGGCGAGAACACCGTGGCGTTCTCCAGGAGTTCGGCGACCAGGTGGGTGATGTCGGCGACGGCGGGGCCGGAGATGCCGAGCCGGGGCAGCCGCCGGACCTCGATCCGCTCGTAGTCCTCGACCTCCGCCACGGCCGCCCGTACGACGTCCATCAGCTGGACCGGCTTGCGCCACTGGCGGGAGGGGGCGGCGCCGGAGAGGATCACCAGGCCCTCGGCGTGGCGGCGCATGCGGGTGGTCATGTGGTCGAGGCGGAAGAGGTCGGCGAGCTCCTCGGTGTCCTCGGTGCGGCGCTCCATGGTGTCGAGCAGGGTGAGCTGGCGGTGCAGCAGCACCTGGTTGCGGCGGGCAAGGTTGACGAAGACCTCGGAGACCCCGCGCCGGAGCTCCGCCTGCTTGACGGCGGCCTCGACGGCTGCGCGCTGGAGGGTGTTGAGGGCCTGGCCGACCTGGCCGACCTCGTCCTTCTCGTACTCCAGGCGCGGGGCCTCGGTTTCGATGTCCACGTGCTCGCCGGCGGCGAGGCGGCGCATCACGGCGGGCAGCCGGACGCCGGAGGCTTCGTGGGCTTCCTTGCGGAGCCGGGAGAGGTCGCGGACCAGGTCGCGGCCGATGCGGACGGAGAGGACCAGCGAGACGATCAGGGCGAGGAAGCCGAGGATGCCCGCGATGGCGGCCTTGATCAGGACGTTCATGGCGACGGGCTCGACGCGCTCCTGATAGGCGTCGCCGGCGGCGGTGCCCATCGCGGCGAGGCTGTCCAGGACCCGGGTGGAGGCCTCGTCCCACTGCGCGGCGGTCGGGATGCGCGGGTTCTTGACCGGGCCGGTGGCGACGATCTTCTCCTCGGCGTCGCGCAGCGGCTTGCTCTCGGCGCCGGACCAGTACTGCTCGAAGCTTTCGCGCTCGCCGGCCGGGAGGATGGCGAGGTTCAGCTCGTAGAGCAGCTCGCGCTTGGCGACCAGGTCGGAGACAGCGCGGGTGTCCTCGGGGCCGAACCGCTTGGCGGCGAACGCGGCGGCGATGACGGCGTCCTGCCGGGAGAGGGTCTCGCGGGCCCGGGTGATGCCGACCAGGGCGCGGCCCTGCTTGTCCATCTCGACGTCCTCCAGCGCGTGGAGGTTCATCAGGAACTCGTAGCAGGGGTCGACGAGCCGGTTGTAGAGCTCCAGGGCCTGGGCGGGGTCCAGTGCGGTCTGGTCCACGTTGGCGCGCAGGGCTCCGAGGTCGCGGAAGCCCTCGAGGATGGAGTCCAGGCGCCGTTTGGCGGCGGGGGTGAGGTCCTCGGAGACCTCGGGGTCGGAGGCGTTCGCCGAGACCTCGCGGACGACCTCGTCGGTGGCGGCGCGGCGCTTGGCGAGTTCGGTGGTGGCGGCGGAGGCGCGCGGATCGCCGAGGACGACGAGCGACTGCCGGCGTTCCTTCTGGATGACGCGGACGACGTCCTCGACCGGGTAGCCGATCCGGTTGATGACGGCGGCGACGTCGAGGAGCTGAAGGGCCTGACGGCCGGTCAGCACGGTGGAGAAGCCCCAGAGGGCGGTCAGGGAGACGAGCGGCACAAGGAGCAACGCCACGATCTTCCGGCGGATGGACTTCCCGCGAAAGCGCATGGGCTCCACAGCCTCCCCCAGCTCAACCCCGCTGCTGGGGGTCGGTGTTCCGTCAATTAAACGGCGTGAGCCTACTACTGCCGGGTGAAGGGCTCGAAGGCGTGTCCGGACGTTTTCAGCCGGTGCTGCGGGCGAAGATCACGAATTGTCCCGCTGTTCCCGTCAACTGCGGCCCGTTATGTGGCAGATGACACTTGGTGGGGCGTCGGTTCCACCGGCCCGATGGATGGCTGGAATTGCTTGTTCCGGGGGTCTTCCGGGGAAATCCGGCAGGCTTGTGGGAGGTCGTGGACGGTGGCGCGCATGGCGGGCCGTGAGGTGGGGAGTGAGGGGAGCATGGGCAGCGAACACCCGGACCGGCGGGGGGACCACGAGGCGGCGGTCCGGCTGCCGCGGCAGGGGCTGTGGGAGGAGGAACCGGGGGCCCGGCCCCGGATGCCGGACCCGGTCCGGGCCGCGGCGGTGCGGGCGGTACTGATCGTGGCCGTGGCACTCACCCTGGGCACGATCACCTTCTTCCTGGCGGTGACGGGCTCCTGGCTCTCCCTGCCGATGGTGCTGATCTCGGTGGCCGGGACGATCGTGGCCACCTGGGGCGTGCTGGACGTGTGGATCACCCGGCAGATGTGGAAGCAGCGGCACGGGGTGGTGTCGGTGCCGAGCAGTACGGCGCGGGGGCGCCGGGGCACACCGGAGGCCGGCTACGGCCCGCCGCCGTACGCACCGCAGCAGCCCGGGCCGCCGTACGCCGCGCAGCCGTACGCACCGCAGCCCGGGCCGCCGTACGCACCGCCGTACCCCGGACACCACCCGTACCCGCCGGGTTCCGGCCCGGGCCCGCAGCAGGGCAGCCTGCGCCGCGCCTGAAGCGCCCCGGGCCCGCGGGCCCGGGGCCCCGCCCGTCGCGTCAGGACTGCGGGGTCTTGCGGAACATCCGGGTGGCGGTGATCTCGCCGTGGACGGTCTCCCCCTCCGCGGCCTGCTGCGGCAGGCCCGGCCGGAGGTGCTCCTCCACGCTGATGTACTTCAGGCCCGCCCGCAGGTCCGCGTCGTTGCGCAGCCGGATCACCAGCGGGAACTCCGCCAGCGCCGTCGTGTCGAACAGCCCCGTGGTGTAGAGGAGCTGGACGCCGAGTGCGTCGGACACGGCCCGCTGGAGTTCCAGCAGGTATGTGGCGTTGGCCCGGCCGATCGGGTTGTCCAGGAACAGCGTGCCCGCGTGCCGGTGCTTGTCCCGGCCCCGGTCGTTGCTGCGCAGCGCCGCCATCGTGCAGTACAGCGCGATCGCCGCGGTCAGCAGCTGGCCGCCGGAGAACACGTCGCCCATCTGCCCCACCGGAACCCGCTCGGCGCGCAGCACGGCGTCCGGCTTGAGGATCTCCACCGAGATGCCGCGCGGCTCCAGCGCCGCCTGCACCCCGCGCAGCAGCAGGGACATGCCGTCGCGGCGGCCCTCCCCGAAGGAGGCGTTCTTCTTGACCGCGGAGCGGGTGGCCTCGTCGATCACCTCGCCGAGCCGCTCGGTCAGGGTCGCCTGGTCGGGCTCCTCGAAGCGGATCCGCAGGAACTCCTGGCCCGACCACTCCCCCAGCCCCTCGGGCAGCTGGGACAGTCGCTGCGCGGAGCGCAGGGTGGCCAGGGCCGACTCCACCAGCCCCCGCAGCCGGTCCACGATGCTGTCCCGGTTGCGTTCCAGCTGCTCCAGCTCGTCGGTCAGCACCCGCAGCCGGGGCGCGAAGGCCGCCGCCCAGGCGGCGGCGTGCTCCGGCAGCGCGGAGGCGGGCAGTTCGCGGATCTGCTGGCGGGCGGGGGTGCGTACCTGCTCGTAGCGGGTGGAGTTGGCGTGCCGTACCAGGATGTCGGACGCCTCGCGGACCGCGGCCTCGGCGGCGGACAGATCGGCGGTGCAGCCGCGCAGGGAGCGGCGGGCCTCGGCGGCGGACTGCCGGGCCTCCTCCAGGGCGCCCGGGTAGGGCGTCTGGTCCTGCGCCTCGTCCTCGCCGGACCCCTGGTGCGTGTGGTCCCGCAGTTGGTCGCGGAGCTGGGCGGCGGTCTCGTCGAAGCCGCCGGCGCCGTCCTCGGCGGTCCGGTGGGCGCGCAGCAGCTCGGCGTGGGCGGCCCGGGCCGCTTCCACGGCGGCGGTGTGGGCGGCCAGTTGGGCGGTGGCGGTGCGCAGCAGCGCCTGGGCCTGCTCCACGTGCTCCGGGACGAGCTCCTCGGGGAGGTCGGTGTGGGCCCCGCCGTCGGCCGGGGCCAGACGTTCGGCCTCGCCGCGCAGCCGGCCGAGCTGCTCGCTGGCCGTGCTCGCGCGGGACTCCAGCATCTGTACGAGGGACTCGGCGCGGGCCGCCGCAGCCTGCCGGGACGGGCCGTCGGCGCCGTCGGTGCCCTCCAGGAGCTGGGCGGCGCGGGTGCGGACCTTGTTGGTGAGGCGGTCGAGTTCGGCGGTGGCGGCGCTCTCGTCGCTCTCCGCGCGGGCCTGCTCGGCGCGCAGGTCGGCGCCGACGCCGACCTTCTCGTAGAGCTGGGAGGCGGCCCGGTAGGCCTCGCGGAGGTCGGGCAGGGCGGCGCGCTGCGGCTGGTCCTCCTCGGGCGGGAGATCGGACACGCCGGCGATCTCGGCGCGTTCGGCGCGCAGGGCGCGGGCGGTGCGGCGGGCGTCGTCGGCGGCCCGCTGGGCGGCGCGGCGGTCCTCGTCCGCGGCCCGGGCGCGGTCCAGGCAGACCTCGGCGCGGGCCTCCGACTCGGCCGCCTCGTCGGCGAGTTCGCGGACCTTGGCCTGCCAGCCGGCCCGTTCGCGGAGCCGGAAGGCGAGCCCGGCGAGGGCGTCGGCCGCGCGGCGGGCCCGCTGGGCGGTGTCCTGCCGCTCGTCACGGACCCGGGCGGCGTCGGCGGCGGCCTCCTCGGCTTCGGCGCGGACGGTCCGGGCCTCCGCCAGCTCGGCCTCGGCCTCCACGGCGAACGCGCGGGCGGCGGCGGCCTGTTCGCCGAGTTCGGCGAGCCGGCCGGGCGGGCAGCCGGTGCGCCAGGACGCGAGCCGGGCGGCCAGCTCGCGGTCCCCGGCGAGGCGGGCGGCGAGGTCGCGGATCTCGGTGTCCCGGGCGGCGGCCCGGGTGCGCAGGGCCTGCCGCTCCTCGTCGGCGGCGTGCTCGTCGTGCATGGCGGGGTTCGGCGAGACGATGAAGATGCCGGACGCATCGCCGTCGCCGGCCGCCCCGGCGGGCGGTACGGGCGCCAGCAGGGCGGCGGCCGTGCCGACGGCCACGGCGGACCGGGGCAGCAGGGCGGCGCCGGCCAGCACCTCGCGGGCCCGGGCGTGGGTGTCGGGTTCGGTGATGACGACACCGTCGACCAGCTCGGGCCGGGCGGCGAGCACGGCCGCGTGGTCGGCGGGGTCCACGGCCTGGGCGAGGTAGCGCCAGCCGGGCAGGGCGGGGATGCCGTGCTCGCCGAGGTACTCGACGGTGGCGAGGACGTCGGGGCCGGGCGGCAGCAGGCCGCCGTCGCCGAGTGCGGCGAGGATGCGGGCGTCGTCGGCGGCGGCGGTCCGCAGCTCGAACAGCTGGCGTTCCGCTGCGGCGACCCCGGTCTGGAGGAGCTCGTGCAGGTCGTCGGCGTTCCGGTCGAGCGCCTCGGCGCCGAGGCCCGGGCCCGCCCCGGGTGCCCGGCCGGCCGGGCCGGGCCCGGCGGAACCCCGCTGGTGCGGAAGGGAGGCTTCCGGGGCCTCCGGGGCCCCGGGGAGGCCCAGGAGGTCCGCGAGGCGGGGCGAGTCCGCGATGGCGGCGGCCGTACGGCGTTCGGCTTCGTGGGCGGCTTCGGCCGCGGCGGCGGCATCCGCGGCGCGGGCGGCGGTCAGTTCGGCGCGGGACTCGCCGGCCGCTGCCTCCCGGGCCGCCGCGGAGGCGGTACGGGCGGCCTCGCGGGCCTCGTCCCAGGCGGCGACGGCGGTCTTCTCCGCGTCGCTGGCGGCCAGCGCGGCCCGGGCCGGATCGGCGTCCGCGGCGGAGTCGTCCAGCCAGCCGGCCCGGACCGCCTCGGCGGTCTCCTGCTCGACCTCGGACAGCCGGGCCCGCAGGTGTTCCGCCTCGCTGCGGGCGCGCTGGGCGGCGGTGGCGGCGGCCGTGGCGTCGCGGTGCGCGGTCTCGCCGGCCTCCTGAAGCAGGGCGGAGCGCTCCTCCTCCTCGTTGGCGACCCGCTCGCCGTCCTCGGCGGCCGTGTGCAGGGCCCGTACCAGCTGTGCGGCGGCCGTGGCCCGGGCCGCCAGGGCCGGGGCGGCGTCCCGCTCGGCCTCCCGGATCGCGGCGGCGACCCGGGCGGAGCGGTCGGCGGCGGCCCGGTGCCGGAGCACCGTCTCGGCAGCCTGCCAGGCCGAGTGCAGGGTACGGGCCTCCAGGAGCTCGCGGCGCTGCGCGGTCGCGGCCTTGTCGGCCACGGTCAGGGCCAGCGAGGCATGCCGGTAGGCGAGTTCGGCGGCGATGGCGGCGCTCCGGTCGCGGGCCGATTCCGCCGCGGTGACCTCGCGGGCGGCACCGGTCACCCGCTGGGCGAGATCGGCGGCCCGGGCCCGCTCCTGCGTGGCGCGGGCGGACAGCCGGCGGGCCAGGCTGCGGGTGCGGCGCTCGGCGCCCGCGTGGACGTCCCGGGTGCGGGAGCGGGTCCCGGCCGCCTCCACGATCCGGGTCAGCAGGTCCACCGAGCCCGCGGTGAAGTCGCGTTCGGCCATCAGCTCGGCCCGGCGGCCCAGCTTGTTGCCGAAGCCGTGGACGAGGTCGGCCAGCCCGTCGGTGTCGCGGGTGTCGGTGACCGCGCGCAGCAGCAGGTCGGTGAAGTCGGAGTCCTTCTTGACCGCGAAGAGGCCGGCGGCCTCGCCTTCGTCGGCGTTCATCTCCCGCTGGTAGCGGAAGAGTTCGGGGTCGAGGCCGAGTTCGGTGAGGTGCTCGTTCCAGCGGTCGTGGATCTCCTCGAAGGAGACCTCCAGGTGCGGGTAGGCCTTGCCGGCCTCGGTGAGGGCGTCGCGGAAGCCCTTCATGGTGCGGCGGCGCCCCTGCGCACCGGAGGCGCCCTCGGCGGGCGGCCGGACGGCGGTGGCCTCGGCGACGGGGAGGCTGTCGAGGCTGAGGCCCGGGCCGGGCCGGAAGGAGTACCAGGCCTCGGCGAACTTGCGCGGGTCGTTGGAGACCTGACGGCCGCGCCATTCGCTGACTTTGCCGACGACCACGCACTCGCCGGTCTGGGTGTGCTGCCATTCCAGCGCGACATGGCCGCAGTCGTCGGCGAGCAGGAACTTGCGCAGCACGCCGGAGCTGGCGCCGCCGAGGGTGTTGCGGTGGCCGGGCAGCATCACCGAGAAGATCAGCTTGAGGAGGACGGACTTGCCGCCGCCGTTCTCCAGGAACAGCACCCCGGCGGGCGCGGGGCGGCGCGGCGGGCCGGTGGGCTCGTCCTCGAAGAACTCCGCCTGGGCCGGCGCCGGGTGGGGCACCGGCTCGCCGACCCCGCGCAGGTCGAGCACGGTGTCGGCGTAGCGCGCACCGGCAGGACCGATGGAGTAGAGGCGGATCCGGGACAGCTCGTACATGGCGGCGGACTCTCGTTGTTTCTGGGTGTCGTCGGTGAGGCGGGTGGCCGGTGGCCGGTGGCCGGTGGCTCAGGCGTGGAACGGCAGGCCGGCGTCGGCCGCGAGTTCCAGGTCGTCGCCCTCGGGCGGCGGCAGCAGCGTGGCGGAGCCGTCGCCGACGGGGACCACGCCCAGTTCCAGGAGTTCGGCCATGGCCGCGCTGCCCGCCATGTCGCGGACCTGGAGCTGGTAGCGGGGGGTGGTGCGGTAGGTGCCTCCGGCCTCGTCCCCGGTGCGCTGGAGGAAACCGGACTCGGTGAGGAAGGCGGCGGCCTTGCCGACGATGCCGGTGGTGGAGCCGGCGAGGCGGCGGGCGTCCTTGGTGGCGCCGGTCGCACTGCGGCGGGCGTACACCCGCCAGGCGGCCTCCAGGCCGGGGGCGTCGGTCGCCGGGTCGGTGTTCTCGCCGAGCTCCTCGGCGCGTTCCTCCAGGCGGCGGCAGGCCTGCCGGACGAAGGCGTCCACGCCGTTGACGGTGATCCGGCCGATGTAGCCGTCGTCGGCGAGGTCCTCGGGGCGGGGGAAGGCGAGGGCGGCGACGGCGAGGTGGGCGAGGCCGTGGAGGAAGCGGTCGCCGCCGTCGGCGGAGGTACGGCGGGCGTAGTCGCCCATCCGGACGGCGAAGACGGAGTCCTCACCGGCGGCCACGGCCATGCCGGCGCGCGGCGAGACCTCGAGCACGACCAGGCCCAGGCCGGTGGCCACGGCGTCGGCGAGGCGGCCGAAGGCGGAGTCCTCGCGGTAGCGGCGGAGCAGGTCGGCGTAGTCGGCGTCGCGGGCGGGGAGGAGCTTGGGCTGGAGCCCGTACGCGACCAGGCGGGCGGCGTCGGCGGCGTCGGCGGGGGTGAGCGCGGCGGCTCCGGCGGCCTGGCCGGCGGAGCCGGGGGCTGCGCCGGCCTGGCCGGCGGGCGTGGGGTCGGGGTGCGCGGCGGGCGTGGGCTCGTTCCACGCGGGGTGCTCGGCGTGGGTCTCGCTCACGGCTGGGGCTCCTCGGGGGTGGTGGTCAGTGCGGTGTTCCGGTGCGGGGGCGGGGTCGTTTCCCCACCCCGCCCCTTCCCGAAACCGGGGGCAGGCCCCCGGCCCCCGGGCCGGGCCCCGGGCCGGAGCCCAGGCCGGGCCCCGGGCCGGAGCCCAGGCCGGTGCTGCGCCCGGCTCCGCCGGCGCAGGGGGGCCGGCCCCGGCTCCGCCGGCGTGGCAGGCTCGGCGAGCGAGCCGTACGCCGGAAAGCCGGCACGGCCGGGCGGCTGGGCCGGGGTGGTGGGGACGGGGGTCATGACGGCTCCGTGCGGGCTGCGGCCATGCCGGCCGCGTCGAGCAGGGCGGTGCCCACGATCAGGTCGGCGCCGCCGAACTCCGGGTCCTCGAGCACCGTGCCGTCGTCCACCGCGAACAGCAGCCGCTCCTCCCCCTGCCGGTACGCCGTACCGACCGCCGGGCTCGCCGCGTGCACGGCAAGCAGCGCCACCAGGTACGGCAGGTCCGGGTCCTGGCGGCGGGCCTCCGCGAGCAGCCCGGACAGCCGCCGCGGGGCATCGTGCGGCAGGTCGAGCAGCTCCATCGCACAGGCGAGCTGCTCCTCGCTGAACCGGCTGTCGTCGGGGGTGGCGATGAGGTCGGGCTCGGGCATCTCCGCACCGAGGTGCTCCCGCTCCAGCGGCGGAGTCAGGAGGATCTCCACGAGATCGGCCACGCGGACGGAGACGGGCGTCCGCAGGCCGGTGCCGGCGGCGAAGAACGCGTCGGTGACCCGGCCGGCCTGCTCCAGGGGCAGCGGCAGCACGGGCGCGACGAGCTGCCCGTACAGGTCGATGCCGGAGCGCGGCGCGGGCGGCGCGAAGGCCTGCCGGTCCTGTTCGGCGCGGAACAGCGGCCCGGCTTCGAGGAGCCTCGACTGGAGCTGGGTGTGCCGGCGGATGCAGTCCTTGACGATGTCGACGAGCTCGGCGGCGCGCCGCTTGTGCTCGGCCGTCTTGGCGTCGGATCCCGCCTCCGCCTCGTCGCGCGCCTTGCGGATGTTGGTGAGGATCGCGTTTTCGTGGCGGTACCGGTCGGCGACGTGGTCCAGCGCCTCGGCGATCATGTCGGGCACGGCCTGGAGCCAGTCCACGGCGCGGACGTTGCGCCGGGTCGCCTCGAGGGTGCGGCGGAGCGTCTCGGCGTACTGCACGGTCCGGTAGCGGGCCTGTTCGGCGGCGAGTTGCGCGTCGGCGAGCCGGCCCCGGCTGATCAGGACCTCCAGCTTGACCTCGGCGGCGATCTGGGCGCTGGTGACGTCCGTGTCGAGTGCTCCGACCAGTACGTTGACGGCCTCGTCGGTGGTGCAGAGGTAGACCGTGCCGCCCGGGCCGGGGACTTCCTCGATCAGCTTGAAGTCGTAGTCGCGGCGGACGTAGACGCCGTCCGGGCCGAAGGTGCCGTAGATGGCGCGGAAGCCGCGGTCGACACTGCCGACGTTGATCAGGTTCTCCAGCACCCAGCGGGCCACCCGCTCGTGTTCGGCGGCCGGCCGGGCCGGGGCCTGGGCGGCGACGCGCGGGAGGAGACGGGCCACTATCTGCTCGTGGTCCGCGCCGGTGTCGAAGTCCATGTTGAGGGTGACCAGGTCGATCGCGGCGAGCGCGACCTCCGCCATGGCATAGACCCCGTACTCGCCCGCCAGGTTGGCCTTGCGGACGTCCAGGTCGTGCAGCGGGGCCGTGCACGCGAGCGCGCGCAGCCGCCGGGCCAGGCCCTCGTCGGCGGCCGGGCCCGGGGCCGGGGACGGGAGGGTCTTCGCCGGGGCTGGAAACGTCACGACGGAAAGACTAGGCGCTGACCCTGACAACCACCCAAACGGCACGGTTCGGCCGGATCGTCCTGGGCTGGTGCCGGGGGCCGCTGGTGGGGGCTGCTCTACGCTCGCCGCATGCCTTCCATGATCACACCCTCGGACCCGGTGCCGGCCCCGGTGCCGGACTTGGTCGTCGACCTGAACGCCGATCTCGGCGAGGGCTTCGGCCGGTGGACGCTGACCGACGACGAGGCGCTCCTGTCGGCGGTGACCAGCGCCAACGTGGCCTGCGGGTTCCATGCCGGGGACCCGTCCATCATGCGGCGCGTGTGCGAGCTGGCCGCCGGGCGGGGCGTACGGATCGGCGCCCAGGTCTCGTACCGCGATCTGGCCGGCTTCGGGCGGCGGGCGATGGACGTGCCGCCGCAGGAGCTGGCGGACGAGGTGGCGTACCAGATCGGCGCGCTGGAGGTGTTCGCCCGGGCGGCCGGCTCCCGGGTGTCGTACGTGAAGCCGCACGGCGCGCTCTACAACCGGACCGTGCACGACACCGGCCAGGCTGCTGCGGTCGTCGCGGGCGTCCGGCTGGCCGCCGGGCCGGGGGCGGGGCTGCCGGTGCTGGGCCTGCCCGGATCGCAGCTGCTGGCGGCGGCCCGGGAGGCGGGGCTGGAAGCGGTACCGGAGGCCTTCGCGGACCGGGCGTACACCCCGCAGGGGACGCTGGTGCCGCGCAGCGAACCGGGAGCGGTGCTGCACGACCCGGAGGCGGTGGTGGCCCAGGCCCTGGCGCTGGTACGGGGTGGCGCGGGGCGTTCGCTGTGCCTGCACGGGGACACCCCGGGTGCAGCGGAGCTCGCGCTGCGGGTGCGGCGGGCCCTGGCCGGGGCGGGGGCCCGGGTGGAGGCGTTCACGTGACGGGGGCGGTGCGGGCGCTGCCCGTGGGGGCGGAGGCGCTGTTGCTGGAGGTGGACTCCGCCGCGGAGGTGGCCGCGCTGCACGCGGAGGTGCTGCGCCGGCGGGCTGCGGGCGATCCCTGGCTGGCGGGCGTACGCGATGTGGTGCCGGCCGCCCGGACCGTGCTGATCGACGGGGTGGCCGCGCCGGAGGCGCTGGCGGCGCGGATCGCCGGGTGGCAGGTGCCGCCGGTGGCGGCGGGGGAAGGCCCTGAGGTGACGGTGCCGGTGCGGTTCGACGGGCCGGACCTGGCGGAGGTGGCCGGGCGGTGGGGGGTGGCGGCCGGAGAGGTGGCCGGGATCGTGACCGGCACGCCGTTCCGGGTGGCGTTCTGCGGTTTCGCGCCGGGCTTCGGCTATCTGACCGGGCTGCCGGAGCGGTTCCACCTGCCGCGCCGGGCGACCCCGCGTACCGCCGTCCCGGCCGGATCGCTGGCCCTGGCGGGCGAGTACGCGGGCGTGTACCCGCGCTCCTCGCCCGGCGGCTGGCAACTGGTCGGCCGTACCGACGCGGTGCTGTGGGACCCGGGACGGGAGCCGGCGGCGCTGTTCGCGCCGGGGGTGCGGGTGCGGTTCGTGGAGGCGGGCGCGTGAGGCCGACGTCAGGGTTGGAGGTGGTACGGGCCGGCTCTCTGACCACGGTTCAGGATCTGGGCCGCCCCGGGTACGCGCACTTGGGCGTGCCTCGGTCGGGGGCGCTGGACACCGAGGCGCATGCGCTGGCCAACCGGCTGCTGGGCAATCCCGCGGACGCGGCGACGCTGGAGACCACGCTGGACGGGGTCGCGCTGCGCGCGGTGGGCACGGTGACGGTGGCGGTGACGGGTGCGCCGTGTCCGGTACGTGTCGCCGGGCGTCCGGCGGCGTGGGGTGCGCCGGTACGGGTGCCAAACGGGGCGGTGCTGGAGGTGGGGGCGGCGGCGTACGGGGTGCGGAGCCACGTTGCGGTGCGGGGCGGCTTCGCCGTACCGGCGGTGCTGGGCAGCCGGGCCACGGACCTGCTGTCGGGGCTGGGGCCGCCGGTCCTGACGGCCGGTACGGTCCTGCCGGTGGGACGGCCCTGGGGCCCGGTCGCGGGCGCGGACACCCTGCGGGTGCCGGCGCCACCGACGGAGCTGGTGCTGCCGGTGCGGCCGGGGCCGCGGGCGGACTGGTTCACCGAGGAGTCGGTGGCGGCCCTCGCCCGTGGGGCCTACCGGGTCTCCTCGGCGGGCAACCGGATCGGGCTGCGCATCGAGGGCGGCCCGGCGCTGGTCCGGGCGCGCGGCGGGGAACTCCCGAGCGAGGGCATAGTGCTGGGGGCGGTCCAGGTCCCCCCGAACGGCCTCCCGGTCGTCTTCCTTGCCGACCACCCGGTGACGGGCGGCTACCCGGTCCTCGGCGTGGTCCCACACGAGGCCCTGGCCGGGGCGGCGCAGGCGAGGCCGGGGGTGGCAGTGCGGTTCGTGATGGTGGGCCCGTAAGTGACCGGGCGGCCCGGTCCGGCCTCCGGTCTCGGATCTGCCGCGTCCGGGCCTGGCCAGTCCGCTTGCCGCCAGACCGCCGGAGGTCATCGCGGCCGATGGCAGCCATTGTCCCGCCACACGCGGCCCGGCCGGAGCGCGTAGCGATCCGCTGCGCCCCTGGGCTCCGCCCCGCCGGCCAGGTCCCGGCTTCGCCGGATCGGAACTCCCCACCCGCAAGGCCGGGTCATTGACCGGCCACAGCCGGTCTCGGGCCGCTGACACGACCGGAGGGCGTAGTGGTCGGTGGCGGTCTGGGTCCGGCCGCAGGCCGATCCGCTTGCCGCCTCACTGCCAGGGCGCGTAGGGGTCGGTGGCGGTCCCGGCTTCGCCGGATCGGAACTCCCCGCCCGCAAGGGCGGGTCATTGACCGGCCACAGCCGGTCTCGGGCCGCTGACACGACCGGAGGGCGTGGCGGTCGGTGGCGGTCTGGGACCGGCCCCGACCGGCCCGCTTGCCACCTCACTGCCGGAGGGCATCGCCGCCAATGGCGGCATTTGTCCCGCCACAGGCGGCCAGGCGACGCCGAACCGGCCGGAGCGCGTAGCGATCTGGTGCGCGCCCCGGGGCTCCGACCCGCCGGCCATGTCCCGGCTTCGCCGGATCGGAACTCCCCGCCCACAAGGGCGGGTCGTTGTCCGGCCACAGCCGGTCGCAGGACGCGGAGACGGCTGGAGGACATGCTGGCCGCTGGCGGTCTATGCCCGGCCACAGGCGGCCAGGCGACGCTGAGGCACGTGGAGCGCATAGCGATCTGGTGCGCGCCCCGGGGCTCCGACCCGCCCGGCCGGTCCCGGGTTCGCTCTGCCACGGCTCACCGCCCGACAGGGCGGCCGGTCGGCCGGAGCCGCCGGCCGGCCTTCCCAGCCAAGCCGCATCCGGGGCGGGTCCCCCTTGCCGTCCGCCCTCCCCCGGGGGCCGCCCGACAGTCCTTGTCTTTCCGGGACCGGCCGTCCTGTCAAGGGTGGAGCGCAGCGACATCGCGCAGCGACGCGACGAAGGAGCGCCCTTGACAGGGCGGACGGGCACGGAAGGACACTGAGGACTGACGGGCAGCCCCCGAGGCACCCGCACCCCCTCGCTCCCTCGCCCCCGCGCCCCCGCGCCCCCTCGCCCCCTCGCCCCCGCCCCAGAGAAGACCCCCTAGCCCCGCCCTCGCTCCGGGCCCGGGGCCATTCTGCTGCGGACTGCCGACTGGACGTCCTCCTCCTCCGCCGGGTCCGCCGCCAGGCGGCGGAGGCGGTCGGCCACGCGGGCGTCCGCCGTTTCGGCGTGGTGGGCCGCGACCTCGCGGGTGGACTCCTCGCAGTCCCACAGACACTCGACCGCGAAGCCCGCCGCGAAACAGGGGTCCGTGGCCGCCAGGGCGCGGGCCGCGCGGCCTCGCAGGTGCGAGGAGGACGTCTCGCGGTAGATATGGCGCAGCACCGGTGCCGCGCAGCCGATCGACAACCGGCCCGCGCCGTCCACCAGCGGGAAGAGCGTGACGGAGTCCGGGCCTGCGGCGCGGACCGTCGAGCGCAGGGCGGCGAGGACCAGGGTGGTGTCCTCCGGGCCGCCGTGGTCGGCGAGCAGGGTGGCTGCCGCCTCGCCGAGGGCGTCGGGCCGCTGGGCCCAGGTCCGGGCGCGGTCCACGGCCGAAGGGCCGGTCATGCGCCGAAAGGCGGCGATGGCCGGCTCGTCCCCGGCCGCTTCGATGAGGTCGAGGACGGCCGGGTTCTCCGGCTCGGCCAGGACGAGGTGGTGCAGCGCGGTGGCGCGGGCGGCCTCGCCGGCCGCGCCGGCGGCTGCCGCGAGGATCCGCGGGCGGTCCTCGGCGGTGGCCACGGCGGCCAGGCAGCGGGCGGCCGGCACATGCAGCGGAGTACCGCGGCGCAGGCCTTCGGCGGCCCAGTCGAAGACGGCTTCGACGCTCCAGCCGGGGCGCGGGCCGCCGGCCGTCATCTGCCGCTGCCAGCGCGAGAAGGAGCCCTGCTCGCGGGCGGCCCGCAGGCGGGCGCCGTGCGCGGGCAGTGCCTCCCACAGGCTCCAGGGGCGCGGTTCGTAGGCGTCGCGGATGGCGGCGGCCAGCCGCGCCTCACCTTCCGGTGTGCGGGGGAAGTGGGCGAGCACGGGTCCGGCGAGGGCACGCAGGCCCGCGTCGTCGTCGCGCAGGGCGAGCTCGTCCAGCGCCCAGGCCCAGTTCGCGCCCGAGGCGGCGTACCGGCGCAGCAGCATGAGCGCGTCGTCGCGGCCGTACGAGGCGAGGTGGCCCAGTACGGACAGGGCGAGCCCGGTGCGGGTGTCGGAGTCGTCGACGAGGTCCTCCGCCGAGAACAGGTGGTTCTCGATCTCGGTGAGCGGACCGTCGAGGTCCAGATAGAGCCTGGCGTAGTACAGAGAGCGGTTCTCGACCTGCCAGTCCTGGCGCGGGTCGTGCAGCACGCACTGGTTCAGCGCCGTAAGGGCCTCGG
Organism: Streptomyces venezuelae; assembly: GCF_008642295.1. Lineage (GTDB taxonomy): Bacteria > Actinomycetota > Actinomycetes > Streptomycetales > Streptomycetaceae > Streptomyces > Streptomyces venezuelae_C. The sequence goes on along the minus strand of NZ_CP029190.1, from coordinate 6,253,267 downwards.
CCCGGGGCGCGGCGAGCGCGTGCAGCGTGCCGTCGCCACGGCCCCGCTGGAGGAGCCCGAGCAGGGTACCGCTCGGAGCTATGACTGGTTCGAACATGGGAATGGCCTCAAATCAAGCTGGGGACGCAACCGGGAATCGGGATTCACAGGGCCGCGTAACAGCATGTGAGGACGTCCGCCGTCATGTTCCGCTCGATGTAGACCATGGCCTTCTCTCTTTCGTCGGTGACCGGAGCTCCCCCCGTACCCCGTCCTTCGGGGTCTCTACCCCGTCCTTTGGGGCGTTCTCCGGATCCGACGCCATGATGGCCCAGCCGGTTTGTGCACCGCGACCACATTTACGGCCGCCGTGACCAAGCCGGGATCAACTCGAGGCCCCTCCCGGCCGATCACCCCCCGAAAAAGCGGACTACTCGGCTCCGAAGAGTGTGAGCAGGTCGGTCTTGCCGAACATGCGGGCCGTGTCCACGGCGGAGGGGGTGCCGGCGGCCGGGTCGGCGCCGCCGGCGAGCAGCGCGCGGATGACGGCTTCCTCGCCCTTGAAGACGGCTCCGGCGAGCGGGGTCTGGCCGCGGTCGTTGGCCCGGTCGGCCTCGGCGCCGCGCTCCAGCAGGGCCGTGACGGTGTCGGCGTGGCCGTGGTAGGCGGCGAGCATGACGAGGGTGTCGCCGCGGTCGTTGGTGAGATTCGCCGGGGCGCCGGCGTCCAGGTACGCGGCGAGGGTCCGGGTGTCACCCTGCCGGGCCAGGTCGAAGATCTTGGTGGCCAGTTCGATGACGTCCTCGTCGGGGGCGCCCTGGCCGCCCGAAACGTCCTGGGGGCTCTCGCTCATCGGGGCGTACCGCCTTTCACTTCTGCTCGGCTCTGCCGCTGCACTGCCGCATGTCGTCCGTTCGGATGAAGCCACAGCTTACTGCCCGTAACCGCACATGCCCGGCCCGAGGCGGGGAGCTGAGCCGACCAGGTGAAAAGTCCGGCTATTCACCCGAATGAACCTGTTGTCGCATTGATACTTCCTGTGAGGTAGGGAGAACTGATGGTGACTGTCCCCCGCTGTCCCTTCAGTACCCGCAGTCCCCCACCGTCCCCTGCTGTCCCCACCCACCAGGAGAGCCTCCCATGGTCCTGTCCATCTCAGGCGTGGTCCTGCTCGGCATCATCTGCTTCCTCTTCTTCAAGAAGGACGGGATGAAGCTGACCCACGCGTTCGTCTGCGCCCTTTTCGGCTTCTTCCTCGCCGGCTCCGCGATCGCACCGAGCATCACGGCCAGTACGGCGAGCCTGGCCAGCCTGCTCGGCGGCATCAAGCTCTGACCGCACCGGACAACTTCAGGAGACGCCCGTGGCCCGGCGCCCACTTCCCCGCATCCTCGAGCGCGGCAGCGTTTCGCTGGCCAGGGGCCGCGACATCGCGCGCACGGCCCGCGACAGCGCCACGGACGTCCTCCATCCGCTCCTCGTCATCGGGCGCGGACTGCGCATCATGGCCGCGGCCGGGCGCCGCAAGTGGGCCGACACCCCCAAGGACAAGCGCGGTCCCGCCCTGTTCCTGGGCGCAGCCTGCGTCCTGGTCGTCGCACTCGTCCCGTACGGTCCTCTGCTCGCCATGATCGCGGCCATGGCGGCGGCAGCCTGGCACGGGCGGGACCGCGCCCCCGCGGCGGAGGGGCCGGGCGAGGCCGAGGCGGAGCGGCTCGGTTCGCTCTACGAGGCGCTGGTGCCGTACTTCTCCGTGCCGGACGACCCCAGTCCGCTGTTCTCCCACGGCGGCGCCTGGGACGCGGCGTTCACCGACTACGCCTTCGACCGGCCCGGCCGGATCACCCGGCTCCGGATCCGCTACCCGGCGTACTTCACCGATGGCGAGGCCGAGTCCCGGGCCCGGATCGAGGCCTTGCTGCACGCCAAGTCGGGGCGCGGACGCGAGTACCTCTTCGACTGGGACGAGGAGGGCAACTGCCTCGACATGAACGTGCTGCCGCCGCTGCCGACGGAAATCGCCGCGCAGCGCTTCGTGACCTCACCGGGCGAGACGGTGCTCGGCTTCACCGATGCGGGCAGTGTGCAGCGCACCCTGCCGGTACGGGAGGGGCAGGGCGAGGAGCCGCGGGACGTGCCGCCGGTGATCTGGCGTACGGGAACGAGGGCGACCGAACCGCACCTGCTGGCCGTGGGCCGGCCGGGCAGCGGTACGTCGACGCTGCTCCGCTCGATCGCCCTGCAGGCCCTGCAGCACGGCGGCGACGTGCTGATCGTGGAGGGCGCGGGGAGCGGGGAGTTTTCCTGTCTGACCGGACGTACGGGCGTGCTGGCGGTCGAATGCGGGGTGGGCGGGGCCCGGACCACGCTGGAGTGGGCGGCGCAGGAGACGGAGCGGCGGCTGTTCGCCGCCAACCGGGCGCGGCAGGAGGGCCGGCCCGCGCCGGAGGACGTCCGGCGGCCGGTGTGGATTCTGCTCGACCGGCCGAGCGTGCTCGGGCACCTGGCGGCGGTGGACGGGCGGACCGATCCGTTCGCCCTCTTGCAGGTGCCGCTGCGGCACGGGCGGGCGGCGAACGTGACGGTGGTGGTGGCGGAGCAGTTCGACCACCTGGAGCTGCTGGGCGAGGCCGTGTGGGCGCACACCCGGGCCCGGGTGGTGCTGGGGCCTGCCTCGGTGGAGCAGATCAGGTCGGTGCTGGGAGTGCCGCCGCACACCACGCCGACGCCGGAGGTGCCGGTGGGGCGGGGGTACGCACGGCTGGGCACGGGGCCGGTGCACCGGCTCCAGGTTCCGGCGACGCCGGATCCGTACGACGAGGGGGCGGGGGTGGAGGCGCGGGAGGCGGTGCTGGGACTGCTGCCGGAACGGGCGAAGCAGGGAGCTGCGCATACGCAGCCGCCGCTGTTGCCGGAGGTCCGGGCGGAGGCGACGTAGCCGCGGGCGGGCGGGGCGCCGCTGCGCGGGGCAATTCCCCACCCCGTCCTTCCCCGGAACCGGGCGGCAGCCCGGACCCGCTCGGGGCTCCGCCCCGGACCCCGGCCGTATGCCCGGGCTACGCCCGGTGCCGGCCGAAGCCCGTGCACCGAGGGGGCGCGGGCCGCAGCGGCTCGCCCGCGGGCCAGGGTCAGGCCACGAAGGTGCGAGGGGGTTCCGCGGTGTGGCCCGCGGCGCCCGTGGTGACCAGGCGGGCCGCCGCCGCCAGGCGGGTGGCCGCTTCGTCGGCCACCGGGCCGCCCACCGTGAACGGCAGCCGGACATAGCCCTCGAACGCCCCGTCCACCCCGAAGCGGGGGCCCGAGGGCACCCGGACGCCCACGCGTTCGCCGACCTCGGCGAGGCGGGAGCCGGAGAGGCCCCCCGCGCGGGCCCACAGGGTGAGGCCGCCCCGCGGAACCGCGAACTCCCAGTCGGGGAGTTCGCGGCGGACCGCCGCGACCAGGGCGTCACGGTTGTCGCGGGCCTGCGCCCGGCGCAGGTCCACCGCCTCCGTCCAGCCGCCGGTCCGCATCAGCCAGTTCACCGCCAGCTGCTCCAGTACCGGAGTGCCCAGGTCGGCGTAGGCGCGGGCCGCGACCAGGCTGCGGATGACATCGGGGGCCGCGCGGACCCAGCCGATCCGCATGCCCGCCCAGAACGCCTTGCTGGCCGAGCCGACCGTGATCACGGTGCTGCCCGCCGGGTCGAAGGAGCAGACCGGGCGGGGCATCTCCAGGTCCTCGTCGAGCTTGAGCTCGGCCATGGTCTCGTCGGCCACCAGGACGGTGCCCGCCGAGCGGGCCGCCTCGACCATCGCCCGGCGCTGGTCGTCCGAGGCCAGCGCTCCGGTGGGGTTGTGGAAGTCGGCGACCACATAGGCCAGGCGCGGGGCCGCGTCCCGCAGCACCTGCCGCCAGGTGGCCATGTCCCAGCCGTCCAGGCCGTCCGACATGGCGACCGGCACCAGCCTGACCCCGGCCGCCCGCATCAGCTGGAGGATGTTGGCGTACGAGGGGGATTCGACCGCGATCCGCTCCCCGCGGCCGGCGAAGAGGTGGCAGATGGCGTCGATGGCGCCCATCGCGCCCGTGGTGACCATGATCTGTTCCGGCATGGTCGGGATGCCACGCTCGGTGTAGCGGTCGGCGAGCATCCGGCGCAGCGCCGGCAGCCCGGCCGGGTAGTCCCCGTGCGTGTGGGCGTACGGAGGGAGTTCCTCCAGCGCACCCTGGACCGCGCGGGTCAGCCAGGGCTCGGGGGCCGGGAGCGCCGCGCAGCCCAGGTCGATCATCGAGCCGAGGGCCTCCGGGGGCAGGGGTTCCAGTCCGCGGGCCGGCAGCGGGTTGCCGGCCGGTACGGCGGTCCAGCTGCCGGCGCCGCGCCGGGACTCCAGGAAGCCCTCGGCCCGCAGCGCCTCGTAGGCGGCGGCGACGGTGGTGCGGCTGAGGGACAGGGAGACGGCCAGTTCCCGTTCGGCGGGGAGCCGGGCAGCAACCGGAACCCTGCCTTCCAGGACCAGCAGGCGGATGCCGTCGGCCAGCGCCCGGTAGGCGGGCGGCTTGCGGGCGCCGGGTGCGGCGGGCGTCGGCTGCTGCGAGGTGATCAGCCGGGCGAGCTGGGTCGCACCCACCGCAGAGGTCCACTGAGCCATGCTGTCCGGTCCACCTTCATCGGATTGGCCACGTCCTGAGCGGATTTCCACCGGGATTGGATGTGACCGGGATGGGATTGGTTCTGCCCGGACAGGGTGTCACGGCCCCCTCCCCCGGCACCAGCCCACCCCCGCCCCTCCCCCGGCGCTCCCCAGCCCGCCGGCCGGCCCGGACCGGGCCGGCCGCTCCACCGCCAGCGGCTGCCGCCCGCTGCCGCCCGTACGCCGCCGCCCGTATGCCGCCCGTGCACCCGCCCGTGCGCCCTCGGTGGCCCGGCGCGGTGCATACTGCCGCCGTGACGCACGTACGCCTTCGGCACCCGTACCTGGACCATCCGGCTCCGATTCCCTTCGCGCACCGGGGAGGGGCCGCGGACGGGCTGGAAAACACCCTCACCGCCTTCCGCCGGGCCGCCGACGAGGGCTACCGGTATTTCGAGACCGATGTCCACGCCACCCTCGACGGGAAGCTGGTGGCGTTCCACGACGCGACCCTGGACCGGGTCACGGATTCCTCCGGCCGGATCGCGGAGCTGCCCTGGACCCGGGTGCGGGAGGCCCGGGTGGCGGGCAGTGAACCGCTGCCGCTGTTCGAGGAGCTGCTGGAGGAGTTCCCCGACGCCCGCTGGAACATCGACGTCAAGGCGGAGTCCGCGCTGCATCCGCTGGTGAACCTGATCGCCCGGCGGGGGCTCTGGGACCGGGTGTGCGTGGGGTCGTTCTCGGAGAGCCGGGTGGCCCGGGCCCAGCGGCTGGCCGGTCCCCGGCTGGCCACCTCGTACGGGGTACGGGGTGTGGTCGGGCTGCGGCTGCGCTCGTACGCGATCCCGGCGGCGCTGCGGGTCGGGGCGGTGGCGGCACAGGTGCCGGAGACCCAGGCGGGCATCCGCGTGGTCGACCGGCGGTTCGTCCGTACCGCGCACGAGCGCGGGCTCCAGGTGCACGTCTGGACCGTGAACGAATCGGAACGCATGGAGGCACTCCTGGACCTGGGTGTCGATGGCATCATGACCGACCGGATCGACATCCTGCGCACGGTGCTGGACCGGCGCGGATCCTGGGCCTAGAGCTGCGAGGGGGCACCCGGTCATGAGTGCGCGGACCACGGACGAAGCGGAACCCGGCGCAGCCGGCAGCACCCGGGACGCCGAAGCCGACGGGGCAGCGGCCCGAAGACGCGAGCAGCACGGCTGGTACTTCTACGACTTCGCCTGCTCGGTGTACTCGACGAGCGTGCTGACGGTGTTCATCGGGCCGTATCTGACCTCGGTGGCCAAGAACGCCGCCGATGCCGAGGGCTTTGTGCACCCGCTGGGCATACCCGTGCGGGCCGGGTCCTTCTTCGCCTACTCGGTGTCGCTGTCGGTGCTGGTGGCGGTGCTGGTGATGCCGCTGGTCGGCGCGCTGGCCGACCGGACCGGCCGGAAGAAGCCGCTGCTCGCCGCCGCCGCGTACACCGGGGCGACCGCGGCTGCCGGAATGTTCCTGCTGGGCGGGGACCGCTATCTGCTCGGCGGGCTGCTGCTGGTGGTGGCCAATGCCTCGCTGGCCGTCTCGATGGTCCTCTACAACTCGTACCTGCCGCAGATCGCGGGCCCGGACGAGCGGGACACGGTCTCCTCGCGCGGCTGGGCCTTCGGCTACGCCTCGGGCGCGCTGGTGCTCGTACTGAACCTGGTGCTCTACCAGGGGCACGAGTCCTTCGGGCTGACCGAGGGCATGGCGGTGCGGATCTGTCTGGCCTCGGCCGGTCTGTGGTGGGGGGCGTTCGCGATCATCCCGCTGCGGCGGCTGCGGGACCGGAGGGTGGTCCGGGATCCGGCGGCGCCGGCGGTGGGCACCGGCTGGAAGCAGCTGGCGGCCACGCTGAAGGACATGCGGCGGCATCCGCTGACCCTGTCGTTCCTGCTGGCCTACCTGGTCTACAACGACGGCGTGCAGACGGTGATCTCGCAGGCTTCCGTGTACGGCTCGGAGGAACTGGAGCTGGAGCAGTCCACCCTGATCGTGGCGGTGCTGCTGGTGCAGGTGCTGGCGGTGGCGGGAGCGCTGGGGATGGGCCGGCTGGCCCGGGTGTACGGCGCCAAGCGGACGATCCTGGGTTCGCTGGCCGCCTGGACCCTGACCCTGGCCGCCGGATACTTTCTGCCGGCCCGGACCCCGGTGTGGTTCTTCGCACTGGCCGCGATGATCGGGCTGGTGCTGGGCGGCAGCCAGGCACTGTCCCGGTCGCTGTTCTCCCACCTGGTGCCGGCGGGCAAGGAGGCCGAGTACTTCTCCGCGTACGAGATCAGCGATCGTGGGGTCGCCTGGGTGGGGCCCCTGGTGTTCGGCCTCACCTACCAGCTCACCGGCAGCTACCGGGACGCGATCATCTCGCTGGTGGCATTCTTCGCGGTGGGCTTCGTCCTGCTGGCCCGGGTGCCGGTCCGGCGGGCCGTGGAAGCGGCCGGGAACCCGGTTCCCGCACGGATTTGACGAACGGATTTACACGTTCAAGTGAAAGGCCGGTAGTGTACGCCTTTGGCCTGCCAGGCGGACCGTTACTGCGTGTTGAAGAAGTGAAGACGTTGGGTGACATCTGCTGCCAGATGTGACAAAACGGGCATTGGTGGGTACAACAAGGGGCGGCACGACGGGCGACGCATGACCCGGAGCGGGAATCTATACCGCCGACCGGACGTTGACCGGATGACGACGACAGCGACACCTGTCCTGTGGGCGACAAGCCCGGGAGGCACGATTCATGAGTGAGCGAGCTCTCCGCGGTACGCGCCTCGTGGTTACCAGCTACGAGACGGACCGCGGCATCGATCTGGCCCCGCGCCAGGCGGTGGAGTACGCATGCCAGAACGGACATCGATTTGAGATGCCGTTCTCGGTTGAGGCAGAGATTCCGCCGGAGTGGGAGTGCAAGGCGTGCGGCGCCCAGGCACTCCTCGTGGACGGGGACGGGCCCGAAGAGAAGAAGGGCAAGCCTGCGCGAACGCACTGGGACATGCTCATGGAGCGGCGTACCCGCGAGGAGCTCGAGGAGGTGCTGGCCGAGCGGCTGGCCGTCCTGCGCTCCGGAGCCATGAACATTGCCGTGCATCCGCGGGACAGCCGCAAGTCCGCGTAGCGCGCCTTCGGGCACGTCTGCGCAGTTGAAGAGCCGCTGGGCTCCGCCACCCGAGGGTGGCGGAGCCCAGCGGCTCTTCGCCATGCCTGCCGCGGCCCGGGCCGGCCCGGGCCGCGAATGTACGCGGGCCTACGGCTGCCCGGGCGCCCCTGCGGCCGGGCCATGCCCGGCCCCGGCCGCGGGCCGCGGGCATGCCGCTGCCCCGCTCGCCGGTACGGCGGGCGGGGCCCGGCCTGCGGAGAGCGCGGGACCGTCGACCGGGCGCGGCCCGGGGCGCCGGTCTGCGACGGCCCGGGGAGGCACGGCGCGGCCCCGGCCGCGGGAATGCCGCTGCCCCGCCCTCTGGTACGGCGGGCGGGGCCCGGCCTGCGGAGAGCGCGGGACCGTCGACCGGGCGCGGCCCGGGGCGGCAGGGCGGCCCCGGCCGCGAATACACGCGGGCCTACGGCTGCCTGGTCGCCGCTGCGGCGGGCCGGGCCCGGCCCGGGCCTGCGGCGGCACGGTGGCCCCGGGCGCGGACAGGCCGCTGCTCGGGCGATGGCACGGCGGCCCCGGGCGCCGGCCGCGGGCATGCCTCTGGCCCGGGCGCCGGTAGGGCGGGCGGGGCAGGGGGTGCGGTGGGTCAGGGGGTCAGGGGAGGGCGGGGGGTCGGGTCCGGGCTTGGGTCCTCGCGGATGACTTCGCCCTGGACGATCTTGCCGTCCGGGTAGTGGATACGGGCCTGCTGGAACGCGTCGCCGAAGCTGCCCGCCGGCGCCGAGGCCATCTTCTTCTGCAGGGTGCGCTCGGCCCGGCGGCTCACCAGGGCCCGGACCGGCGGCAGCAGCAGGAGCAGGCCGAGGACATCGGAGAGCAGGCCCGGCATGATCAGCAGCAGGCCTGCCAGCATGGTGAGGCCATTGCCGGAGCCCTTGGCCGCGGGCTGCGGGGCAGTGGGCGGCCGGCCCGTCTGGACCGCTTCCTGGGCCTGCTGGAAGGTGCTGGTGAGGTTCTTGAAGGCGCGCCGGCCGGCCCGCTTGATGACCACCACGCCCAGCACGAAACCGCCCGCGAGCAGCGCGAGCACCGCGAGGCCGCCCAGCTGCTGCGAGACCAGGCCGAGCAGCCAGATCTCCAGGACCAGCCAGGCGGCGATGCCCAGGGGCACGAAAGTTCGGGGGCGCGGCGAGCGCCGGGGGGCCGTCGAGGTGGGAGCGCCGGTCGTCATACCACCCAGTGTGCCGGGTGCTCCGTAAAACCGGCGTCGGCCGGAGGTAGCGGCCGTCCCCTAGGGACTCGGCCCATGGGAACTCGGCCCCCGGGGAATCAGCCCCGGGTGCCGGTGCCCGGGATGCCGAGTTTGGCCGCGCGGGTGCTCAGGCCCCAGGTGGTGACCCGCCACAGGGCCTCCACCACGATGTCCTTGCTCATCTTGCTGTCGCCGAACTCGCGCTCGACGAAGGTGATCGGCACCTCCACCACGCGGAAGCCCTTCTGCACCGCCCGCCGGGCCAGGTCGACCTGGAAGCAGTAGCCGGCCGAGGCCACCTCCTCCAGGCCCAGCCCTTCGAGGGTCTGCCGGCGGAAGGCCCGGTAGCCGCCGGTCACATCACGGATCGGCACGTCCAGCATCAGCCGGGAGTAGGTCGACCCGCCGCGGGAGAGGATCTCGCGGTGCCGGGGCCAGTTGACCACCCGGCCGCCGGGCACCCAGCGGGAGCCCAGCACCAGGTCGGCGCCCTTGAGGGCGGTCAGCAGCCGGGGCAGTTCCTCGGGCTGGTGGGAGCCGTCTGCGTCCATCTCGACCAGGACGCCGAACTCGCGCTCCAGGCCCCAGCGGAATCCCGCCAGGTAGGCCGCGCCCAGGCCCTCCTTGCCCTTCCGGTGCAGGACGTGGACCCGGTCGTCCTCGGCCGCCAGCTCGTCGGCGAGCTTGCCGGTGCCGTCCGGGCTGTTGTCGTCGGCCACCAGGACGTGGGCCGCGGGCACCGCGGCGCGCACTCGGGAGACGATCGGCCCGATGTTCTCCGCCTCGTTGTAGGTCGGAATGATCACCAGAACCGTGCCGAGCGGCCCGTACCCCCGCTCACCGCCGTCGCTCACTGATTCCCCTTAGTACGTCTTGGTACGTCCTGTCACTGGTGACTCCCCACTCTAGGCGGTGTCCGGGGGATCGGGACCCGGCGTCCTTCGGGCCGGCCCGGCTCCCGCTGGCTGCGGGCGGCCGAAACCGTTGTCTACTGGACCGCCGGGCCCCACCCGGGTCGCACCCCACCGCCCGGCGAAACCTTCCCTCGCCCCCGAGGCGCGGGCGCGCTGAGCCGACGGATCCGTCCGGTACGGGCGTCCTTTGGTGGACCCGGCCGAACCTATCCGGGTCCGGCCGCCCGCGCCGAACGGAGGCAGACCTCATCACCCCTGTGGGCGTACGAATACCTCCCGGCCGCCGACCACCGTCGCGAGGCACACCGGGAGGTCCGTGCCGGGGCTGAGGTCGGGCAGTCCGGGAGTGCCGGAACGGGGGTCTGTGGACCACCGGGCGACCCGGTCGTCGGGGGCCTGGACCACCAGTTCCGAGGTCTGCCAGACCGCGTAGTCGGCGGGGGCGCCCGGCACCAGGACACCGGCGTCGTCCCGCCCGATGGCCCGCCAGCCGCCGCGGGTGTGGGCGGTGAAGGCGGCGCGTACGGAGATCCGGTGCTCGGCGGTCCGGTGGAAGGCGGCGGCCCGGACCGTGCCCCAGGGGTCGAGGGGGGTGACGGGTGCGTCGGAACCGAACGCGAGCGGGACACCGGCCTTGAGCATGGCCGCGTACGGGTTGAGGGTACGGGCGCGGTCGGCGCCGAGCCGGTCGGCGTACATGCCCTCCGGGCCGCCCCAGTTGGCGTCGAACGCGGGCTGCACGGAGGCGGTCAGACCGAGCTCCGCGAAGGCGGCGATGGTGGCCGGGGTCATCATCTCGGCGTGCTCGACCCGGTGCCGGGCGGCCCGGATCCGGGCCAGGCCGACCGTGTCGGCGGCCCGGCGGATCCCGTCGGTCACGGCGGTGATCGCGGCATCGCCGATGGCGTGGAAGCCGGCCTGCAGACCGGCCTCGGTGCAGGCGACGACGTGCGCGGCCACCTCGTCGGTGCCGAGGTAGGCGGTGCCGGTGTGGGCGGCGTCGGTGTACGGGGCGTGCAGGCAGGCGGTGTGAGAGCCGAGGGCGCCGTCCACGAAGAGGTCGCCGGCGGCGCCGATGGCGCCGAGCTCCTTGGCAAGGGCCAGGTCCCGGTCGGCCCAGTAGCCGAAGACCCGGGGGCCGGGCTCGGCCTCGGCGAGGTTCAGCAGGGCGGTGAAGTCCTCGGGCGAGGAGATGTCCGGCCCGCCGCACTCGTGGACGGAGCCGATGCCGAGGGAGGCCGCCTGCCGGAGTGCGGCCCGCTGGGCCTCCTCGCGCTGGCCGGGGGTGACCGCGGCGAAAGCGGCGGCGCGGACGGCGTGGTGGGCGTCCCGGGTCAGCGGCTCGCCGTCGTGGAAGCCGGGGGTCTCGCGGAGGCGGGGCACCCGGTCGAGGAGGGCCGTGGTGGCCACCGCGGAATGGACGTCGATCCGGCTCAGGTAGAGCGGCCGGCCGCCGGTGGCCGCGTCCAGTTCCTCGCGGCGGGGGGCCCGGCGCTCGGGCCAGCGGGCGGCGTCCCAGCCGTGGCCGAGCAGGACCCGGTCACCGGGCCGGCCGTCGGCGTGGGCCCGTACGAGGTCCAGGGCCTCGGCCAGGGACCGGGCCCGGGTGAGGTCGAGGCCGGTCAGGGCGAGGCCGGCGGAGGTGGCGTGCAGATGGGCGTCGGTGAAAGCGGGGGTGACAAGGGCTCCGTCGAGGTCGACGACCTCGTCGACTCCTTGTGCGAAGGCGTCGGCCGCGCCTTCGGAGCCGACCCAGGCGATGTGGCCGCGCTCGACGACCATCGCGGTGGCGAAGGGGTCGGCGGGGCTGTGCACCTCGCCACGGCGGAGGAGTACGGTCCGGGGCTGATCGTCGTGCGGGGTCGCCGCGCCATGGCCATGCGTCATGGGATCAGTTTCGCGGGTCGCGACGGCCCCGGACGACACGGGTCCGCCCGCCGTGCGGTCCGGCTCGGCGGGCTGCGGCGGGCGGCGGCGTGCTGCGGCGGGTCAGATGCGGGGTGGGCGGGATTCGTACGGGGTGGAGAGGACCACCGTGGTGCGGGTGGCGACGTGGGCCAGGGCGCGGAGGCGGCCCAGGAGGTCCTCCAGCTCCAGCGGGGTGGCCACCCGGACCTTGAGGATGTAGTTCTCGTCGCCCGCGACGCTGTGGCAGGCCTCGATCTCCGGTACACCCGACAGGCGCTCCGCGATGTCGTCCGGCGCCGAGGGGTCGAAGGGTTTGACCGAGATGAAGGCGGTCAGGGGCAGGCCGACTGCCTCGGGGTCGACGACGGCGGCATAGCCGCGGATGACCCCGCGCTGTTCCAGGCGGCGTACTCGCTGGTGGACCGCCGACGTGGACAGGCCCGTGGCCTTGCCCAGGTCCGTGTAGCTCATCCGCCCGTCCCGTACGAGCAGATCCACGATCTGGCGGTCCAACTCCTCCATTGCGCTCATAGCCGCTCAACCTAAGGCCCAGAAGTGGTCCTCGCCCAGTACCGTCTCGCCGCAGGAGGCACCTGCAGCAGGCATGTGACCAAAGCCACAGGGGTATGCAGTCCTCTGCCGGGGTGTTGTGGTTACTCGTGCGGCATGGCGGGAAGTGCTTGCTGTGGCCGAGGCCGAACCTGCCCGCCCGGCCCACCCAAGGGGGAGTACAACCATGTCGAACACCAAGCGCGCAGCCCGTAGCGAGCCCGAGCCAGTCGAGCTCCTCGACGCCGGCACCGAGGCCGAGGGAGCGGAGGACCCCGAGGACGCCGGCTATCTCGACGAGGCCGAGTCCTTCGACATACACCATGCGACCTGCCCCGACTGCGGGCAGTCCATCGCCCTCGTCGCCGACGAGGAGCACCTTCCGGAGCACGCCCTCTGCCTGACCCCGTGGAACCCCTTCGGGCTCACGGTCTGCGCCGGTACCGGGCGTCCGGTGTCCGATGCGCTGCCGGTGATCGGTGCCGCCGATACGCAAGAGCTGGAGCCGGTCGTGGTGCTGACGCTCCCTCAGGGGCTGGACTGGCGGACGCAGCCCTTCTCGCACGTCGGCGGTCCGGGCTCGCGTCCTGTCCGGCTGGTGGCCGCGCCGCCGCAGCTGCGTCAGCACGTACGGGCGGCCTGAGCGCCCTCGTCTACCAGTAGGTTCCCTGCACCATGGCGGCCAGGCTGGCGTGGTGCAGGATCAGGCCGTCGGGGTCGGCGGGGATCTCCACCTCCCCGAAGTGCGCCTGGCGGTAGGCGATCCGCAGCATCACGATGCCGTGCCGGAGCGCCGCGTACAGGGTGTGGAACTCCATGTCGCGCGGGGTGTGCCCGGTGAGTTCGGCGTACCTGCGTTCCAGGTCTTCGCGGCGCAGGAAGCCGGGGAGTCCGGGCTGGCCGAAGCCGACCGTGAGGTCCTGGAAGAACCGGTGGAGGTAGACGGTCCAGCCGAGGTCGACCTCGCGCGGTGCGTATGCGGCCATCTCCCAGTCGAGGACGGCCACCGGCCGGAACCCGTCGGCCTGGTAGATCACATTGCCGATACGGGCGTCGCCCCAGTTCAGGACGGGTTCGCCCTCGTCGGCCGGCCAGAGTTCCGCCAGCCGGTCGAAGGCCCGCTCCAGCAGGGGTGAACGGGCCAGGTCCCGGACGACCCACTCGTAGTAGGCGCGTTGGGACTCGACGTGCCGGCGCAGCGGGCTGCCCGTGCCGCTTTCGGGCAGCAGGAAGGCGGCTTCCTTGGCCGGGAACTGGTCGTGCAGACGGGCGAGCAGGGAGATGCTCTGCTCCTGGAGCTCGGCCCGTTCGGCGTCGGTCGCGGCGTGCACCCAGTTGCCCTCGTAGGTGTACGGCATGACGTCCGGCGGCACCCGGCCCTCGGCCCGGGCCATCACGAAGAAGGGCGCCCCGAGCGGGCCGGGGTCCTCCTCCAGCCACTCCACGCGCGGTACGGGCACGTCGGTGTGCTCGGCGACCAGGCTCATCACGCGGTGCTGGCGGGCCATGTCGTAGGTCGGGAACACGGTGTAGGCGGCGGGGTCCGCGGCCAGCCGGAGTGCGCAGGCCCGGATCGGGGTGTCGGGGTGCTCGATGTCGAAGAGCAGGGTCTCGCTGGACATGCCGTTGGAGCCGGGGACGGTGATGCCGCTGATCCGGGCGCCGGGGAGGGTGCGGTCCAGCCAGGCGGTGAGGCGGCGGCCGAGTTCTTCCGGGTCGCGGGTGGAGGTGCGGGGACGTGGTGCCGTTGCCATTGCTGCCCCTTTCCTGTCCTGTTCCTGGGGTGTGACGGGGGTGTGCCGGAGGTGCCGGAGGTGCCGGGGGTGCTGGGGGCGTGCCGGGGTGCCTACGGGGCGACGGAGGAGTAGTCGGTGAAGCCGCTCGGGTCGTGGCGGCCGAAGCTGCCGTGTTCGAAGATTCCGTGGCCGGTGCGGCCGTCGAGGGTGAAGCGGGCGGAGTGGTCGGTGACGCCGAACGCGGCCATGGGGTGGGCGGTGGGGTCGGACAGGTCGTAGACGCGGCGGTCGGTCCAGCCGCGGCCCTGCCAGCTGCCGTGCTGCCAGTCGCCGGCCGGCGGGTAACCGGCGCCGACGGCGAGCGGGGAGGAGCACAGGATCTCGACGCCGAGTTCGAGGGGCTTGCGGGAGACCGGGTCGGTGAGGTGGATGACGGCGGACTCGGGGTGGCGGCTGCCGGGCCGGTAGGCGATGTCGGCGTACGGCCAGCCGAGCTGGGTGTCCGGGCGGCCGGCAGCCTCGGGGAAGACCTGGACGGCCTCGGTGAGGGTGCGGTGGCCGTCGGCGTCCTCCTGGACGATGACCATGAGGAAGCGGTCCTCGAACCGGACGGGGATCCAGAGCCAGTGGAAGCCCTCGGTGCGGTGCTCTTCGGCGGCCCGGCCGCCGTCCTCGCCGGGGATGGGGCGGACCCCCCAGCTGCGGTCGCGGGTGCCGGTCCACTCCCCCGGGGTCAGGGTGATCTCCTCGCCCCGGGCCCGGAGGGTGCCGGTGGCCTGGCCGGCCTGGACGAAGCGGCGGCCCTCCAGCATCAGCCGGTCGCCGCGCCGCTGCACGTGGTGGGGTTCCCAGACGGCGGGGAACCCGGCGGTCCAGGTGATGTCGAAGGAGAGGCCGGCGGGGTCTTCGGGGGCCGGGTCGCAGTGCAGGGTGAGCTGCTTGAGGGGGGTGTCGACGGTGATCCTGAGCGGGCCGACGGAGAGGTTCATCCGGTCGTCGGTGAGGGCGTCGGAGGCGCGGACGGCGAGGAGTTCGTCGCCGGTGCGGAGGGTGGCGTAGGCGTCGATGACGCCGGTGTTGGGGTAGACGCCGAGGCCGGCGATGAGAACGAAGCGGCCGGCGTGGTCGAAGACGTGGAAGATGCAGCGGTCGTAGGCGTTCCGGTCGCCGGTGGCGATGTGTTTCATCGACAACGGGACTTGGTGGATGGGGTATTCGTCGAGGGCGATGGGGCGGTCCGCGGGCATGGCAAACCTCCTGGGCGCGGGGGTGGGCGGTGCGGCGGATATGACGGTACGTCAGAAACCGCACGCGGGACCAGGGTCGTGTCATTCCCTGACACCCCGACACCCGTGGCCACCCGCACGGTTGCGCCGGCCCGGCGAAGCCTGCGCGGGCGAGTGAGCCGAAGGGGCGCGTCGGCGAAGGAGGGCGAGCGCCCGGAGAAAACGCGTGGGGGTCCCCCCGGGCGAAGCCTGGGGGAGAACGAGCGTTTTCGAGGACGCACGCCCTCCTGGAGCCGACAACAGCGCCCCGGAGGCGAACCGAGCCCCCAAAAAGGAGCACCACTCGAACGTATGGGCCCAGTGACCCGGCGCCGCCGCACAGCGTTGGCCCAGGCATGACCCTGCTTGATGCTTCAACCGGGAGACGGCGGCGGCCGGTCCCACCGGGCTACGAAGAATCGGTTCAGCAGTCGGCTGCCCGAACTGCGCCCGCGCATGCGCCGGCCCAGCCGCCGCCCGATCCGCCCATCTACCGCGATCTCATCGCCCGCTGGGCGGGCGAGGGGCGGACCCTGCCGGGCCGGGGCGACCCGGAGTGGTACCGGGTCGCCACCGCGCCCGTATGGCCCGACGGCCCCCTCTTCGAGGACTAGGGCGCGTCCGGCGGGTCAGGGCCGGGCTACGCCCGCGTCTCCGGCCCCGCCAGGTGGCGGGCGATCACCATGCGCTGGATCTGGTTGGTGCCCTCGACGATCTGCAGGACCTTCGCCTCCCGCATCAGCCGCTCCACCGGGAAGTCCTGGGTGTAGCCGTATCCGCCGAGCACCTGTACCGCGTCCGTGGTCACGGCCATGGCCGTGTCGGTGCAGAAGAGCTTGGCCATCGCCGCCTGCCGCGAGAACGGCTTGCCCGCGTCCCGCAGCCGGGCCGCCGCCAGGTAGAGCGCCCGGCCGGCCTCGATCCGGGTGGCCATGTCGGCCAGCATGAAGCGCAGACCCTGGAAGTCGGCGATGGGGTGGCCGAACTGCTTGCGGTCCAGCGCGTAGGCCACGGCCTCGTCCAGGGCGGCCTGTGCGACACCGATGGCGCATGCGGCGATGCCGAGGCGGCCCGCGTCCAGGGCGGCCAGCGCGATCGTGAAGCCCTGGCCCTCCTCGCCGATCCGGCGGCTGTCCGGAACGCGTACGCCGTCGAAGTGCAGCTGGGCCGTGGGCGAGCCCTTCATGCCCATCTTCTTCTCGGGGGCGGCGGCCGAGAGGCCCTCCGCGTCGCCGGGAACCAGGAAGGCCGTGATGCCCTTGGGGCCCTCGCCGCCGGTGCGGGCGAGAACGGTGTAGAAGTCGGCGACTCCGCCGTGGGTGATCCACGCCTTGGTGCCGGTGATCACCCAGTCCTCGCCGTCGCGGACGGCCTTGGTGGTCAGCGAGGCGGCGTCGGAGCCCGAGGAGGGCTCGGACAGGCAGTAGGCGCCGAGCAGGCCGCCGCCGAGCATGGCGGGCAGGTGCTCGCCCTGCTGCTCCTTGGTGCCGTAGCCGGCCAGGCCGTGGCAGGCCAGCGAGTGCACGCTGACCCCGAGGCCGACGGTGAGCCGGGCCGCGGCCAGCTCTTCCAGGACCTGGAGGTAGACCTCGTACGGCTGCTCACCGCCGCCGAACTCACCGGCGTACGGGAGGCCGAGCAGGCCGGCGTCGGAGAGCAGCCGGAAGACCTCGCGGGGGAAGCGGCCGGCTTCCTCCTCCTCGGCGGCCTGCGGGCGGATCTCCCGTCCGGCGATCTCGCGTACCAGTGCGAGGAGGTCCCGGGACTCCTCGGTGGGCAGCTGACGGTCCACCGGCTGCGGGGCGCGGTCGGTCATGGCGGCGCTCTCCTCCCTCGTCGGGCGCGGCGGCGGCACGCGAGGTGTGGGACGCGCCGCCGGGTCTCGATGCTCAGGCAGCCGATGCTGCCCTCCCGGATCACGGGAGGGACGGACGAGCGGCTGCGGCGGGTTGAGTATGCCCGATCGGATGCTTTACGTCACGGGTGCAAGATCGGCTGATCCCGGGCTGTGACCTGGGCCGGGGCCGGAGGCGGCCGGGAAGACGACGGGGGCCGCGGCCGGGGCCGGGCCGGGCACCGTGAACGCGGGCGTTCCGGGGAGCGGCGGCGGAGCCGGGCATTCGGGAACGAACTCGCCGATGACCGCCAGGGTGGCCCGCAGCTGCCGGACGAACAGGGCGCCCAGCTCCTCCCGGCCGGGCCGGCCGGGGGTGCGCAGGGTGCCGATCCAGTCGAGGGTGGCGCCCTCCACCCCGGAGAGCCAGCCGATCAGGGCGAGGCGGGCGAGCGGCGGCAGCGTGCGGCGGCCGTAGGCGCCCTCGGCGATGGTGGCGACCAGTTCCTCGCGGACGGTGTCCCGGATGGCCAGGACTTCGGCGTCCGAGCCGATGCCGCCGGTGACGATGGTGCGGTAGGCGGCCTGGTGGTGTTCGGCGTAGTGCAGGTAGCTGTCGACGGTGCGGTGCACCCGCTCGGCGGGGGGCAGCTCCAGCTCGCCGGCGGCCCGGGCGACGAGCTCGGCGACGGAGTCCTCGACGATGGCCAGGTAGTAGCCGCGCTTGCTCTCGAAGTAGTAGTAGATCAGCCCTTTGGCGACGCCGGCCTGTTTGGCGATGTCGTCCATGGACAGTGCGTCGTACGAGGTGTCGGCGAACAACCGTCGCCCGATCGCTATCAGTTCGGCTCTGCGGACCTGCGAACGCTCGGTCGTTCCGCGCTGTTGACCACGATTCAAATCCGGACCTCGCCTTTGACTGCCGAAAGATCCCGGCAGTATCGCATCCGGAGTGACCGGGGGCGGTTACAGCCAGCCGACCTGGGTGACGAACATGGCCACGACGACCACCAGGGTCCAGCCGAGGACGTTCTCGAGCCACTTGGAGTCGTCCTTCGGACCGCCGGTCCGGGTCAGCTTGCGGGCGCGGGCGAGGGCGGCGGTGTTCGCAGTCATGGGTGTTCTCACGATCGTCTGGCAGTGAACGGACACCCCCCGGTGTCCCTCCAATGTGCCAGCGACCGGGGCCCCGGCGGTAGAGACGTTGGTCACTGCCGCCGGGGCCCACACCCCCGCCCTTCGGTGTTTCCCGAGGTCAGACGGTGTCTCGATCACGTCCCGCCATGGCCACCATGGCGAGGCCGAGGCACAGGGCCACGCCACCGGCGATCACGTTGCTGACCACGCTGCGGGTGGTGTCCATCTCCCCCGCGATGACCCACGGGGCGATGATGGTCCAGGCACCCAGCGCGACCGCCGTCCAGGCCATCGCGTGGGTGCGCTCGTAGGCGGAGCCCAGGCCGCTCATGCAGACGCAGAACGCGAGGCCCGTGATCAGGTTGTTGACGGCCAGCGGGCCGAGCCCGCTGAACCCGGCGATCCAGGGCGAGGCCGCCAGGTACAGGCCGGTGATGAGGGCCAGTGTCTCCACGGCCTGGGCTCGGGGGGTGCTCGTCACCCGCTCGAACCGCGTGCGCATCTCGGCGAGGTCGGGGTGCTGCTCAATTCTCGGATGGGTGGTCATGGCGGGCCGCCTCCTAGAGACGTACTCGATTGCCCTTTATGTCCACCTTATGCCCGTTTGTTTGCAGGTCATGCAGGGTTTTCAGAGCACTCCGACCGCCCGCAGTGCGGCCGTCCGGCCGGGGTCCGGAAGGGCGGGGACGTAGAGGTAGCAGACGCCGCCGCTGCCGGAGACGGCCTTGCCCGACGCGTTGTACCGCTTGGTCCGGAGCCAGACGTTCTCCCACTCGCGGCGGCGGTAGACCCGGCGGACGGCGGCGTTGGTCGGCGCGTGCGGGTCGTTGGCGATCACATCGCCGGCCGGGGTGAACCCGACGACCGTCATCAGATGGCCCGCCGTGCCGTATCCGGCGCCGGTCAGCTCGCCCTCGCGGAAGGACTGGGAGGTGATGACCGGGATCCCGGCCGCGATCAGGGCCTCCAGGTCGGTGAGGCAGGTCAGCCGGGTCACCACGGCGGCCATGTCCGGGTAGGTGGCTGCGTAGGCGGCGTTGAAGGGCCAGTTCCCGCAGCCCCGGTAGGCGTGGTCGTACGTGGACCGGGCCGCGTGGCAGACCTGCGGGTCGGCGTACTCCGGCCGGACCCAGGCCAGGTCCTGCGGGGCGGCCTTCCGGCCCCAGTACTCGATGACCATCTGGGAGGAGGTGGGGCTGCACCAGGCCTCGCCGCCGTTGTCGTACTCCGGGTACTGGCCGGCATGGGTCTCCTGGGAGTACCGCGGCACCTTCAGCTCCCGGCCGTGGCCGGCCACCGCCCGGCCGGGGCCGGAGGCGGGGACGGTGAACCGGTCGGGCACATCGGAGGCCATCGCCCCGGCCAGCCACACCACCGGGCGCAGGTCGGCGCCGGGGCGGCGGTACAGGGTCAGCCGGAGCTGCCAGTCCCGCAGCCGCAGGCCCTTGGCCGGGTCGTCCACGACCAGGGTGTCGGTCCATACGGTGGAGCGGCCGTCGGTCTGGCCGTCGACGGAGGTGCGGCGGATGTCGGCGTCCCCGGAGGCCCAGCGGCCCATCACGTACCAGGGGGTGGCGGTGCCGTCGGTGTAGGTGCCGCGGAGTTCGGTCTGGAGCCAGCTGCCGGCCGGGGTGCGGGCGTTCCAGGAGGCGATGACCTCGGTGGCGGGCACGGCGGACCGGTGCACCGGGGAGGTCCAGGCCGCGTACTCCCAGGTTCCCTGCCTGCCGGTGTGCGGGTCGGTGTACGCGGTGCGGCCGGCGGGCGCGGCGAAGGCGAGGGCGGGGCGGGCGCCGGGGACGGCGGTGGTGCCGTGGTGGGTTCCGGCCTGCCAGTCCGCGGACGAGAACCAGAACCGGTTGTCCACCGTGGGGCCGGCGGCTGCGCCGGAGCTCCCGGGGGCGGCGGCCGAGGCGGACTGGACGGCGGGGCTGCCGCCCGCCGCGGCGGCTGCGGCGAGGGCGGCTGCCAGCAGGGTCCGGCGCGGGGTGAGTTCGGTCATGGGCGGGACCCCCAGGTCGGTCGAGGCGGCAGCTCCCGCCACCCTCCCAGGTCGGGCCACCCGGGGCCAGGGCGTACGGGGCGCGTGTCGCAGCCGCCCCGGCGCCGGGCCGGCCGGGGCCGGCGGTAGCGGAGGCCGGCGGTAGCGGGGGCCGCCGGTCGCGGGGGCCGGCCCCCGCGCCCGTAGGCTTGGGCGGGTGGAAGAGTTCCGTCCGCCCTCTCACCCGCTCCGCCGGCTCGCGCAGGAGCTCGCCGTGCTGCCGCCCTCGCTGGGGCCGGTGCGGCTGATCGGGATCGACGGGCACGCCGGGTCCGGGAAGAGCACCTTCGCGGAGCGGCTCGCCGAGGCGCTGGGCGGGGTGCCCGTGCTGCACCTCGACGACGTGGCCACGCACGAGGAGCTGTTCGGCTGGACGGAGCGGCTGCGCCGACAGGTGCTGGAGCCGTTGTCCACGGGGCGGGCCGCGCACTGGGCGCCGTACGACTGGGTGGAGCGCAGGTTCGGCCCGGCGCGGGTGCTGGAGCCCGTTCCGCTGCTGCTGGTGGAGGGCGTGGGGGCGGGCCGGCGGGCGCTGCGCCCGCATCTGGCCCGGCTGTTGTGGATGGAAACCCCGCGCACGCTGTCCTGGGGGCGCGGCCGGAACCGGGACGGGCGCGAACTGGACCTCTTCTGGGACGGCTGGGAGCGCGCGGAGCTCGCGCACTTCGCGGACGATCCTTCACGCCCCTTCGCCGACACCCTGGTGCGCCAGTGCGGTACGGGATACGAGTGGACTTCCGGGGCGGGTGGGACGACAGGAACCCCCGGTTCCGTTACCGAGGGTGACGAACTCCCCCAGGCCTGACCGGCCCGGCCGGTCCGCTCGCGCCGGCCTGCCCGGCACCGCTTGACCTGGGGCCCGCACCGGCCTTACGTTCTGAATGCGTGGCCGTACACGGCCACTGCGGACGCGAAGCCCCCGGTTGTTCCCCCGTGACCGGGGGCTTCGTACTGCCCTCCGCAGCTCCTCCCCCTCCCCCGCCCTTCACTGTGTGTGACATTGATGCCGTCGGGGCGCCGGTGGATCCGTCTCTCCGGCGCACTGCGTAAGGTCCGTGGCCGCAGGTACGATGCCAGCCTGATTTCATCGGCGCAGAGGCAACTCGGCTGTGCAATGCGGGGGTTGCTGCGCACCACGGGGGCAGGCTTGTGGGGGACGTGATGGACTTCGGCACGCAGGGCAGCGGCAGCGCGCACGCCCCGGCCGAACTCGCCTGGCTGCGCGGGGTGGACGCCTGCACCATGGGCGCCTATCCGCAGGCCGAGGAGGAGTTCCGGGCGGCCGTACGACTCGACCCCACGATGGCGGACGCCTGGCTGGGGCTGCACGCGCTGCGGGTGGACACCACCCATGCGCTGTTGCGGATGTACGCCCACCGGGACCGGTTCGGGGAGCAGCGGGCCCGGCACCGGCGGACCCTCAACTCCTGGTACTGGCTGGGCTGGTGGGTGCAGCCGGTGCTGGAGAGCCGGCGCGATCTGCTGCTGGCGCACGCCTCGCACTGGCTGGACGGCCGCCATGTGCCCGAACTGGACCAGGCCCTCGCCGCCCTGCCACCGGTGGACGCCGATGCCCAGGTCCGGTTCCTGCACGCCTGCCGCGCCTATCTGGTGAAGGACTGGGAGCAGCTGGTCCGGCACACCGAGCCGCTGGTGGACGATCCGCTGCTGGGCATCGAGGCGGGGCTGTTCGGCGGGATGGCCCGGGTCCGGCTGGAGATGTACGGGCAGGCGGAGCCGATGCTGTCGGCGGCGCTGATGCGGTGCCGCAGCGAGCAGCCGCAGCGCAAGGAGCTGCGGTACTGGCTGGCGCGGGCCCATGAGGGGACGGGGCGCAGCGCCGCCGCGCTGCCGCTGTACCGGGCGGTGCACCGGGTGGATCCGGCGTTCATGGACACGGCGGCCCGGTTGACGGCCATCGCCGCCGAGTCGGACGGGCTGGAGGGGTACGACCTGTCGCCGGTCGGCGGTGACTTCGCGGCGGTGATGCCGACCCTGGCGGAGCCGGACCCGTTACTGGGCGGGGAGCCGGCGGAGCCGCGGTTCGCGGGGCCGGCGGCCGGGCCGTCCGCCGGGGCGCCGCCTGGCGCGGGGACGGGGGCGGCTGCGGGGCCTGGGCCCGGGGCCGGTGTCCCGCCGCCGGGACCGGGCGGCCGGACGGACGGCGTACGCCGGAAGGCCGCGGTACCGCCGCAGGCCGCGCCCGCCGGGCTGCCGCCCGGCCCGGCGGACCCGGCGCTGCTCGCCGAGGCGCTGGCCGAGCTGGAGCGGATGGTGGGCCTGGAACCGGTCAAGCGGCAGGTCAAGGCGCTCTCGGCGCAGCTGCACATGGCCCGGCTGCGGGCCGGGCAGGGCCTTCCGGTGCAGCCGCCGAAACGCCACTTCGTGTTCTCGGGGCCGTCCGGGACGGGCAAGACCACGGTGGCGCGGATCCTCGGGCGGGTGTTCTACGCGCTGGGACTGCTGGGCGGGGACCATCTGGTGGAGGCGCAGCGGGCGGACCTGGTGGGCGAGTTCCTGGGCCAGACCGCGGTGAAGGCGAACGAGCTGATCGATTCGGCGATCGGCGGGGTGCTGTTCGTGGACGAGGCGTACAGCCTGTCGAACTCGGGGTACAGCAAGGGCGACGCGTACGGGGACGAGGCGTTGCAGGTGCTGCTGAAGCGGGCGGAGGACAACCGGGACCACCTGGTGGTGATCCTGGCCGGCTATCCGGCGGGGATGGACCGGCTGCTGGCCGCGAACCCGGGGCTGTCCTCGCGGTTCACCACGCGGGTGGACTTCCCGAGTTACCGGCCGCTGGAGCTGACGGCGATCGGGGGCGTGCTGGCGGAGTCGAACGGGGACCGCTGGGACGAGGAGGCGCTGGACGAGCTGCGGAGCATCAGCGGGCACGTGGTGGACCAGGGCTGGATCGACGAGCTGGGCAACGGGCGGTTCCTGCGGACGCTGTACGAGAAGAGCTGTGCGTACCGGGATCTGCGGTTGGCGGGGTACGGGGGAACGCCATCGCGGGAGGACCTGGCGACGCTGCGGCTGCCGGACTTGATGCAGGCGTACGGGGAGGTCCTGTCGGGGCGGGGACCGCAGTCGGAGCCGGGGCTTTAGCGCTGGGCCGCGCCGTACGGGGGGCCGGGCGGGCCGCTGCGCGGGGCCGAGCCGGTACGCCGGGCCAGGCCGCTGCGCGAGGCCGAGCCGTACGCGGGGCCGGGCCCCGAGGCCGGGCCGCTGCGCGGGGCCAGGCCGGTACGCCGGGCCAGTACGCGGGGCCGGGCTTCGGGACTGGGCCGCTGCGCGGCGGATTGCCCCACCCCGCCCCTTCCCGAAACCGGGGCCTGCGGCCCCGGACCCCGCTCGTGGGGCTGCGCCCCACACCCGCCTGATTCCCCGGGCCCCGCCCGAACCCGGGGCCCCGCGAGCCCCGACCCCGCCCGTAGGGCTGCGCCCCACACCCGCCTGGTTCCCCGGGCCCCGCCCGGAACCCGGGGCCTGCGGCGCCGGACACGCGTCCAGGCCCGCGGGCCCTGGGGCGGAGCCCCGAGAGTCGCCCGCGGCCCGAACTACGCCGGGGAACCCGGGCCTGCGGCCCCCGACCGGGTTCCCGGGGCTCCGCCCGGGACTCGGCCCCGCGGGCCCTGGGGCGGAGCCCCGCGCCCCGGCCGGGGCGGCTACGCCGGGACTCGGTGGGCGGGGTCGTGGACTTTGCCTACCAGCATTTCCAGGACGTCCTCCAGGGCGACCAGGCCCAGGATGCGGCCCGTCGGGTCGGCGACCTGGGCCAGGTGGGTGGCGTCCCTGCGCATGACCGTCAGCGCGTCGTCCAGCGGGAGCGTCGCGCTCAGCGTCGGCATGCGGCGCCACGCCCGCTGCGGTACCGCTCGTTCTCGGTCCTCCAGGTCGAGGACGTCCTTGACGTGGACGTAGCCCATGAAGGCGCCGGCGTCCGTGCGGACCGGGAAGCGGGAGTAGCCGGTGCGGACCGTGAGTTGCTCGATCTGGTGCGGGGTGGCCGAGGGGCGGACCGTGACCAGGCGGTCCCGCGGCAGCAGGACATGGGTGACCGGGCGGCTGCCCAGTTCCAGGGCGTCTTCCAGGCGCTCCTGTTCCACCGGTTCGAGCAGGCCCGCCAGTCGGGAGTCCTGGACGAGCCGGCCCAGCTGGGCGCTGGTGTAGACGGACTCGACCTCGTCCTTCGGCTCCACCTTGAACAGGCGGAGCACACAGTGCGCGCAGGCGCCGAGCGCGGTGGTGACCGGCCCGCAGAGCCGCGCGAAGGCGACCAGGCCGGGGCTGAACCACAGGGCCGTCCGCTCGGGCGCGGCCATCGCGAGGTTCTTGGGGAGCATCTCGCCGATGACCAGGTGCAGGAAGACCACCGCCGACAGGGCGACGGCGTAGCCGAGCGGGTGGATCAGGCCGTCCGGGACGTGAGCGGCGTGGAAGACGGGTTCCAGCAGCCGGGCCACGGTGGGCTCGGCGACGGCGCCGAGGGTGAGCGAGCACACCGTGATGCCGAACTGGGCCGCCGCCATCATGCGGGGCAGGTTCTCCAGCCCGTACAGGACCTGCCGGGCCCGCTTGGACTCGGCGGCGAGGGGTTCGATCTGGCTGCGGCGGACCGAGACCAGGGCGAATTCCGCGCCCACGAAGAAGCCGTTGGCCAGGACCAGAAAGAGGGCGAAGAGCAGTTGCAGCGCGCTCATCGGGTGGCCCCTTCCAGTTCGGAGCGGTTGCCTGATCGGTCAAGGGGTAGATGGGCGGCGGTCTGCGGGGCCGGCAGGGCGGCAGCCAGTGCCAGTGCCGCCGGTACGGCCGGGGCCGGGATCAGGCGGACGCGTTCCGCGCGGTTGCGGCCGACCTGGCGGACGCACAGCTTCCAGCCGGGCAGTTCGGCCCGGTCCCCGGGGGCGGGGATCCGGCCGAGCAGGTCGGCGACCAGGCCGGCGACCGTCTCGTACGGGCCTTCCGGGACCTCCAGGCCTATCCGGCGGAGGGTGTGGACGCGGCAGCTGCCGTCGGCCTCCCAGGCCGGGCGGCCGTCCTCGGCCGGGGCGGGGGCCAGTTCGGGGCGGGCCTCGGCGTGGTCGTGTTCGTCGCGGACCTCGCCGACGAGTTCCTCGACGATGTCCTCCAGGGTGACCACGCCGGCGGTGCCCCCGTACTCGTCGACGACCACGGCCATCGGCTGTTCGGTGCGGAGCAGTTCCAGCAGCGGCTGGACGGGCAGGGTGCCCGGGACCAGCAGCGGCGGCACGGCGATCAGGCCCACACCGGTCCGGGCCCGTTCCGGCTCGGACACGGCGAGGGCGTCCTTGAGGTGGACCACGCCGGTGATCTCGTCGATCCGCTCGCGGTAGACGGGGAACCGGGACAGGCCGGTGGCCCGGGTCAGGTTCAGCACGTCGGCGGCGGTGGCCGTCTGCTGCAGGGCGCTGACCTTCACCCGCGGGGTCATCACGTGCTGGGCCGTGAGCTCGCCCAGCGAGAGGGTACGGACGAACAGGTCGGCGGTGTCCTGTTCGAGGGCGCCGGCCTGGGCCGAGTGGCGGACCAGGGAGACGAGTTCGCCGGGGGTGCGGGCGGAGGCCAGCTCCTCGGCGGGTTCCACGCCCAGCGCCCGCACGAGCCGGTTCGCGACGGCGTTCAGGCCGGCGATGACCGGGCGGAAGACGCTGGAGAAGAGGTGCTGCGGGCCGGCCACGAAGCGGGCGACCTGGAGCGGGCGGGAGACCGCCCAGTTCTTCGGGACGAGCTCGCCGACCACCATCTGGACGGCGGAGGCGAGCAGCATGCCGATGACCACGGCGAGGGAGGGCACGGCCCCGGCGGGCAGGCCGGCCGCGGTGAGCGGCGCGGACAGCAGGGCGGCGAGCGCGGGCTGGGCCAGCATGCCGACCACGAGGGAGGTGATGGTGATGCCGAGCTGGGTGCCGGAGAGCTGGAAGGACAGCTCCCGCAGGGCCTTGACCACCGTACGGGCGCGGCGGTCGCCATCGGCGGCGGCGCGTTCGGCCTCCGGCTTCTCCACGGTGACCAGGCCGAATTCGGCGGCCACGAAGAAGCCGTTGGCGAGGATCAGGACGAAGGCGGCGCCGAGCAGGAGTAGCGGGATGGTCATGATGCCGCCGGCTCCGGAGAGAGGGCGGCGCGGGTACTACCGGACGATCCGTCCATTGCTGGAGGGAGTCACTCCTCAAGTCGCAGGTGCCCGCGGGCCACGGGGTCCCGGGGCCGGGGGCAGGGCGCGCGGCGGCGCCCCGCCACCAGAGTAGTCAGTGAGATCGTCCCCGCAACGGGGGCTCAGTTTTCGCGCGAGCCGGTGCCGCGGGTCTCGGCCAGGCCGCGCAGGGCCCGGGCGTCGGCGATCGCCTGGTTGCGGGCCACGCCGGGCTGGATGCCCAGGGCGGGCAGGCTGGTGCCGTCGCTGAGGTCCAGGAACACCCAGGGGTCGCCCTGGCGGAGGTTGACGCGGAGGATCTCCGCCCACTCCAGCCGGCGGGTGGTGGTGAGGTTGACCACGGTGACGCCGGATTCGTCGGCGACCACCTTGGGGCGGGACAGCAGCACCAGGACGGAGCTGAGCAGTACGGCCACGAAGACGAAGCTGATCCGCTCGCCGGTGGTGAGGCGCTCCAGCATCAGCGCTACCACGGTGATGGTCGCGAACATGGCCGCGCCGACGCCCAGCAGGACCACCCGGGTACGGGTCGGCCGGAAGGTGACGGGCAGGGCCGGGAGGGCCGGCGGAACGGGCGTGGCGGGGGTGGCGGGGGTGGCCGGCACGGGCGGCTGGTCGGCGCTCATCAGAGGCGGCAGGCGTGGATCGAGGTGGTCAGGATCGCGCGGGCGCCGAGCTCGTAGAGGTCGTCCATGATCCGCTGGGCGTCCTTGGCGGGGACCATGGCGCGGACGGCGACCCAGCCCTCGTTGTGCAGCGGGGAGACGGTCGGGGACTCCAGGCCCGGGGTGAGGGCGACGGCGCGCTCGAGGTGCTCGGCGCGGCAGTCGTAGTCCATCATCACGTAGGTCCGGGCGACCAGGACGCCCTGGAGGCGCCGCAGGAACTGCTGGACCTGCGGGTTGTCGGCATCGGCGCCGTTGCGGCGGATGACCACGGCCTCGGACTTCAGGATGGGCTCGCCGATGACGTGCAGGCCGGCGTTGCGCAGGCTGGTGCCGGTTTCCACCACGTCCGCGATGATCTCGGCGACGCCGAGCTGGATGGCGGTCTCGACCGCGCCGTCCAGGTGCACGACGGAGGCGTCGATGCCCTGGTCGGCGAGGTGCTTGGCGACGATCCCCTCGTACGAGGTGGCGATCGTCATCCCCTGGAAGTCCTCGGGGCCCTTCGCGGTGCCGGGCTTGGTGGC
Source organism: Streptomyces venezuelae (assembly GCF_008642295.1). Taxonomy (GTDB): domain Bacteria; phylum Actinomycetota; class Actinomycetes; order Streptomycetales; family Streptomycetaceae; genus Streptomyces; species Streptomyces venezuelae_C. Next base: position 6,225,554 of record NZ_CP029190.1, on the reverse strand, counting down.
ATAGCGGAAGGTGGAGCGCCCGAAGTTCAGCGGGAGGATCTCCTCCGCGTTGGCGCCGGAGTCCAGGAGCAGGTCACGGCCGGTGATGCCGATGTCGAGCTTGCCGGACGCCACGTAGATGGCGATGTCCTTGGGGCGCAGGTAGAAGAACTCGACCTCGTTGTCGGGGTCGACCGTGACGAGTTCCTTGGATTCCTTGCGCTGCCGGTAGCCGGCCTCATGGAGCATCTCCGACGCAGGCCCGGAGAGTGAACCCTTGTTGGGGACGGCGATGCGCAGCATGAGGACGGTTCCTTTGTTCGCGTAAATGGTGGTGCTGTGCGGAGCGGACGGGTGGTGCGGGGAGGGAGGGGAGGGGCCGGCTGCTCAGAGGTGCTTGTAGACGTCGTCGAGGGAGATCCCGCGGGCGACCATCATCACCTGGACGTGGTACAGCAGCTGCGAGATCTCCTCGGCGGCGGCTTCCTTGCCCTCGTACTCCGCGGCCATCCAGACCTCTGCGGCCTCCTCCACGACCTTCTTGCCGATGGCATGGACGCCCTTGCCGACCAGCTCTGCGGTGCGGGAGGTGCTCGGGTCGCCGTCGGCCTTGGCCTGGAGCTCGGAGAAGAGCTCCTCGAAGGTCTTGGAGGTTTCGTTCGCCATGATGGTCCTCAGAATACGGGGTTTCCCCGCGCCGCTAGCGCCAGGGTTCGCTGACCGTCCGCAGGGTCATTGCGGTGGAGACGGCGGCGGTGACCGCTTCGTGCCCCTTGTCCTCGTTCGACCCTTCGAGTCCGGCACGGTCCAGTGCCTGCTCCTCGTTGTCGCAGGTCAGAACGCCGAAGCCGACGGGGACTCCGGTCTCGAGCGATACCTGCACCAGGCCCTGGGTGACGCCCTGGCACACGTAGTCGAAGTGGGGGGTGCCGCCGCGGATGACCACGCCGAGGGCGACGATGGCATCGTAGCCGCGGCCGGCGAGTACCTTCGCCACCACCGGGAGCTCGAAGCTGCCCGGGACCCGCAGCACGGTGGGCTCGTCGATGCCGAGCTCGTGGAGGGCGCGCAGGGCGCCGTCCACCAGTCCGTCCATGACCTTCTCGTGCCACTGGGCCGCGATGACCGCGACCCGGAGGTCGCCACAGTTCTTCACGCTCAGTTCGGGTGCGCCCTTGCCGCTCACAGCTCTCCTCGGTGCGTTGTACGGGTACTTCTCTGATCGGTGTGGTTACTGGTTTCCGCAGGTGGACGCGGACATGGCCGCGTCCAGCCAGGGCAGGTCGTGCCCCATCCGGTCCCGCTTGGTGCGCAGGTACCGCAGATTGTGCTCGCCCGCCTCGACGGGCATGGCCTCGCGCTCGGCGACCACGATGCCGTGCCGGATCAGGGCGGCGGCCTTGTCGGGGTTGTTGGTCAGCAGCCGGACGCTGTGGACTCCCAGGTCGGCGAGGATCTGGGCGCCGGCGCCGTAGTCACGGGCGTCGGCGGGCAGGCCGAGCTCGAGGTTGGCGTCGAGGGTGTCGCGGCCCCGCTCCTGGAGTTCGTACGCGCGGAGCTTGGAGACCAGGCCGATGCCCCGGCCCTCGTGTCCGCGGAGGTAGACCACGACGCCGCGGCCGGCCTGCCGGATCCGCTCCATGGAGGCGTGCAGCTGGGGGCCGCAGTCGCAGCGCAGGGAGTGGAAGATGTCGCCGGTCAGGCATTCGGAGTGCATGCGGACGACGATGTCCTCGCCGTCGCCGATCTCGCCGTGGACCAGGGCGATGTGCTCGACCCCGTCCACGGTGGAGCGGTAGCCGTACGCGGTGAACTCGCCGAACGCGGTCGGCAGGCTGACCTCGGCCTCGCGGCGGACGGTGGGCTCGGCGGAGCGACGGTAGGCGATCAGGTCCTCGATGGAGATGATCGTCAGGCCGTGCTTGCGGGCGAACGGGATGAGTTCGGGCAGCCGCAGCATGACCCCGTCCTCGCCGGCGATCTCGACGATCGCGCCGGCCGGGCGCAGGCCCGCGAGGCGGGCCAGGTCGACGGCGGCCTCGGTGTGGCCGTTGCGGGTCAGGACGCCGCCGGGCTTGGCGCGCAGCGGGAAGACATGGCCGGGGCGGACGAAGTCGGAGGGCTCCGAGGTGCCGTTCGCGAGCAGCCGGAGGGTGGTGGCCCGGTCGGCGGCGGAGATGCCGGTGCTGACCCCGTGGGCGGCGGAGGCGTCCACGGAGACGGTGAAGGCGGTCTTCATCGACTCGGTGTTGTTGCCGACCATCTGCGGGAGCTCCAGGCGCTCCAGCTCGTCGCTCTCCATCGGGGCGCAGATCAGGCCGCGGCACTCGCTCATCATGAAGGCGACGATCTCGGGGGTGGCCTTCTCGGCGGCGATGACGAGGTCGCCCTCGTTCTCGCGGTCCTCGTCGTCCACGACGACGACCGGCCGACCGGCCGCGATGTCCCGGATGGCCTGCTCGACGGGGTCGAGCGCGAAGAACTCGTCGGTGGTCATGCCGTTGCTCCTTCGAGGGCCTGGGCGGTGTGGGTACGGGAACGGAGCCACCAGTCGCGCATGCCCCACAGGACGAGCGCGCCGTAGAGGATGTAGACGAAGCCGGAGAACGCGTAGCCGTTGGCGAAGTTGAGGGGGACGCCGACGAGGTCGACCAGCAGCCAGGCGAACCAGAACTCGACCAGACCGCGCGACTGGGCGTACATGGCGACGACGGTGCCGACGAAGATGTAGGCGTCCGGCCAGGGGTCCCAGGACAGCGACGGGTAGGCGGTGAACAGCAGGGCCACGGCGACGGTGCCGAGGGCGGCGGCGCCGGCCAGCAGGCCGCGTTCGGTCCAGCTGGCGAACCGGACGGCGATGGTGCCGTCCTGGGCCTGCTGCCGGCCGCGGTTCCACTGCCAGAAGCCCCAGGCGGCCACGAGCATGACCACGACCTGCTTGCCGGCGCTGCCGGTGAGGTGTCCGGCGGCGAAGGCGACGAAGAGGATGGCCCCGGAGAGGAACTGGGCGGGCCAGGTCCATATAGAGCGGCGCCAGCCGAGCGCCAGGGCGATCAGGCCGATGGTGTTGCCGATCATGTCGGACCACAGGATGTGCTGGCCAAGGACGGTGAAGGCCTCGGAGTTCAGCCAGTCGACGGCGCTCACCGGCCGGCCTCCTGCGCACCCTTGTCACCGAGCAGCCGCTCGACGTACTTGGCGAGGACGTCGACCTCGAGGTTGACCGGGTCGCCGGGCTGCTTGATGCCGAGCGTGGTCAGCGAGAGCGTGGTCGGGATGAGGCTGACGGTGAAGTAGTCGGCGGCGGCCTCGACCACGGTGAGACTGACGCCGTCGACCGTGATGGAGCCCTTCTCGACCACGTAGCGGGAGAGGTTCGCCGGGAGCGAGACCTTGACGATCTCCCAGTGCTCGGACGGGGTGCGGGAGACGATCTCGCCGGTGCCGTCCACATGGCCCTGGACCAGGTGGCCGCCGAGCCGGCCGCCTAGGGCCATGGGGCGTTCCAGGTTGACCCGGGAGCCCTGGACGAGGGCGCCGAGGCTGGAGCGGTTCAGGGTCTCCTGCATCACGTCGGCGGTGAACTCGCCGTCCGCGGTGTCCACCACGGTCAGGCAGACGCCGTTGACGGCGATGGAGTCGCCGTGCTTGGCGTCCTCGGTGACGACGGGGCCGCGCAGGCGGAAGCGGGAGGCGTCCTCGAGCTGCTCGACGGCGGTGACCTCACCGAGTTCTTCGACGATTCCGGTGAACACTCAGTGCTCCTTGGGGGCGGTGGTGGCGGTGGCGGGTACGGCGGTGATCCGGAGGTCGGGGCCCATGCGGACGGCCTCCGTGATGTCCAGGCGCAACGCCTGGGAGATGTTCGTGACTCCGGCGTCGGCGAGGGCGGCGGGGCCCGCGCCGAGGAGTGCCGGAGCGATGTAGCCGATGATCCGGTCGACGGCCGCGCCTTCGAGGAAGGCGCCCGCGAGGGCGGGTCCGCCTTCCAGGAGGAGGGAGCGGACGCCCCGGTAGTGGAGCCGGGCGAGCAGGTCGTGCACGCCGATGCGGCCGTCGTGGAGGGGGAGCCGGAGCAGCTCCGCGTCCGGCAGGTGCCGGGTGTCGGCGTCCTCGCCGACGACGAGCAGGGTGGGTGCGGCGTCGTCGAGGATGCGGGCGGTCGGGAGCAGGCCGGCGTGCGTGTCGAGTGCGATGCGCAGCGGCTGGGTGGCGCCCTCGATGCCGCGGACGGCCAGGTGCGGGTCATCGGCCCGGAGGGTGCCGCCGCCGACGAGGACGGCGTCGGACTCGGCGCGCAGGCGGTGGACGTCGGCGCGGGACTCGGGGGAGGTGATCCAGCGGCTGGAGCCGTCCGCGGCGGCGCTGCGGCCGTCGAGGGTGGCGGCGTACTTCCAGGTCACGTGCGGGCGGCCGAGGCGTACGGAGGTGAGCCAGGCGGTGTTGCCCGCCTCGGCCTCGGCCTCCAGGAGGCCGCCCTCGGCCGTGACCCCGGCCGCGCGCAGGGTGGCGGCACCGCCGCTGGCCTGCGGGTTCGGGTCGGCGACGGCGTACACGACGCGGCTGATGCCGGCCGCCACGAGGGCCTGTGCGCAGGGTCCGGTGCGGCCGGTGTGGTTGCAGGGTTCGAGGGTGACGTACGCGGTGCCGCCGCGGGCTGCCTCGCCGGCCGCGCGCAGGGCGTGGACCTCGGCGTGCGGGCCGCCGGCCCGCTGGTGCCAGCCCTCGCCGACGACGGTGCCGGCGCGGTCGGTGATGACACAGCCGACGACCGGGTTGGGGCTGGTGGAGCCGAGGCCGCGGGAGGCGAGCGCGATGGCACGCCGCATGGCGGATGCGTCATGCGGTGCGGTTGCGTCGGGCGTGTCGGCGTGGTTCGCCACCGGGTCCTCCTGCCTCATCGGGCACGGACTCCGGGGCCTGTCGGGATACGACAGATGAAGCGGACTGGCGCACACGGGAACGCCTGGCCGGAAATGCACGGCCCGCGCTCCCGCGGATACGGGGACGAGCCGCCGACGGCGGCGTACCGGTGACTGGCCCGCCGCGCACTGCCTCCCATCCGGACTTTAACCGTCGGTCCAGGAATTTCACCTGGTCAACCGGCCGCTGGATGCGGACGGGTCGCGGACTGTAACCGCCGGTTCGGAATTACACCGACCCCGGAGTGCGCTGCTGCTACTGGTACGAGGCCCAGTGTGCCACGGGCGCTCGGCGGCCATGCGAGTGAAGCGCTGTGGCCTGACTCACACGCGAGTGGTTCTCGACGGGCCCTCGCCACCCTGTTCCCACTTTGGTCCAGACCTATTGACGAGGTGGTCTAGTCCTCTTAATGTCTGCTTCACATTCCCAGGGAGACAGCCCGTCAGATGTGCGCACGTCACGGGCCAATTCGCCTTACCCGTACGCACTTTGTGTCCTGCACCCCCTCCCCTCCCCAGGAGGCACGATGCTGTCCCCCACACGCGCCAGAGCGATGCTGCTGGCGTCCGGCGCCGCCATTGCCGGACTGCTCGTCGGCGGCCTTTCGGCCGGCGTCTCACACGCCGCCGACAACGAGTCCTGTCGACCGGACGGGCTGTACAAGACCCCGGGCGTCGACGTCCCGTACTGCTCGGTCTACGACACCGAGGGCCGCGAGAAGATGGGCGCCGACCACCAGCGGCGGGTCATCGGCTACTTCACCGGCTGGCGGACCGGCAAGAACGGCGAGCCCGCCTACCTCGCGAACAACATTCCGTGGGGCAAGGTCACCCACCTGAACTACGCCTTCGCCCACGTCGGCTCCGACAACAAGATCTCGGTGGGCACGGACGGGCCGAACAACCCCGCGACCGGGATGACCTGGCCGGGCGTCGCCGGGGCCGAGATGGACCCGCAGTTCCCCTACCAGGGCCACTTCAACCAGCTGAGCAAGTTCAAGAAGCAGTACCCGAACGTCAAGACCCTCGTCTCGGTGGGCGGCTGGGCCGAGACCGGCGGCTACTTCGGCGACGACGGCAACCGGGTGAACTCCGGCGGCTTCTACTCCATGGCCACCAACGCGGACGGCTCGGTCAACCAGGCCGGCATCAACACCTTCGCGGACTCCACCGTCGCCTTCATCAAGAAGTACGGCTTCAACGGCGTCGACATCGACTACGAGTACCCGACGACGATGAAGGACGCGGGCAACCCGCTGGACTGGCAGCTGGCCAACGCCCGCCGGGCCGGGCTGGTCCAGGGGTACGCGGCCCTGATGAAGACCCTCCGCCAGAAGCTCGACACCGCGGGCGCCGCCGACGGGAAGCACTACCTGCTGACCGTGGCCGCACCGTCCTCCGGCTACCTGCTGCGCGGTATGGAGACCTTCCAGATGCAGCAGTACCTGGACTACGTCAACATCATGTCCTACGACCTGCACGGCGCCTGGAACGAGTACGTCGGCCCGAACGCCTCGCTCTTCGACGACGGCAAGGACGGCGAACTGGCCGCGGCCGGCGTGTACGGCTCCCAGCAGTACGGCGGCATCGGCTACCTGAACACCGACTGGGCCTACCACTACTTCCGGGGCTCCATGCCGGCCGGCCGGATCAACATCGGCCTGCCGTACTACACCCGCGGGTTCAAGAACGTCCAGGGCGGCACCGACGGCCTGTGGGGCAAGGCCCCGGCGACCAGCTGCCCGGCCGGCGCAGGCCTGACCAAGTGCGGCGACGGCGCGGTCGGCATCGACAACCTGTGGCACGACAAGGACACCAACGGCGCCGAGTCCCCGGCGGGCTCCAACCCGATGTGGCACGCCAAGAACCTGGAGAAGGGCGTCGTCGGCGACTACGTCACCAAGTACGGCTTCCCGGCGAACACCACGCTGACCGGCACCTACGCCCGCAAGTACGACTCGACGCTGGTCGCGCCGTGGCTGTGGAACGCGCAGAAGAAGGTCTTCCTGTCCACCGAGGACGAGCAGTCGGTGGCCGCCAAGGCGGACTACGTGGTCGACCGCGGCATCGGCGGCACCATGGTGTGGGAGCTCGCGGGCGACTACGCGTACAACGCGGCCAAGGGCCAGTACGAGATGGGTGACACGCTCACCGACGTGATGTACCAGAAGTTCAAGGCGGCCTCCCCCTACGGTGCGAAGAAGGCCGGCGCCACCGCGCTGCCCACCCAGGCCGTGGACGTCAAGGCGGAGTTCACCGAGTTCAAGCTGGGCGACTCCAACTACCCGCTGACCCCGAAGATCAAGATCACCAACAACACGAACACCGCACTGCCCGGCGGCACCGAGTTCCAGTTCGACTACTCGACCTCGGCTCCGAACAACGCCTCCGACCAGTCCGGCTTCGGCACCAAGGTGATCAGCAGCGGCCACACCGGCAACAACGTCGGCGGCCTGAAGGGCGACTTCCACCGGGTCTCGCTGAAGCTCCCGGCCTGGCAGTCGCTGGCCCCCGGCGCCACGGTCGACCTGGCGTTCAACTACTACCTGCCGGTGTCCACCCCCTCCAACTGGACGGTGAACATCTCCGGCACCACCTACGCACTGGCCGGCGACCTGGCCCGCGGCACCACCGTGGTCCAGCCGGGCGGCGGCACCCAGCCGCCGACCACCCCGCCGACCACGCCGCCCACCACGCCCCCGACGACCCCGCCGACCACGCCCCCGACCACCCCGCCGGGCGGCACCTGCACCAACCCGGCATACGTCGCGGGCACGGTCTACAACAGCGGCAACCTCGTCTCGCACAAGGGCCGGAACTGGAAGGCCCAGTGGTGGACACAGAACGAAGAGCCCGGCACCACCGGTGAATGGGGTGTCTGGAAGGACCAGGGAGCCTGCTGATCGCGGTGATCGGGTGACCTGAGGGAGGGCCCGGCAGCCTGGTGCTGCCGGGCTCCTGCCATGCTCGGACGGTGATCGACGACTCGGCTGCCACAGCCGCCTTCGAGGAGCACCGCGGCCGGATGTTCGGCATCGCCTACCGGATGCTCGGCTCGGCCGCCGAAGCGGAGGACACCGTCCAGGACGCCTGGCTGCGCTGGAGCGCCGCGGACCGGGCGGACGTGGAACACCCCGGCGCCTTCCTGGCCAGGACCGTCACCCGGCTCTGCCTCAACCGGCTCGACTCCGCACGGGCCCGGCGCGAGCAGTACACCGGCCCCTGGCTGCCGGAGCCGGTGTTCACCGGGGACGGCGCCCTGGGCCCGCTGGAATCCGCCGAACAGCGCGAGGGGGTCTCGCTCGCCCTGCTGGTCCTGCTGGAGCAGCTCACCCCGGTGGAGCGGGCGGTGTACGTCCTGCGGGAGGCCTTCGGCTACGGCCACCGTGAGATCGCCGGGCTGCTGGAGCTGTCCGAGGCGAACTGCCGGCAGCTGTTCCGGCGGGCCTCCCAGCGGGTGGCGGCGGCCTCCCGGCCGCGCTTCGAGCCCGACCCCGGGCAGTGGCAGGACCTGGTGGCGCGCTTCCTGGCGGCGGCGCGGGACGGAGATCTGGCCGGGCTGGAACAACTGCTGGCGGCCGGGGCGGTCTACGTGTCGGACAGCGGCGGCCGGGTCAGCGCGGCGCGACGGCCCGTCCTGGGCCGGAACAAGGTGGCGCGCTTCCTGATCGGAGTGCAGCAGCGGCCCGAAACGGCCGTCCCGGTCTCCGTCCTCGAGGTCAACGGCGCGCCCGCGCTCGTCTTCGAGGGGCTGGCCGTGGTGCAGTTCGAGTTCGAGAACGGGCTGGTCACCACGGTGCGGAACATCATCAATCCGGAGAAGCTGAGGTTCTTCCACGGCCAGCTGTCACATTCCGGGGGCCTGTCCGGTCTCGGCTGACGACCGCACCGCGCGCAGCGCACCCCGCGTGCCGCGCAGCGCACACCGCGTACCCGGAAGGCAGGCATCCCATGAGCACCATTCTCGTCACCGGTGGCACCGGCACCCTCGGCAGGCCGCTGGTGGAGCGGCTGCGGGCCGGCGGCCACGAGGTCCGGGTGCTGAGCCGGAGCTCCCGGGAGTATCCGGTGGACCTGCTGACGGGCGCCGGTCTGGAGGCGGCCCTGGCGGGTGTGGAGGCGGTCGTGCACTGCGCGAGCTCCCCGAAGGGAGGGGACGAGAAGGCGGCCGGACACCTGATCCGGGCGGCCCGGGCGGCCGGGGTCGGCCATCTGGTCTACATCTCGATCGTGGGGGTGGACGAGGTGCCGCTCCCCTACTACCGGGCCAAGCACCGGGTCGAGCGGATGATCGAGGAGTCGGGGCTCGGCTGGACGGTGCTGCGCACCACCCAGTTCCACGATCTGGTGCTGGGGTACTTCGAGGCCGTGGCGAAGCTGCCGGTGCTGCTGGTGCCGGGCGGGGTCCGGGACCAGCCGATCGCGGTCGAGGAGGTCGCCGACCGGCTGGCCGGGCTGGCGGTGGCGGCTCCGGCCGGGCGGGTGGCGGACATGGGCGGGCCCGAGGTGCTGGACATGGCCGCGGCGGCCCGCGCGTACCTGAAGGCGGCCGGGCGGCGGCGGCCGGTGCTGGGGGTGCGGCTGCCCGGGAAGACCTTCGCGGCCTTCCGCCGGGGCGGGCACCTGACCCCGGCGCATGCGGTGGGGCGGGGCACGTTCACGGAGTTCCTGGCACGCCGCACCGGGGCCGCGGCCTGACCGGCCCCCGGCCCCGGCGCCTCAGCCCGGCCCCGCGAACCCGAACACCACCTCCTGGGCGGCGTCGCGGGCGGCGAGACGGGCCCCGGCCAGGACGGCCGGGTCGCCGAGGGCGGTGGCGCGAACGGCGGTGGGGACCGGGGTGAGGCCGGCCAGCCGGCGGGCCACCCGGTCGGCGAGGGCGGGACCGCCGGCCCGGCCCAGCTCGCCGCCGAGGATGACGCAGCCGGGGTCGAGTACGGCGGCCACGGCGGCGGCGCCGAGCGCGAGCCGCTCGGCATACGCCTCCAGGAAGGCCTCGGCGCCGGCCCGGCCCGGACCCGCAGGCGCGCCCGAGGCGGCAGGCGCGGCGGTGGTCGCGGTGGCCGCCGTCAGTGCGGTGAGGGCCGGGCCGGGAACGCCGTGGGTGGCGGCCAGTTCGGCCACCGCCGCCGCGCCCGCCAGCGCGTGGAACCCGCCGGCGCACTCCGTGGCGGAGGGCAGCCCGCCCGTCCCGGGCACCGGCAGGAAGCCGATCTCGCCCGCGCCGCCGGAGGCGCCCCTGCGCAGCCGCCCGTCCAGGACCACCGCCGCGCCCACCCCCGCACCCAGCCACAGCAGGACGAAGGAGTCGAGGTCGCGGGCTGCGCCGAGGCGCTGCTCGGCTACGGCCGCCAGGTTGGTTTCGTTCTCCACCAGGACCCGGGCGGGCAGTTCGCGCCGGAGCAGGCCGACCAGCTCCCGGTGCCAGGACGGCAGGCCGGTGGTGTCGCGGAGTTCTCCGGTGGCGGGCGCGACCAGGCCGGGGGCGCCGACCATCACGGTGTGCAGGGCGTCCGCCCCGGCCGCGCGGGCGGTCTGCCGGAGCACGGCGAGCGCGTCCCGGGGCGCGGCCACCGGCAGCGCGGCCTCCGCGAGGGGGTGCCCGAGCAGGTCGGTGACCACCGCCGTGGCGCTGTCCGTACGGACGTCCACGGCGGCGAGGAAGTGGCGGCGGGCGACGATCCCGTACAGCCGGGCGTTGGGTCCGCGCCGCTGTGCGCCGGACTCCCCCACGATCTCGATCAGGCCGGCCGTGCCGAGCCGTTCGACGAGGTCGGCGACGGACGGCCGGGACAGCCCGGTCCTCGTCTTGAGCTGGCTCGCCGTCAGCGGCCCTTCCTCCTGGAGGAGGTTGAGGGCCAGCCGGTCGTTGATGGCCCGGGCCGTGCTGGGAGAGGCGGGCGAGGGGGCAGCGGTCACGCGCTCATCCTAGGGAGCGGAGGAGAGGACATACGCCTTATCTATCAGGCAGGGTTCCTGATAGTTTACGCGCCATGAGGATGCCCGGGGAGTCCGACCCCACCCCGGCGCGGCTGCGCCGCGCCCGAATCGCCATCGCCGCCGTCTTCTGCGTCCACGGAGCCGTCACCGGCAGCTTTGCGACCCGGATCCCGTGGATCCAGGACCATGCCGGGCTCGGCTCCGGCGCCCTCGGGCTGGCCCTCGCCTTCCCCGCGGTCGGGGCCGCGCTCGCGATGCCGCTGGCCGGCCGGATCAACCACCGGTTCGGCGCCCGCGCCGCCCTGCGCGTCCTGCTGGCCCTGTGGACGCTCTCCCTGGTCCTGCCGGGCCTGGCGCCGAACCTGCCCGTGCTCTGCGTGGCGCTCCTGGTGTACGGCGCGACCTCCGGGATGTCCGATGTGGCCATGAACGCCCTGGGGGTGGAGACGGAGAACCGGCTCGGCCGGTCGATCATGTCCTCACTGCACGGGATGTGGAGCGCCGGGGCGCTGCTCGGCTCGGCGGCCGGCACGGTCGCCGCGCATGCGGGGGCCGATGCCCGGCTGCACCACCTGGTCGCCGCGCTCGCGCTGACCGCCGCCGGGCTGGTCGCCGTACGCGGGGTCCTCGATCTGCCGAGCGGTCAGGACGAGCAGGCGCCGCCGCATTTCGCGATGCCGCCGAAGTCGGCCCTGCTGATCGGGGCCATCGGTTTCGCCGCGGTGTTCGCGGAGGGCGCGAGCCTGGACTGGTCGGCCGTCTACCTGCGGGACGTCCTGCACACGGATGCGGGCCTGGCCGCCGCCTCCACCACCACGTTCGCGCTGACCATGGCGGTGACCCGGCTCGCGGGCGACCGGGTGGTGGACCGCTTCGGCCCGGTGCGCACCATACGGGCCGGGGGCCTGCTGGCCACGGCCGGCGGTCTACTGGTGGTGCTGGTCCGGGATCCGGCCGGGGCGCTGGCCGGGTTCGGGCTGATCGGCCTGGGCGTCGCGGTGGTGGTGCCGCTGGCCTTCGCCGCCGCGGCGCGCAGCGGGCCGGCGCCGGCGCAGGCCATCGCGGGGGTGGCGACGATCACCTACACCTCGGGGCTGATCGCGCCCTCGGCGATCGGGGCGGTGGCCGACGCGACCTCGCTGGTGGTGTCGTTCGGGCTGGTCACCCTGCTGGCGTTCGCGCTGGTGGCGGGGGCCGGGGTGCTCCGGCCGAAGCCGGCCGGCGGGAAGCCCGCTCCGGCCAATCGGGACGAATCCGCCGCTATCCGGCCGTAACATGTCCTGGGCCGCCCTGCGGCCATGATCCTTGCACATGGTCGACGGGTGAACGGAGTGAACATGGGCCTCGGCGTGCGCTGGACCCTGCACGGAGACGGGCGGACGCCCGCTCCGGGAGCGGTGGTCCGGCCGGACGAGCGGCTGTCCTGGCCGCGTACCGCCGGGCTCGGCGCCCAGCATGTGGTGGCGATGTTCGGCGCGAGTTTCGTCGCGCCGGTGCTGATGGGACTGGATCCCAACCTGGCCATCATGATGTCCGGCATCGCCACGGTGATCTTCCTGCTGGCCACCCGCGGCCGGATCCCCTCCTACCTGGGCTGTTCGCTCTCCTTCGTGGGCGTGGCGGCGGCGATCCGGGCGAGCGGCGGCGACAGCGCCACCGTCACCGGCGCGGTGTTCGTTGTCGGCGCGGCGCTGTTCCTGTCGGGCCTTGCGGTACAGCGGTTCGGCGCGCGGATCATCCATGCGGCGATGCCGCCCGTGGTGACGGGCGCGGTGGTGATGCTGATCGGCTTCAACCTGGCGCCGGTGACGGCATCGACCTACTGGCCGCAGGACCAGTGGACGGCCCTGCTGACGATGCTGTTCACCGGGCTGGCGGTGGTGTGCCTGCGCGGGTTCTGGTCGCGGATCGCGATCTTCCTCGGGCTGGTCTTCGGGTACGGGATCTCCTGGCTCTTCGACCGGGTCTTCGGGAAGATCCACTCGACCCTCGGCGGTACGGCGGCCGTGGACCACTGGCGGCTGGACCTGTCGGCGGTGGCCAAGGCCGACTGGATCGGCTTCCCCTCCTTCCACGCGCCCGCCTTCGAGTGGTCGGCGATCCTGGTCGCGCTGCCCGTGGTGATCGCCCTGATCGCGGAGAACGCCGGCCATGTGAAGGCGGTCGGCGAGATGACCGGGGACCCGCTGGACGACAAGCTGGGCACCGCGATCGCGGCGGACGGCGCCGCCTCGATGCTGTCCACCGCGGTGGGCGGGCCGCCGAACACCACGTACTCGGAGAACATCGGCGTGATGGCGGCGACCCGGGTCTACTCGACCGCCGCGTACTGGGCGGCAGCCGCCTTCGCGCTGCTGTTCGGCCTGTGCCCCAAGTTCGGTGCGGTTGTCGCGGCGATCCCCGGCGGGGTCCTGGGCGGCATCACCGTGATCCTGTACGGCATGATCGGTCTGCTGGGCGCGCAGATCTGGATCAACGGGCGGGTGGACCTGCGCAATCCGCTGAACCTGGTGCCGGCCGCGGCGGGCATCATCATCGGGGTCGGCGGGGTGAAGCTCCGGTTCACCGACACCTTCGAGCTGGGCGGCATCGCGCTCGGCACCATCGTGGTCATCACCGGCTACCACGCGCTGCGGTACTTCGCCCCGGCCCACCTCAAGACGCAGGAGCCGCTGCTGGACGAGGGCACCTCCGGGTACGACAACACGTCCGAGTGACCCCGGTGCCGTGCGATTCGCCCGAACCGGCGAAGCGCACGGCCAAGTCCTCCCTCTTGCCGGCGCCGGCTGGGAACCTGCCTCCCATGGATGCGGTACTGGCGCGGATGCGCGCCCTGGACCAGCGGCTGCCCGCGCACGACGGGGTCGCGGTCTTCAACCGGGTGTACCTGACGGTGACGGAGACCCTGCACCACCGGATCGCGGGCGGAACCTTCCCGCACCCGCGGCGGGCGGAGGCCCTCACCGTACGGTTCGCCGATCGCTACCTCACGGCCGTGGAGGCCGCCACGGCCGGGCACCGGACGCCCGCGTGCTGGCGGCCCCTGTTCCAGTACCGCCGCCATCCGGGGGTGCGCCCGCTCCAGTACGCGCTGGCCGGGATCAACGCGCACATCGGCCACGACCTGGCCCTCGCCGTGGTGGCCACCTGCCGGGCACTGGACTGCGCCCCCGGCGCACTGGAAGGCGACTTCGACCAAGTGGGTGACACCCTGGTCGCGCTGGAGGAGCGCATCCGCGAGGATCTGATGCCAGGGCCGGACCTGCTCCAGATCGCCGATCCGCTGACCCATCTGGTCGGCGCCTGGAGCCTGGAACGGGCCCGCGACGGCGCCTGGGCGGGCGCCCGCCTGCTGTGGAACCTGCGCGGGCTGCCCGATCTGGCGGAGGAGTTCGCCGAATCCCTCGATGCGGGGGTCGGCCTGGTCAGCCGCTGCCTGCTCACCCCCACGGGCTGAGCGGCCGGCGGTGCGTTTGGCGGCTGCGCACACTGCGCAGCCTCCCTCAGCGGTGCATCACCGCTGTCGGTTGGATGAGCGAGAACGCAGGGAGCACAACGGTGGCACAGGTGACACAGGGCACGGTCAAGTGGTTCAACGGGGAGAAGGGGTTCGGATTCATCGCCACCGACGGCGGCGGCCCGGACGTCTTCGTGCACTATTCCGAGATCCAGGGCCAGGGGTTCCGCTCCCTGGAGGAGAACCAGCGGGTCGAGTTCGAGGTCGGACAGGGGCCCAAGGGCCCGCAGGCCCAGAACGTGCGCATCCTCTGACCGTGTGATCCCGGGTGATCCCGGTGGTGTGAAAACGGGCCGCCGCTGCGCAGTGTGCGCGGCGGCGGCCCGTGGTTCGCGGGGGCGGGGCGGTATCAGTCCTCGGGGAGTTCGACCGGGGCGATCTCGTCGTAGACGTCGCCCGGGCCCGGGTTGGTGGCATCGGTGCCGCCGCCCAGGTGGTGCATGACGCCCCAGACCGCGTTGAGCGCGGTCTGCACGGCGCCCTCGGCCCAGCCGGCCGTCCAGGAGATGTCGTCGCCGGCCAGGAAGATGCCGCGCTTGTCCTCGGGGAGCCGGTCCTGCATGAAGTGGGTGTACAGGCGGCGCTGGTAGCGGTAGTGGCCGGGGAGGTTGGCCTTGAACGCGCCCATGAAGTAGGGCTCGTCCTCCCAGGAGACGGTGACCGGGTTGCCGATGATGTGGCGGCGGATGTCGACCTTGGGGTAGATCTCGCCGAGGGACTTCAGCATGACCTCCATCCGCTCGTTCGCGGACAGCGGGAGCCACTTCAGGCTGTCGTCGCACCAGGTGTAGGAGAGGCAGATGACGGCCGGCTTGTCGGGGCCGTTGTCCAGCAGGTAGGTGCCGCGGGTCATCCGGTCGGTCAGCGTCATCGACATGACGTCGCGGCCGGTCTCCTCGTCCTTGTCCAGCCAGAACGGCCGGTCGACGGGAACGAACAGCTTGCTGGACTCCATGTAGTGGGTGCGCTCGATCGCCGTCCAGTGGTCGATCGGGAAGAGCGTGTCATCGCACTCGATCTTCGACAGCAGCATCCAGGACTGGGCCGTGAAGATCGCGGCGCGGTAGGTGCGGATGTCGCCGGAGGAGTCGGTGACGGTGATCCGGTTGCCGGCCGTGCGGTGCAGTCGGGTCACCGCCGGGCGCGGGGTGCCGTCGTGGAGGGAGGACAGGGAGGTGCCCTGGGCCCAGTGGACGATCTTCTCGGGCTCGCGCTCCCACAGGCGCAGCGGCAGCTGCTGCGAGCCGCCGACGATGCCGCGGTGGTGGTCGTCGGCCTCGGTGTAGACGACCCGGAGGATCTCCAGGATGGAGTTGGGGAAGTCGGTGTCCCAGCCGCCGGTGCCGAAGCCGACCTGGCCGAAGATCTCGCGCTTGCGGAAGGACTTGAAGGCCTCCGACTTGCAGAGGAAGCCGTAGAAGGTCTCGTCGTCGAGCTTCTCGACGAGCTTGGCCCAGATCTCGCGGATGCGCGGCACGTCCCGCTCGCGCATGGCGGTGTTCATGTCGGAGAAGTCGGCGCCCTCGTCCAGACAGGCGTTCCACGCGGCGGCCACATCGCGGTAGATCTGCGGGAGGTCGGCGATGGTCTCGGCGTAGTGGGTCTCGCCCTTGAGGTCGACGACCGTGGAGGGGGTGGCCTCGGCGAGCGGGTTCGGGAAGGGCTCGGTGACCAGGCCGACCAGGTCGATGTAGTGCTGGAGGGCGGTGGAGGACGGCGGGAAGCGCATGGCGCCCATCTCGGCCGTCAGGCCCTCGGTCTCGGCGCCCTCGAAGCCGACGGTGCGCAGCCGGCCGCCGATCTGGTCGGCCTCGTAGACGACGGGCTTGAGGCCCATCTTCATGAGCTCGTAGGCCGAGATGATGCCGGAGAGCCCGCCGCCGATGACGGCGACCTCGGTGCCGTGCTCGGTCGCGGGTATCTGGCCGAGGCCCGCCGGGTGGGCGAGGAAGTCGTCGTAGGCGTACGGGAAGTCCGGGCCGAACATGGTGATCGGCGGCTGTCCGTCGCTGTGCGGGACGGCGGTGGTGGGCACCGTGGACGTCATGGGGGTACGACTCCTTGCGGACAGGGCTCAGCGGGTGGAGCTGGGGGCGGGGGCGGTGGGGCGGGTCAGATCAGGGAGGCGTAGAGCCCGGGGCGGCGGTCGCGGAGGTAGGGGTTGGTCTCGCGCGAAGCCCGCAGCAGCTCGGGGTCGGCCTCGCCGAACACCATTTCCTCGCCGCGGCCGGCGCGGGTGCGGGTGGTGCCGTCGGGGCTGGCCAGGCAGCTGAGGCCGACGAACTCGAATTCGCCCTCGGGGCCGGTGCGGTTGACGTACGCGATGTACATCTGGTTCTCGAAGGCCCGGACGGGGACGAGCTGCTCGGCGACGAACTGGAAGGGGTGCATCTGGGCGGTCGGCACCAGGAGGAGGTCGGTGCCGGCGAGCGCGTGGGCGCGGACGTTCTCGGGGAACTCCACGTCGTAGCAGATCATGATGCCGATGCGGAGGCCGTTCAGGTCGGCCTGGACGACGGGGGTGTCGCCGGGGGTGAAGGCGTCCTGCTCGAAGCTGCCGAAGAGGTGGGTCTTGCGGTAGTTCGCGAGCGGGGTGCCGTCGGGGCCGATGAGCTGGGCGGAGTTGTAGACCGTGCCGGTGTCGGCGTCGCGCTCGGGGTAGCCGTAGAGGACGGCGAGGCCGTTGCGGCGGGCGATCTCGCCGATGGTCCGGGCGGACATGCCGTCCCGGGTCTCGGCGAGGGAGGGGATGTCCGCGAGGTCGACGGCGTAGCCGGTGAGGAACATCTCCGGTGCCACGAGGAGCCCGGCACCCGCCTGTGCGGCGCGCGCGGCGGCCTCGTCGAGGACCTTCAGGTTCTCGGCGACGTCGCCGAGCCGTCCGGAGCTCTGGAGGAGGGCGGTGCGCAGCGGGGGCATGGGCGGACCTCTGTGGCAGATGGGGTGAATGCGGTCCTATAGACGGTACGTTTTGCCGTCCCGGCGCAACAAGGCGCCATTGTTGCGCGCTGGCGTGCGATTCGTTGCGCGTTCCGTCCCCTTGGCGGCGATTCGTTGCGCCCTGCCGGTGTGGGCCCCCACCCCTGCCGCGGGGTTACGTGGGGGCGCCCGAGGTGAAGCGGCGGAGGAGCGGGGAGAGTACCAGGACCGACTTGGTGCGCTCCACGAAGGGCTCGCCCGCGATGCGCTCCAGGACCCGCTCGAAGTGGCGCATGTCGGAGGCGAAGATCTGGACGAGGGCGTCCGCGTCGCCGGTCACGGTCGACGCGGACACCACCTCGGGGTACCGCTCCAGGCCCCGCCGGATGTCGTCCGGCGAGGTGTTGTGGCGGCAGTAGATCTCGATGAAGCCCTCGGTCTCCCAGCCCATGGCCGCCGGGTCCACCCGGACGGTGAAGCCGGTGATGGCGCCTTCGGCCCGGAGCCTGTCCACGCGCCGCTTCACGGCGGGCGCGGACAGGCCGACCTCGGAGCCGATGTCCGCATAGGAGCGGCGGGCGTCCTCGGCGAGGGCGTGCACGATGCGTTCGTCGAGATCGTTCAGTCGCACGGGGGGTGAATCACTTCTCTGTCGGTACCTCGGCCGCGGCCACCGCCAGGGTGGAGCGACGCATTCCGTAGAAGAAGTAGATCACGAGTCCGACCAGCATCCAGACACCGAAGGCGACCCAGGTCGCCACCGGCAGGCTGTACATCATGTAGCCGCAGGCGATGAAGCCGAGGATCGGGGTGACCGGGAAGAGGGCCACCTTGAAGGTGCG
Organism: Streptomyces venezuelae; assembly: GCF_008642295.1. Lineage (GTDB taxonomy): Bacteria > Actinomycetota > Actinomycetes > Streptomycetales > Streptomycetaceae > Streptomyces > Streptomyces venezuelae_C. Next base: position 6,207,435 of record NZ_CP029190.1, on the reverse strand, counting down.
CGGCATGTCCGGCTTGGTGCGGCGGAGGATGATCACGGCCACGTTGACCAGGGCGAACGCGAAGAGCGTGCCGATGCTGGTGGCGTTCGCCAGCTCGCCCAGCGGGATGAAGGCGGCGAGGGCGCCGCAGAAGACCGAGACGATGAGCACGTTGACGCGGGGGGTGCCGGTCTTGGGGTCGATCTTGGCGAACGCCTTGGGGACCAGGCCGTCGCGGGACATCGCGAACAGGATGCGGGTCTGGCCGTAGAGGACGGCGAAGACGACGGAGGCGATGGCGACGACGGCGCCGGCGGCCAGGACGACGCCCCAGAAGGTACCGCCCGTGACGTCGGTCATGATCTGGGCGAGCGCGGCCTCGGTGCCCTCGAAGTCCTCCCACGGCATGGCGCCGACGGCGACGAAGGCGACGAGGACGTACAGGACGGTGACGATGCCCAGGGAGAGCATGATCGCCCGCGGCAGGTCCTTCTTCGGGTTCTTGGCTTCCTCACCGGCGGTGGAGGCGGCGTCGAAGCCGATGTAGGAGAAGAAGAGGGTGGAGGCGGCGGCGCTGATGCCGGTGATGCCGAGCGGGGCGAGCGGGGCGTAGTTGCCGGCCTTGATGCCCATGACGCCGATGCCGATGAAGAGCAGCAGCGTGACGATCTTGACGACGACCATGATCGTGTTGACCCGGGCGCTCTCCTTGGCGCCGCGCATCAGGAAGACCATGGCGAGCAGGACCACGACCAGCGACGGCAGGTTGACCCAGCCGCCGTCGCCCAGCGGGGCGGCGGAGAGCTTCTCGGGGAGGGTGACGCCGATGGTCCCGTCGAGGAGCTCGTTGAGGTACTGGCCCCAGCCCACGGCCACGGCCGAGACGGAGACGGCGTACTCCAGGACCAGGCACCAGCCGCAGATCCAGGCGATGAGCTCGCCCATGGTCGCGTACGAGTACGAGTACGAGGAGCCGGAGACCGGCACCGAGCCGGCCAGCTCCGCGTAGGAGAGGGCCGAGAAGAGCGCGGTCAGGCCCGCGATGATGAAGGAGATCGTGACGGCCGGGCCGGCCTTGGGGGCGGCCTCGCCGAGGACGACGAAGATGCCGGTGCCCAGGGTGGCACCGATGCTGATCATCGTCAGCTGCCACATGGTGAGCGAACGGCGCAGGGCACCGCCCTCGCCCTGGCCTGCCTCTTGGACGAGACGCTCTACGGGCTTGCGGCGAAGCAGCGGGTGGGCGGGCCGCGCGGTGAGCGGCGGCGCCTGGCCGTGGTCCAGCACGAAGGACTCCTTCTGACACTGCGGATCGGGGGGTAAGGCGTCGACCGCAGCGATCCGAGCAGGAGCAGGACCCCGACATGACTGTCAGGCCTGAAGCAGGGGACCGCCGGGGAGGCGGTCACGCCACTCCACGTACAGCGAGTGAGCCTAGGGGCTGGGGGTTCCCGCCCGTAATGCACCATCCTTGCACGTTCGCGCACGATCGTTGCACGGATCTGTCCGTGATGGCCGTTTGTTGCGCGCGGACGATCGATCGCTGCGCGGTCACTCTCGGCTACCACCATTGACACTTCGTCAGATCTATCACAGCGTGCCGTCCCGCGGGGCGCTCCGCCGGGGTGGAACGGGGCCCGCGCGGGGTACGGGTGTGACGTTCGCCGGGGTTTCCCGAGCCTGCCCGGCGTTCCCCGTCCGACGATCGGAGGCGAAGCGTGAGCGCTGACGGCGGTACCGAGCGGTGGCTGGACCCGGGACCGTTCCTGCGCGGGGTGGCCTGGCTGGACCGGCAGCGGCCAGTCCGCGCCGACCCGGCCGACACCATGCGGCTGCCCTGGGACACCGGGGAGCGGGCGACCCTGCCGATCGGGGTCCGGCTGGAATTCGCCACCGATCCGGCCCGGCCCGCCCGGGCGGTGGAGATCCACTACCGGGCGGCCGTGCCCGGACCCACCGATGCGCTGCGGGACCTCGCCCACGGGTTCGCGCTGTGGAACCGGGAGGGACTGCTCGCCGAGCAGTTCACCGAGCCCGCCCCCGAGGCCGTGGTCCGCGTCGGGCTCCCGCCGGGGCGCGGCCCGTACACCGTGCACCCGCCGGAGGCCCAGTCCCCGACCCTGCTCGCGCTGCGCGGGATCGGCGGCCCGCTCCTCCCGCCGCCCGCCGCCCCGCGCTGGGTGGTGCACGGCGATTCGATCACCGAGGGCTGGTGGTCGACCCGGCCCGCCCACGGCTGGCCGGCGGTGGCCGGGCGGGCCCTGGGCTGGGACACGGTCAACCTCGGCTATGCGGGCGCCGCCCGCGGCGAACTCGCCACCGCCGAACAGCTCGCGGCACTGCCGGCCGACGCCCTCACCCTGGCCTTCGGCACCAACTGCTGGTCACGGGTGCCGTATTCGGTGCCGCTGATGTACGAAACCACCCGCGCCTTCCTGGAGCTGGTCCGCCAGGGCCACCCCCGGACCCCGCTGCTCCTGCTCTCCCCCGTGCTGCGGCCCGATGCCGAACGCACCCCGAACCGGCTGGGCGCCACCCTCGGGGCCCTGCGGGACGCCATGGAGCGGGCGGTGGGCGACCGGATCGCGGGCGGCGACGAACGGCTCGCCCTGCTGCCCGGCCGGGACGTGCTGGGGCCCGAGCACCTCGCGGACGGACTGCACCCGAACGACGCCGGGCATGCGCTTCTCGGTCTGACTGTGGTCACGGCCCTGCGCCGGGCCGGGTTCACCGGGAGGTGAGTGAAGCTCCCCACACCGGCCGCATTGAACAGATCCGGGCCGGCGCGGCGTGTCTCCCACACAGTTGCCCGCCCACCGCGGCGGCGACACGGATCACATCTGGGAGATCAACATGGGCAAGATGCGCGGAACTTCCCTCGCGGCCGTCGCGATCGTCGTCGCCCTCACGGCGACGGCGTGCGGCGGTACGGAGGACAAGGCCGGTGACGCGGTCAAGGTGGCCGGAGCCGGGACCGCGGCCTCCTCCCAGGCCCCCGCGGGCGACGCGGGCTACGCGGCCGACGCGGGCGCGCAGGCCAAGCCGGCCGGCGAGCTCAAGATCGCCCAGAACGAGGCGCTCGGCCCGGTGCTGACCGACGGCGCCGGGTTCACGCTCTACCGGTTCGACCCCGACACCGCGAAGCCCTCGAAGGCCACCTGTGACGGGGACTGCGCCAAGGCCTGGCCCCCGGTCCCGGCGGGCGACGCGACCGCGGCAGCCGGCCAGGACCCCGCGCTGCTGGGCGAGGTGGTCCGTACCGACGGCACCAAGCAGCTGACGGTGGGCGGCTGGCCGGCCTACCGGTTCGCCAAGGACACCGCGCCCGGCGACACCAAGGGGCAGGGCGTCGGCGGCACCTGGTTCGCCCTCGCGGCCGACGGCAAGAAGGCCGCGAAGGCGGCGGCCGGGTCCGGTGGGGAGGCCGGCGGCGAGGCCGCGACCGGGCAGCAGCCGGGGCTCTCGGTGCGCAAGGACCCCAAGCTCGGCGAGCACATCGTGGACAGGAACGGCATGACGGTCTACCGGTTCAAGCCGGACACCGCCTGGCCGATGGTCTCCAAGTGCGTCGGCGACTGCCTGACCAAGTGGCCGGTGGTCGCCCCGGTGGACAAGGCCGACACCAAGGGCATCACCTCGCGGAACTACCTGGTCCTGGACCGCCCGGACGGCACGAAGCAGCAGACCGTCGACTGCTGGCCGGTCTACACCTTCGCCGGCGACAAGAAGCCCGGCGACACCAACGGACAGGGCGTCGGCGGCACCTGGTACGCGGTGTCCCCGGAGGGCAAGCTCATCACCCTCAAGTAACCGCGGGCGCACGCCCCTCCGGGCCGCGTGCGCCCGATCCCCGGTCCGGACCCGTCCGCCGGACCGCGCGGCCCCCGGCCTCCCCCGCCGGGGGCCGCGCGCATCTCCCGGACAGCCTCTACACTCCGGGCCATGCTGCGCGTACTGGCCGTAGACGACGAGAAGCCGCTTCTGGAGGAACTCCTCTACCTGCTGCGCTCCGATCCACGGGTGCACAGTGCGGAGGGCGCCTCCGACGCCACCGGGGCCCTGCGCCGGATCACCCGGGCGCTGGAGGGCGGGCCCGAGGGGGCCGACGGCATCGACGTCGTCTTCCTGGACATCCACATGGCGGGCCTGACCGGGCTGGACATCGCCCGGCTGCTGGCCGGGTTCGCCCGGCCGCCGCTGATCGTGTTCGTCACCGCCCACGAGGGGTTCGCCGTCCAGGCCTTCGACCTGAAGGCGGTGGACTACGTCCTGAAACCGGTGCGGCCGGAACGGCTGGCCGAGGCGGTGCGCCGGGTCTGTGCGCAGCTCGGCCGGACGCAGGAGGCGGTGGAGAGCACCGCGGACCGAGCGGACCGGGCGGACCGGGCCGAGTGGGGGCACCGGGCCCTGCATCCCGCGCCCGTACCGCGCCGGCCGGGTCCGGAGGTCACGATCGCGGACCGCACCCCGGACCAGATCGCGGTCGAACTGGGCGGGGTGACCCGGTTCGTGGCCATCGCGGACATCGCGTACGTCGAGGCCCAGGGCGACTACGCCCGGCTGTACACCGACGAGGGCAGCCACCTGGTGCGCATTCCGCTGTCCACGCTGGAGGAGCGGTGGGCGGCCCGGGGGTTCGTCCGGATCCACCGCAGGCACCTGGTGGCACTGGGGCGGATCGACGAACTGCGGCTGGACGCGGGCACCACCAGTGTCCGGGTCGGATCGGCGGAACTGCAGGTCAGCCGGCGCCATGCGAGGGAGCTGCGGGAGCTGCTGATGCGGCAGGCCACCGGCTGACCGGCCCGGCCGGACCACGGCCGGACGGACGCCCGCCCGCCCGGCCTGACCGCTCGGCGCGGGCCGGCTGCCGTTCGTCGCGCCCGGCGCCGCGTACGGCGCTCCGCCGCCGCCACCGGCCGCAGCGGCCGGCCGGGCGGGCGTCCGGGCCCCGGCCCGCCCGTATCGTGGATCTTCCGGGCGGGAGGAGCGAGATGTCCGACATCCAGGCGCTGGTGGACGAGTTGGCCGGTCTTCCCCGGACCGGGCCCGCAGGACCGGCGGAGGCCGCGGCCCTCCTGGCCCGGCTGCGCAGCGTGGCGGCCCGCTGGGCCGATGTGCTGTACGAGGCCGGACAGGCCTCCCGGCCACACCTCCCCCCGCACGCGGAGGCCGCGCTGATGCTGGCCTTCCGGCGGGCCGAACAGTCCTATGTGGAACTGGAGATCGCCCTGCGCGACTCGGTGGGGCACGGGGACCGGGTGCGCTAGCCCTCCGGCGGGACGCGGAACGGCCGTGGCGGGCCGTAGTGCTGGGGGGGTCCCCCCGGACGGAGTCTCGGGGAGGGCCGGGCCTGCCGCGATCCGCCGGACGCCCCTGTCCCCCGGGGCCGGTGGACGACGGTGGCGGGCCGCGGCCGGATCCGGGTGGTCGGGGGTGCGGTTTCGCCGGATCGTGCCTGTTGCGGGGGCCGGAGGCGTGCATAGACTCCGGTCACCCTCCCCCCTGCTCCCCCTGCTGAAGGGTTCCGTCCGGTGAACCAGACGTACGCGCTGACCGCGGTCACCGTCGTCGTCCTGGCCACCGTGCTGGTGGGGGCGCTCGGGCTGCGCATCTCGCGGACCACCTCCGACTTCTACGTCGCCTCGCGCACGGTGGGGCCCCGGCTGAACGCGGCGGCGATCAGCGGGGAGTACCTGTCCGCCGCCTCCTTCCTCGGCATCGCCGGGCTGGTGATGCTCCAGGGGCCGGAGCTCCTCTGGTACCCGGTGGGGTACACCGCCGGGTATCTGGTGCTGCTGGTGCTGGTGGCGGCGCCGCTGCGGCGCTCGGGGGCGTACACGCTGCCCGATTTCGCCGAGGCGCGCCTGGAGTCGCTCGCAGTCCGACGGATCGCCGTGCTGTTCGTGCTCGGGGTGGGCTGGCTGTACCTGCTGCCCCAGTTGCAGGGCGCCGGGCTGACCCTGCAGATCCTGACGGGCGCACCGGACTGGGTGGGCGGGGTGGTGGTCGCGTTCGTGGTGTCGGCGGCGGTGGCGGCCGGCGGGATGCGCAGCATCACCTTCGTCCAGGCCTTCCAGTACTGGCTGAAGCTGACCGCGCTGCTGGTGCCCGCCTTCTTCCTGATCGCCGCCTGGGCCGGGGACGGCGCGCCGCGGGCCCGGTTCGACGCGGAGGCGGTGTTCCGCGAGCGCACCGCCGTCACCCTCGCCGAGGACGTCCGGATGTCCCTGGCGGCGCCGCTGACGCTGACCGTCAGCGGGCAGATCGACGGGCGGGCGTACCGGGCGCAGCCGGTGACGCTGGGGACCGGAGAGCACGAGGTACGGGCGCAGACGGAGCTGGTGTTCCTGCCGGACTCCCCTGTTCCGGACACCCGGTCGGGCGCGGACGAGAAGGTCTCCGGGTGGTCGCAGCCGCTGTCCGGGGAGCAGGACGGGTACCGGCTGTACGCCACGTACGGGCTGATCCTCGCGACCTTCCTCGGCACCATGGGGCTGCCGCATGTCGCGGTCCGCTTCTACACCAGCCCCAACGGGCGGGCGGCGCGGCGGACCACCCTGGTGGTGCTGGGGCTGGTCGGTGCGTTCTACCTGCTGCCCCCGGTGTACGGGGCGCTGGGCCGGATCTACGCCCCGGAGCTGGCGCTGACCGGGGCCGCCGACGCGGCGGTGCTGGTGCTGCCGGAGCGGATGCTCGGCGGGCTGCCGGGCGATCTGCTGGGGGCGCTGCTGGCGGGCGGGGCGTTCGCCGCGTTCCTGTCGACCGCCTCGGGGCTGACGATGGCGGTGGCCGGGGTGCTGCACCAGGACGTGCTGCCCTCGCGCGGGGTGGGGATGTTCCGGCTGGCGGTGCCGGTGGCCATGGCGGTGCCGCTGGCCGGGAGCTTCGCGGCACGGGCGGTGCCAGTGGCGGATGCGGTCGGGCTGGCGTTCGCGGTGTCCGCGTCCTCGTTCTGTCCACTGCTGGTGCTGGGCATCTGGTGGCGCGGGCTGACCCCGCCGGGGGCGGTGGCCGGTCTGCTCACCGGTGGCGGGGCGGCGTTGAGCGCGGTGCTGACGACCCGGGCCGGGCTGGCTCCGGCGGGCTGGGTGCACACGCTGCTGGCCTGGCCGGCCGTCTGGTCGGTGCCGCTGGGCTTCCTGACGATGGTCGTGGTGTCGCTGGCGACCCGCGGGCGGATCCCGCGGAACGCGGCGGCCACGGTGGCCCGGCTGCATCTGCCGGAGGACGTGGCCGGACATCCTGCGGCGGCTCCGGTGGCCGGCCCGGCGGCGGGCGGTCCGGTGGCCGGTCCGGCAACGGGTTCGGCGGCCGGGTCGGGGGGTGCGCGGTGACGGGCGGGGCGGTCGCCGGGCCGGCGGTGGCCGGTGCCCTGGCGTGTATCGCCCTGGCGCTGGGGTTCTGGCTGGGCCGGTGGCAGACCCGGCGGGCCGGCCGGGCCGGCGGCGGCCTGGACCTGGGCACGCCGGTGGAGCGGGCGACGTTCCACACCCTGCACACGGCCTCGCTGGCCGCTCCCCCGCTGCGGGCCGGGCTGACCGAGGACGCGGCCCGCAAGGCGGCCCGGCGGCTGCGGTCGCTGCTGGGCACGGAGGCGCTGTGCCTGACCGACCGGGAATCGGTGCTGGCCTGGGACGGGCCGGGGGCCGACCACCACCAGCGGCGGGCCATGCAGCGGGTGGGCCAGATGCTGGCCTCGGGGCGCAGTGCGAGCGTACGGACCGAGTGCCAGCGGCCCGACTGCCCGCTGAAGTGGGCCGTGATCGCGCCGCTGACCGGGGAGGACGGCATGCTCGGCGCGCTGGTGGCCTACGGCTCGCGGGAGTCGGCGGTGCTGGTGCGGGCCGCGACGGAGGTGGCCCGCTGGGTCTCGGTGCAGCTGGAGCTGTCGGAGCTGGACCGGTCGCGGACCCGGCTGATGGAGGCGGAGATCAAGGCGCTGCGGGCGCAGATATCCCCGCACTTCATCTTCAACTCCCTGGCCGCCATTGCCTCGTTCGTCCGGACCGATCCGGAGCGGGCCCGGGAACTGCTGCTGGAATTCGCGGACTTCACCCGCTACTCGTTCCGCCGGCACGGGGAGTTCACCACGCTCGCCGAGGAGCTGCGGTCCATCGAGCAGTATCTGGCCCTGGCCGGGGCCCGGTTCGGGGACCGGCTGAAGGTGACCCTCCAGGTGGCCCCGGAGGTGCTGCCGGTGACGCTGCCCTTCCTGTGCCTGCAACCACTGGTGGAGAACGCGGTCAAGCACGGGGTGGAGGACTCCACCGGCACCTGCCGGATCGCCATCGTGGCCCGGGACGCGGGCTCGGAGGCGCTGCTGACGATCGAGGACAACGGGGTGGGGATGGACCCGCAGCTGCTGCGGCGGATCCTGGCCGGGGAGCAGAGCGGGTCCTCGTCGGGGGTCGGACTGCCCAATGTCGACGAGCGGCTGCGGCAAGTGTACGGGGACGGCCACGGCCTGGTCATCGAGACGGGGGTCGGAGCCGGCATGAAGATCACCGTGCGGATCCCCAAGTACCGGGCGGGCGTGCACTCCTAGGCAGGGTCCGGCGAAGGCACGCGTGGCACTGAACCCGTGGGGCCGGCGGCCCGTGTTCTCCGAGCAAGCCGGATCGGCACCATGGGCAGGCTGCGGGAGGGGGGCCGACGTGCGGATCGGGCAGGGGGAACTGCCGGCCGTGGTCCGGGAGGCGGTGCGTGCGGTGGCCGAGGAGGGTGCCGGGGGCGCTCTGCTGGTCGAAGGGGAGCCCGGTGCGGGCCGGAGCACGCTGCTGCGTGCGCTGGCGGACCGGGCGGGCCGGGCCGGGTGCCGGGTGCGGACCGGGGCCGCCGGTCCGGACGCGGTGCGGCTGCCGTTGCGGGCCGCGCTGGACTGCCTGTGCCCCGACGGCGCCGGGGCGGGGGCCCGGGAGCTGCGGGCCGTGGTGGGCGGGCTGCTGCTGGCCGCCGACCGCCCCGAGGCGGGGCTGGCCGCCGCCCTCGACACGCTGGTCGCGGCGGTCGGGGAAGGGTGCGCCACCGGTCCGCTGGTACTGGTCCTGGACGATCTGCAAGACGCCGATCCGGCCAGTCTGCTGCTGTGGCAGCGGCTCGGCCGGCTGGCCTCCGGGCTGCCGCTGCTGCTCGCAACCGGGCTGCGCAGCGGACTGTGGCGCCCGGAGGTGGAGCGGCTGTGCACCGCGCTGGACCGGTCCGGGGCCCGGCGGGTGCCGCTGCACCCGCTGGACGCCGAGGAGACGGCCGCCGCGATCGGGGCGCTGCTCGGGGCGGCTCCCGGACCGCGGCTGCGCGAGCTGGCCCGCCGGGCTGGCGGGAACCCCTCCCACCTGCGGCAGTTGATCGGCCACTGGGCCGGCCTCGGGTTGCTGTCCGCCGAGGCCGGCGACGGGCCAGGTGACAGGGCTGGGGCTGGTGACGGGGCGGGGGTCGTCGAGCCGGTCGTACCGGACGGCGAGCTGCCCGGTCCGCCCGCCGGGCTGGCCCGGCAGGGTCTGGACTTCCTGTCCCCCGCCGCCTACGGGCTGTTGCGCCATGCGGCGCTGCTGGGCGGGGAGTTCACCGTACGGGAGCTGTCCTGCCTGGTGGACCGGCCGGCCCGGGACCTGCTCGGGCTGCTGGAGGAGCCGCTCGCCGCCGGGCTGCTGCGCGAGGCGGGCGGCCGGCTGGAGTTCCGGCATCCGGTCGTACGGCAGGCCCTGTACGCGGATCTGCCCGGCCCGCTGCGGTCCGCGCTGCACCAGGACGGGGCCCGGGCCCTGGACGGGGCCGGGGCGCCGCCGGCCCGGACGGCCGAGCAGCTGGTGGCGGCCGGTCCGCTGGACGCGTGGGGCCTCGGCTGGCTGGCCGGGACGGCGGGGCGGCTGATCCCCGGCGCGCCGGGGCTGGCGGCCGAGCTGATCGAGCGGGCCCTCGCCCAGGACACCGAGGCGGGCGGGGCTGCGCCGGGTGCGCAGCGGGCGGCTCTGGAGGAGCATCTGGCGGAGGCGGCCCTGGTGCTGCGGCGCCCGGAGTCGGTGGGTCTGCTGGCCGCGCTGTGCGAGCGGGCCGAGGACCCGGACCGGCGGGCGGCGCTGGAGTTCCGGCTGGTGTCGGCCCTGTTGGCGCAGGGGGACGCGGCGCAGGCCCTGCGGGTGGCGGAGCGGGCGCTGGAGCGGGAGTTCCCCGGCCCGGTTCCGCGGTCCCGGCTGGAGGCCGGCCGGGTGCTGGCGCTGACCGAACTGGGCCGTGCCGGGGAGGCGTACCCGCAGGCCGTGCGGGTGGTGGCCGGTGCAGCCGCGCTCGGTGATGCGCTGTGTGGTGCGGAGGCGCATCACGCGCTGTCCTTCGTGCTGTTCCGGCTGGGCCGGGAGGTGGAGTCACTGCACCACATCGCCCAGGGCATCGGCTGGGCCCGGCGCAGTCCGGAGGCCGACGACCGGCGGTTGCTGCTGCTGGCCTGCCAGGCCGACGGGCACACCCGCCTCGACCAGCCGCTGATCGTGGCCAAGGCGCTGAGCGAGGCCCGGGAGCTGGCGCAGCGCAGCCGGTCCACGGGCCGGCTGATGGGCACGGAGGCCCGGTTCGCCGAGTTCCACTACCGGTACGGCCGGTGGGAGCAGGCGCTGGCGGCGGCGGGCCGGGCCGAGGCCTGGCGGACCTCCGATGCCTGGCTGCCGGTGGCGGTCCGCGGGCTGCGCGCGCTGATCCTGGCCCACCGGGACCGGCCGGCGGCGGCCCGGCGGGAGCTGGGGCGGCTGTCCCGGCAGGCCGTGGAGCTGCCGTCGGCGCGCGGGCACTCCTGCTGGGTGCTGCTGGCGCGGTCGAGGCTGGCCGAGCGGGACGGCCGGCCGGCGGAGGCGCTGGCGGCGCTGCTGCCCGCCCTGTCCGCGGCGGTGGCGGTGGCGGCGCCCGCGGACCGGCACGAGGTGCTGCCGGAGATCGTCCGGCTGGCCCTTGAGACCGGGGACACCGCGACGGCCCGTCGGGCGGTGGCCGCGTGCGAGGAGCTGGCGGCCGGGTTCCCCGCGTCTCCCGGTCCGGCGACCGCGGTCCTGCGCTGCCGGGGCCTGTTCGGGCAGGATCCCGTGCTGCTGGGCCGGGCGGTGGAGCGGGCGGAGCGCGCGGCGCGCCCGCTGCCGCTGGCGCGTTCCCTGGAGGAGCTGGCGGTGGCGCTGGCCTGGCACGGCGAGCTGGTGGCCGCGCGGGCGGCGCTGGCCCGGGCCGTCGGCCGGTACGAGGCGCTGGGCGCGGCCGGGGACATCGCCCTGGCCGATGCCCGGCTGCGCCGGCTGGGGGTGCGGCGGAGCAGCCGCAGTGCCCGCCGGAACGCGGCGAACGGCTGGGAGGCGCTGACCCCGGCCGAGTTGCGGGTCGCGCTGCTGGTGGCGGAGGGGCGTTCCAACCCGGAGATCGCCGCGGAGCTGCTGCTGTCGCGCCGGACCGTGCAGACCCATGTGTCGCACATCCTGGGCAAGTTGCAGGTCCGTTCGCGCACCCAGGTGGCGGCTCAGGCGGCGAGCCGGGCGGCGGCCGGGGGGCCGTAGCCGGGCATGACGGCCTTGAGGGCGCGCAGGGCGTAGTACGTACGGGATTTGACGGTGCCCGCCGGGATGCCGAGGGCTTCGGCGGCTTCGCAGACCGAGGCGCCGCGGAAGTAGATCTGCACCAGCACGTCGCGGTGTTCGGGGCTGAGGGTGCGCAGCGCCTCGCGGACGTCGAGGGCGGCGACGGACCTCTCGGAGCCGTCCTCGTGCTGCGGGGCCTGTTCGAGGACCTCGGGTCCGACCTCGGCGGGGCGCACCAGTCTGGCGCGGCGGGCGTCGATGGCGAGGCGGCGGCCCACGGTGAACAGCCAGGGCCGCATGGAGGCGTGGTCGCTCTCCAGGGCCTCCGGGTGCGTCCAGGCCCGTACCAGGGTCTCCTGCACCAGGTCCTCGGCGCGCTGCCGGTCGCCGTAGGTGAGGCCGAGCAGGAAACCGTAGAGGGCGCGTCCGTGCTCGCGCTGGAGGTGGGCGAGGGCTCGTTCGTCGGTGCGGCGCGCAAGTGTCGTGGTCACCGTGGTCGCTCCTTCGGTCTGGCTGCCGATGTCCAGAGGGTGACCGAGCTGACGCCGGGAGTGATCCGCCACCTGGCGGATGCCGGCGGCGACGCCGACCGGCGGCCCGGTGGCGCGGTGAGCGGTCGGCCGAGCGGCCGGCCGGCGCCGAGGGGTCGGGACGAGCGGTCGGGCGGTAGCGGCCCGGTTCAACGGGACCGCAAGATTTTTCCCCGGCGACCGGTGGACCGTACGGATCCGGCCATCCGGAGGCCGGGAACGGCGCTGCCCGCCCCGCCGCGTCCGGGGGGACGCGGTGGGGCGGGCAGGCGGGGTGCTGCGGGAGGTACTAGCTCCAGCTGGCGTGGAGCGGCTTGCCCTCGGCGTAGCCGGCGGCGGACTGGATGCCCACGACGGCCTTCTCCTCGAACTCCGCGAGGGAGCCGGCACCGGCGTAGGTGCAGGAGGAGCGGACACCGGCGATGATCGAGTCGATCAGGTCCTCGACGCCCGGGCGGGCCGGGTCGAGGAACATCCGCGAGGTGGAGATGCCCTCCTCGAACAGGCCCTTGCGGGCCCGGTCGTAGGCCGACTCCTCGCTGGTGCGGTTCTGGACGGCACGGGCCGAGGCCATGCCGAAGGACTCCTTGTACAGGTGGCCCTCGGCGGACTGCTGGAGGTCGCCCGGGGACTCGTAGGTCCCGGCGAACCAGGAGCCGATCATCACGTTGGAGGCGCCGGCGGCCAGGGCCATGGCCACGTCGCGCGGGTGGCGGACGCCGCCGTCGGCCCACACGTGCTTGCCGTACTTCTTGGCCTCGGCGGCGCACTCCAGCACCGCGGAGAACTGCGGGCGGCCCACACCGGTCATCATGCGGGTGGTGCACATGGCGCCGGGGCCCACACCGACCTTGATGATGTCGGCGCCGGCCTCGATGAGGTCCTTGACGCCCTCGGCGGCGACGATGTTGCCGGCCACCAGCGGGACCTGCGGGTCCAGGGCGCGGACCGCCTTGATCGCGTTGATCATCGATTCCTGGTGGCCGTGCGCGGTGTCGATGACGAGCGTGTCCACGCCCGCGTCGAGCAGCTGCTTGGCCTTGGCCACGAAGTCGCCGTTGATGCCGATGGCGGCGGCGATGCGCAGCGAGCCGTTGGCGTCGACGGCCGGGGTGTAGAGGGTCGCGCGGAGCGCGCCCTTGCGGGTCAGGATGCCGACGAGGCGGCCGTCGGCGTCGACCGCGGGGGCCAGCTTGCGGTGGCCGGCGTCGAGCTTGTTGAAGGCCTCGCGGGGGTCGATTCCGGCGTCGAGGAGCAGCAGCTCCTTGGACATGACCTCGGAGAGCTGGGTGAAGCGGTCCACGCCGGACAGGTCGTGCTCGGTGACCACGCCGATCGGCCGCTGGTCGGCGTCGACGACGACGCCGGCGCCGTGCGCGCGCTTGGGCAGCAGGGACAGCGCGTCGGCGACGGTCTGGGTGGGCGCCAGCGTGATCGGCGTGTCGAGCACGAGGTGGCGGGTCTTCACCCAGGAGATGACATCGGTGACGACATCGATCGGGATGTCCTGCGGGATGACGACGAGGCCGCCGCGGCGGGCGACGGTCTCGGCCATCCGGCGGCCGGCGATGGCGGTCATGTTCGCGACGACGAGGGGGATGGTCGTCCCGGTGCCGTCGGGCGAGGAGAGGTCGACGCCCTGGCGGGAACCCACCGCGGAGCGGCTCGGCACCATGAATACGTCGTCGTACGTGAGGTCGTACGGCGGCTTCAGGTCATTGAGGAAACGCACGTGCTAAATCCCAGTCGATCGATGGTGACCCTCGGACAGGGCAGCCGAGGAAAACGCACGTACTTCATTCTCCCATGCCCGGGCGTTTACACCGCCCGGGCAGATCGTCCAGGACATACCGGGCCCCCTGGTCCGTTCCTACGGGACCTTGGTCCCACCGGGTACCGCCGACCGGACCGGCGGAGACTGGGGAGGGGGCGACACAGGGGGCTATTGGAGGGAAGGAACCATGTCCACAGCAGTGACACGGGACGAGACCCCGGTCGCCCTGGAGGGCGGCGGGGTGGAACTCCGGATGAAGGAGATCGGCGGGGACCTCACGGTGGCGTTCGTCCACCTCCCGGAGGGCACGGACCTGGGCCCGGCGCTCACCGGGCAGCCGGACGACAGGTGCCAGGTCCCCCACTGGGGTTACATCTTCAAGGGCCGCCTGCAGATGCGCACCGCGGACGGGGACGAGGTGTACGAGGAGGGGCAGGCCTTCTACTGGAGGCCGGGGCACGTCCCGGTGGCGCTGAGCGATGTCGACTACATGGACTTCTCACCTTCGGCCGGGTTCCGGGCGGTCGTCGACCATGTGAGGGGCCGGTCGGGCTGACGGCGGTGGATGGGGTTCCGGCCGACGGTCAGCGGGGTTGCGGGGGCGGCGTGCCGGACCGCGGTGAGCTCGGCCGCGATGGCCAGCGCGGTCTCCTCGGGGGTGCCGGCCCCGAGGTCGAGGCCGATGGGCGAGCGGAGCCGGGCGAGCTCCGCACGGGTGAGGCCTTCGGCACGCAGCCGGGCGGTCCGGTCGGCGTGGGTGCGGCGGGAGCCCATGGCCCCGACGTAGCCCAGCGGCAGCCGCAGGGCCAGGGCCAGCAGCGGTACGTCGAACTTGGCGTCGTGGGTGAGCACGCAGACGGCGGTACGGGCATCCAGCCGGCCGGCCTCCCATTCCGCGGCCAGGTGCCGGTGCGGCCAGTCGACGACCACCTCGTCGGCGCCGGGGAAGCGGGCCGGGGTGGCGAACACCGGCCGGGCGTCGCAGACGGTGACCCGGTGGCCGAGGAAGGCACCGATCCGGGCCAGTGCGGAGGCGAAGTCGATGGCCCCGTAGACCAGCAGGCGGGGCGGTTCGGCCACCGATTCGACGAGCAGGGTCAGGGGGTCCCCGCACAGCCCGCCGGCCGTGCCGAGGTCGGCGGTTCCGGTGCGGCCGGCCAGCAGGAGGTCCCGGACCCGGCCGGCGGCGGCCCGGTCGAGGGCCGCACCGCCGCCGAGCCCGCCCTCGTACGAGCCGTCGGGCCGGACCGCGAGGGCCCGGCCGTGCTGTGCCGGGGGGCCGCTGACCACCCGGGCGAGGGCGGCCCGGCCGCCGAGCGCGGTGGTGTCCAGGACCGCGCCGAGGACGGGCCGCACCGGATCCAGGCTGCGGACCGGGGTGACCAGGACGTCGAGGACCCCGCCACAGGTCAGGCCGATGGCGAAGGCGTCGTCGTCGCTGTAGCCGAAGCGGTGGACGCCGGTTTCCCCGGAGGCGAGGGCGGCCAGGCACAGCTCGTGCACGGCCGATTCCACGCAGCCGCCGGAGATGCTGCCCAGGGCGGTGCCCCGGTCGTCCACGGCCAGGGAGGCGCCGGGGCCGCGCGGGGCGCTGCCGCTCACCGAGACGACCGTGGCCAGTGCGAACTCCCGCCGGGCGGCACACCATGCGCGCAGTTCTTCCGCGATGTCCAGCATCGGGGCGTCAGCGGATGTACTCGCGCCGGGCGAGCTGGCCGGGGATGAAGGGCCGGGGCGGCAGCACGGGGGCGGGCCGGGAGGGGCCGGGGTACGGCGCTCTGGTGCCGGGCGGCAGTCCGGCGACGCTGCCGGTACGGCCCGTGGTGCCGGTGGTGGCGGCGCGGCCTGTGGTGGCGGCGCTGTCGGTCCGGTGGGCGCGGGCGCCGAGCAGCAGGGCGGCGTGCGCGACGCTGGCGAGGGTGACGTGGTGGTGCCAGCCGCGGAAGGAGCGGCCCTCGAAGTCGCGGATGCCCACGGGTTCGCACACCTCGGCGTAGTCCAGGGCGACCCGGTCGGTGAGCTTGGCCAGCAGGAACAGCTGGGCCAGCGGGCGGTCGCCGATGTTGGTGATCCAGAACTCGGAGGGCAGCAGGGCGGCTTCGGTCCAGGCCCCGACCAGCAGCAGGGGGGTGGGCGGCAGGGCTGCCGGCCGGTCCTCGGCGGCGGCGGCGAGGATGGCGGCGGAGGTGAGCAGGGTGACCGCGCCCTCCGGCCGGCCGTGCCGGGTCCATTCGACCACCCGGCGCTGGGAGCGCAACGAATCGATGAGTTCGCGGGCGGGTGCGGTGTGAGGGCCGGGTTTGTGGCGTCCGGCGCCGCCGAAGGAGACCGGCACGGAGCCGTCCACCTTCAGGACGAACGGGATGTCCTGGAGGGAGAGGGCTTCGATGCACTGCGGGAGTTCGGCGTTGCCGACCTCCATCACCACCGGCCGGCGCTGGAGTTGCCAGCCTGCGGCCATCCGCTGGACGGCGTGTACGGCGTCCTGGGCGGGGGTGAGGGAACGGGCGGTGTCGGGGATGCCGGCCCGGCGGCGGCGGAGCAGTTCGCTGGTCCAGGGCCCGGGGAGGGTGAGGGTCCATTCGACCGGGAAGCTGGCGTCACTGGAGGCCAGCCAGATGCCGCTGGCCTGCTGGCAGTTGGCGGTGCGGCCGAGCTGGGGGACGAACTGGCGGCCGACGCCGACCGAGCGGTCCCCGGCCTTTTCGATGACCATGGGCTGGACCACCCAGGCCAGGGGACGCTGTGCGGTGCGTTCGAGGTGCTGGGCGAGGGAACGGCGGACCGGGGTCCAGTCCCAGGGGGATTTGCTGATGAACTGCTGGAGACTCTGTTCCACCGAACTGGCCCCGGTGCCGGCGATGTTGCGAATGGTTTTCTTGCCGGTCGTTCCGACGAGACCGTTCAGGTAAACGCGGGCCCAGTTGCGCTGGTCCCGCCGGGGTAAGGATTCGAAGAACAGAGATATCAATACGTCGATCAATTCGGAGACTTCCTTGGCGGATTCCTCCGGCAGGACTACGCGAGCCATCACTGCGCCTCCCCCGCGACCAGCTAGATCCAATACCCTACTTGACCGGCGAGAACGGCCGTAGGCCCCGGCGGCTACTTCCTGAGGTCGCTGGCAGATTCGAGCCGCTCGTCTTCTACCACGAGAGGGATGGGGATCTGGTTCGCCGCATAGTAGATGGCGATGAAGAAGTGTGCGACGAGGGCGAGTGGCGCCGAAATGAAGGACAGGACGACGGTGATGGGATAGGCGATGGCTCCGAGGCCGAAGCGCATCCGTGTGGCCCGTGCGCCGTCTTTGTCGACGTGCTCGTGGAAGAGATGGCCGACCCGGGTGACGTACCACCAGAAGGCACTGAAGGCAAGGGCGTAGACGACTGTCCACGCGCTGTACAGAATTGCGGCGACCTTGGCCGCCTCGTCGTCCTTGAGATGTTCGGCGAGGACGGAGGTGGTCCACGGGATCACCGAAACCACCATCAGAACAAGGAGGTTGAGGAACAGTAGGGGCCGGTCGACCCGCCGCAGGTGGCCGAAGATGGTGTGGTGGTTGACCCACATGACGCCGACGACGAGGAAACTCACCACGTATGCGGCATAGTGCGGCCACTGTGCCCATAATCCGTGCCAGAGGTCGGAACCGTGCTCCTCCGGGACCTTGATTTCCAGGACGAGAATGGTGATGACAATGGCGAATACGCCATCGCTGAACGCCTCGACCCGGTTGGTTTCCTGTTCCATGGCCTCCCCTTTGCCCTGTGATTCGATGGCAGCGGGGAGGGCGGCCTGCCGCCCTCCCCGCGCGCCTCCTCGCGTACGCTACCCGGATATCCGGGGTCAGCTGCCGAAGCCGGCCGTCTGGCGCCAGATCCGGCCATCGCGGACCACCAGTGTCCCGAACGCGTGCTCCGGCGCGCCATTGAGGTTCATGATCGCCCGATAGAAGATCGTGTCCTCGGTCTCGACGTACTCCTGGAGTTCCACGAGGGTGGGTTTCAGGGTGAGATAGCCGGTGAACGTCTCCCTCACCTCGTCGATTCCGACCGATACTCCTTCGAATCGCAGGAGTACGGCGTCCTCGGTGTAGTTCTTCATCACCGCATCGATGTCGAGCGCGGCGAGGGCGTCCATCTGGCGGACGAACACCGGGTGCAGTTTGGCGATGTCATAAGCGGCCATGTCGGCTCCGTTTCTCGGTCGGAACGATGGG